>NZ_AP019807.1:995000-1595000 GCF_007183175.1 Microbulbifer sp. GL-2
CTTGGGGTCGAGCCAGATAGTGCCGCTTTCAGTTTTACCGAACTTGGTACCGTCTGCTTTGGTTACCAGCGGCAAGGTCAGGCCAAATACCTTGCCACGGTGCTGGCGGCGGGTCAGATCGACGCCCCCGGTAATATTGCCCCATTGATCGGAGCCACCAATCTGCAGGGTGCAACTGTGGAGCTTATACAGCTCGGAGAAGTCCATGGACTGCAGAAGCATGTAGGAAAATTCGGTAAAGGAAATACCCTCCCCTTCACGTTGGATGCGCTGTTTTACCGACTCCTTGTTAACCATATTGTTAACGGAGAAATGTTTTCCCACATCACGCAGGAAGTCGAGCACATTTAAATCACGGGTCCAGTCGAGGTTGTTAGCGACAACAGCACTGTTTTCGCCACAGTCAAAACTGATGAACTGCGAAACCTGGCTTTTCAACTTATCCACCCAGCCAGCAACCACATCAGGGGTATTAAGGCTGCGCTCTTGTGCTTTGAAGGATGGGTCACCAATCAGGCCGGTAGCACCGCCGACCAGTGCAATCGGTTTATGCCCTGCCGCCTGAAACCTCTTTAATGTCAGCAGCGGTACTAAACTGCCTATATGAAGGGAGTCCGCGGTGGGATCAAAGCCGCAATACAGGGTTCGACTCTCCGACAAATGCTGCGTCAGTTCGCCGTCACCAGTCGCTTGATTGATTAATCCGCGGCGGTCCAAGTCTTCAAGCAGTGTCATGTCGACCCCAGCCATGCTTTCCCCTCATATTCAGGCTTGAATTTAGCGCCGCCAACCGGCGGCAAAATGCGCTGCAACATTACCGAAGTTTGTGGCAAATACAAGCGGGCAGCGACGCTCGGCGCAAACCTGCAAAACTACTGCCGAGGAACTATCTCATGGAGAGTTGGGTCAATTACCCCGTGAACCGAGGCGGCTTTTTTGCTATAAAGCCAACTCTATGCCTGTTTTTTAAACACTCTAAATTTCAAGCGCAGATAACAACGACAGCCGGCGCCGCCCGTTAATACCATGGTAAATCATCGCAAACCGACTTCACGTGTCCGTATTGGCGCTCTGCCCAGACATTTTCCCCGTGTGCATGCACTGACCGCCGGTGTGGCTGCTTGTGTGCTGGTACTGGCAGTATTTATTCCCACTCCCGAGGTTGAGGCCAAGCGTATGCCTCTGGCAGTCAAGCTCTCCTCTGTAGATGAAACTGCTCTGGAAGTCCGCACGGAAGAAACAACTATCGCACCCCGCCAGAACATTCCCCTGGCCAGTGCCGCTGTAGAGGCGATCCAGTCTCTAAACCTGACCGTACGCAATGGCGATACGCTTTCCGACCTGTTTAAGCGAGCCAAAATAAGTGCCGGTGAGATGTATCAGCTTCTAGGCAGTGGCAAGGAAGCAAAAAAACTGGCACGCCTGACCCCAGGTGAAGAGCTGACCTTCAAGATAAATCCCGATGGGCAGCTACAGAGCCTGGAACTACAGAGAGACCGTCTCAATCAGGTTCGATTTACCCGCGCCGGGGACAGCAATTTCCAGCACACCCTGGTGCAACGTGAGCCGGACAGCCATCCGGCTTATCGCCTTGGGCAAATTGACAGCTCCCTGTTTGTCGCCGGCAGCGACGCCGGCCTCAGCGACAGCCTGATTATGGAAATGGCTGATGTATTCAGCTCTGATATCGACTTCGCACTGGATATTCGCAAGGGCGATACTTTCAGTGTGATGTTTGAAGAGAAATTTCTGGATGGGGAAAAAATTGCCAATGGCCCCATCCTGGCGGTGAGTTTTACCAATCAGGGAGACACTTACAGCGCAGTGCGTTACATCGACAGCAATGGCGATGCCAATTACTATACGCCGGAAGGCAAGAGCATGCGCAAGGCGTTTATTCGCACACCACTGGATATAGTACGCATCAGCTCCCACTTTAATCCACGTCGCCTGCACCCGGTATTCAAGTCTCGTCGACCGCACAATGGCACCGACTATGCCGCGCCACGCGGTACCCCCGTATACTCCACCGGCGATGGCCGAGTGATCGCCTCCGGTTATAGTAAGCCCAACGGTAACTACGTGTTTATCCAGCACGGTGAGCGTTACGTTACCCGCTACCTGCACCTGACCAAGCGCAAGGTAAAAAGGGGCCAACGGGTGAAGCAGCGCCAGGTTATTGGCACCGTGGGCTCCACTGGATATGCAACCGGGCCGCACCTGCACTATGAATTCCTGGTAGACGGCAGGCATCGAAATCCGGCGACTATTGTGCGCAAACTGCCCAAGGCAAAGTCAGTGCCCTCCTCAGAAATGACGCGCTTTAAGAACCAGACACAACCACTGCTGGCAAAGCTGGAAAATTACCAGGGACCAGCACTGGCCAAACTTGACGAAGACAACTGATAAAGCGCCAACAATATGCCCGATCTTTTTATCGGTCTGATGTCCGGTACCAGCGTCGACTCGATCGACGCTGCACTGGTCGACTTTGGCGGCGAAGAGAAGATCAAGCCGCGTATCCTGGCTGCCCTCGGCCACCCCATTCACCCCTCAATGCGCGATGCTATCCTGGCCCTCTGCGCCCCCGGCCCCTCCGAGCTGGACCGTGCCGGGCAATTGGATCGGCAGCTGGGACAGGTTTTTGCCGAGGCCACCAACACCCTGCTGGCACGTGCCGGCATTGAGGCCGGCGCAATAACAGCAATCGGCAGTCACGGGCAAACTGTACGCCACCGCCCGCCGGGTACAGTTACCTCTCCTTTTACTTTGCAACTGGGCGATCCAAACACCATCGCCGCATTGACCGGTATTCGCACAGTTGCAGACTTTCGCCGACGCGATATGGCCTTAGGGGGGCAGGGTGCACCGTTGATGCCCGCATTCCACCGCGCAGCGTTTAAAACCGAGGGTAATCGTGCCGTAGTCAATATTGGCGGAATGGCCAACATTACCGAACTGACTTCAGGTGGCGGTGTGTACGGCTACGATACCGGTCCAGGAAATGCACTGCTGGATTACTGGGTAAGCCTGCATAAAAACCAGCCGTTTGACCGCGATGGTGCTTGGGCGGCTGGCGGCCGCGCCAATCCGGAACTACTCAACCGGCTGATGTCCGACCCCTATTTCGCTGCGGAGCCTCCCAAAAGCACCGGCCGAGAGACCTTCAATGCCAGCTGGCTGGAGCAGGCACTGGCTGGCCTGGAACTTTCGCCCGCAGATGTACAGGCAACTCTGTCAGAAGTGACTGCAGCCAGTATTGCCGAGGCGGTGCACCTGTTCGCAGATGGTGGAGAGTTATTGATTTGCGGGGGGGGCGCCAAAAACAAGGACCTGCTGTCGAGGCTACAGAGGCGATTGCCCACCTGGTCAATTACCGATACCGGTACTTATGGAATTGATGCGGACTGGTTGGAAGCGGTGGGCTTTGCCTGGCTGGCCCGGCAGACACTGCTCGGCCTGCCCGGCAACTGCCCCGGAGTTACCGGAGCAAAAAAAGAGGCCATTCTGGGAGCTATTTACCTCCCCTGAAGGAATAGGACCGCTCAGATCGAGAAGGAAGAGCCACATCCACAGGTCGATGAGGCATTGGGGTTCTGTACCACAAAGCGCGACCCGGCCAAGCCCTCTTCATAATCGACATTGGCACCCGCCAGATAGGGGTAACTCATGGCGTCAACCAGCACCTGGATTCCGTCTTTTTCAATTATGGCGTCATCTTCAGCAACCAGTTCGTCGAAGGTAAAGCCGTATTGGAATCCAGAACAGCCACCACCGGTTACAAACACCCTGAGCTTCAGCTCCGGGTTGCCCTCTTCTTCCAGCAAACTCTTTACCTTCGCCACGGCTTTATCAGTGACTACCAATGGCGCAGGAGAAAAGGATACAGCTTCTGACATAAGTCTCTCTCAACTCACCGGGACGTTCGCACTCGCATAAAAGCTATGCGGAGCACAGCCCTGAAAGGCGTCATCTTGCTTAAACCCAGGAAATCAGTCAAGTATTTGCGGGCAACTGACCCCGGCTCTATTTGACTGCCGAGGCCTTAAAGTAGCAGACTCAGGAAGCCTCGATTACCGTTTCATCCTCTGAGTAACCAATCATGGGGGTATCACCTGCAGAGCTGATATCCACGTTGGAAACCAGAGCTCCATTTACCTGAGCACCTTTCACCATCTCGATTAACTTATAGTGTACATTGCCTTCGACCATAGCCTTGGCCGCCAGCTCCAGATGACGCGCAGCATGCACATCGCCATTCACATTGCCGTTAATCACCACCTGGGGCACACGGATCTCTCCCTCAATAACCCCGCCATCGACAATCTGCAGGCGCGCATCACTGTCACTGTGGGCTGTGACATTGCCCTTTACCTTGCCTTCAATTACGAGGTTACCGCGAAAGTGTATATCACCGGACACTTCCGTCTGGCGCGCGATTAGGGTCGTGTGGTTACTACCTGTACTGGCCATAGCTACTTGTTTCTCTTTTTTTCTCAACATAATCCCCAAAACCTCATGCCTGTGGCATTAATGCTAGCTTTTCTGTACCAACCAACCATAGCGCCGCTCGATGCTAAAGCCCTTGCGCCCGGTGGACTTAAGCGATAACTCCACCCCCTCGGGAACAAAGCCCTCGGGCAAGTGGAGTTCGCCTTCTATATTCTGGAAGTATTTAAAACGCAGTGGAATAGACTCGCTATCTACCTGCTCAGAGAGATCCTTCAGCGGGTAGCTTTTTGGCTCTCCATCCTGGCGACCCACCACAGTAAAGGTGGCAGCACCCTTAACCACATTGCGTCGCGCCGCCGACTGCTGTACCTGCAGCTTATACTGGTAGTTTCGTGCGTCGGCAGTCTGCGAAAGAATAAAACGACCGATGGAAACCCCCTCACCACCATCCACTGGGGCCATAACACCACGGTAAAAGGAAATTTCCTGCTTCAGCTCAGCGATCTGGCTCTCTTTTTGTACAAGTTCGGTGCGCACAGTCTCGCTGGCCTGCTCTCCAATCGTCAGGGACTGCTCTGCAGTGGCCGCACGCATACGCAGGGTTTCGTTCTCACTTTTAAGTGCTTCGAGGCGCCCCAGCACCCTGGTGTATTCCCGGGTTTTCTCATCGAGGTTTTTACGCAGATGGTATTGCCCAGCATAGTAGGAACTGGCAGAAGTAATTAGTACCAACAGAGCGACACCACCTGTGGTGATTACCCCTGAGAAGGGACGATGGGGCACCACTTTCATACGGTACTGCTTGCTGCCTTTCACTCTGAACTCCCTAAAATCTGCTACGGCTTAACCGGGTTTTATCGATTGTCGTATTTTTTTGATTCTAAGGCAGCAGCGCCGGGCTCTCCAAGCCCAACGTCTCAGTTAGGCCAAACATAATGTTCATATTCTGTATCGCCTGGGCCGAAGCGCCCTTGGCAAGGTTATCAATCACCGACAAAACCAGCAGGGTATGCCGATCCTGGGGCTGCACCACGGAAATGCGACACATATTAGTGCCCCGAACACTGCGGGTCTGTGGATGGCTTCCGGCCGGTAAAATATCCACATAAGGCTCATCTTTATAGCGATTCTCAAACAGCTGCTGTAACTCTAGCGCCGATATATCAGCTTTGGACTTAGCAAACAGGGTCGCATGTATGCCCCGGATCATCGGCAGCAGGTGCGGTACAAACGTCACTTGAGCAGGGCTGGCGCCATTGGGCTGGACTCTACGCAGCCCCTGCTCAATTTCTGGCAAGTGGCGGTGGCCGGCGGCAGAGTAGGCGCGAAAATTATCACTATTTTCCGCCAGTATCAGATCAGTCTTGCCCTGACGACCCGCACCACTGGCACCGCTGGCAGCACTGGCGATCAACTCCACAGGATCGACGGCGCCGGCTTCCAATAAAGGGATCCAGCCCAGCTGGATCGCAGTGGGGTAACAACCCGGGCAGGCCACAAGTTGGGCCCCAGCGATTTCAGCACGATTAACCTCGGGAAGGCCGTATACTGCCTCCTGCGCCAGGGCAGGTGCCATATGTTCCTGGCCATACCACCGCTCCCAGACGGAAATATCCTTGAGGCGGAAGTCGGCGGAGAGATCGATAACACGCACCCCTCTCTCGATCAGTGCCGGTACCTGAGCCTGAGCTACTCCATGAGGGGTGGCAAAAAATACCACGTCACAGGCGGACAGCTGATCAAAATCCGGTTCACAAAAAGCCAGGTCAAAATGATCCCGCAGGCTGGAGAATAATTCCGCCACCGGAGTGCCTTTCAGGGAGCGAGAAGTGATAGTAGTGACTTTTGCCTGCGGGTGTGTCGCCAAAATTCTCAGTAATTCCACACCCGTATAGCCGGTGCCACCGACAATTGCTACCTTAATCACCTTGCAAAAATCTCCCGGTAAATCTGCCAACTGAGACGATAATCATAAAACCAGCGAAACACTCTACCACAAGCCCCAGCACTTGAAGGATGTGCAGTGTCACAGCGCCCCAGGAAATTGATTAAAAATGCGTTAGCCCGGTGTTTGCCCAAGACAAACAGCCTGGAGCATGTGCGCCTGCAGCTCTCCGCCAAGGAAGCTTTAGCACCGCTGGTTGGCATGGCGCTGATTACCGGGTTGCTGGCCGGCGGGGTGACAATCCTTTTTCGACTGGCAATGGAATGGCCCACCACATTTTTTCTATCTGTTCCCCAGAATTACGAATCCCTGCCACCTATATGGAGATTTGCCCTGCCGGTATTGGGCTCCCTGGTCATCGGGATTATCTACCTGCTGCTCAGCCCAAAACGCTATGAAGTCGGCGTCGTACATGTACTAGACCGCCTATATAACCATCAGGGCAAGATGCCAATACAAAATGCGTTATTGCAATTTTTTGCTGGCGCCATTGCCCTGGTCAGTGGTCATTCGGTAGGACGCGAAGGGCCCGCGGTGCACCTGGGTGCAGCCAGTGGTAGCTGGCTCGCACGGGTACTGCGCCTGCCTAATAATTCAGCGCGCAGTTTGCTGGGTTGCGGTGTGGCCGCAGCCATCGCCGCATCATTTAATACCCCGCTGGCCGGAATGGTATTCGCCATGGAGGTCGTGATGCTGGAATATTCCGTGGCGGGGTTTTTACCGGTAATGCTGGCAGCGGTAACCGGCAGTACTATCACCCAGATTACCTTTGGGCGTGAACCGGACTTCAATGTACCGGCCATCCAGCTGAATTCCCTGGTGGAGTTACCCATCCTGTTTTTATGCGCCCTGGCCATCGGGTTGCTGGCAGCCCTGTTTATCTGGGCGCACCGAGGCCTCACCCGTCAGCAATATCGCTCTCCCCTTTTGCGTTTTTTATTGGTCGGCTTAGTCACTGGCACTATTGGTATCTGGGTGCCAGAAATTCTCGGTGGCGGTTACGACACCCTGCAAATGGCGATGTTAGGAGAGCTGGGGATCACCACCCTAACAGTGATTGTCGCTGCCAAGCTGGTAGCCACAGCACTGGGATCAGGCTTGGGTATCCCCGGCGGGGTTATCGGCCCCAGCCTAATACTCGGCGCCTGCCTGGGCGGCATCGCCGGTGGCCTCGCCAACATGTGGCTTGGAGCACACACTGCCAGCCCTGGCTTTTACGCCATGGTGGGTATGGCGGCCATGATGGCAGCGATGCTGAATGCGCCATTGGCGGCTTTGCTGGCAATTCTTGAGCTGACTTACAACCCCAATGTCCTGTTTCCCGGCATGATGATGATAGTGGTGGCGATGCTGATCAGCAGGCAGGTTTTTGCCACCCGAGGAATTTACCAGGAGACTTTGCGCGCCCTGAACAAGGCCGGCACACCCACCTGGCGCCAACAGATGCTCAGCGGCGTCGGTGTCGCCAGCCAAATGGAGCGAAATTTTGTCGTGGAACCACGTGAAATTCCCCTGGGCCAGGCAAAAGAATTAATTGCACAGCACCCCCAGTGGATTTTAATCGACCTGCCCGATGAAACCGACCCGCAACTATTGCGCGCCGCTGACTTGTCCACATTCTTGCAAGGTGCGGAGAAAGGGGAATCAACAGAAACACTGACAGATACACGGATGGAAAAACAGGAAGAGGAAATACCTTTAAAAAATCCTTTAATCGATTTACTTAAAATACCTGGTGAGCGCAAGCAAATGGCGGAACTCAACTGGGGTGCCACTTTGCTGGAAGCCCAGCAAAAACTTAAAAGCACTGGTGCCGATGCCCTTTATATCAGCCGCCACCAGAGCGGTTCACTGGACAATCGCATCGCGGGCATTATTCTGCCGCTACAGATCGATAATTTTTACCGGAAATAAACTATCTCCGGCTTTTATTTTGAGGGGAATTTCAATGCTGTGGATCAAGGCTTTTCATATTATCGCCATGGTGTGCTGGTTTGCCGCGCTTTTCTACTTGCCGCGTCTTTTTGTCTATCACGTTGATGCCACAGATGCAGTCAGTCGTGATCGTTTTTGTATTATGGAACGACGTCTGTATCGCGGTATCGCAATCCCATCCATGATCGCCACCGTGGCGCTGGGCATCTGGCTGTACAGTCTCAACCCCTCTTACTACACCTCCGCTGGATGGATGCACGCAAAACTTACCTTTGTTGTACTGCTACTGGCCTATCATCATATTTGTGGCGCTTACGTACGTAAGTTTGCCCAGGGCACCAATACCCGAAGCGGACGTTTTTTCCGTATTTTCAATGAGCTTCCGGTCTTCGCCCTTTTTGCAATTGTGATTCTGGCAGTGGTAAAGCCTTTTTGATTGGCGCGAAATTCTTCTATGCGTAGTGCGCCTAGCAACTAGAATTAGGCGCACAGCTATTGGCAGTCATGTAGATTATCTATGGATACACCGCAGCCCGTTATTCTGACCGTTACCCATCACGATCCCAGCGGCAGTGCCGGTATCGCCGCTGATACAGAAACTGCTGTAAGCCTGGGTTGCCATGCCGCTTCCGCCGTCTCTGCCATCAGTGTATGTAACACTGGCGAACTGCTTGGAGTGGCCCCGGTGGACGACAGTCTGCTGGTAGAACAAACCCGCGCAGTACTGGAGGATATGCCGATAGCGGCGATTAAGGTGGGATACCTGGGATCGGTGGAGAATGTGCGAGCACTGCACAGTGTTTTGCGGGACTACCCGGACATCCCTGTCGTAATCGACCCCGACGCCACCCTGGCAGATAAAAACAGTGTACTGGCGCCACCTCTGTGGGAGGCCATGGCTTCCCTGCTTCTCCCCTATGCCACTATGGTCTGCCCAAATCGTCGTGAGGCTCGCGCCATGGCGGTGGAGGCCGACATTCTCGACGCCATGGCTCAGGAACTACTGGAGAGTGGTTGCCGCTACCTACTGCTCACAGGCGTACCCCACGAACAGCAGCTGCAGAACCGACTCTACGATGAGCGCGGCCTGATCCGAGAATTCCACTGGGAGCGATTACCGCCCGCCGCCTATGGCGTCTGTGGAACTCTGTCCACAGCGATTGCCTGCCATATCGCACACGGCCTGACTATTATCGAGGCGGTCAGTCGCAGTCAGCAATACGCCTGGAATGCAATTCGCGACAGCCGTCGCCTGGGTATGGGCAGGCCTATTCCCAACCGCCTTTTTTGGTGTGAACGCTAAGGCTCCTCACTGCTGCGGTAAAAAGATTCCAGCACCGGTGTGACTACCGGTGCGACCTGCCATCCATCTCTCCATTCACTCCCCTTGCAATCTCTACGTTGTCCTCAGGGCTCGGCGCCGCGATAATAGTCCGCTGATTCCTGGCCTATTCCGCAATTTCTGAATAAATCCTATGAGTAAATCCGAGCAGCTCTTCGCAGAAGCACAGCAGTATATCCCCGGCGGCGTTAACTCACCGGTACGGGCTTTCCGCGCAGTTGGTGGCACACCGGTTTTTATCCGGCGTGCAGAAGGCGCCTACCTGTACGATGCGGACGACAAACGTTATATCGACTATGTGCAGTCCTGGGGTCCAATGGTCCTCGGCCACGCGCACCCCGAAGTGATCGAAGCCGTAGTCGAACAGGCCCAATCCGGCCTGAGCTTTGGCGCACCCACCGAGCTGGAAACCGAGTTGGCTGAAGAGCTCTGCCGCCTGTGGCCAAATATGGACTTGGTACGTTTCGTCAACTCCGGCACCGAAGCCACCATGAGTGCCATTCGTCTGGCTCGCGGTTTTACCGGGCGTGACAAGATTGTGAAATTTGAAGGCTGTTACCATGGCCATTCCGACTCCCTTCTGGTCAAAGCGGGCTCCGGTGCCCTGACCATGGGCGTGCCCTCCTCCCCCGGAGTGCCAGCTGCTCTGGCGGACCACACCATCACCTTGAGTTATAACGATGCCGAGGGTGTTCGCGCCTGTTTTGAAGAACTCGGTGATCAAATCGCCTGTATTATCGTCGAGCCTGTGGCCGGCAATATGAACTGCATACCCCCGGTACCAGGCTTCCTGGAAACTCTACGCGAAGTCTGTGACCAGCACGGCGCCCTGCTAATTCTCGATGAAGTGATGACCGGTTTCCGCGTGAGCTTGACTGGTGCTCAGGGCTTCTATGGTATCGAAGCAGACCTCACCACCCTCGGGAAGGTGATCGGCGGTGGTATGCCGGTTGGGGCCTTCGGTGGCAAACGTGAAATCATGGAGCAAATCGCTCCATTGGGTCCCGTGTATCAGGCGGGTACCCTTTCCGGCAATCCGGTAGCCATGGTTGCCGGCCTGGAAACTTTGCGCCTTGTTGAAGAAAGTGATTTCTATAAGCCACTAGTGGCCAGAACGGAACGACTGGTAGAAGGTATCCTGGCAGCAGGAAAAGCTGCAGGTATTCCCATCACTGCCAATAAAGCCGGGAGTATGTTTGGCTTTTTCTTCACTGAAGAACCCGAGGTGACCAACTACCAACAGGTAATGGCGTGCAACAATGAGCGTTTTAACCGCTTCTTCCACGGCATGCTTGAAGAGGGCATCTACCTGGCTCCAGCTTCCTACGAGGCCGGATTTATGTCCGCAGCACACTCAGATGAGGATATCGAGGCAACAATTAGCGCCGCAGAGCGCGTCTTCGCCCGTCTCGGCTGACCCCCCTCCCCCCACAGCGCCCGCTTCTCTGCGGGTGCTGCTGCCCGCTTGATCTGTATTAATACTCCCCCACTCGACATCTCACCTCATCGCAAAGGTATTGCACACTTTGAGTGGAACATTTAAAAATGTATACATAATTAAAAAGGTATACATTTTGAAAGGCTCACCATTTTCGGATACCAGCCTATCCACAATCAGCGCTGGATTTGTCGCCGTGCTGGTGGGAGTCGCCAGCTCCGCAGCCATTGTTTTTGAAGCGGCTAGAGCAGCCGGCGCTGACCAGGCGATGATTGCCTCCTGGATTGGCGCATTGGGTTTGGGGATGGGACTTACCTGTATCGCCTTTTCCTGGTACTACCGAGCACCCGTGATTACCGCCTGGTCAACCCCTGGCGCTGCGCTGCTGGCCACCAGCCTTACTGGTATTCCCATTGCCGAGGCGATTGGCGCTTTCGTATTCAGCGCCCTATTAACCTTACTGGTTGGATTATCCGGAGCCTTTGACCGGGTGGCGCGAATGGTGCCAGCCCCCATAGCCAGCGCCATGCTCGCGGGCATATTGCTGCAGTTCGGCCTGTCCGTGTTTACATCCTTGCAGGCCCAGCCACTACTGGTGGGAACTATGCTGCTGGCCTACATGATCGGGCGGCGTTGGGCACCGCGATACGCCATTATCCTGGTATTGGTGACAGGGGTCTTGGCCTGCTGGGTGTTACAGCTGATCGCCCTTGAACAGATCCGCTGGCAGGCGGCCCGCCCGGTATGGGTTACGCCGGAGTTTCACTTCCCTACTCTGATCGGTGTGGGACTGCCCCTGTTTATCGTTACCATGACCTCCCAGAACCTGCCCGGCGCTGCAACCCTGGCCGCCAGTGGCTATGGCCGAGTGCCCATTTCTCCAGTTATTAGCGGCACGGGCCTGACCTCCCTTTTACTGACACCATTTGGCGGCTTTGCCTTTAACTTGGCGGCAATTACCGCGGCCATTTGTACTGGACCAGAAGCACACTCCAACCCAGAAAAACGCTATACCGCCGGTATTGCCGCAGGCATCTTCTACTTGCTGGTAGGATTGTGCGGTGCCAGTGTAGTGGCATTATTTAGTGCTTTCCCCAAAGCACTGATCGCAGGTCTCGCAGGTTTGGCGCTGATAGGCGTAATTGGCAACAGCCTGGCCGGGGCTACCGCTGAACCGGATAATCGCGAAGCGGCAATCATTACTTTCCTGATCAGTGCTTCCGGAATCAGCCTGTTTGGCATTGGTGCCGCCTTTTGGGGGTTGCTTGGCGGACTCGCCTGTTACTGGTTTTTTAAACACGGGAATTCATGAACCTCAATGGGCCTTTACGAGAAAATCAAAATGGACCTACAGCGAGGGCGCTTCCCCCCAGGGCAGGTTCTGACGCAGGTCGAGCTCGCTGCACTCTACGAAGTAAGCCGCATTCCAGTGCGCGACGCCCTATCCAAACTCAAAAATGAGGGCTGGCTGACTCCTCACGGCAAGCGTGGTGTCGCTGTACCCCAGTTCGACCCTGTTGAAGTGGAAGATCTCTACCTGATGCGCATGCACCTAGAACCACTACTGCAGACACTGGCGCTGAACAAGCTCAATGCGGAGATCTTGGGACGCGCCAAAGACATTCTCGATTCCATGGAAGCCAACACCCAGCTCTCTGCCGAACAAATAGGCAACCTGAATTGGCAATTCCATGCCTGTATTTACGCGGCCGCCGAACGGCCCACGCTATTTTCGACAGTGGAGCAATTGCACCGTCAGTGCGAGCGCTATATCGGATACCAGTCCCGCAACCTGCAATACCAGAATACAAGCCAGGAAGAACACCTCGCTATTCTCAGTGCCCTGCAACAGGGGAATGGGGAACTCGCCACCACACTACTGACACAGCATATTGAGGCCGCCGGCAAACTTCTGGTGGGCTACCTGAGTCAACCCCAATCCTAAAGCGACTCCCTCTGTTCCCACATAAGTACGGAAATCACTTGAAACTGCAATTTGATATGATGGCCGCCAATTGCGGCTGCGGGGTTTCTGCAGCCCTATGGAGAGCTGGAGTAAATTCCCTATGAGTCACAGTCTCGGCCGCGGCGCCTATCCCAACACCCGCCTGCGTCGCCTGCGCGCAAAAGATTTTTCCCGCCGACTGGTGCGGGAAACCCAGCTCAGTTGCGATGATCTGATCCTTCCGCTATTTGTGATTGAAGGCCGCAACGAAACCCAAAAAGTGGCATCCATGCCGGGAGTGGAGCGTCTGAGTGTGGATTTGCTGGCAAACAAAGCGAAATCACTACTGCACTTGGGCATCCCCGCTGTGGCTCTGTTTCCTGTGGTCGACCCTTCCGCAAAATCAGACTGCGCCAGTGCCGCCTTCGATGCCGATGGCCTGGCCCAGCGCGCAGTAAGCGAGCTAAAGAATGCAGCACCGGAATTGGGAGTGATTACAGATGTGGCTCTGGATCCCTTTACCAGTCACGGCCAGGATGGGCTGATGGATCACAGTGGCTATATCGTCAATGACGAAACTGTAGAAATATTGGTACAGCAGGCCCTTTCCCACGCAGCAGCTGGCGCAGACATGGTGGCACCTTCAGACATGATGGACGGTCGCATCGGCGCCATCCGCCAGGCTCTGGAGGGAGCAGGTCACACCAACACCCTGATAATGTCCTACGCGGCCAAGTACGCTTCGGCCTACTACGGGCCCTTCCGCGATGCGGTGGGCTCAGCCGGCAATTTGAAAGGTGGCAATAAGGCCAGCTACCAGATGGACCCAGCCAACTCCGATGAAGCCCTGCACGAATGCGCCCTGGATCTGCAGGAAGGTGCGGATATGGTGATGGTGAAGCCCGGTATGCCCTACCTGGATATTGTGCGCAGGGTAAAAGACGAGCTGCGAGTGCCCACCTTCGCCTATCAGGTGAGTGGGGAGTACGCCATGCACTGTGCTGCATTTGAAAATGGCTGGCTGCAGCGCGAGGCCGTAATTTTGGAATCTCTACTGGCCTTCAAGCGCGCTGGTGCCGACGGCATCCTCACATATTTCGCCGAGGAAGCCGCGCAGCTGCTGCAAGGCTGAATATCGCCTCACTGGCGCGCGAGCTTATAAACCGCGCGCCTTGGCTCAGGGCCACTGGTCTTCAAGAGCCGGCCCTATTGGCTGCGCCTCCTCCACCGGGACACCACTGGAATCGGGCTCATAGGATTGATCCCGGGGAAGCTCGAGAGGTTCCTCCTGATAATCCGGCTCACGACCAAACTCCTCCGCGTCATCACCGCGCAGCTGTTCCTGCATCTGGCGACGGCGCTGGTCACGCAATTGCTGCTCGCTGGGGTCTATTCCCCAACCGGGAGTCATCTTTTCCCGTGGTGCCGCCTCAGAGCGCCCGTTGCCAAACAGGTTGCGGAACCAGCGCCAGCGATCGCGACCCTGGCACTCCGGTGCCGGTTGCAGGTGGGTCTCGTAGGAGAAGGGGATTTCATAACCACCGCGGCAGTAATCGGGGTCCATATACTCACCGCGCGCATTCACCGATTTCAATTCCACTCCCCGTGGTGGTTCCACCAATCCGTGTTCGTGGGGCAGCTTGCGCATAATTTCAGTCCAGATCGGCAAGGCGCCAGTTGAACCGGTGAGGCGGGTGCGCTCGTTATCATCGCGCCCGAGCCAGACTACCGCGGTGACCTCCGGGGAAAAGCCGGCAAACCAGCTATCGCGGTTGTTATTGGTCGTTCCGGTCTTGCCCGCAAAAGCCACACTGCTGGGCAGACGCTTGGCGGACCTGCGCCCGGTACCCTCGCGCATGGCCTGCTCAAGGCCCCAACGCAGCAGATAGGCAGGAACTGCATCGACTCCGCGGTGGGCACGGCGGCGGAAGTTCTGGACCCGCTCCCCATCGGCATCGGAGACGGCCAGCAGGGTACGTGGCTGTATTGTCTCACCACCATTGGCGATCGTCTGATACATACTCGCCACTTCAAATGGGGTCATTTCCACAGCGCCCAGCAACATCGCCGGCACTTTTGGCAACCTGGTTTCCACCCCTAGGCGGCGGATGGTCTGACGTACATTTTGCAAGCCCAGGTCGAGCCCCAGATGCGCAGTGGCCAGGTTGTACGACTTTGCCAGCGCTATATACAGCGGTACCTGGCCGTGGGCGCGTTTGTCAAAATTCTGCGGCATCCACACATCGCCATCAGCTTCTTCAATACGCACTGGTGCATCATCAATCATAGTGGCCAGATTGTACTCTTCAGGGCGCTCCAGCGCAGTGAGAAAGACCGCCGGCTTGATCAGAGAGCCAACCTGCCGACGGGCCTCTAGGGCGCGGTTAAAGCCAGGGTAATCCGGATCGCGGTCCCCAACCATGGCCAGCACATTACCACTGTGATTATCCATCAGCACTGTTGCTGCCTGCAGAGAATTTGCCTTGATACCGCGGTCTTTTTCCAAACGCTGTACGCCGTTACTGATCGCCTCTTCAGCCAGCTTCTGCACCGAGGGTGCCAGGCTGGTGTAAACCCTCAGTCCGGCAGTTCGCAGTTCTTCATAGGAGTAGTAAGGGCGCAACTCCAACAACAGGCGTTCAGTAAAAGCCGGATAGGGATTCTGTGCAGTCACTCCACCCTTTACCACCCCCAGGGGTTTTGCCGCATAAAGTTCGAATTGGGGCTGGGTAATCAGCCCTTGCTCACGCATCAACTCCAATACGGTATTGCGACGTTTTAATGCGCGTTCAGGGTGTCGCCAGGGGTTGTAGTAAGAAGCACCCTTGGCCAAGCCCACTAATAACGCCACCTGATGTGGCTCAAGGGTATCCAGGGGCTGCTGGAAGTAAAATTCCGAAGCGAGGCCAAAGCCATAGATGCCGCGAGCGCCCTGTTGACCAAGCCACACCTCATTGATGTACTCCTGCAGGATGTAGCCTTTGTCGTAGTGGATCTCCATCAACACCGACATCAGCGCTTCGTTGATTTTGCGTTGCAGACTCGGCTTGTGATCGAAGAAGATATTTTTCACCAACTGCTGGGTGATGGTGGAACCACCCTGGACCAGCCGCCCAGCCTTTACATTGGCTACCATGGCACGGGCAATACCGCGGGGAGAGATACCGAAGTGGTGCAGGAAATCCTGGTCCTCGACGGCGATCAGGGTATTCGCTACTAGGGGGGGGATATCGTTAAAACGCACCGGATTACGATCATCACCACCTCCGAGCAGGGAGCCAATATTGGCTGCATCCAGGCGGAATTCCGCTATGCGCTGGCCGTCACTATCGCGCAGGTTGCTAATTTCATCATTGCGCAAACGGAAGGAAATCACCGCCGCCGGTTCACGACCATCGGAGTGAATAAAGTCGCGGCGCCAGACCATATAGTCCATACCTTCCTGAGACCAGGAACCAGGCTCGCTAAGAGTTTTCTGCTTGCGATAATTGAGCGCGGCAAACTCGGAGACAAGCTCACCCGGATGCATCGCCATACCCTCACGCAGGACCAGGGGACGAGCATACACTCGCGCCGGCAGTTGGTACTGGCGGCTGTCCAGTCTCTCGCGCAACTGCACATCCAAATAGGCCATATAGCCAGCGAGGGCGAGACCACCCATCAGGGCCAGCAGGAACAGGAATTTGAGCCAGCGATATCGTCTCTTCGGTGTTGACGCTTTGCTGCGCCGGCGTTTCATCGATGCCATAAAAAAAGTGGTATCCAGCTGCCAACTTGGTACATCAATCGACAACGAAGCGCAGGTGCCCTATCGCTATCAGGGGTAGGATACCAGCAGGTGGCAGCTCCACTGGTATCTTGCCTCCGGCACCCGAACCGGTGCCTTTGGGGTACATCCCTGAACCGCCACACTTCAACGCCGGGCAGTGGATACTGGCCGGTCGTCAATAGAGGTGCTACTCGCACCTGTTCGTGGATTGACCACAAGTGTGCCCCATTAGTTCATATTGAGGCTTAGGGCGCCTTTATAAACGCTGTCCGATTGAAGTCAAACCCATCACCTTGCACTTGCCGTAATCAGAGCCATAATGCGGCGGAAATCTAGACAAAAAACCCGAAAAGGATAGACATGCACCAATACGATCTCTACGGCATTGGCGCCGCCCTGCTGGACACGGAAATCGAGGTATCCGACGAGGATCTATCGACCCTCGGTGTTGAAAAGGGAGTTATGACCCTGGTGGACGATACCCGGCAGCAGCAACTGGTAGATGATCTACAGGACCACCTGATAACTGCCAGGCGCGCCTGTGGCGGATCAGGTGCCAATACCGTGATCGCCTCCAGCTATTTCGGCCTGAAGGCCTTCTATTCCTGTAAAGTCGCCGCAGATGAAAATGGCGACTTCTATCGCAGCAATCTCGGTGCGGCCGGAGTCGACTACCCTGCCAGCCTGCAGGAAGCCGATGGCGGCACCACCGGCAAGTGCCTGGTACTGATCACACCTGATGCAGAACGCAGTATGAATACCTACCTGGGTATCAGCGAAAAGCTGTCCGTGGCAGAGCTGGACCAGGAGGCACTGGCATCTTCCCGCTGGGCCTACATCGAGGGCTACCTGGTCTCTTCTGATACCGGCCGCCAAGCGGCGATTACCCTGCGTGAACAGGCGCAGCAAGCCGGCGTAAAAACCGCCCTGAGCCTGTCCGACCCGGCCATGGTACAGTTCTTTGGCGAAGGCCTGAGAGAGATGATTGGCGGCGGTGTGGATATGCTGTTCTGCAACCGCGATGAAGCGCTTGGCTTTACAGGAACCGACTCTCTGGACTCCGCCGCTGAGGCCTTGCGCGACTACTGCCTCAGTTTTGCCATCACTCTTGGCGCCGATGGCGCATTGCTATGGGATGGCACCCAGCTCCAGCGCGTGACCAGCCCAGAGGTACACGCTATCGACACCAACGGCGCCGGAGATATGTTTGCAGGCGCCTTCCTTTACGGAATCAATCGCGAAATGGGCTTTACCGAAGCGGGGGAACTTGCCTGCCGTGCCGCCGCTCAGGTCGTCAGCCAGTATGGCCCTCGCTTACAGGCAGAACAGCATTCCGAACTGCTCGCAACCGTTATTTAAAAGGAAGTCTGCAGGCGATCATGTGGTCGCCTGCAGGGCCTAAAGACCCTCAAACTCTCCAATCTCAGGCAGCCCTGTAGCAGCGGCAATGCCGAAACCCTGAGCGTAGTCCACTCCCATCAGGCAGAGCCGCTCCATCAGTTCCGGACTCTCAACATATTCAGCGATGGTGCTGATACCCATGCGCTTGGCCAGGTGATCTATGGTGCTCACCATCGCGCTGTCGATTTCATCTTCCAGCATATTGCGCACAAAACTTCCATCAATCTTTAAATAGTCTACCGGTAGCTGACGCAAGTAGGCCAGGGAGGAGACACCGCGGCCAAAATCATCCAGAGCAAAACTACAACCGGCAGCGCGCAGCTTATGAATAAAGATCAGTGCGCGCTCCAGGTTGTTGATAGCACTGGTTTCGGTAATCTCAAACTGTACCCGTGAAGGGGTTACCCCAGCCTCTGTGAGCTCCTGCAAAACGAAATCGGCAAAAGTCTCATCACCCAAGCTGATACCGGAGATATTAATTGCATAGCTGGTACCGGCAATGCCGATATGCTGCTCCTGGGCCATATAATGGAATACCTTACGGATTACCCAACGGTCGACTTCCTCAATCAATCCGTAGCGCTCTGCTGCCGGAAGGAATAGACCCGGCGAAATTACCCCACCATCGCGGCCTAGCATGCGCACCAGTATCTCAAAGTGATGCACCTTGCGCTCCCCCTTGAGGGACACCACCGGTTGTCGATATAGAATCAGGCGATCCTCGCGCAAGGCAGCGTGGATTTCTGCCACCCAGGTGGTTTCACGGCGTTTCTCCAGCGACTTACGCGAGTCACCGAATAACTTTACCCGGTTACGCCCCTGCTCCCGGGCAGAGCAGCAGGCATCATTGGCTGTAGCAAGTAACTGACTGGCATTGGGGGTAAAACGATCCACACCAACCACACCGATCGAAACTGCAACGCGGTTGTCATTACCCAGCCAATGGAATCTGAATTCCTGCACAGATTCCCGCAGACGTGCCACTACGCGCCCACCCTCTTCCAGAGTGCAATCCCGCAGCAGGATTGCAAACTCATCACTGCCCACTCGAGCAAACAGGTCGACACTGGATAAACCCCGCTGCAGCAGGGCTACCAGCTGAACGAGTAATTGGTCACCAGCGACAAAACCGAGAGTGTCGTTAATTACCTTAAACTGGTAAACATCCAGGTACAGCAGCACATGATACTGGCGTTTATCGACACACTGGGACAGGAGCTTTTGCAGCTCGCTTTCAAAGTACTGGCGGTTTGGCAGGCGAGTAAGGGCATCGTGGCTGGTCTGCCAGCTGAGGCGTGTGGAGATCCGCCGGGCGGCGGAGGTATCCCTCAACACCAGGACATAATGTGTTAATACGCCGGCACCCCATAGTGCCATCACTTGCACAGTGACCTCTAGAGGCTGTCGGGCATCACCAAGCCTATGGATACAGGCGTTGATCTCCCTTGTTCTGGGCACTTCCTCGGCGGGAGAGTCCGGTAATATTGGCGCAAGCGGGACGCCCTTCTCATCACAAAGTGACAACCCCTCATTGACCGGCTGACCCGGCAGCAACCCGACCAGATTCCCGGTCATTTCACTAACCAGGGGGTTGGCATAAAGGACCAAACCCCTAGGGTCGGTTACTATCACCCCATCGGCAATCTCTCCGAGAGCTGCTTCCGCCGCCTGCAGGCTAATTTGCTCAGCGGGATTGAGGCGCGCCTCCAGCTGGCCCAGAGGCCCCAGGTATTCAGCTGACTTGGGGTCAATCAGAGTCACGGCCACACTTCCTGTGCCGACAAAGCAGCTTGGTACTGGCAACCGCCAACACAGTTGCCACAGAGTTCCCCACCCTGTAAATCAGGCAGATTTATCGACATAATCGTCCAAGATCGCCGACTTTATTCAATTATTTAGCCTCCCAGCCATACCGCTGTCACAGGGCGCCTAAATTGCACACTCACAAGCGGGTACGCAAGAAATTTTTCAGTTTCTCATCCTCAAATACCTTCTGCAGAGTGGCACTCAATAGTCCGTTTACCCGAGTTTGCACTTCCTCGCGACTGGGCTTGACCAAGTTGCGATCCTGGCCAGATGTACTGTAAGTCGCAAAATAAGAAGCCGACCCGGCGGTAACTTCCAGGTGGATTTCTGCGGAGGTATCAATGGTTGTGGTATACACCGTATTGGGGCTGTTGTAAGTGAGTTTCACCAACTTCGCCACGACCTGCACCTCAGGCGCCGTATCTGTGATACGAAAAGACCAGTTGGCAAACCCCTGGCGCAGACCGGTGGCAATCGCCTCTCCCGCATCATTGGCGATATTTACCTGTGAAGTCTCAGCATAAACCCCACCCAGTGAGCCCAGACCGCCCCCGGGTAATTCATTGACCCCTTGCACATTTAAGCTATGACCCGACCCTATGGAGTCTGCAGCAACCTGGACCTGCGGATACAGTTGGATTTGCAGTGGGCTGTGGGCACAGCCCGCCAGGGCGAGTGCTCCCACAAATAACAGTAACCTCTTCATTATTCCCTCCCCTTACTTCAATAAAAATAAATACCCCGGCTCAACCGTGGTGATGGTGATGCTCTTTTTCTGCTGTACCCTGCCCCACTACCGGTACCTGGACCTCCAGGCTGGAGCCATCGTTAAAGACCAGCCGCAATGGCAACAATTCCCCTGCACGCAGGCGTAATCCGTGAATCATCAGGTGTATACCACCCGGTGCCATCTGTAATTGCTGGCCGGCAGCAATCGCCACTTGTTTCAGTGGGCGCATTCGACTGACACCCTCACTGCGCTCGGTAGTATGCAGGTCGGCCCCCCCATCCTGACTTCCCGACAGCTCCACAGCCTCCAGCAGTAAGTCCTTCGCCCCAGTATTGTGAAGGGATAAGTAAGCCGCACTCATCGGCGCTCCCGGGGGCGTCTCGCGGGCATATCCGTCTACCCGAAGGTCCGGGTTGACAGCATGGGCTTTGGCGACGAATAACAGAGCACTGACTAAAAGTATCCACTCGGACAGAGCTGGTTTTTTCATTGGACCCCTCCATTGGGTTTGACAAGAAGTAATCGCGCTGGACTGCCAACCTTGATATCGCCCCGCACCCGGTAACCGGGTACGGCCTCACGCAACTGCTGGTAAACCCAGCGACCCTGAGCATCATCCCTGGCGATAATAATGACGCGCAATTGCTCACTGCGGATTCGCTGGGCAACCTGCCGCAACTGATTAGAAAGACGTTCCGACCGGGCATTCAACTCTGATGCTGGCAACCCAATGCTCTCTCCCTCCGGCAGGTCGAGACGGGCACGACCCCGCTCTCGCAACAGCTGCCCACGCACTTCGTCTACCAAGGCATTGCCTGGCGCTAACATCTCAGCTCGCTTGAGCAGGGTTTGCACCTCTCCGAAAGCGCGTCGGCGCAGTGCCTCGCGAGCCTGTTCCACATAAGTAACCACGATGGTCTGGATCCCCGTTTGCGCACGGCGATTATCGGGGTCCAGCTGTTGTACTCTCAGGTAGTAGTCATAAGCACTAGCGCCAGCCGGCTGGGTCAGGTATCCCTTGTTCAGGGCCTGCTCAGCTCGCTTGAGAAAGAAAGTCACATTGCCCCGCCGAATCTCCTCCTGTGAGGGCCCGGTTTTCTTCGGCGGCGGACTAGCGGGGGCTGGAGCCGGTTGATTGGATGTACAGGCCCCCAGCACAACAACCATGAACAGGCAGACTCCAAGGCTGTGAAGGCGTTCAAATGACGGCAAAGCAATCCCCCGTTGTTGTTTTTTTGTACCACTGGCATCGCTATACTGCTGGCGCAACTGAACCCACGTCCGGTGCAGCAGTCAGAACTATGCGCCCGACTATAATGAATTTTTTCATCTATGGCTGTGATGACCAGAAGTTTCAGAAATAATTTCCTCGCCCTACTGGCAACCCTGTTGTTTGTGTCCAGTGCCAGCTCCCTGGCCCAGGGCCCCGACAATCCTTTTGCATCTCTCAATAGCACCCAGGACAACGCTTTCCTGCCAGTGGACGAGGCCTACCGACAAGACCTGCTCCTCAGCGGTAGCCAGCTCAGTGCCATATTTGAAATTGCCCCGGAATATTACCTCTACCGTGACAAGCTTGCCCTCTATCGTATCGATAACGGGCAAAAAACCGAATTGTCCCTGAATCTGCCGACTGGCGAGGTGATCTGGGATGACTATTTCGAGAAGGAGACCGAGGTCTATCGCGGCCAGCTGGAATTCCCTATCGCCCTCAATAACCCAAATACCACAACACAATTGGAGCTGCACTATCAAGGCTGTGCCGATGCGGGGCTCTGCTATCCACCGCAAACTCGCCATTACACGGTGGACACCTCCAGCGGCAGTATCCATGCGGTAGAAGGCGGCTTCTCCAAAGCCAGCAATTCTACGACTAATGGCCTCTCGTCCCAGGCGGGTAAAAGTAACCGCAGCAGTATTACTCTGCCTTTTGCCCTGCTATTCGCTTTCGCTGGCGGCCTACTGTTGAACCTGATGCCCTGTGTATTTCCAGTGCTCTCCATCAAACTGCTGGCAGTGAGCCAGGCGGCACAGAATGCCAACCAGCGGCTCCATCACGGCTGGGCCTACACTGCCGGGGTGATCCTGAGCTTTGTCGCTATCGCCGCGATCATGCTGGCGTTGCGTGCCGGCGGTGAGGCGATCGGCTGGGGCTTCCAATTGCAATCCCCATGGCTGGTGGCTGCTCTTGCATACCTGTTTTTCATCATGGGACTAAGTCTTTCCGGGGTTACAGAATTTGGCTCCAGCCTGATGGGGGTCGGCAGCAACCTGAATAACAGCCAGGGCCTGCGCGGCTCACTCACCTCCGGAGTATTGGCCTCTTTGGTGGCGAGCCCCTGTACTGCGCCGCTCATGGGTTCAGCGCTGGGATTTGCAGTAACCCAACCAGCGGTGGTGGCACTCAGCATTTTTGCGGCTCTCGGCGCCGGCATGGCGGCCCCCTTCCTTTTACTGACCTATATTCCCGCCCTGGTGGAGAAGTTACCACGGCCAGGCCCCTGGATGGATCGCCTCAAGCAGTTGCTGGCCTTTCCCATGTATCTAACTGCCGTCTGGCTACTATGGGTACTGGGGCGCCAGACTGGCGGTGACGGCGTCACCTTGGTGCTCACTGGCGCTGTCGCTATCGCCTTTGCATTATGGCTATGGCCACGCCCACAGTGGCGCTGGTTGCATGGTACTGTGGCGATTGCCGCATTGACCTTTGCTGTAATACTTCTGCCACGCCTCAGTACAGCACCCCAGACTCAGCAGCAGACCAGTGACTACTGGCAGCCCTATTCGGCAGAGAAGCTGGAAGCCGCACGCGGCGAGGGTCGCGCTGTACTTGCGAATATGACCGCAGCCTGGTGTATCACCTGTCTGGCCAACGAAAAAGTAGTGCTGTCGAGCGATGCGGTAAGTAGTGCTATCGAAAAACTCGGGGTTGTAGCCCTGAAGGGTGACTGGACCAATCAGGATCCACATATCAGCGCCCTGTTGGCAAAGTACGGGCGCACCAGTGTGCCACTCTACCTGCTTTACCCCGCCAGTGGCGGCGAAGCCAAAATCCTGCCCCAGATCCTTTCTCGAGAAGAATTACTGATGGAACTGGAAGCCGCTGCCGAGGGCGGACTCAGCAATTCTTCAGTCCCGCAGAGGAAACTTCCGCCTTTGTAGCCATTCGCTGGGGTAAAAAGGCCACGACATGGATATTTTGCGCTAATTTTTAGCCAAATATCGCCGAAATGCCGCTAACTTCGATAAACTGCCAGGCAGGCATGGACAGGGAGTCACTTTTGCGGCACACTCGCCAAAAGCACTCGGGCAAACAGGCCAATATTCGATTTTGCCCGCAAGATAGCCAACTTTAGACTACATTTCGTGGTTTTTCGGCAACATTTCTCAAGGCAGATTATGGCTAAACTTCTACTCCTGCACGGCCCCAACCTCAACCTGCTTGGCACGCGTGAGCCTCACATCTATGGCTCCACCACGCTTGCGGAAGTTAATGAAGCGGCGGGGCGCCAGTGCGACGCCGCCGGGCATGAGCTGGAAACCTTGCAGAGTAACAGCGAGTCAGCCCTGATTGAGCGTATCCACCTGGCGGCCAACAGCGCCGTGGATTTTATTGTGATCAACCCTGCGGCATTTACCCATACCAGCGTAGCCTTACGAGATGCCCTGGCCGCCGTTGCCATTCCGTTTATCGAACTGCACCTGTCCAACCCCCACGCGAGGGAGAAATTCAGGCACCACTCCTATTTATCCGACTTAGCCAGCGGTGTGGTGTGTGGCTTCGGTCCACACAGCTACACACTGGCACTACAGGCAGCCATACACCAACTGGATATAGCGCCTCGAAACCAATGAATCAACCTGCGAGTGAATGAACTATGGATATCCGCAAAATTAAAAAACTAATTGAACTGCTCGAGGAATCGGATATCGGCGAGCTGGAGATCAAGGAGGGCGAAGAGTCTGTGCGCATCAGCCGCGGTGTGAGCAACGCTAGCCAGCCAGTCATGCCAATGTACGGCGCCCCCGCCGCTCCGGCTCCTGTTCCAGTGGCAGCCCCCACTCAGAGCGCGGCCCCGGCTCCCACGGAAAAGGAATCCAAACCTGCTTTTAGCGGTCATGCGGTGAAATCACCGATGGTGGGCACCTATTACGCAGCCCCCAGCCCCGGTGCCGAGCCTTTCGTCAAGGTCGGTCAACAGGTTAAAGCTGGCGACGTGGTGTGCATCGTTGAGGCGATGAAGATGATGAACCAGATTGAGGCCGACAAGTCCGGCACTATCGAGTCCATTCTGCTGGAAGACGGGCAACCGGTAGAGTTCGATCAACCGCTCGTGACCATCGTCTGATTGGGGTAAGTCACAATGTTCGACAAAATCCTGATCGCCAACCGCGGCGAAATCGCCTTGCGGATTTTGCGCGCCTGTAAAGAGATGGGTATCGCCACTGTGGCGGTACACTCCTTGGTGGATCGCAATTTGAAGCATGTTCGCCTGGCCGACGAATCCGTTTGTATCGGCCCCAACCCCTCTCCGCAGAGCTACCTGAACATACCCGCTTTGATCTCCGCTATGGAGATTACCGATGCGGTTGCCGTCCACCCCGGCTACGGCTTCCTGGCAGAAAATGCCGACTTCGCCGAGCAGGTGCAGAAAAGTGGCTTTACCTTTATCGGCCCGGGCCCGGATGTAATCCGCTTGATGGGTGACAAGGTATCCGCCATTGCCGCAATGAAAAAAGCCGGCGTGCCGACGGTGCCCGGCTCCGATGGCCCGCTGCCGGACAACGGTGAGCGCTGCCTCGAGATTGCGGAAAAGATTGGCTACCCGATCATCATCAAGGCCGCAGCCGGAGGTGGCGGTCGCGGCATGAGAGTAGTGGAAAGCGCCGAGAATCTTATCAACGCCATTGCAGTGACCAAATCCGAAGCCCAGGCCGCTTTTGGTGACGGTACTGTGTATATGGAGAAATTTCTGCAGAATCCACGCCATGTGGAGATCCAGATAATGTCCGATGGCCAGGGCAATGCCATACACTTGGGCGACCGTGACTGCTCGCTGCAGCGCCGCCACCAGAAAGTATTGGAGGAGGCCCCAGCTCCCGGTATTCCAGATGCGGTGCGCGAGCAGGTATACGACTCCTGCGTACAGGCCTGCATTGATATCGGCTATCGCGGCGCCGGTACTTTTGAGTTCCTCTACGAGAACGAGCGCTTCTACTTTATCGAGATGAACACCCGTATCCAGGTGGAGCACCCGGTAACCGAGATGGTGACTGGTGTCGATTTGATTAAGGAACAGATCCGTGTCTGCGCCGGTGAGAAGCTCTCCCTCAAGCAGGAAGACATAGTGATCCGCGGCCATGCTTTCGAATGTAGAATCAATGCGGAAGACCCCCAGACTTTCTTCCCCAGCCCCGGCAGGGTGAACAATTTCCACATGCCCGGTGGCCTCGGTGTACGTGTGGACTCACACCTTTACTCCGGCTATACGGTACCACCCAACTACGATTCTATGATCGCCAAGGTGATCACTCACGCTGAGGATCGCGAAACTGCCCTTGCGCGTATGCGCGTAGCACTGTCTGAACTGGTGGTTGACGGCATCAAGACCAATATCCCCCTGCAGGAGGAGCTGGTGCGCGATGAGGCGTTCGCCAAAGGCGGGGTAAATATCCACTACCTGGAGAAGAAG
This sequence comes from Microbulbifer sp. GL-2, assembly GCF_007183175.1. Taxonomy (NCBI): domain Bacteria; kingdom Pseudomonadati; phylum Pseudomonadota; class Gammaproteobacteria; order Cellvibrionales; family Microbulbiferaceae; genus Microbulbifer; species Microbulbifer sp. GL-2. The sequence continues at coordinate 1,021,457 of NZ_AP019807.1, forward strand.
CTAGGGCTCTAGCCCTCGCCAGCCGGGGCAAAGTTGGAGAGAATTGCGTCCGACGACGAGCCCAAACGCCATGGATGGCGATAATTGTCGCAGGGAACGGGTGGGCTACCCACTCACAACAGCAGTTACTCACTACGGAATCCCTATGCCCTGGCTACAACTCCGCGTTGACACCGATCGTGCGCACGCGGAAAAAATCGAAAACGCACTGCTTTTTGCCGGTGCCGTCTCTGTCACCCTGCAGGACAATGCAGACCAGCCCATCCTTGAACCCGGTCTCGGCGAAGTCCCCCTCTGGGACCAAACCCGGATAACCGGCCTGTTCGATGCCGAAGTCGATACCTCCGTAACCGAAGCCAAAGCCGCCTCATTCCTATGCGAAATGCTGCCCAATGTGCGCTGGGAGCAATTGGAGGACAAGGACTGGGAGCGAGAGTGGATGTCCCACTACAAGCCCATCCAATGTGGCGACAACTTATGGATTTGTCCCAGCTGGTGCAAGCCGCCACACCCAGAAGCCGTCAACCTACTGCTCGACCCCGGCCTCGCATTTGGTACCGGCACACATCCCACTACTTACCTATGCCTACAGTGGCTGGCAAGTGAACCTCTTCAGGGCCACAGTGTTATCGATTTTGGCTGCGGTTCCGGCATCCTCGGTATCGGCGCCCTACTGCTCGGTGCTGAACGCGCTATTGGCACCGATATTGATCCCCAAGCCCTTATCGCCAGCCGCGATAATGCCAAACGCAATAGCATCGACCCGCAATGCTTTCCGGTGTATCTGCCGGAAAAAATCCCACACGAAAGTGTGGATACCATGCTTGCCAATATTCTCGCCGGCCCCCTGGTGGAACTCGCAGCTGAACTGGTCGAACTGACCAAGGTGGGCGGACGTATCTGCCTGTCCGGTATCCTTGCCTCCCAGGCCGAGCAGGTGAAAAAAGCCTATGCGCAAAATATTAAGTTCGATGAAGATGGCGAGCATGAGGGCTGGGTACGCCTGAGCGGTACCCGCATTCGCTAAATGCGCCAACCACCACTACGCGGGGGGACGGCAGACTGATAAACTTGACCGCAAAATAAACTGCGCCATAGTCGAATGTCTCAACTGGTAACCCGCTGCCCCCATTGCAGCACCTCTTTTCATATTAATGACCAGCAACTGCGTGCTGCCCGCGGCGCCGTGCGCTGTGGTTCCTGCCTGCAGGTTTTCCGCGCCGACGAAAACATCGTATTCAATGATGAAAGCGCTAGTACCCGCAGCGACCTGGAAGCCCTCCTGGAAGACGACGACTTCCTGATCCACGACGATATCGAACTGGATGACGAGGAGCCAACCCCATCCAGGCAACCGGAACCCTCCCCGGCGACACCGATCGCGGAGATAGAGAAGAAACCACAAGAGAGAAAACCGGAAGTTCCTCCACAGGGCGATACAGAACCGGACCCCGACACCCTTATCGGTGACGCCTTTGGTGATAACCAGTGGCAGGAGCTGCAGGAAGAGACTATCCACGAGGAGGAATCCGAAGAGGACCTAGAATCTGTTCTCAAGCCGGACTGGGATGATGCTCCCGATTTCAACGGTAGCCCTGAATCCAATAGCCAGATCAGTACGAATCCTCGAGCCTATAGCAAAAACCAGGAAGATCCCGGTCCTTGGGAACAGCCCCAGACAGCGCAGGCTCCACCAGCAGAAATCTTCGAGTCCAGCTCGTTGCCGGCCCACTCAGATTCCTCCACACTGGAGGCTTCAGAGCCTATTACCAACGCTATCAATGGGCGCAGGGAACCCTTTTTTGCGTCCAGTACAGATACCAACGATAAACCCCAAGCGCAACCCGAGCGCGAACAGCTGATCTCTGCTATCCAACCCGCTCCCCTGGAAATGTCCTGGGGAGTAACGCCAAAAAGGAAGGTTGTGAGCCCCTGGCTCTGGTGGCTACTCTTACCGCTGCTGACTATTATTCTGCTGGCACAGGTGGCTTACTTCCAGTTTGATAACCTCAGTAAGAAGCAGCCCTGGCGTAGTATCTACGCCGCAACCTGTCCATTGTTCGGATGCACCGTGCCTCAGCTCAGGGACCCCAACGCCATCCAAGCCACCAATTTGATGGTGCGCAGCCACCCACAACTGGAAGGCGCCCTGGTAGTAGATGCAGTGTTAATCAATACCGCACCCTACAACCAGCCATTCCCCAATCTGGAACTGAATTTCAGCGACCTCAAAGACCGTGCAGTAGCAAGCCGTCGCTTTACCCCGGGAGAATACCTGCAGGGCGAGTTGGCCGGGCGGAAACTTATGCCTCAGGGCAGTCCCATACATATCGCTATCGAAGTGGTAGACCCCGGCACCGAAGCGGTGAATTATGAGATGAAGATCACTCAGTAATAGAGAGCTGCACATAGAGCAAGCTGTAAACTGGCACGCAAAGCCTCCAAAATTGCACACTCTGCAGGCTAAACGGATAGTGTTCGATCAAATTGCCCGCTTTTTCGCTTTGCCATTAACGGGGCAACCGCTATCATAGGCGGCTGTTTTGCCGGGGCTCGATATGCCCTACCCACAGCCCAAACGGAGCTAGCGTGTCCACCGCCATAGGCCCCTATATTATCGACAACCCGGTAATTCTGGCGCCCATGGCCGGAGTCACCGATCGCCCTTTCCGCCAGCTTTGTCGAGAACTCGGCGCCGGTTTGGTAGTTTCGGAAATGGTGACCTCGGACACCCGCCTGTGGAACAGCCGCAAATCGCGCTTGCGTCTGGATCACGGTGGCGAAACGGCGCCGATATCGGTGCAAATCGCCGGTGGTGACCCCGAAATGATGGCGGAAGCCGCTCGTGAAAATGTGCGCCGCGGCGCACAGATTATTGATATCAATATGGGCTGCCCGGCAAAAAAGGTGTGTAAAAAAGCAGCGGGCTCCGCCCTGCTGCGGGATGAGAAGCTGGTGGCGGATATTCTCCAGGCCGTGGTCCAGTCTGTCTCCGTCCCGGTGACGCTAAAAATCCGCACCGGCTGGTGCCCGGATTCCCGCAATGGCGTCACTGTAGCCAAAATGGCCGAGGATTCCGGGATCGCCGCACTGGCAATCCATGGCCGCACTCGCGCTTGCGGCTACCACGGACGGGCTGAATTCGATACCATTGCCGAAATTGTATCCAGGGTGAAGATCCCGGTTTTTGCCAATGGCGACATTAGCAGTGCCGAGAGAGCCCGACAGGTGCTCGATTACACTGGCGCATCTGCGGTCATGATTGGCCGCGCAGCACAGGGACGACCATGGATTTTTCGGGAAATAGCCCACTACCTCGCCACCGGCGCGCGGCTACCCGAACCGACATTGGATGAAGTCAGGAATATTTTGCTCGCCCATTTGGGCGAACTACACCGATTCTACGGTGAGGTGATGGGGGTCCGTATCGCCCGCAAGCACGTGGGCTGGTACTTGAAGACACTCGCTGACAGCGAGTCCTTCCGCAAGACCTTTTTCCAAATAGAGAGCGCAGAAGTACAACATGCCAGCGTTCACGAGTGGTTTGAACGCCGAATAACGAGAGGGGCACAAGCGGCATGAATAATGAAGTATTGATTCCGGATACTGGCAACGAAGAAGTATCCTCCAGGGGGCAGACTCAACTGGCACAGCCACAGCAGCAGTCCCTGCGCGATGCCGTTGAGCACGCAATGGAGAACTACTTCCGCCACCTGGATGGCCAGATGGTTACCGATGTCTACGACATGGTGCTGTCAGAGATCGAAGCGCCCATGCTCGAAGTGGTGATGAAATATACCCGTCACAACCAGACCCGCGCTGCACAGCTGCTGGGTCTTAATCGCGGCACCCTGCGCAAAAAACTGAAGCGCTACGGGCTGCTGTAAGCTACCGAACAGATAGAAAACCCGAAGGGGGGATGAGGTCACTCATCCCCCCTCGCTATTTTCCTCGCGGTAGTTTTTGCCGCCCCACCGGTAACCTCTCGAAAACCCGGTGGCAAAACCTTTTCAGAAACCAGTTGGACCAAGTGCAATGACAGACAAGGTATCGATCCGCCGCGCGCTGATTAGTGTATCTGACAAGAGTGGCATCGTTGAGTTCGCCCAGCAACTCACTGCCATGGGCGTTGAAATCCTCTCCACCGGCGGCACTCATCGCCAACTCAAAGAAGCCGATATCCCGGTAGTAGAAGTCTCTGATTACACAGGCTTTCCGGAAATGATGGATGGCCGAGTCAAAACCCTGCACCCTAAAGTGCATGGTGGCATCCTTGGCCGCCGCGGCACCGACGATGCGGTGATGAGCGCACATAACATCACGCCAATTGATATGGTGGTAGTCAACCTCTATCCCTTCGCACAAACCGTCGCCAAGCCCGACTGCTCCCTGGAAGACGCTATCGAAAACATCGATATCGGCGGACCTACCATGGTGCGCGCCGCAGCCAAGAATCACAAAGATGTCACTATCGTGGTTAACGCCAGCGACTACGGCAATATCATTAATGAGTTGAAAACCAACAATGGTGCTCTAAGCCATGCCAGCCGCTTCGACCTGGCAGTAAAAGCTTTTGAACATACTGCGGGATACGACGGTGCCATCGCCAACTATCTGGGTGCGATCAAAGGCGACGAAAAGCAGCTGTTCCCGCGCACCTACAACAGTCAATTTATCAAGAAACTGGATCTGCGCTACGGTGAAAATCCGCACCAAAAATCCGCTTTCTACACCGAAGCCAATCCGGCAGAGGCCTGCATTGCCACCGCAAGCCAGTTGCAGGGTAAAGAGTTGTCCTACAACAATATTGCCGATACCGACGCGGCACTGGAGTGTGTAAAAGCCTTCGACGAGCCGGCCTGTGTCATCGTCAAACACGCCAACCCCTGCGGCGTGGCCATTGCTGAGAATACTCTCAATGCCTATAACCTAGCCTTCGCTACCGACAGCGAGTCTGCCTTCGGCGGCATTATCGCCTTCAACCGCGAACTGGACGGCGCCACCGCCCGCGCTATTGTTAAGCGCCAGTTTGTGGAGGTGATCATCGCCCCGTCTGTATCCGAGGAAGCCAAGCAGGCCGTGGCTGAGAAGAAGAATGTCCGTCTGCTGGTTTGCGGCCAGTGGGGCACTGAGCGCACATCCGCACTGGATTACAAACGCGTAAATGGTGGTCTTCTGATACAGGACCGCGACGACGGAATTGTTACCGCCGCTGACCTGAAGGTGGTCTCCAAACGTCAGCCCACTGAAGAAGAGATTCGCGACCTGCTGTTCACCTGGAAAGTCGCCAAGTTCGTAAAATCCAATGCCATCGTTTACGGTAAAGACGGCCGAACTGTCGGCGTGGGCGCTGGCCAGATGAGCCGTGTTAATTCTGCACGCATCGCCGCGATTAAAGCAGAGCACGCCGGCCTCGCCGTTCAGGATTCGGTAATGGCCTCCGATGCTTTCTTCCCCTTCCGCGACGGCATAGATAATGCCGCTGCAGTGGGCATCCAGGCGGTAATCCAGCCGGGCGGTTCGATGCGCGACGAAGAAGTGATCGCCGCTGCGGACGAGCACGATATGGCTATGGTCTTTACCGGTATGCGCCACTTCCGCCACTAAACTGACACGGTCAACGCGAGGCACTCACTGTGGCTCGCGGCACTTGGGCGGTAGTAGTACCCTGTCGCTCTATGTATCTAATAAAAACGCCCGCTCTCGCGAGGCGACAACTGCGGGCCTGCGACTCCGCCCCGTACTGATTCCGCGCTAAACTAGCGCTCCTGATACCTGTCCAATGGACCCACGCGGTCGACTTAGGGGGATTTAACAATGAATGTATTGATTATCGGTTCTGGTGGCCGCGAGCACGCCCTGGCGTGGAAGGCTGCACAAAACCCTGCGGTGGACACCGTGTTTGTGGCGCCGGGCAACGCAGGCACTGCACGCGAGGAAAAGCTACAAAATATAGCCATCGGTATCGACAATTTCCCCGCCCTGGCCGACTTTGCCGAGGAAAATGGTGTAGAACTCACCATCGTTGGCCCCGAGGCCCCACTGGTTGAAGGTATCGTAGATTTCTTCAGCGGTCGCGGCCTCGCCGCTTTTGGCCCCAGCAAAGGCGCCGCCCAATTGGAGGGCTCCAAGGCCTTCACCAAGGACTTCCTGGAGCGCCATAAGATCCCCACCGCGGCCTATAGCAACTTCACTGAGATAGACCCGGCGATTGAATATATCCGCGAGCGAGGAGCACCTATCGTAGTAAAAGCCGATGGCCTCGCTGCGGGAAAAGGCGTAATCGTTGCGGAAACCGTGCAACAAGCCGAATTGGCTGTGCGCGATATGCTGTCCGGCAACGCCTTTGGTGACGCCGGCTGCCGTGTAGTAATCGAGGAATTCCTGCGTGGCGAAGAAGCCAGCTTTATAGTGATGGTAGACGGGGAAAACATCCTGCCCATGGCCACCAGCCAGGACCATAAGCGCGTTGGCGATGGCGATACCGGCCCCAATACTGGCGGTATGGGGGCCTATTCCCCCGCTCCAGTGGTAACCGACAGTGTCTACCAACGCATTATGAAAGAGGTGATTGAGCCCACCGTGAAGGGGCTGGCCGCAGAAGGTACCCCCTACACCGGTTTCCTCTACGCTGGCCTGATGATTGATCCGGAAGGCGCTCCGCGGGTGATCGAATACAATTGCCGTTTTGGCGACCCGGAAACCCAGCCCATCATGATGCGCTTGAAATCTGACCTGGTGGACCTGTGTCTGGCCGCGTTGGACAAGAAACTGGATAGCACTACCGCTGAGTGGGACACACGCCCCGCCCTGGGTGTAGTGTTAGCCGCCAATGGCTATCCTGGCAGCTACCGCAAAGGCGATGCCATCAGTGGATTGGAAAAAGCCGATAGCGACAATGCCAAGGTTTTCCACGCTGGCACCGCAGAGGATGGTGACCGGGTGGTGACCAATGGCGGCCGTGTTCTCTGTGCCACCGCGTTGGGTGACAGCGTAGCCGATGCCCAGGCCAACGCCTATGAAGCGGCACGCGCAATCTACTGGGATGGGGTCTTCTGTCGCAAAGATATCGGCTATCGCGCGGTCGAGAGAGAAGAGGCCACTGCCGGCGAACAGCAGTAATAGCCACTTGTAGCGACCGCTCCAGCGGTTGCTACTTCAGCGGAGCAGTAGAACATGAGTGAACGCAACCTGAGCGGGCTCGATCGCCTGCTAATCCAGGCCGATCGCGCCCTGCGCACTTTGAGCCCTGGAGAGCCCTGTCACACACGCCCCTCCCCTGCCAGAGAGGAAGCTGAAGCCGAACTCAGCGACGCCGAACGCAAGCATGCCGCCGGCTTGATGCGGGTCAACCACAGCGGCGAAGTATGCGCCCAAGCCCTCTATCAGGGACAGGCCCTCACCGCGAAACTGCCTGAAGTACGCGGTGAAATGGAACGCGCCGCCGATGAAGAAATTGATCACCTGGCCTGGTGTGAACAGCGTCTGCAAGAACTGGACAGCCGTCCAAGTCTGCTCAATCCCATTTGGTATGGGCTGTCATTTGGTCTCGGTGCAGCCGCTGGTAAAGTCAGTGATCGAATCAGCCTCGGATTTGTCGCCGCAACTGAAGAAAGAGTTTGCAAGCACCTGCAAAGTCATTTGCAACAGCTCCCCCCTCAGGACAACAAAAGTCGTGCCGTAGTGGAGCAAATGCTGATTGACGAGGATAAGCATGCCCATGCAGCCCTTGCCGCTGGGGGTAGTCGATTCCCGGCTCCGGTAAAGGGGGCTATGTCTCTGGTGGCCAAGGTAATGACTTCAGCCAGCTATAAAATCTGAAGGGAACCTGGGTGGCGGTTGCAGCCCTATAAATAAACCGGCTGGGTATTTATCAACTTCATATACCCAGCCCAATCAAAACCACATTACTCAGGCTTCTTCAACCCGATAGCTATGCACAATTTCCACTCCCGCATTGCGCAACATAATAGAAGCTGAGCAATACTTTTCTGCAGACAGCTCCACCGCTCGTGCTACGTGAGATTCTTTTAGCCCACGGCCGCGCACTACAAATTCCATTTCGATGCGTTCAAAGGGCGATGGCGTCGTGTCCGGGCGTACTCCATTTAACTCACAATGACAGGAAATAATGTCCTGGCGCGCCTTTTGTAAAATGGAAACTACATCGTAGGCAGCACAGCCACCGACACCAAGCAGAATCATTTCCATGGGGCGAACGCCATTATTGGTGCGTCCACCTTCCATTACTACCGAGTTACCACTGCCGGCCTCACCGACAAAAGTCAAATCATTGACCCAGGTTACTTTGCCTTGCATCACCTTATTCCCGCAAAAATTCAAGTCGCGAAGCTTAGCATATCGTACAAGTTTATCCCGACGCCTAGCTATTTCCGGTATAGTGTCATGCACGCCTCCGCGCGGAATGTCCTTCAGTGTAATTTCAGCGCTCGCCGGTGAACGTCCGAGCGGCTCTGAAGTCCAATCCCACCGGCGCCAGAGTGTCACAGGTCACAATGCGGAACTTTGCCATGGCCTGCCTCTGTCGGGGACTCTTTTTTCGCGCGATAATTCAATAGTGCTCAGCTGCTATAGCCGGGATAGAGCACGAGACAAAAAATGAGGAATAAATCCGTGACGGTTGCTATCGAAGACCCCATGACTATCGGCAATATTGAAGACTTTCTGGCCCACTGCCACCGGCGTCGCTATCCGGCCAAGAGCACGATTATCTATGCCGGCGACCGCTGTGAATCCCTCTATTTCATTATGCGCGGTTCTGTTACCGTCCTGATTGAGGATGACGAAGGCCGCGAGATGATTGTCGCCTACCTCAATGATGGAGACTTTTTTGGTGAAATGGGCCTGTTTGACCAGGACACCCGCAGCGCCTGGGTGCGCACCAAAACCGAGTGCGAAGTAGCGGAAATTTCCTATACAAAATTTCAGGAGCTGACCCGACAACACCCTGAATTCCTTTTCGCACTGGCCACACAGATGGCAGGTCGCCTGCGCAACACAACACGCAAAGTAGGCGATTTGGCCTTCCTTGATGTAACCGGACGCGTAGCCCGCACCTTATTGGACCTGTGTAACGAACCAGATGCGATGACCCACCCCGAAGGCATGCAGATTAAAATTACTCGCCAGGAAATTGGCCGCATCGTCGGCTGCTCCCGCGAAATGGTCGGACGAGTACTGAAAACTCTGGAGGAGCAGGGTCTGGTATCCGTTAAAGGAAAAACGATGGTGGTATACGGCACCCGTTAATCTGGTATGGGTTTCACGCACAAACAAAAAAGGCGATCCAGTGATCGCCTTTTTTGTTGAACTATTAAAATATTACAGCTCAATTAAACATTTCCATCAATTTCCGCCCAGGCTCCTGTTCGCGCATAAATGCCTCTCCCACTAAGAACGTATTTACGCTGTGCCCGCGCATGGCTGCGACATCATCGGTGGTGTGAATTCCACTTTCAGTTACGACTATGCGATCCTGCGGAATCAGGTCGAGTAATTTAAACGTATTTTCCAACTGCACCTCGAAAGTGTGCAAATTACGATTATTGATACCAATCAGGCGATTAGGCAGCACCAAGGCCCGCTCCAGCTCCTCACGGTTATGCACTTCCACCAAAACATCCAAACCCAGATCCAGGGCCAGGCTATTGAGATCCTGCATTTGCTCGTCATCGAGGCAGGCGGCAATCAATAGGATACAATCGGCACCGATCGCCCGGGCTTCGTAGACCTGATAGGGATCAACGGTAAAATCCTTGCGCAGTACAGGCAGGCGTACAGCGTTGCGCGCCTGCTGCAAATAGCTGTCCGCCCCCTGAAAAAAGTCGACATCGGTAAGTACCGACAGGCAAGCCGCCCCACCTTTTTCATAACTGGTAGCAATTTCTGCGGGAAGGAAATCCTCGCGGATAACCCCCTTGCTCGGCGAAGCTTTTTTGATTTCGGCAATCACTGCGGCCTCACCTTCAGCAATTTTACGTTCGAGGGCGGTAACAAATCCCCGCGGCGGTTGCTGTTCCTGCGCGCGCAGTCGTATCTCCTCCTGACTACACTGCAGTTTGCGTTCAACCACTTCCTGCCATTTACGCTCAATAATTGTTTTTAAAATAGTGGGCGTGCTCACGACTTAACTTCCTCAGGACGAAAGGCGCTGGTAAAAGCAGCCAGGTCATTAATTTTTTCTGCGGCCAGGCCGCTGTCGATGGCATCCTGTGCCATAGCGATACCCTGTTCCGCGCTGGCAGCGACACCACTAACATAAATGGCGAGACCGGCATTGAGGGCGATAATATCAGCGGCTTTCTGCCCAGCCTCAGTCTCGCGCTTGCCCAAAGCATCACGAATCAGTGCCAGGGACTCCTTCGACCCGGAAACAATCAGGCCCCCAGATCACGGCGTTCAATGCCGAAGCTCTCCGGGCGCAGGGTAAACTCACTGATGGTGCCTTGTTTAAGTTCCACTGCGTGGGTGTCCGCAGCAATACTGGCCTCATCCAGGCCATCTTCACTGTGTAATACCAGCACATGCTCAGAGCCCAAACGCTGTAAAACCTCCGCCAGCAGGCGACAATAGCGTTTTTCATAAACCCCGATCACCTTGCGCTTTACCCCAGCGGGATTGGTCATAGGACCGAGCAAATTGAAAATAGTACGCAAGCCCAATGCTTTTCGTGCTGGCCCAACATGACGCACAGCGCTGTGGAAGCTGGGGGCAAACATAAATCCAATACCGATTGTGTCTACACAGCGAGCCATTTGCTCGGGACTCAGCTCCAGGTAAACACCGGCACTCTCCAATAAATCTGCTGAGCCACTACTGGAGGACACCGAGCGGTTGCCGTGCTTGGCTACTTTGGCCCCTGCCGCTGCGGCGACAAAACTGCTGGCGCTGGAGACGTTAAAAAGATTGGCACCGTCACCACCGGTACCCACAATATCCACGGTGTAATCCAGGTTCAGGGTTACTTTCGTCGCCAACTCGCGCATGGTTTCTACCGCACCAACAATCTCATCGACTGTTTCTCCGCGAATGCGCAGGGCTATCAGTAACGCCCCTATTTGCGCTTCCTCGGTCTCGCCGCGCATTATCTGGCCCACAGTCTCGCGCATTTCCACACGGGTGAGGTGCTCTCCATCCACCAGCTTGGCGATGGCCTGTTGGATATTCATTTTGTCCCCTTTGCCCTGCTCTATATTTTATTTAAGCGGGTCCAGTAGTTACGGCCCCGCGCTATCGGCCCTTAAATATCAGGACTCGAGAAAATTCCGCAGCATATCGTGGCCGTGCACAGTGAGAATTGACTCCGGGTGGAACTGCACTCCCTCAACTGCGAGTTCGCGGTGACGCAGGCCCATAATTTCATCGATTTCCCCGTCTTCTGTCTCAGTCCAGGCAGTAACTTCCAGACATTCGGGAAGGCTGCCTTTTTCCACTACCAGTGAATGATAGCGAGTCGCCTCAAAAGGGTTGGACAGACCGTGGAACACCCCCAGGTTGTTGTGCACTATAGGCGAAGTTTTTCCATGCATAACCTGGCCTGCACGAACCACCCTGCCACCGAAAACCTGGCCAATACTCTGATGGCCAAGGCAAATTCCCAGGATCGGGATGCGACCGGCAAAACCACGAATCGTCTCCAGGGATATTCCCGCCTCATTGGGGGTACAGGGCCCCGGTGAAATCACAATTTTCTCCGGAGTTATCTGCTCTATTTCCGCCAAAGTGATCTCATCGTTGCGCTTGACTAAAACCTCCGCACCCAGCTCTTCCAGATACTGCACCACATTCCAGGTAAAGGAGTCGTAATTGTCGATCATTAAAATCATTGTCCGGCCCCCGTAGCCTCTGGTGAATCGGAATTCGCTTCCATGCGTTTTTGCAGGCGCGCCAAGGCCGCCTGGGTTGAGCGCAGCTCGCGCAGAATCTCAGTTTGACTTGGCGGCAGGCACAGCTCATCCATCCGCCTCAACTTGGCCTCTTCCAGGTTATTGAGCACCACCCCGATAAACAGGTTGATCATGACAAAGGCGCCCATAACCACAAAACTAATAAAGTAGACCCAGGCCCAGGGCATCGCATCCATAGCCGTGTACATAATATCGGTCCAATCTTCGAAAGTGACGATACGGAACAGACTCAACAGTGCAATCGGCAGGTTGCGCCAGTGAGTAGGATCCACATCGTGGAACAGGAAATAACCGGCCACTCCATAGATATAAAAAATAATCCCCATCAGTAGCGCGATGTGAAACATACTGGGCAGACTACGCAGCAAGGTATCCACCAGGGTGCGCAGCTCGGGGAAAGCGGAGACCAGGCGCAAAACTCTCAGCACCCGCACCAAGCGCGCCAGGGTTGCCAGTGGCCCGGCGGCAGGTATCAGGCTGAGGACGATAATGGTGAAGTCAAAACAGTTCCAGCCATTGGCAAAGTAACGCCATGGGCGGACACCGTGAGCAGCAATTTTTACCAGCGCTTCGAGGATGAAAGCGCCCAGTACCAGTTGGTTGGTGGCCTTCAATAAGGCACCAAAGCGCTCTACTACCCAGTTCGAGGTTTCCAGCCCCACGGCAATACCATTGAGCAGGATTATGCCGATAATTACCTGGTTAAACAGGGGGGCTTCAACGATCCGCTGGCAACGTTCAGTCAAGGTCAATTTTTGGGGAATACTAGCTTCGTTCATTGCTCGGTCTTTACTTCTTTACTACTACTGGCCAGTGCCATACCCGCCGCGCGGAAAAGCGCGCGGGCCTTGTTCATGGTTTCATCCCATTCCGACTGTGGATCGGAATCGGCTACCAGGCCGGCACCGGCCTGGATAAATAATTGGCCATCCTTGATCACAGCCGTACGGATGGCAATAGCGGTGTCCATATTGCCATTCCAGGCCAGGTAACCCACAGCACCGCCGTAAATACCACGTTTCTCCGGCTCCAATTCATCAATAATTTCCATAGCGCGGATCTTCGGTGCTCCGGACAGGGTGCCGGCTGGCAGGGCCGCACGCAGTGCATCCATCCCTGTGAGTCCTTCGCGAATATGACCGGTCACATTGGAGGTGATATGCATCACATGGGAGTAGCGCTCCACCACCATCTGTTCGGTCACCCGCACGCTGCCGGTGGCAGCCACGCGCCCAACATCGTTTCGGCCCAGGTCGATCAACATCAGGTGCTCAGCCCGCTCTTTAGGGTCGGCCAGTAGCTCCCGCTCCAAAGCCAGATCCTCTTCCTCAGTGCCTCCGCGGCGACGGGTACCCGCCAGAGGGCGTACCGTCATTTCACCATCTTCCAGGCGCACCAATATCTCGGGACTTGAACCCACCACCTGGTGATCCCCCAGATCAAGGAAGTACATATAAGGCGACGGGTTCAGGCTGCGCAAGGCTCGATAGAAATTCAGCGGTGGCGCATCAAAGGGAGCGGACAGGCGCTGTGACGGCACCACCTGCATAACATCCCCAGCCAGGACATACTCCTTAACCCGGCCTACAGCCAGCTTGAAATTCTCCTCACTGAAGTGCGAATGAAACGCACTCTCCTCGATACCATTACCATCCAGGTCCAGTGGCACGGTATCAGGCAATGGCTGCGCTAGGCGATCCACCAGTTGATCCAGGCGTTGCTGGGCACGGCCATAGGCGTCACCCTCCTGTGGGTCCGCGTGCACGATAAAGATAACTGCACCCGCGAGGTTATCGAATACGACCAGTTCATCACTAACCATCAACAGGATATCCGGATTGCCAAGTGTATCCTGGGGCATACTGCGAGCCAGGCGAGGCTCTATATAACGTACGCAGTCATAGCCAAAATAGCCCACAAGGCCGCCATTAAAGCGCGGCAGGCCCGGCAGCTCTGGCACCCTATAGCGCTGCTGGAAGTCTTCAACAAACGCCAACGGGTCTTCCGAAGTGTGGCTCTCGACTACCTCACCATCCCGCTCGACAGTTACCTCATTGCCACGCACACGCAGCAAGGTACGTGCGGGTAAGCCGATAATGGAGTATCGCCCCCACTTTTCCCCTCCTTGCACTGACTCAAGCAGGTAACTGTATCGTCCCGCGGCAAGCTTCAGGTAAGTGGACAGGGGTGTTTCAATATCGGCCAGTACTCGGCGTACCAGTGGTATACGGTTATAGCCCGCAGACACAAGTCGGGCGTATTCGCTTGGGGTCATAGAGACTCCGGTCTATTTTGCATTTTTCAGGCTGGCGCTCGAGTATAGATAGCGCCCACGGGAGAGGCGGCCGAAATGGTAGCAGCTACCGATTTGACCTCAGCGGATCAGCGGCGCCATCGCCAGCTGGTTGTTGTGGGGACTGTGTGATTCACGGAAATTCCTCAGTGCAGGCGCACAAGTTTACAAATCCCGTATGCGGCGGGCAAGGGCTTGCCCGCCGGGTTTTTATCAGGACAAGCTCTTGCGCATTGCGCCGATTACTTCAGCGTAGTCCGGCGTGTTGAAGATTGCGGAACCCGCGACGAAAGTGTCAGCGCCAGCTGCGGCGATTTTCGCAATATTATCCCGGTTCACCCCCCCATCGATTTCCAAGCGGATATCGTAGCCGCTGCCATCGATCAATTGGCGCGCTTCACGCAATTTTTCAAGGGTGCCCGGAATAAATTTCTGGCCGCCAAAGCCCGGGTTGACAGACATCAACAGGATCATATCCAGCTTATCCATCACGTACTTGGCCGCATCAAGACTGGTAGCCGGGTTGAAGACCAGGCCTGCTTTACAGCCCAGGCTGCGAATCAGTTGCAGGGAGCGATCAGGGTGGCGGGAGGCCTCGGGATGGAATGTAATATAGGTGGCTCCCGCATCGGCGAACATACGGATCATATCGTCCACTGGTTCCACCATCAGGTGTACGTCAATTGGGGCTTCTACGCCATGCTTGCGCAGCGCCTGACATACCATCGGGCCAATGGTGAGGTTGGGTACATAGTGGTTATCCATCACATCGAAGTGCACCCAATCGGCCCCTGCAGCCAGTACATTGTCCACTTCCTCTCCAAGACGCGCGAAATCGGCGGAAAGAATAGATGGAGCAATTTTGTAATCAGACATCTCAATATCCTTCAGTAACTCAGTTTTCCGCGCTCAGGCGGCGGTGCAATCGATCCAGGCGCTCGGGAGTACCCACATCACACCAGTCTCCCCGGTATAGCTCCGCCTGCAATTTATCTTCATTAAAGGTAAATACCTCACCAAGGCCAAAACACTCTCGCATCTTGGGGTATTGGGTAAGCACTTCCGGGCGCAACCAACTAATCCCGGCAAAGGTGAAACGGGGCTTTGCAGTGCCTGATAACAGGCCAGCCTCAATAGCAAAGTCACCCTCTGGATTGTGTGGGGGATTGGGCACCATCAGCAGTCGTCCAGGACAGTCTTGGGGCAGCGGACGAGCCACCCAATCAGAGAGATCAAAATCACACCAGACATCCCCATTCACCACCAGGAACGGGGCCTCTCCCAAGAGCGGCATCGCATTGAGGATGCCTCCAGCAGTCTCGAGTGGCTTTTCTTCGTGCTCGACTGAATACTGGATATCCAGCCCCCAACGCTCTCCACTGCCCAGGTAGTCCTTGATCATATGGCCAAGATAGCCCAGGTTAATCACCACCCGCTGCACACCAATTCCTTGAAGGCGCAGCAAAGCATGTTCAATCAGGGGTTTCCCCGCCACGGAGAGCAGGGGCTTTGGAGTCTGATCCGTGAGTGGACGCATGCGACGCCCGAAGCCAGCGGCCAGGAGCATGGCTGTTGTTGGGGGAGTCTCTATAAGTTGAGTCATCAAATTAATCTATACAGTTTTCTTGCGGCTTGCCCGCGCTAGTCACCGGCACAGCGATAGTCGCTGTACCAGGCTTGCTGTTCGATCAATGGCAACAACTGGCTGCCAAACCAATCGCTAAAGGGCTTCAGCTCAGGGTAACGACCCGCTGTCTCTAGCACATAGCGAATGACAAGGGGCAAATTACCCAGGTAGCCTTGCTTACCATCGCGCAGCGACAGACGAGGAAACAGGCCAAGTACTTTAATATGGCGTTGCAGGCCCATCCAGTCGAACCAACGTAAGAACCTCTCAGGCTCCACAGGTTCCAACACCCCGGCAGCTTCCGCAGTGGCGGCATAGGCCAAAGCCCAGCGTTCCACCCGTTCTCGCGGCCAGCGTATATAACAGTCGCGCAAAAGCGAGGCCAGGTCGTAAGTGACCGGCCCCCAGACCGCATCCTGGAAATCAACGATCCCAGGCCGCTCCCCTCCGCGAATCATAAGGTTGCGGCTGTGATAATCCCGGTGAACAAGGGTTTGGGGCTGGCTCGCGGCATTATTCAACAGCAACTGGAAAGTCTCTTCCAATAACCGCGCTTCCATAGCTGGAAGCTGGTAGCCAAGTAATTTTCCCGCTAGCCATTCAGGCATAATACGCATCTCGGTCAGCAGCAGCTCTGAGTCATATTTTGGAAAAAGTGACTCTTTTCTGGGTATCTGCTGCAGGCATAGCAACTCGCTCATCACCTCCGCATAGAGACCTTCAACACTGTCGCTACTTAGCACACCAAATAACTGGGTATCACCAAGGTCCTCCAACAGCAGATAACCCTGGCCAGTATCTGCCGCAACCACCATCGGCGTATGGATACCATTGCGACGCAGGTAATCAGCAAGCGCCACAAAATGGGCAGGTTTGGTTTGCTGGGGCGGCGAGTCGACTGCGATTAGGCTGGGGTTGGTATCAGTGCGGAAATAACGCCTGAATCCCGCATCGCAGGTAAGGTCGGACAGCTCTGCGGAGAACGGCATTCCCAAAGCCCGCCCCACCCAGTGGGCTAGGCCTTCACGTCGCAGGTCATCAGTCACAGCACACCTTTCATCAATTCTATAACCTGTGGCTTTTTATTTTCCCCGTAGTTTCCCCGGAGCACTGGAACGCATTGTAACCTCGCCCAAGGTGGCGTCCAGCGACGACAACACAATTACCCTTACAATCGTACCAGTGGTGTGGCTATTAACCACTTCTACATTCAAGTAGAATCGGGCGAAGTTTTTTGCGCGCCCCGGCTGGATAGCTGTCGCACGCATCTACCGATAAAGAAACACTAAAGAATAGCCGGAACCTATCGATTGATGCTTGAAGTCCCCCGGTGGCGTCGCCTTGCGCTGGCGATCGCTAATCACTCCCAAGCCCGCACACTTGCCCTCGGCCTGATCGCCGCACAGCCCCTGTGGGCGCAGGCAAACCAATATGAAGTTGTTGAAGACCCAAATTACAATCCGTATTTGTACCTCGACTGGCTACCTCGCTCAGAGCTGACTCCAGAGGAGAGAGCCAGGATACCGGTTATTTGCTCGGGGGCTTTTGTCGCTCCTCCGCGGAACTACCCGGATGCAAACCTGTCTCCTGAAGACGCCCCCCTGCGTGCCACCGCCGAACAGTCCAAGATACTTGACGATGGCACCGCAGAGCTGGTTGGCAATGTACATATCACTCAAGGCTACCGCCAGCTATTTGCCGATCGAGTCGATCTCAATCAGCAGGAACATACCGCCTATCTAAGTGGCGCCGTCGAACTGCGCGAGCCCAGCCTGTTAGTTCGTGGAGCTTCAGCCGAAGTCCACACCGACAGTGAAACGGCCTCTATTGAAGATGCTACTTACGTCATTCACGATGAATATATCCATGGGGATGCGGCCTATGTAGCCCGCCAAACCAGTGGCGAACTCACTATTACGGACGGCACCTATACCCGCTGTGAGCCGGGGCGGGAGTTCTGGCAACTAACAGGTAGCGAAATCAATATTGATGAAGTGGAAAGCCAAGGCGTAGCCCGGAATGTACGCCTGGAAATCCTGGGTGTTCCAGTTTTCTACGCCCCCTATTTTCGTTTCCCGGTCGGCGATGCCCGCATGTCGGGATTCCTCTTTCCCTCAGTGAGTAACAGCGATAAAAACGGTTGGGACCTGGCCATTCCTTACTACTGGAATATCGCACCACAGATGGATGCGACCATCACCCCACGTTATATCCAGTACCGGGGCAATGGCCTGGAGGTGGAATTTCGCCATCTGAGCCCTGTATTTAATACCAGACTACGCCTAGCTGACCTGCCAAATGACAAGGGCGGCAACGATGATCTGTCCCGCAAACTTATCGACCGCGGCTTCCCCGAGGACCTGGTGCTACCCAACAAAGGCAAGGACCGCTGGCTGGTGAATCTTGACCAGGAAGGCGGCTACAGTGGCAGTATCTGGCGCACTGATATCGACTTTACAAAAGTCAGTGATGCGGACTATTTCCGAGATTTAAGCACAGCCAATCTGGGGATAAACGCAGAAACCAGTGTAAGCCAAGCAGCCCAAGGCAGCTTGAGCACAGAAAACTGGAGATTCACTTTACGCGCCCAGGACTATCAGGTGCTGCAAAACGATGCCTTTGACCAGTTCGCCCAACTTCCCCGCCTGGATGTGGACGGAAACTATCGCTGGGGAGATTGGCTGCTCTCTATGCAAAACGAAGCTGTAGCATGGAGACATCAGGATACCCAGACGATTACCTTCATCGCCGATACAGATGACCCTGACAGCGTAACCACACTTGAAAATAACTTCATTACTGCAGAAAGATTGCGTCTAGATTACGAACTTTATTGGGATAAACAGTGGCTATGGGGCTATTTCAAACCAGGCATCGCCGGCCGCTACTTGGGTTACCAAGTAAGTGATTTGTTTCTGCCCGAAGGAGCCAATGATACACCCGATGCAGCCGCCGCCCAGTTCACCCTAGATACGGGACTCTATTTTGAACGCGATAGCTTCATTTTTAACCGCGATTTTATCCACACCTTGGAGCCCCGCCTGTTTACGTTGATTAGTAGCAACGCCAATCAGGATGGCTTTTTCGATATCAGTGAAGATGAAATTTTTGACTATCAAGTCCCTGTCAATGCGAGAAGCAATAATCTGCTCTATGATACCTCACTATTTACCTTCAGTTACGACCAGCTTTTCCGCGACAGCCGTTTTGCAGGCAGTGACCGTATAGATGATGCAAGTCGAGTCGCTCTAGGTCTCACTACCCGATTCATTGATCCAATCAGTGGGCGAGACTTGTTCTCCGCCAGCATTGGCCAGGCCTATTATTCCAGCGACTCACAAATTGGGTTAACAGAGTTAATCGAGGAGACACCCCGCTCTGAACTCGCTGCCCGACTGGAGAGTCGCCCGATACAGTCCCTGCGTATCGGCAGTGAGTTTGTTTACGACGACACAGAGCACAATGTTAATCGAGGCAACTTCAGCCTGCGTTACTTTGACGAAGATGCCAGAATCTTCAACCTCAGCTATTACTATGAGCGAGATGACGCGTTGCTTTACCCCAAAGAGGAAGGCAATGATGACGACTCCTCTACCCGACAGCTCAACAGCTCTATGGTCCTGCCCATTACTGCCCACGCCTCTATAATGGCAGGCGCCGCCTATGATTTAACCCTGGATCGGGAACTGCAATACCTGGCAGGTATCGAATATGATGATTGCTGCTATCGTGCGCGCTTGGTATGGAGCCGCACCTTGGACAATGACTTGGCCGGGGTTGTCGCAGCTGAAGACTTGGAGTATGAGCAAGGTATCTTCCTTGAGGTGCAACTTAAAGGTCTGGCCGGGTTCGGATCGACCGTAACCCAGATGCTGACCAAGGGCATTGCAAACTTTGATCAGAGAGAAAAGCTGAAACCGTGATGAGAATAATGCAGAAATTTGCGCCGAAAATAAGCCTGTCATCCGTTCTGGCTGCCTGCGCCCTGATCGCCGGCACTGTTACAGCACAAGTGCAAACCCTGGACAGGGTGGTCGCTGTTGTGGATGAAGATGTGGTAATGGCCAGTGAGCTGTCCCAGCGCATGAACACCATCGCCAGCCAGATCCAGGCACAACAGGTTCAGGCACCCCCTATCGACGTTTTACGCCGCCAGGTTCTCGAGCAGCTGATTATCGAGCGACTGCAGCTACAGATGGCGTCCCGCGCAGGCGTGACAATCTCAGAATCCGAACTCGACCAGGCTATCGCACGGGTTCAACAAAATGCCAGTGTCAGCCCTGAAGAGTTTCGCCAACGCCTCCGCGCCGACGGTATGACCCTGAAAAGCTTCCGCCAGCAAATCCGCCAGGAGTTGATGATTCGCCGTGTAGAGCAAGGCAGTGTCAACCGTAGAATCCAAATTACCGACCAGGACATCGACAACTTCCTTCGCTCCAAAGAGGGCGAGTTCTGGAAGTCCCCGCAGTACGAGCTCGGCCATATCCTGATTCCAATCAGCTCCAGTGCTCCCGCCAGTGAAGTAACCCAAGCTCGTGAAAAAGCGGAGGAACTGGTACAACAAACTCGAGAAGGTGCCGATTTCCGCCGCCTGGCAATTGCCAACTCTGCGGGACAAAACGCCCTGGCCGGTGGTGACTTAGGCTGGCGCAAGACCGTGGAGCTGCCGACATTGTTTGCTGATGCCCTCAATGGCCTGAAGGTTGGGGATGTGACTGAACCTTTCCGCAGCGATGCGGGCTTCCACCTACTCAAGATTCACGCCCAGAAAGGGGCCAGTGAGCAATTGGTGGAACAGACCAAAGTCCGCCATATTCTACTCAAGCCCTCTGCCATACTCACTGACGATGAAGCCTACAATAAATTAATCGCTATGCGTGACGAGGCGATGACCAGTGACAATTTTGCCGAGCTGGCCAGGGAGAACTCAGAAGATATTGGCTCCATGCTTTCTGGGGGTGATCTCGGTTGGTCCATGCCCGGCCAGTTTGTGCCGGAGTTTACCCAGGCTATGGACACCACCAATATCGGTGAAATCAGCCTGCCGTTCCGTAGCCAGTTTGGTTGGCACATCTTGAAAGTAGAAAACCGGCGCAAGCAGGATATGACAGACCAATATATCCGCAACCAGGCCGCCAACCTGCTGCGCAACCGTCGTTACGAAGAGGAAAAGCAGAATTGGCGTCGTGAAATTCGTGACCAGGCCTATGTTGAAATCAAGCTTCAGGACGGAGACAAGGACCCGACCGAAGAAGAGCAGTAATAGGAATAGCCGCCCTTCGAGAATCCCAAAACCGGGCCCCAGAGCCCGGTTTTTTTATTGATCAGTCAAGTTGGCCTCAAAATGATACCGAGAATCGCTTTGACACCTGGTGAGCCCGCGGGTATTGGCCCGGAGTTAGTGGTTAAAGTCGCCCAGCAGGGTAGCAGCGCCCAAATAGTGGCCATCGCCGATCCCGCCTTGTTACACCAAGCCGCCGCTGCGTCACAGCTCCCCCTGAAACTACTCCCCTTTTCCCCTAGCTCAGCGTCATTAGCCACCCCACCCGGCTGTCTCTATATCGTTGAGGTTGCGATGGCTTGCGGAGCAAAAGCAGGTTATTTGGATACTGCTAATGCTCCCTATGTTTTGAATACCTTGGAGGCTGCAGCACAGGGGTGCCTGTCTGGAACATTTGACGCCCTGGTAACCGGCCCTGTGCATAAGGGGGTGATAAACGATGCAGGTATCCCCTTTAGCGGGCATACAGAGTTTTTTGCCGATCAGGCCGGCGTTGAGCGGGTTGTCATGATGCTCGCGGCAGAAGAACTTCGGGTAGCGCTTGTTACTACACACCTCCCCCTAAAAGAGGTCAGCGCCACCATCACGGAAAAGCGCCTGGAGCAGACCATTCAAATACTGCATGAAAGCTTGACTGACCAGTTCCAAATAGAGTCACCCCGTATAGGGGTATGTGGATTGAATCCCCACGCTGGTGAAGGGGGCCACCTGGGCCGGGAGGAAATTGAGGTGATAGAACCTTCCCTGAACAAGTTACGTGCGAAGGGTATACAGCTTATCGGCCCCCTGCCAGCCGACACGCTCTTCACCCCTCCCCAGCTGGCTCATTGTGATGCGGTACTGGCCATGTATCACGATCAGGGGTTACCGGTGTTAAAATTCAAAGGATTCGGCAAAGCCGTCAATATTACCTTAGGGCTTCCCTTTATTCGTACCTCTGTCGATCACGGTACAGCGCTGGATCTCGCAGGAACCGGCCATGCCAGCACTGGTAGCCTGGAAGCAGCCCTGACACAGGCTATTAAATTGGCACAGCGATAAGACACCCGGCAATGCTTACACAGCAGATACTCTCTGATCGCGCCTATCAACTGATTAAAAGATAGATTATTTAATGGACAGTTTTTTTCAACACAAGGCCCGCAAGCGCTTCGGCCAAAATTTTTTGGTTGATGAAAATATCATCGAACGCATAGTGCGTGCCGTGGCCCCCAAAGAATTTGACAAGCTCGTTGAAATTGGCCCTGGACAGGGAGCCATTACAGAGCTGCTCCTCCAACGCTGCCCGAGCCTCACCTCCGTTGAGCTGGACCGCGACTTGATCCCCCTACTGCAATTTAAATTCAGGGACTACCCTGATTTTAAAATTATTGAGCAGGATGCCCTCAAGTTTAACTTTGGAGAGTTTGCTGCGGAATCACCACTGCGTATCGTCGGCAATCTGCCTTACAACATTTCAACGCCGCTTCTTTTCCATCTACTCAGCTTTAAAGGCAAGGTGCAGGACATGCATTTTATGCTGCAAAAGGAAGTGGTCGATCGCCTGAGTGCTACTCCAGGTAACAAGTCCTTTGGACGCTTAAGTGTCATGGTTCAGTATCATTGTCGCGTACAGGGGCTATTTCCTGTCCCCCCGCAGTCTTTCCAGCCAGCCCCCAAGGTAGAGTCCGCAATTGTGCGACTTACCCCCTATGGAAAACTTCCGTTCCTTGCCGAGGATGAAAAACTACTGGAGCGAATCGTTAATGTAGCCTTTCAGCAGCGACGCAAGACATTGCGCAATGCGTTAAAGCCTCTGTTCCCTGAACTAGATATAAACCTACTACCCGTTGATGCCAGCCGCCGCCCGGAAACCCTCAGTGTGGAGGAGTTTGTCCAGTTGGCAAATTACTGCCATCACCTCGAACAGTAATAGAAATAATAAGCCGATTTAGGGGAGAGGAATTTGGCCACGTATGCCATCGGTGATATTCAGGGCTGCCTTGAGCCTCTTCAGCGGCTGCTCAAGAAAATTCAATTCCGCTTTGATCGTGATCAACTATGGCTCGCCGGAGACCTGGTTCATCGCGGTGACGACAGCCTGGGCACTCTGCGCTTTTTATATAAGCACCGCCACCAGGTCACCGCCGTTCTCGGCAACCACGACCTGCACCTCTTGGCACTAGCCCATGGGGCTAAACATCTCTCGGAGAAAGAAAATGACCTGGCCAGAATCCTTACGGCCAGGGATGCAGACCAGTTACTGAGTTGGCTTCAAGGCCTCCCCCTCCTGGTACATAAAGGGGGATACACTATGGTGCATGCAGGCATCCCCCCTATTTGGAATGTTACCAAGGCACAGGAGTTGGCTCGCGAAGTTGAGCATGCACTTGCTGACGAGGCTATGGCAAAAGCTTATTTTTTTGGGATGTATGGCAATGAACCCCACTGCTGGAACGACCACCTTATCGGTATTGAAAGGCTGCGCTCAATAACCAACTACTTCACACGTATGCGTTTCTGTAAAGCAGATGGTACACTCGACCTGGTCACCAAACGAGGCCCTCAAGCTGCCCATGCTGATTACAAACCCTGGTTCAGTTTTGCCAATAGAAAAACAAAAAATGACAAAATAATATTTGGCCACTGGGCCGCCCTGGAAGGTCGCGCAGACACAAAAAATATATATGCACTAGATACAGGATGTGTCTGGGGTGGTTATCTTACTGCACTGCGCTTGAATGATGAGGAATTTTTTTGTTTAGATTGCAGCCTGTAAGCAATTAATAGTTATTCCAATAAAATCACAAACATAGCTTAATTGGTCAATGTCAATATAGTTTTCCAATTAAGCTTTTTAGTGAGAGTGGTTATTCCCCAGTGTATCCTTTAGGATTCCGGGATTGCCAACGCCAGGCATCTTCAACCATTCGCGTTAGGTCATACGTCGCGCTCCAGCCTAGTTCTTTTTCTGCCAATGCCGGATCGGCATAGCACTCTGCAATATCCCCAGGCCTTCGCGGTACTATCTTATAAGGAATTTTTCTGCCACTAACCTTTTCAAAGGCATGCACAACCTCAAACACAGAACTTCCCTGCCCTGTACCCAGGTTATAGGTATAACACCCCTCTTTTGTTTCCTGTTTACCAAGTAACTTAAGGGCTGCCAAGTGTCCCAGGGCAAGGTCGACCACGTGAATATAATCCCGCACACCTGTTCCGTCGGCCGTCTCGTAGTCATCTCCAAAAATCTGCAAATAAGGGTGACACCCAACTGCGACCTGGGAAATAAATGGCAGTAAGTTATTCGGTATTCCGCGGGGAGCCTCACCAATTCTCCCACTCTTATGGGCACCAATAGGATTAAAATAGCGCAACAGGCTCACTTTCCATTGGCTTCTGGGAACTGCACAAATATCGCGTAAAATCTCTTCAACAATCAACTTGCTTGCGCCATAAGGGTTAGTAGCTCCGGTTGCGCAACTTTCCCTAATAGGAACAGTATCGGGATAACCATAGACCGTGGCAGACGAACTGAAGATCATTTGAAATACGCCAAACTCCTCCATCACCTCAATAAGAGCCAGGGTTCCGGCCACATTATTTTGATAGTAACGCAATGGCTGCTCAACAGATTCTCCCACTGCTTTCAAACCAGCAAAATGGATTACGGCTTCAATATCATGCTCATAGAAAATCTTACGAAGCCCCTCCTGATCACTAATGTCATAGTCATAAAATGGTAGTTTTTTCCCAGAAATAACCTCAACACGGTTTAGGGCTTCCTGGCTACTATTCAAAAAATTATCTACAACAATCGGTTGAAGGCCCGCCTCAAATAATTCCACGCACATATGACTGCCAATATAACCCGCTCCGCCAGTCACTAGAATCGCCATGATGGCTCCTTTGACCTTTGAGTACTTCAGAGAAAATATAAGTAAAACCTAAAACTGCCGTTCTATTCAACCATTCTGGGGGACATTACCATACCATGAGCAGACTGAAAGCTATGCTGGAAAAGCTGGGGACAATTCCGCGTGTCCCTTGGAAGAACAAGGATAGTAACGGCAATAATCAAAAGCGTTTAATGCCGGACTTATCTCAAACATGGCAACCGCTGCGCCACTGCCACATATTGACCAGCACAATGTGAACAGACGGTACAGCCTCAGAAACAACCAGTGCACTGATTCCAATTGATAAGCAGGACGCTGAGCTCTGCCTACTAGGCAACAGGGAGGTCAATACCATGACAATTTTCAACCATTACCTTGAAAGGTATGAGTCTATCCAGGATGAGGAACTCAGCATCCAGGAATATCTGGAGTTGTGTAAAACAGACCGCAGCGCCTATGCATCTCCCGCAGAGCGAATGCTTATGGCTATAGGCGAGGCCGAACT
Source organism: Microbulbifer sp. GL-2 (assembly GCF_007183175.1). Taxonomy (NCBI): domain Bacteria; kingdom Pseudomonadati; phylum Pseudomonadota; class Gammaproteobacteria; order Cellvibrionales; family Microbulbiferaceae; genus Microbulbifer; species Microbulbifer sp. GL-2. The sequence continues at coordinate 1,046,968 of NZ_AP019807.1, forward strand.
AATAGATACGTCTCGCGACCCTCGCTTGTCTCGAATTTTCTGTAACAAGGTCATTAAGCGCTATAAGGCATTCAATGAATTTTACGGTATGGAAGAGGCAATTGAACAAATTGTCTCATTCTTCCGCCATGCCGCTCAGGGACTGGAAGAGAAGAAACAAATCCTATACTTGCTCGGCCCTGTAGGAGGAGGGAAATCCTCTCTTGCAGAACGCTTAAAGGCCCTAATGGAACAAGTGCCAATTTATGCGATTAAAGGTTCACCGGTCTTTGAATCCCCCCTCAGCCTGTTCTCACCCGATGAGGATGGACGAATCCTGGAGGAGGACTATGGTATCGCCAGGCGATACGTCAATACGATCATGTCCCCTTGGGCAGTTAAACGCCTACATGAATTCAAGGGGGATATCAGTAAATTCCGTGTAGTTAAAATTCGACCTTCTATTTTGGATCAAGTCGCCATTTCAAAGACTGAGCCAGGGGATGAAAACAACCAGGACATATCCTCTCTGGTTGGCAAGATTGATATTCGAAAGCTGGAAGACTTTCCACAAAATGATCCTGACGCCTATAGTTTTTCTGGCAGTCTGTGTCGCGCTAACCAGGGGTTGATGGAATTTGTAGAAATGTTCAAAGCGCCAATTAAGGTGCTTCACCCCCTGCTTACAGCTACTCAAGAAGGTAACTACAATAGCACCGAAGGTCTGGGCTCCATACCGTTTAATGGCACCATCCTTGCCCACTCAAATGAATCCGAATGGCAGTCTTTCCGTAATAACCGGAATAATGAAGCTTTCCTGGACCGGATTTATATTGTCAAAGTCCCCTATTGCGTGCGAGTCCTGGAAGAAATCAAGATTTACCAAAAACTATTAGAAAACAGCTCACTTTCCAAAGCGCCATGTGCGCCGGACACCCTGCGTATGCTGGCACAATTTTCTGTGCTTTCCCGGATGAAAAATCCAGAAAACTCCAGTCTTTACTCGAAAATGCGCATTTATGATGGAGAGAATCTCAAGGATACAGACCCTAAGGCGAAGACCATTCAGGAGTATCGCGATAACGCAGGCGTTGATGAGGGCATGCATGGCCTTTCGACTCGGTTTTCTTTCAAAATTCTCTCCAAGGTCTTTAACTTTGATGCAACAGAGGTGGCAGCTAATCCGGTACACCTGCTCTACGTACTTGAACAGCAGATAGAGCAGGAACAATTCCCTCCCGAGATCCAAGAAAACTATCTTGGCTTTATCAAAGAGTATCTGGCGCCAAGATACGTGGAGTTTATAGGCAAAGAGATACAGACTGCCTACCTGGAATCCTATGCTGAGTACGGTCAAAACCTGTTTGACCGCTATGTCACCTATGCCGATTTCTGGATTCAGGACCAGGAATACCGCGATCCCGAAACCGGAGAAATACTCGATCGCGGTGCACTAAACGAAGAGCTGGAAAAAACGGAAAAACCTGCAGGAATATCCAACCCTAAAGATTTCCGTAATGAAATTGTCAACTTTGTATTACGTGCCCGGGCCAATAATCAGGGGAAAAATCCAGACTGGAGATCTTATGAGAAATTACGCGCAGTTATTGAGAAGAAGATGTTCTCTAATACCGAGGACCTCCTGCCGGTAATTTCCTTCAACACTAAAGCATCTGCAGATGACAAGCGTAAGCATGCGGACTTTGTTGCTCGCATGGTCGAGCGCGGCTATACCGAAAAACAGGTTCGTCTATTGTCTGAGTGGTACCTGAGAGTTCGCAAATCGCAGTGACCCTACAGTAAGAGCAGGGTTCACTTCATTGAGAGACCCCTGCTATGCACGTATCCAGCTGGTAGAGCATGTCTGAATAGTTTCTGGGGAGATTTTATCCAAAGACACTATTCGGACCAAGGGCAGAAATATGAGCTATATCATCGACCGTCGCCTAAACGGAAAGAAGAAAAGTACGGTTAACCGCCAACGTTTCTTAAGGCGTTACAAGGCCCATATAAAGAAAGCTGTTGGTGACGCCATGAACAGCCGCTCCATCATGGATATGGATAAAGGCGAGCGTATCAGTATTCCCACCAGGGATATTAGCGAGCCTCTATTCTCTCACGGTGCCGGCGGTCACGTGGAGCGCGTCCTCCCAGGCAACAAGGAGTTTACCACCGGCGATCGAATTCCACGTCAAAACCAGAAAGGTGGGGATGGGGGCGGTGGTGGTGCCAGTGATAGCGGCGAAGGTGTGGATGAGTTTGTTTTCCAGATCTCCCAGGAGGAGTTTCTCGACTTTATGTTTGAAGGGCTGCAGCTGCCCAATATGATCAAACGTCGATTAGCCGGCAATGAATCCTTCCAGGTAGTCCGCGCCGGTATCAGCAATGAAGGTACTCCCGGCCGACTTAATGTCATCCGCTCCCTCAGGGCTGCCCACGCCCGCCGTATCGCACTGACCAGCAATAAAAGGCGCAACCTGCGAGATTTAGAGCAGTCACTGGAAATAGAGGAAGGAAAAGAATCCGTTCTGCGGGACCAGCGCAAAATTGAAGCGCTTAATAATGAAATTAACGAGTTACGCAAACGTATTAGTCGGGTGCCATTCCTTGATGACTTCGACCTTAAATACAACCTGTTGATTCGCCAGCCAAAACCGCGCTCCCGAGCTGTCATGTTCTGCTTAATGGACGTTTCCGGCTCCATGAATCAGGCCACCAAGGATATGGCCAAGCGATTCTTCTTACTGCTTTATCTTTTCCTCCAGCGCAGCTATGAATACACCGAAGTGGTGTTTATACGCCATCACACCAGCGCCAAAGAAGTAGATGAAGAGGAATTTTTTTATTCGCGTGAGACCGGAGGCACGATTGTCTCCAGTGCATTAAAACTGATGCGGCGAATCATGCGTGAGCGTTACCCAGAAAGCGAGTGGAATATTTATGGTGCCCAGGCTTCAGATGGAGACAATTGGAATGATGACTCCAGTACCTGCCATAGAATCCTGATCGACGACATCATGCCCCATGTACAGTACTACTCCTATGTAGAGATTACCCCTCGCGATCACCAGGCGCTCTGGGAGGAGTACGAAAGTGTGCGCACACTGTTCCCACACCACTTTGCCATGGAACAGATTGTCGATGTCCAAGATATCTACCCAGTCTTCCGCCAGCTGTTCAGCCAGAAGGTAACCGCTCGATGCTAGACACATTTACCAGTGGCAGCGACTCACAGAAATCTGATTCACAAGGGCCTATCTCAACCACTTCTGAGTGGACGTTTGAGTTGATCCAGGAGTATGACCGCGCGATTAGTGCGCTGGCAGAAGAGTTTGGCCTCGATACTTACCCCAACCAGATCGAGGTAATCAGCTCTGAGCAGATGATGGATGCCTACTCTTCGGTTGGCATGCCAGTTGGGTATAATCACTGGTCCTTCGGCAAACAATTTATCAGCGTCGAAAACAATTACCAGCGCGGCTTGATGGGGCTCGCCTACGAAATCGTTATCAATTCCAACCCCTGTATTGCCTATCTCATGGAAGAGAACACCATGACGATGCAGGCACTCGTTATTGCACATGCGTCTTATGGGCACAACTCTTTCTTTAAGGGAAATTATCTGTTCCGGTCCTGGACTGATGCCGGCAGCATTATCGACTACCTGATTTTTGCCAAGAACTATATTTCACGCTGCGAAGAGCGCCATGGCCTCGATGAAGTTGAGGCAATAATGGACTCCTGCCACGCCCTGATGAATTACGGTGTCGACCGATACAAGAGACCATACCCCATCTCCGCGGTTGAGGAGGAGCGCCAACAACAGGAACGCGAAGAATACCGGCAACGACAGCTCAATGACCTGTGGAGGACCATTCCCAAGCTGGGCGAAGGTACAGAGGAAGCCCAGGAGGAACGTTTTCCCAAAGAGCCCCAGGAAAATATTCTTTACTTTATTGAAAAAAATGCGCCACTACTGGAAAACTGGCAACGGGAACTGGTGCGCATTGTTCGCAAACTGGCCCAGTATTTTTATCCACAGCGTCAGACCCAGGTAATGAATGAAGGCTGGGCCACCTTCTGGCACTACACTTTACTGACAGAGCTGTATGGGCGAGGTCGGGTCACCGAAGGCTTCATGATGGAGTTCCTGCAAAGCCATACCAATGTGATCTATCAGCCTGGTTTTGACAGCCCACATTACAATGGCATTAACCCCTATACTCTGGGTTTCAGTATTTTCAGTGACCTAAGGCGAATCTGCGAAAGTCCCACCGACGAGGACCGCCGCTGGTTTCCTGATATTGCAGGGAGTAACTGGCGGGAAACGCTGCAGTTTGCAATGCGCGACTTTAAAGATGAGAGCTTTATCCTGCAATTCCTCTCACCAAAAGTGATGCGCGATATGAAGCTCTTTTGTATCAGTGACAATGACAAGGAAAATGAAATCATTGTGAGCGCTATTCACGATGATAGCGGCTATCGGCAATTGAGAGAAAACCTGGCCGGGCAGTACAACCTCGGTAACCGTGAACCCAATATTCAAGTATTCTCAGTAGATACTCGTGGAGATCGCTCGCTGACACTGCATCACACCCAGTATCGACGCCGTCCTTTGGGTAAGGAGACCACTGAAGTACTTAAGCACTTGCACAGACTATGGGGCTTTGACGTGCATCTACACAGCCTTAATAGTGATGAAGTGACGGCAAGCTTCCACTGCCCAGAACAGGGACGCGATCGCCAAGAGGGAGAAGAGGAATCCATGTTGATCCCGAAACCCATTTGAACTTCGGCGTGGGAGCTGCCATTCGGCAGATCCCGCACAGAAGGGGTAAGAAAGTAAGCCAGCGCCAGCCTGAAAAGTCTTAGTCGTCAGCTTCCAGCAACAACTTCGCTTTTGCCGCCAACTCCCCGCGTTCTTCACGATGCGCCAACAGGGCATCAGCACCCGCATCCAGCCAGCGAGCCTTATCGAGATCATCCTCAGAAGGCACGACCAGAATGCGCAGGTTTGCGTACTCACTGCGGGATCTCAAGTAGTCCAGAACCTGGAACCCACCATCTCCCACAAGGCTCGCATCAATCACCAGCAGTGCCGGTTTTGCATTGGCCAGCAAAATACCGGCGGAAAAGCTATCACCAGCTATCTCTATCTCGCAGCCAATGCTTTTCAGCGTTTGAATTCCCGCAGAAGTCAGCTCCGGGTCTGTGGTTACCAACAGTACCTTGCGGCTGGGCACTGCCAGATCGTTTGGTACCGGCATGGAGTTATCGCGCAGGAACCCAACGAAGTCCTCCACACAGATACGATGGTCACCACGACCTGGAAGTTTGTAAGCCTTGAGTTGTCCGCGCTCTATCCAGCGAATCACCGTACGAAAGTTGACGCCGCAGTATCTGGCTGCCTCGCCGGTGGTTAGCACATGTAGTTCGCTCATATTATTTTCTCCCCAACAACTGCGATCCTTGACGGCCAGGTCAACCTCTCACACCTGGACTCCATCCCCCGAAGCCAGGCGCGAAATTATCCTGTCCAATAGAACCGCCCCTATAAATTATGCTGTTTAATGCTGCAAAACCAGCCCGAAATCCGGTCCATGTAATTTATTAACGAACAGCGGTACAACCCCCTCAAAAAATACTAAAAGATATAGTTGACAGGTATGACAGGTCTCATAGAATAACCTTAGATTTCGCGACATTGATGTGTCGCCTGATCCTCTCCAGTGGGGTGGCCGGTAAGTCAAATACCCCACTATTGGCAATTAGATGTTTGCTAAGCGAATACCCTAAGACCCTGGGCCCCCTTGTTTTTTCGGGGCCTTTTTTTTATCTTGCCGAACTCTAAAACCCTCCTTCCTTAAAATTTCTGCCCGATTCCCTGGTAAGTGGGCAGCGCCGGAACCAATGGATTTATGGCAGTGCAACCCTTCACCGGGAAACCGGTTTCTCCAGCCCCGGAGCAATTCCTTTGAAGATCTATCTTGTCGGTGGCGCAGTACGCGACAAATTACTCAACCGCCCGGTTACTGAGCATGATTGGGTTGTAGTTGGAGCCAACTCAGAACACATGCTAGACATGGGATATAGTCCAGTAGGAAAGGATTTTCCGGTTTTCCTGCACCCTGAAACCGGGGAGGAATATGCCCTTGCCCGCACTGAGCGTAAGAGTGGGCACGGCTACGGCGGTTTTTCCGTTGATGCCGATGCCAGCATTACCCTTGAAGAGGACCTGCTACGTCGCGACCTCACTATCAACGCGATAGCCGAGTCGAAGGACGGTACCCTGATTGACCCCTACGGGGGACAAGCTGATTTACACGCTCGCCTGCTACGCCATGTTTCCCCCGCATTCGCAGAGGACCCTCTGCGCATCCTGCGGGTGGCCCGCTTTGCAGCGCGTTACCACCATCTGGGATTTACTGTTGCAGCGGAGACTATGGCGCTCATGCGTCAGATGGTTGAGGCCGGTGAGGTGGAATACCTGGTGGCAGAACGAATCTGGAAAGAAGTTAGCCGTGCCCTTATTGAACCAGCCCCCGATACCTTTATCCAGGTACTGCGAGAATGTGGGGCCCTGGCGATTCTTTTACCTGAATTGGAGCAGTTATTCGGCGTACCTCAGCCCCCCAAACACCACCCTGAAGTAGATACTGGCGAGCATGTATTAATGGCATTGCGCTCAGCCTGCGCAGAGCTGCCAGTGCGCTTTGCTGTCTTGCTACACGACCTGGGCAAGGGATTAACACCAGAGGAGATTTTGCCCAGCCACCACGGTCACGAGTCCGCCGGTGTCCCCTTGGTGCGTGCAGTCTGTGAGCGCTGGCGTACACCAAAAGAGCTGACTGCACTGGCTGTCGGGGTCTGTGAATATCACCTGCACTGCCACAGGGCCTTCGAATTGCGCCCACAGACCATTATGAAAATGATCCGCAGTCTGGATGCCTTGCGACGCCCCGAGCGGTTTGAGAAGTTCCTGTGCGCCTGTGAGGCGGATGCCCGCGGCCGCCTGGGGCTTGAAAACCGGAAATATCCACAAGCTGACTTCCTGCGTGCGGCCCGCGAAGTGGCAGCTGCAGTGACTGCCGAAGCGCTAATCAAGCAGGGCTACCAGGGGGCCAAGCTGGGACAGGCACTGGATCGAGAGCGTATTAAAGCGATCGCCATAATAAAGGATAACTACAGTGCGTAATGTGTTGATTACCGGCGCTGCCGCACGATTGGGCCGCGCCATTGCCGAAGAGCTGCATAAAGACCACCGGGTGGTTATTCACTACCGCAACTCGGCGGATGCCGCTCGCGCCCTCGCAAAAGAACTGAACAAACTCCGCCCCAATTCCGCTGTGGTATTACACAGTGGACTGGATAGTGCCGAAGCCTGCTCGGCGCTCGCCCGGCGTGCTCAGGAAGTATGGGGCGGTATTGATGCCCTGGTGAACAACGCCTCAGCCTTCCACCCCACTCCCGTGGGAAAAGCCACAGAGGAAGATTGGGACCGCCTGATAGACAGTAATCTCAAAGCGCCCTTCTTTCTCAGCCAAGCGCTACATGAAAGCCTCAGCCAGCGACTTGGCTGTATTGTGAATATGGCAGATATCCACGCCGAGCGCCCAATGCCCGAGCACTCCATTTACTGCACCGCCAAAGCTGGCCTGGTAATGCTGACAAAAAGCCTCGCGCTGGAGCTATCGCCCCAGGTTCGGGTCAATGCAGTCGCCCCCGGTGCCATTCTTTGGCCAGAACAAGAGGCGACTAACGAAGCCAAGAAAGTACAAATTACCCAGCGCATTCCTTTGGCCCGAACCGGTGACCCTAGCGATATCGCCAAAACCGTGCGCTTCCTGGTCTGTGACGCCCCCTATATCAACGGCCAGGTTATTGCCGTTGACGGCGGCCGCAACCTCAATATCTAGAGCGGGGCTTCACTTCAATTTCACCGGCACTCTGTCAGAATGTTTGGCAACTTACTCTGTCACAAGAGGTTTGCCGGTGCCCTCACTGAAGATATTGTTGATTGAAGATAACCCCACTATCGCACGCCAGCTTGCCGAATTCCTACATGCTGAGGGCTGGCAGATAGATTATGCTCACCGGGGTCGCCAGGGCTTACAGCTGGCCCTGGAACAAATCTTCGACCTGGTCATTCTCGACCTGGGTCTGCCGGATATGGATGGCCTGGAGGTCTGTGAAAAGATCAAGGCACAAGCGCCAGTTAACATGCCAATTCTGATGTTAACTGCCCGCGATGCTATCGCAGATAAAGAGCTCGGATTTGGTATCGGTGCCGATGACTACTTATGTAAACCCTTTGAGCCAAGGGAACTGATACTGAGATGCCGCGCCCTGGCACGCAGGCACCAGCTACATACCAGTGAAGAAATTAAGGTCGGTGATTTACAGATAAACCAGCGCCAGCAAACCGCCTACCGGGATAAACAACCTCTGCCCCTGACAACTATCGGTTTTCGCATTCTCACTATGCTCGCCCAGGCGTCACCAGCACCAGTAAGTCGCTCGGCAATAATCCACCATATTTGGGGTGACAAACCCCCGGAAACAGACGCCTTAAAATCCCACATTTATAGTCTTCGCCAAACACTGGATAAGCCTTTCCAGGTTCCAATGTTGAAAACCATCACCAACCTCGGTTATCAGTTGGAAATTCCCAATGCGCGAAACCAGTAATTTACAGAGGAAGGTCTTCGCTATTTTTGGCAGTTTTACCCTGCTGCTATGCTTGGTGTTTTTTGCCATTTGCATGATGGTGGCCTATGTAGTTGAAGACCATTTACTCGATAACTTATTGGCCGGGGAGGTCCGCTACCTCGAACAGCAGGCAAAACTGGCTAAAGCAATCCCAGAGCCACGCCTACCGTATTTAACGCTATACACTGAAAGCAAAGTTATTCCGACCGAACTGCGCACTGCCCTACCAAGCCATGCAGAAAAAGCTGAATGGTTTAGTGATACGGAACATCACTTCCATCTACGCAGAGTACATTTTCCGGACAATAACTCCGTAGTTCTCGTGGCTGAAGTCAGTGAATTACTCACTGTTACGAGGCAATCCTCACAACTTCTCTGGCTCTTTGCCAGTGCCTGTATCTTGACCCTACTCTTAGCCCTCTACTGTGCTTTTCGCATTTCCCGTAAAACCATCGCACCTGTAGTAACCCTGGCTAAAGCGGTTAAGCAGCAGAGAAACTGCAATTCTCAAATTTCCCTGCCCTATAACAATGAACAAGATGAAATCGGTTATCTCGCAAGCACGTTGCAAGATACACTTAACCAACTCAAGCTAACATTGCGCAGGGAAACTGAATTTACCAGGGATACAAGCCATGAATTGCGCACCGGGCTAACCATCCTGAAAAGCACACTGGCTCTCAGTCGAAATCGGGAAATGACTAAAGCTGAGAAAAATGAGCTATTAGAAACTGTTACCGGTATGGAAAAAACCGTTAAGACACTATTAGCCCTCGCCCGCTCTGAGTCTCTACAGTCGGAAGACATCCCTTTGCGCGCTTTACTAGAGGAACGTCTTTTAGCTCAACACCAGCTAATTGTACAAAAGAATTTTAATGTTGATTTAAAGTTAGGGCACAAAGTCAGAGTCCTGGCCAACCGACACCTGGTAAGTCTGCTATTCGACAACTTAATCAGCAATGCATTACAGCACGCTACCAGCCCTGAGTTGGTTATTACCTATAAGGGGGACACACTATTTTTTGAGAACGCCACAGACAACCAATTAGATCTAGAAACCTCCCTCTTACCCGGCCAAAAGAGGGAAGGCAGTGACGGTATTGGTCAAGGCCTTTTCCTGGCCAAGAGAATCTGTGAAGCCTTAAACTGGATCATCTCTATCCAATGTCGAAACAATATTTATCAGTGCGCTCTGTCTTTTACACAGTAGCTTGCTAAGGTTCATATTTTTACCGCTAGAACATACTGCGCTCAAGACACACAGTGAATCGGCGCCCATGCCTTATACGATTTCGAGCGCAGTTTATTCTTTCTTCCTATTTCGCAATTACAATCTCACCTGAATTTCACCTTCCATCCCTTATTCTCCTACGAACTCACTAGAAATTTTCCGTCTGCAACTGCAATTTTGGAGATTAATATGTTGAAGAAAATTGTTATTTCCCTGGCACTGACTCTGTCCGTATTTTTTGCTTTTATTATTTGGGTTAAGGGCCTAACCCCACCCCAAGAGCAGGATTTTTCCACTACGACAGTAAGTGACCTGCCGTATTTACAACAATTACCCAGGGAAAGCCGAGGAAAAATCTTAGCTGTTGTCACCAGTACTGAAACGATGGGAGATAGTGGCAAGGCAACTGGTTATGAATTAACTGAACTGGCACGCCCCTATTACATCTTTTCAGCCAACGGATTTATTGTCGATATTGCCAGTCCCAAAGGCGGCAAACCGCCTGCGGTAATCGATAAAGATGATCTGGGGCCTTTCGACTATGCCTTTCTCAATGACCCGGAGGCACAACAAAAGGTCAACAACAGTATTCCTATCGATCAGGTATCAGCAGAGGATTATCAGGCAGTATTTTTTGTCGGTGGTAAAGGCACCATGTTCGATTTCCCCGACAATCCCCATATCCAGTCCCTGGTGCGGGAAATCTATAACAGCGGCAAAATTATCGGAGCGGTATGCCACGGGCCAGCAGCCCTTGCCAATGTCACCCTGGATAATGGCAAGCCCTTAATCGCCGATCGGCAGATCAGTGCTTTTACTAACGAAGAGGAGCTTTTTCTTATCCCTGACGCCGAGCAACGATTTCCATTCCTGCTTGAGGATCGCTTACGTGAGCAAGGCGCGTTTTTTCAGGCTGGGCCCACTTACCTGGAGCAAGTCAGCGTGGATGGCCAGCTTATTACCGGGCAAAACCCCTGGTCCACCTGGCTGGCGGCTGAGAGTATGGTAAGGGGGATGGGGTATACCCCAGTTCCTCGTCAAGTCACCCCGGCGGAGCAGACTGTCAAATTACTACTCACTTATGAGCAGCACGGCTTTACCAAGGCCGCAGAGAAATTACAAAAGCTTCAGGAGGAAGGGGAAATAGACCAGCGCTTACTGGCCATGCACGGCGTTGTCTCTTTTATGCGCTGGGAACCCAGCAAGACCCTGGACATTATCAGGCTGCTATCCAAGAATCAGGGCTAACAAAACCGAAGAAAAGCTTCCTAGCCAGCCTGCTCTAGGGGCTGGCCATTTTCATCCACAAATAATACATCGCGGATGCTGAGTTTTTGTCCCTGGGCATTCTGCACAGCCACTTCGGAGATAGGCTCGCCACTGTTTTTATCGACCAGGTGCATCCCATCTTTATTGCCGTTCCAGCGTAGATTCCACTGGCGCAGGGCGATTACCACCGTAAACAGGTCCCGGCCTTTTTCCGTTAAGCGGTACTCGTAGCGAGTGCCGTGCTCACCCGCATCAAAGCGCACCAACACCTCGTTTTCCACCAAGCGGGACAACCGATCCACAAGGATATTCTTGGCGATTCCAAGGTTTCTTTGGAAATCCACAAAACGGCGGGTACCCAGCATCGCCTGCTTAATTATCAGCAGCGACCACCAGTCCCCCACCTCATTCAGGGCGCAGGCCAGGGAGCAATCAAGATCATCAAAGCGTTTACGTGACATACCCCCAGTATACCGGCAAAAGAGTTGCAATACGAAACCAGATATTGAACTCAGCCTTAAAATAAGGTCTTATAACGCAACCGTTTTAGTTGTGACCTAGTGGGACCAGTAAGTCCCAGTGTTGAATCGAGCAATTCAGGAGAGAAATATGAGTGGTTCCCTGGACAGCCTGCTGCGTCCTTTCGAGCATAAATCCCTAAAGCTGCGCAACCGGGTCGCCATGGCCCCCATGACCCGCACCATGTCACCGGGCTATGCCGCCCATGACCAAGTGGCCGGCTACTACCGCCGCCGAGCTGAAGGTGAAGTGGGACTGATTATTACCGAAGGCACTTTCGTTAATCATAAAGCCGCCAACGGCTACGAGAATGTACCGGCAATCTACGGTGAAGCCGCTCTCGCCGGCTGGAAAAAGGTAGTAGACGAAGTACACGCTGCCGGTGGCCAGATTATCCCGCAGTTATGGCACGTAGGCTCCGTGCGCAAAGAGGGCATAGGCCCGGATAAATCAGTGCCAGGCTACTCTCCCTCAGGCCTGTTCAAACCTGGCAAGCCCAATGGCCAGGCGATGAACAAAGAGGATATCCAGGAAGTTGTACAAGCTTTTGCTGAAGCGGCGAAAGCAGCCAAGGAAATTGGGTTCGACGGTGTAGAGATTCACGGCGCCCACGGTTACCTGATCGACCAGTTCTTCTGGGAGGGCACCAACCAACGGGATGACGAATACGGCGGCTCCATAGAAAACCGCACCCGCTTTGCTGTGGAAATTTTAAAAGCGGTGCGTGAAGCCGTGGGAGAAGGCTTTGCCATAGTACTGCGCTACTCCCAGTGGAAACAGCAAGACTACGACGCCAAGTTGGCGCAAAACCCCGAAGAGCTAAGACGCTTCCTGACACCGCTGGTTGAAGCCGGAGTGGATATATTTCACGCTTCAACCCGACGTTTCTGGGTGCCGGAGTTCGAGGGCTCTGATCTTAACCTGGCAGGCTGGACCAAGGAACTGACTGGCAAACCGGTAATTTCTGTAGGCAGTGTCGGCCTCGACGATGATTTTATCGGCGGTAATAACCAAGGCATGGGTGGTACCGCCAATCCAACCGATCTGGGTGAACTGACCCGCCGCATGAACAACCAGGAGTTCGACCTGATCGCTGTTGGCCGTGCACTGTTACAAGACCCCAACTGGCTGGTCAAAGTGCGTGAGAACCGCGCCGAGGAAATCACGCCATTTACCAAGGAATCGCTGATGAGCCTCAGTTAAGGGCCAACGCAACAGAAAGCAGCCCTACCCGGCTGCTTTCTGTTAGCAATTACTACTGGGGCGGAAGGAAAGAATACACCGCACTCGAGACACGCCGTGAATACATCCTTGTAAGCTCCTAATCGGCATCCATGCCTCATAGGGTCCCGAGCGCGGTGCATTCTTTCCTTCTCCCTTTTTAGTATTTGTGCCGAAAATCATCACCTCTCCCCAACCTCACCCAAATTTTACCTGCCCTTGCTTAACCTCTCCCCCATAAATACTGGAGATCGGTTTTACGCAAAGGACATCCACCAAAATTATTAAAGCGCTACTCCTTGGCATTTTGGCTGTCGCCTCAATGGCTCTCTACTGGTACCTCTTTATTGCGCTGAAGGAGGAACCCATGAGTTATGAAGAGATTGTTTCTTCCTACAACTACCAGGCTCCGCAGAATATTGATTTTTACCTAACACCGCTTGGCAACAGGCAGTTCAGCTTCTCTTTTACAAGTTTTGACGGCGACAGGGTAAATGGGCAAATTCGTTATCCCCAGACTGAAAAACCCAGCTATCCGGTTTTGTTGGGTATTTCCGCAATGGGAAGAAGCCACGAACGCTGGTGGTGGGACTCCTACAAAGGGCGCCCGACAATCACCCAGGTCAATAAAATTACCGATATTGCCAACAGTAAAGGCTATGCGGTTATCGCCATTGATGCACGATATCACGGCAGTCGCAAAGACCCGGAACTGCCCCTAAGCAGCATCATGAAAAAATTGCACTACTTTGGCGATAAAACCGCCTACGGGAATATGATTCGCAAAACCGTACTGGATTATCGGGTTTTGATCGACTGGATTTCAACGCAGCCCCAGCTCGATAAAACCAATATCAATCTCGCCGGTTACAGTATGGGAGCGCAAATCGTACTGCTACTCAGCGCACTGGAAGAGAATATTCAAAAAGTAATCAGTATGGTGCCACCTTATCTCGATAATAAAGTTGCCGCAGTAGCGCTGATAAACCTGGTCGCCCATAGCCGGGCAAAGGAACTTCTGCTAATCACCGCCGATAGCGATGAATATGCAACAGAAGAACAAAACAGAGAGCTGTTTGAACTTATAAATGCAAACAGTAAACGGCATAGGATCTTCGCCGGGAACCATATTTTGCCAGCTGGCTATATTGATACTGTTGCCGGATGGCTCCAGTAGATGAAAGGGTTTCTGCCCTTCCAGAAACCAAAAAAGCAGCCCTTCGGCTGCTTTTTTCGATACGCAGGGAAGCGCGCAATCACGGCCAAATAAATTCTACCGGCCACAATTTCTGCGAAGCCTGGTTGTACTCATCCCACAGCTGACGGTAAGTTTTCTGCTCGACCGGATGCAATACTTCTGGAGCAATCTCCGCCAGAGGCTGTAAAACAAAGGCGTTTTTTACGATCTCACCTCGAGGTAATTTTACCCCGTCAACAGTGCCAGTCAGGTGGTCATAGGTAAGGGTATCAATATCCAAGGTGCGCGCACTGAACTTGGGCCCGGAGCGCAGACGGCCGTTGGCATCTTCAATACCGCGCAGACAAAGAGCCAGTTGCCCTACCGGCAGGTCAGTTTGCAGTCCCACCACCAGATTGTAAAAGTTATCGCCCTGGAAACCCACCGCTTCACTTTCGAAGACCCGGGACACCTGTAATTCCCCAAAATGCCCAGCCAGGGCGTCCAGCGCTGCGCGGATATATTGCGCGCGATTGATATTACTGCCGAGGCTGAGATACACCTGAGCCACGTTTACACTCCCGCAGACATCGCTGCTGCACCTTTTGCCGGCCTCTCGCCACGCTCAATAATAACACCCACATCCCTGGACCCTCTGACAGCGCCCGGCTTGGACAAACGTAGTCGCAACCAGCTCACAGAAAACTCTTCCCTGACAATTGCCGCAGCCTGCTCCGCCATGGTCTCCACCAGCAGGAACTCGCTGCTTTCAATAAAAGCGATCAAGCGCTTGGCCACCGCCTTGTAGTTGAGTGTGTACTCGATATTATCTGTGCGCGCCGCCTCGCTGATATCGAAAGCCATCTCCAGATCGAGGCTGACTGTCTGGCGCACTTCCCGCTCCCAGTCGTAGATCCCGATAATGGTATCCACCTTTAAATCCCGTATATAAACAATATCCATCTATCGGCTCTTTTCTTTTTACTACTTACTACTTACTACCTGGATGCCCCTGCAGTTTCCTAAAGTTCGGTCTTGGGCAATTCGGTCATCGGCCAGCGCGGGCGCACATCCACTGCCAGGTCGCTTTGCTCACCGGCCTTCAGGCGCAGACTACCGGCAAAGGCGATCATAGCGCCATTATCCGTACAGAATTCATGGCGCGGGTAATAGACACTGGCACCATCTTTGCTCAGGCTTGTTTCCAGGCGTTCGCGCAATAGTTTATTCGCGGAAACCCCACCGGCAATGACCAGCGTTTTGTACCCGGACGCCTTGATTGCGCGGCGGCATTTAATCACCAAGGTGTCCACTACCGCCTCCTGGAAGGCCGCCGCAATATCCGCGCAGGTCTGCTCATCCGGCAGGCCATCCTCGAGGGCGTGCTGACGCACCGTAGTCAGGGTGTAGGTTTTAAGGCCGGAAAAACTAAAATCCAGCCCGGGTCGATCGGTCATCGGGCGCGGGAAGGTAAAGCGCTTGGGATCCCCCTTCTCGGCCAGGGCAGCCAAACGCGGACCGCCGGGGTAATCCAGGTCGAGCATCTTTGCCGCTTTATCAAAGGCTTCACCGGCGGCGTCATCCAAAGACTCACCCATCAGCTCGTAATCACCAAGGCCGCGCACTTCCACCAACTGGGTGTGGCCACCGGATACCAGCAGTGCCACAAAAGGAAAAGCGGGAGGGTTCTCCTCCAACATCGGTGCCAATAGATGCCCCTCCATATGATGCACCGCCACCGCCGGGATATCCCAGCCGTAGGCCAGAGCACGGCCGGCACAGGCACCTACCATCAGTGCACCTACCAAACCGGGGCCAGCGGTAAAAGCCACACCGTCCAGATCAGAGTGCCTGGTATTCGTTTTGGCCATGACCTGGCGTACCAGAGGCAGCAGCTTGCGCACATGATCGCGGCTCGCCAGCTCCGGAACCACACCACCGTAATCGGCATGCAGGTCGACTTGGCTGAACAGGGCATGGCCAAGCAGACCGGATTCTGAGTCGTAGATAGCGACGCCAGTTTCATCGCAGGAAGTTTCTATACCGAGGACGCGCACTTGATCTCATACTCGTGACTGCTTCGAGGGGCGGTTATCATACTGGAAAATGGGGTTGCGATCCCGTAGGGGAGTGTTTAGAATTTGCGCCCTCGCTGTGAACCGGCCACCGGATGCAACTGCGAGAGCATTGCCGGAATGGCCGAGAGAAACGAATTTTTAACAGGTATCCTAATGCCCTCTGTACGAATTAAAGACAACGAACCTTTCGATATCGCTCTGCGCCGCTTCAAGCGCTCCTGTGAAAAAGCAGGCGTACTGTCTGAAGTACGTCGTCGCGAGTTCTACGAGAAGCCGACTGCTGTGCGTAAGCGCAAAGCCGCTGCCGCTGTAAAGCGTCACGCCAAGAAGCTTCAGCGCGAAAACCGCAAGTTCCAGCGCCTCTACTAAGAGCCGCAGGCAGCATTAAGCCTGTCGCAGCGAGGCAGCCGGACGGGCTAAGCCCCGTAGCGGTCCTATAAAACGGCGTGCGAGCCATACTCGCGCGCCGTTTTTCGTTTTACGGTTTGCATTCTCCCTTCGCTCCGGACGCGCTATCCTTAGCATCCCAATTCTATAATTCAACGCCAATTCCGGAACACTCACTATGAGCACACTCAAGGACACCCTGACCCAGGCCACCAAAGACGCCATGAAGGCGCGAGACAAGGAGCGCCTGGCCACGCTGCGCCTGATCAATGCCGAGATCAAGCGGGTTGAGGTGGATGAGCGTATCGACCTGGATGACGCCCGCATCCTCGCTTTATTAGACAAAATGACCAAACAGCGCCGCGACTCTATCACCCAGTACGAAAAAGCCGGTCGCGACGAGTTGGCAGCGGTGGAACAGGCCGAGATCCAGGTAATTCAGGAGTTTCTGCCCAAGCAACTGAGCGAAGCCGAGATTAGCGAGATCGTCTCCACTGCAGTGCGGGACACCGACGCCAGCAGCATGGCGGATATGGGCAAGGTCATCGCCCAGGTAAAGCCCCAGGTACAGGGCCGTGCGGATATGGGTGCGGTTAGCAAGCTGGTGAAAGCCCAGCTGGGCTGATCGCGGAGCATAGAGCACATGGCCGGCAAGATCCCCCAGCACTTTATCGATGATCTGCTCGCAAGGGCGGATATCGTCGAGCTGGTGGACAGCCGAGTCAAACTGCGTAAAACCGGCAAAAACTATTCCGCCTGCTGCCCTTTCCACGATGAAAAGTCCCCATCATTCACCGTAAGCCCGGACAAGCAGTTTTACTACTGCTTCGGCTGTGGCGCCAATGGCAATGCCATCGGCTTCCTGATGGAGTACGACCGCCTGCCCTTCCCCGAGGCGGTGGAAAAGCTCGCGGCGACCCGCGGTCTTGAGGTGCCCCGTGAGCAGCTGGCACCGGGGCAGGAGAAGCGCCAGAGGGAGAGCCAATCTCTCTACCAGCTCACGGAGAAAGCCACCGACTACTATCGCGAGCAGCTGCGCAGCCACCCGGCTGCCGGCAATGCCGTAGCCTATCTGCGAAACCGCGGCGTATCCGGTGAGGTTGCCCGGGACTTCGGCATCGGCTTGGCACCGCCGGGCTGGGATAACCTGTTGAACTCCTTGGCTGACTCCCCCGAGAAAGCCGACCAACTGGAGCTGGCGGGCCTTGCTATCCGCCGCCAGGACAGCGATGGCAACACCAAGCCTGGCGGGCGTCACCACTACGATCGCTTCCGCAACCGCATAATTTTTCCGATTCGCGACCAGCGAGGCCGCACCATTGCATTCGGCGGACGGGTGCTGGGCGACGACAAACCCAAATACCTGAACTCACCGGAAACCCCGATCTTCCACAAGAGCCGTGAACTTTATGGCCTTTGGGAAGCGCGCCAGGCCAACCGCGATCTCGAACGCCTGATTGTGGTGGAAGGCTATATGGATGTGGTCGCATTGGCACAGTTCGATATCCGCTGTGCCGTAGCCACACTGGGCACCGCCTGTGGTGAAGAGCATATCCAACTGGCCTTTCGCCACACCGCCGAGCTGCTATTTTGCTTTGATGGCGACCGCGCCGGTCGCTCCGCAGCACGTCGCGCCCTGGAATCCGCCCTGCCACATATGCAGGATGGGCGCAGCCTGCGTTTTCTGCTATTGCCGGAGGGAGAGGATCCAGACACCCTGGTACGCCAGCTTGGCGGGGAGCGCTTCCAGCAATTAATTCAAGAGCAAGCCCTGCCGCTGGAGGACTTCCTCTTTGACCTGCTCAGCGAAGATATCAATCTGCAGACCATGGATGGCCGCGCGCGCCTATCCAAACTGACCGCACCCCTACTGGATCTACTGCCGGAAGGCGTCTACCGTCAGCTGATGTTCCAGCAGCTCGCTTCGCGCACAGGCCTCGACAAAGAGACCCTGCAAGAGGTTATCCATGCTGAAAAGGCGCGCAGCGCCCAAGTTCAGCAGGCCCAACCCCAGCATGCCGTTGCCGCCGAACAGGAACACATGGCACCGCTAGAGTCCAACCAGGACATCCAGCACCGCACACCACCTGAGCCCTGGCCACGCGAGAGTGATCCCTATCTGGAAGTGACCTCTCCACAGGCAGGTAACGGCCTGCGCCGCAGTAGCCAATATCGTCTGCCGCCGGAGCGAATGCTGATCGCTCTCCTCCTGCATCATCCACAGCTTTCGGCCCAAATTGAGGATTTGGAACACTTTCGCAGTAGCAGTGATCCCGATCTCGCCCTGTTTGCCCAACTTGTAGAGCTGCTCAGGAGCCGCCCCGAGTACAACCTCAATCAGCTGCTTGGATACTGGCGCGCGCACCACGGCGCCGAGTCCTGCGACACCTTGGCCAAACTCGCTGCCTCGCAGCTAGTATCTGGCGTTCGTCAGCTCGCCCAGGGCAGCAGTAACCTGGAATACGATCCGCAAACCGAATTCAGCGACTGCCTGCAGCGCCTGGCGCAATCCGCTGACAAGCAGCGCAAGCGAAATCTGCTCGCCCAATTGAAAAGCGGAACCCAGCTCAGCCAGGAAGAACAACTGGCACTATTAGCCAACTGGCGAAGAAAAGACAATTAATCTGCATTAACCCCTTGAAAACTGTGGGCTCAACACTATATTCACTCTCCCCCGCCGGGCGGGAACGGGAACCCCAGCACCCTAAACGTCGCACTTGGCCGTCGCTTGACAGCTAAAGTGGTTATTGCTAGTGCATATACGCTATAATCCCGCGTCTTTGTCCCGTATTTTCATCCCCAGAATTCAGGGTTGTGCATGACCGACAAAACCCAGCAACAGACTTCTCGCATTAAGGAGTTGATCGCCCGCGGTAAAGAGCAGGGCTATCTCACTTATGCCGAGGTAAACGACCACCTACCGGAAGATATTTCTGATCCCGATCAGGTGGAAGACATTATTGGCATGATTAACGACATGGGTATCAAGGTGTTCGAAAGCGCACCAGATGCCGAAGAGTTGTTAATGGCCGAAGGCGACAGCTCCGCTGATGAAATCGCCGCCGCCGAGGCCGCCGCAGCACTAGCCGCAGTAGAGTCTGACGTAGGCCGCACCACCGATCCGGTACGCATGTATATGCGCGAAATGGGCACCGTTGAGTTGCTCACGCGCGAGGGCGAAATCGCCATTGCCAAGCGTATCGAAGAGGGACTGCGCGAACTGATGGCCGCTCTCGCCTACTGGCCTGGCGCCGTACAGCAGATTATTGATGAGCATGCGCTTATCGAAAAAGAAGAGCGTCGCGTCCCCGACGTAATAGCCGGCTGGCTCGACCCCGCCGAAGACGTTCCCCCTGGAGCCCAGGCAGGCCAGCCAGCAGCAGCCAGCAGCAGCGAATCCAGTGATAAGAATGGCGATTCCTCCGCTGACGGGGACGATTCTTCCGACGACGACGAGGAAGAAGAAAACGCCGGCGGCCTGGATCCGGAAGAGCTGGCCGAGCGTATGAACGCGCTGATCGCCGCACAGAAAGCCGCCGACGAAGCTATTGCAGCTCACGGCCGCGACTCCAAAGAAGCCGGTGAAGCCCTCGAAGCTGTGGCTGAAGTCTTCCGCTACTTCAAACTGGCCCCTCGCCAGTTCGATCCACTCTATGGCGAAGTCCGCAATATCCTCGACAGTGTGCGCAGGCAAGAGCGCATCACCATGAGCCTGTGTATCAAGCGTGCACGCATGCCGCGTAAAACCTTTATCAAGGAATTCCCCGGCAATGAGACCAATGAAGATTGGATTCCGGCGATCATCAAGAAGAAGCGCGACTACTCCGATGCCCTACGTCATGTAGTAGAGGACATCGTGCGCGCACAACGCAAACTGGCCCAATGCCAGGAGCGTTCCGGTTTGGACGTAGGTCAGATCAAAGAGATCAACCGCCGCATGTCCATCGGTGAGGCCCGCTCACGCCGTGCCAAGAAGGAAATGGTGGAAGCCAACCTTCGCCTGGTGATCTCCATCGCCAAGAAGTACACCAACCGCGGCTTGCAGTTCCTGGACCTGATCCAGGAGGGCAACATCGGCCTGATGAAAGCGGTAGACAAATTTGAGTACCGTCGTGGCTACAAGTTCTCCACCTATGCCACTTGGTGGATTCGCCAGGCTATCACTCGCTCTATCGCAGATCAGGCACGCACCATCCGTATCCCGGTTCACATGATTGAGACTATTAACAAGCTCAATCGGATTAGTCGCCAGATGCTGCAGGAGATGGGTCGTGAGCCCACTCCAGAAGAGTTGGGTGAGCGCATGGAAATGCCGGAAGACAAGGTACGCAAAGTCCTCAAGATCGCCAAAGAGCCCATCTCCATGGAGACTCCTATCGGTGACGATGAAGACTCGCACCTGGGTGACTTTATCGAAGACCAAAACCAGTCCTCTCCGGTGGACACCGCTACCCAGACCGGTCTACACGATGCTACCCGCTCTGTACTCTCCGGCCTGACAGCGCGTGAAGCCAAGGTATTACGCATGCGCTTCGGTATCGACATGAATACCGACCATACCCTGGAAGAGGTGGGTAAGCAGTTCGATGTAACCCGCGAGCGTATCCGACAGATTGAGGCCAAAGCGCTGCGCAAGCTGCGACACCCGTCTCGATCAGAGCACCTGCGGAGCTTCCTCGACGAGTAAGCACCAACAAAAAAGCCCGGTTCGACCGGGCTTTTTTATGTGACACAATCTAGACCACCCGCAAGGGCCTACGGATGGCAGGAGAGCAGCATGCAAAAAGAAGTCGCCAACAAGCAGGAAAAGTCTGAAGAAGTCATCAACAAACCCGGTAAGAAAGGCGTCGCCCGTTTGATTGCCGCCGCAAGGTATTCAAGTGAGGGACTCGCCGCTGCCTGGCGCAATGAAGAAGCCTTCCGCATAGAAGTCATCCTCCTCATCTTCATTCTCCCGCTGGCCCTCTGGGTCGGTGAGACACCGGCAGAGCGTGCCATACTGGTCGCGGTAAGCCTGGTGGTACTACCTCTGGAGCTAATCAACAGCGCCATTGAAGCCACTGTGGACCGAATAGGCCCGGAGAAGCACTCGCTGGCCAAGATCGCCAAAGACACAGGCTCTGCCGCCGTAGCCGTTGCCTTGGTCTCATGGCTGATAGTTTGGGGTTGCATAGTGATACCCAAGCTGCTGATCTGACTGTGCCCGACAGTAAAAAACGGGGAGGGTCCAACCTTCCATTTTTTAATCAGAACAAACGTACCAGTTGAGTACTCTAAATCAGACTGGCGTACCAACAATTAAAATTGATCAATTTCATGGCTCTGAATCTGAAGTAATCGGCACATCAGAGTGAGTACGAAAAATAGCCGATAAAAATTTCAGCATTTAGCAAATGCCAAAGAAGGAAATCTCTGCCACAAAGACGTTGATTTGAAAGGGAAAATCTTGTACTTTTGCCAACCGCTTGCAACGATCCCCGCAAGCAATGTGTGGGCCCTTAGCTCAGTTGGTTAGAGCATCCGACTCATAATCGGCAGGTCCTGGGTTCGAGTCCCGGAGGGCCCACCATTTTATCTGTAAGCCTCCTACTCTGTGAGTAAATGCAGCGGTAAGTTGTCGCAATACGATATCTTACGATCACTAGTGCCCAGCATTTCATACAAAAAATCTATCAGTTATATCAGCATGACGACTTGTAGCCTCTAAGTTTCAGTTCACCTTTTGCTAAGCACTCCGTAAATTCCCACCTCTTCCGAGCCGGTTTTAAGATATTTGGTTCCGCCATAATATGGGATCAGTCCAACTGGGCGACTTTTTGAGGTGCGGCGCTGAAAGTACCAGGTTCATTTTATGCTGTAGCGAGCTTTTGTTACGTTTACGATGATCTCTTTTCGCCTTTCCATACAATTAAGAATTACTCTTCAATTCTTTTCGAAAGGCGCTCTAAAGAAACCCTTTACTAATGACAAACTTATTCACATTTTCAGGCCCAGCCTCCGGCTTCATTTGTTTGGGAAAAGCCTCATCAAAATACCGTGAGAACTCCGATAGATATATCCGTAAATCGTTTTTCAACATTTAAGTTAAACTATTTTGTCAGCTGTTGTGCAGATTACAGGGCTTCCTCCACCATCCCGACAATTAAATAGCATATTCAAATCAACTGCAGAGGATCGAATACTTCCCCCAAGTTCTCAATTGAAACATTATGCCGACAAGAATATCAGTCAATATTTATCGGGGTATAGGCTCTATAGAATTTTCCTAAGCTCCCGGGGAAGTAGATAATAAAAACTAATAACTGTATCTCACGCCAACTTGATGGAAAGTAATAGAGTTACTAGTAATTTTGCTCCATAAACTATGCAAGCTTAATCTCAGTGGATCAAGATATTATTCAAAGACATCAATACCGCTCATCATATAATCACATTCTGTGCACGAATTTAAAGATTAAATATTTTTCCAACGTTTGTAAGAATCCTCAAAAGCAATTATTGTCGAAAATCCCAGCGCTCTTGCAATTTGTATTTTTTCCATGGACTTGACATCAAGAGAATCCAACCTCTCTTTGCGAGCTAAATCTAATATACGCCTGAAAGACGTGTTTTGTGTGTTTAGACGAATCTGCAAAGAGCGTTTATTAACTTGTAGAATGTCCGCCAAAAAATCCAGGCTGGCCGCCCCCTCAGGTAAATAATCTTTGATAATATCCTTGCATCGATCAGGCAAAGATTCATCTGACTTCATCTTCTGAAGTTGTTTTTTAGCGGTCAATTTATTAAAATCAAGAGAGGATTTACCTGGACTGCATAATTCTTTATCAAGAATAGAGTTGTCAAAACTGATGCAATTTTTTTGATGTCCGAACTCAATGGGAACATTAATTAATGATACTGCGCTATTCATCAATGCCGGGTTATGATGAGCGAAATGAATTACCGGGAGGCAGCTTTCATAATCGACAACAATATCTGAAACTAGTTTGAAGATGATTCCAATATTCATTTCGACTTGTTGCTCGGTAAATGGAGAAAAGCTAGGTATTAAAATATCAAAGCTGGAGCGTTCAGCCCCCTTGCTGAATAACCCTTGATAACCCTGTGTGCCAAGTTGCTGAAATTGAGTACCAAGGCTGACAAGGTGGCGAACGGTAGGGCAAGCCATTAAGACATGAGCAAATGCCTGAATACTGGAAATTGATACATCTAGACCGGTACGAAATGCTATTGTTTTATCGCTGAAGTAGTCGGATACATCTTGAAGTGCTTGCCCTGTCAGCCTGACCGGTACACGATGTTGCAAGCTCTGTAACTTAGGGTAATGCTCACCGTATATATTCTTTAACCTATCTTTAGGAAACCCTAATTGTTGCCAGTATTGTACGTGGCGATAAGTCGAAGTTGCCAACCCTGTTGGCTCAGAAGCATATTTTTCCTGAATGTTGGTAGTCATACTGAATCTTTTGTACTGCTAACTATCTATTGAATCAGTCAAAAATTATAACTAGATTATTTTTATCAACTGATTAACCTAATGTTTAAAGTGACGCATTATAGTATGAATTCAACATTCAAAGTGTGAATTTCAACCAATTTTTACTGGCCAATGATTAGATACAGCAAGGCAAGATTTAGTCACTTAAGCAAACAATAACTCTTTAATGTGCTGGTAAGCATATTTTTAGTTTTAGTTGAACATTAGGGGAAAATTGATGCCCCAAAAAACAGAAATTTGACTAATAAATGATATCCAACTTTTCCTAAGGCAGCTAAATAGTTACTCCATTGGTGTATAAGCTCAATACTTGTCACAGCATACCAAACTCTAACTTGTCCGCACGAGACACTACTGGCACATAAACAGAAGAACTTTCTACTTAATAGTTTATTCCAAATTAAACATATCAACGCCAGTTTTCATACGACCTACAGAACTTTATTAATATATTTAATGTCTAGGAAAATTGGCTACCCCCAAATGGTCCATTCATTTATATATCGATAATATGCATTTATGGTAATAGCCGTCTACTGATATGAGAGGTATCACAACACTAAAGTTTATTTTTTCTACGTTATACTGGTGAGTAAGCATACTCAGTATATCCAGGTGCAAGAATATCGTTTTCATATGTTTACGATGGATACTTCCCTAGAAATAAATATAGACTGGTCGGACAATACTATATTTTCAACTTTCCTAGACGCTTCAGGCTTCCAAGAAGAATAAAATAATTACTCCTATAAAGATATTTATATAAATTTTATCCTTTTCTTAAGAGCCAGCAAGTGTGAACTGGATATCATTGAATTAGAAATAAGCCTTATTAAAAAATGAAAATAAACTTTTTTTTTCATCAAACTATTAGCTGTGGAACTAGTCCTGGCTGCATGTGACTGAATTCACGGCCGGTATGTATATATGCGATTTATTATCTAACCAGTGCTGCATGTAGTAGCCAGTTTCTACATATCTATTAATGTCTGTAATTAGTAAACAATTATTTTCTTCTAAAGTTGAGAATACTAGAAATGAATAACAGCAGCTTGCCTCTGGCAGTTCTGATTAGCGCCGTATTAGCGGGTTGTGGTGGCGGTTCGTCATCCGACAAATCCGATGATGATATTAATCCTCCTGTGGTAAATCCAGATAATGGAAATCCCACCAACCCTAATCCATCAAACCCAGATGAGGGTCTAATAATATCATCAATTACATTGGTAAATTCACAATCAAATTCAGATATTCTTTTGCTATCTAACGGTGCAGAGATCAATCTAAGTGAGGTTGGGAGGCAATTAAATATACGCGCAAACAGTGATCAGGCAGAGAGCATCGTATTTGAGTTAACGGGCGCTCAGACGTACGGTATGATTGAAAGCGAACCGCCCTATGCTCTATTTGGTGATGATCAAGGTAATTTTAATCATTGGATCCCCACAATCGGTAATTACACTCTCACAGCAACTCCCTATTCGCAGGATAACGGTACAGGTTCAGCCGGTACCAGTACCTCTATTTCATTTACAGTGAAACAGGACGATGTAACCGATCCAACAGACCCTACGGACCCACCAGGACCTGTCGACCCAGATGATATCAGTAACAGTGAACACTGTACTGTCTCTGGTACTCTAGAAAAATGGCACCGTGTCACAATCACCTGTGATGATTTATTTGCATCAGAAAATAATGATGCCACTTTTACCGACTATCGGTTTAATGCCATATTCACACAAGGCAATCTGTCTTATACCGTGCCTGGGCATTTTGCCGCTGATGGTGATGCTGCCAATACTGGTGCAACAGAGGGAACAAAGTGGCGTGCCTACTTTTCACCGCCAACTTCAGGCAAATGGATTTTTAAAATATCCATGAGACAAGGAAGCCAAGTTGCGGTTGACCTAGATACTAATGCAGGTAATGCCATCTCATTTGATGGTGAAAGCGGTCATTTTCCTATATTACAATCCACAGCACCTGCACTTGATATGAGGAGTAAGGGGTTACTGGTACATAAAAAAGGAACCCGTTACCTACAACATTTAGGAGACAAATCGGTATACATCGAAGGTGGAATGGACAGCCCTGAAAATATTTTTGGTTATTCCGATTTTGATAACACGACAAAAAACCAGAACGTGGGATCCTGTAAAGGGATTTTACATAATTTCGAGCCCCATCATGATGATTGGAATAATGGAGATCCTACCTGGAAGGGTGACAAAGGGAAAAATATCATCGGTCTGGTTAACTATATTGCAGAAAAAAATGTTAATGCAATTTACATCATGGCAAACACAGAAAGTGGTGACGGTTGTGATGCCCACCCATGGTCAGTATACGATGGTAATCATCGCGCTTTTGATGTCAGCAAATTGGATCAATGGGAAGTTGTAATGGATCACATGACCAGAAAAGGTATGTTGATTCACTTTATGACCCAGGAAACAGAAAATAATAAGATTCTGAACAATGGTAATTTAGGACTTGAAAGAAAATTATACTATCGTGAAATGATTTCTCGTTTTGGTCATCACCCCGCCTTGCAGTGGAACATGGGGGAAGAAACAACCCTTAGCCAAGAACAACATAAAGCTTTTGCTAAATACTTAAAAGATGTTGACCCTTACGATCATCCCACTCTGCTTCATACCTATGGTGGGCAATGGGACAAACACTATCGTCCTTTGTTGGGAGATAGTAACTTTGATGGTCCAAGTATTCAGATTGGTGACATTCCTAGCGATGCAAATCATCGAAATGCCCCTTATCAGATGAGTAGGAAGTGGCTAAATGAATCTCAAAATAATAACCATCTCTGGTATGTTACCTTCACTGAAGCATCAGGTGGACAAGCACCGGTTCCACATTCTGATGTTACTCAAATTCAGCGGGTCAATTGGATGTGGGGCAGTGTCATGGGAGGTGGTGCCGGATTTGAGTGGTACTTAAAAAATCCTGGTTCCGGTCATGCGTATGATTTAGCCGTAGAGAACCTGAGAGAATTTAATAACCATTGGGAGCAAACTGGTCACTTTGTAAGATTTTTTAATGATATTCTGCAAAACCAATTTGAAGTTAATCTACACAGTCTAAATGTAGATAATGAAGTAACTTCAACCAATAACGACTGGGTCCTTTCAGATAGCGGTAGTGCCTACTTGATCTACTTGCGCGAAGGTGGTACGACCAATATTGAGATTTCAAATGCTAATATTTACAATGTTCACTGGTTTAATCCGAGAACTGGCCAATTGTCAACAGGTAACCAACTTGACGGAATAGGGACTCATAGCATTGGAAATGCCCCAACGGAAAACAACCAGGATTGGGCTGTAATAATCAAAGCGGATGACGCAAACAACGATGTACATCCGGATATTGTGCAAATTATTCCGATTAATCCCAGTGATGTTCTGCTCGAGCCGCAAATTAACTGGAAAGACAGCTACTCCATTGGTGATCAATGTTTCTGTGATTCAAACTTTGACCATAATATTGCCGATGTCATGGTCTCGACTGACCAAGGATATATGACAGTTAAAGAGGCCTGTGCTTTAATCGGACCAGGACCTGGATCGTCTGGTCGCCCAAAATACAATGACGTACAATGCGGCAACGGTCCAGCAAATGATGCAGGTGATGAAGATTATTGTCCTGGCCGTGTAGATATTGGTAAAGATGGGTGCGGTCATATTGGTCCTATCTGGAATTTCAATAAAATAGATCCCGGTCAGCCAAAAGGTGACTACACAGAACAAAATGGCCTGGTTATTATCGAGGTAGAAAATACCTATTCAAATTTAGGTGAATGGTTAAAGAAAACAAATATAGGTGATCATACCGGAAGTGGTTATCTTGAGTTTAATGGCAATACACCATTAAATGGTCCACCAAAATCTCCTCTAGAATACACCTTCAATGTTACAAGAAGTGGCTTGTATTATTTGCACCTGCATGCAGCAAAAGAAAACTTAACTTATAATGGCGAATTCCGTACGGATATTGCAAATGATGCTTACTTTCGATTAGAAGGTGATTATGAAGCAGGACCAAATGCTGGGAACAGCCATGGCAAAGATGCTCCCCTTGAACTATTAAAGCGAGATACAAAGTTCTTTGGTGGAGAACACAATAAGTTTGTCTGGGTATCAGGTAATCATTTTGATCCAGGTGGTCATGACAATAAACGTGTAGCCGTTTATAAACTAAAATCCGGCGAGACATATAAACTGGTTATGTCAGGTCGTTCACAAAAATTCAAAGTTGACAGGATTGTTTTTCGTCATATTGATGTGCCTACATCGGAGGCAGAAAACAAAAATAAACCGGAAACTATTTAGCAGCAGAAATTTATACTTAGAGCCATGGATGGCTCTTTGATTTGGATTAAGCTAGATTAACTCCGCAAAATCTTGATTAGCTCTCTTATGATAGAGAGGTTACTGGTTTTGGTAACATTGACTTGAAAGAGTCACCTACTAAAAACCCGATAGTGGTCAGATCAAGTCTGAGCTAATATAGACATTAATAATCATGAAAACCACTCAGCTCGCGTTTCTCTCGATAATCATTAACAGTGATTCAATCGTATTTACATGCATTTTACTGAAAAATAGTATAAGTCAATAATTTAGATGCAACTTTTTTACAAAGACATCGAGCCCGCTAGTCTTAAAAGATCATTTTCTCGTAAAAATCAATACAGATTTACTTTTTATACCCCTCCAAGCGATATCCAGCCTCAAATCTCTACATTAACTTTCCTAAACATAAGTTCTATTTACTTAGGAGCAACAGTATTCCTAAAAAGAGGCTGGTTGTTCATCCATGGAATATTTTCAGCTTTATGGCATGCCATGCAAGCCGAGCGACCAGTGGAGAAGCCAAGCCAGGCTTGTTTTATATCCCTACTTTCAAATGAATTAAGTACCTTTCCAAATACTGGCTTGAGAAAAATAAATTCAGCATTATCCTTGCGAGCAGGACGTTTGAGATAACCTCTCTCAATAGCATTTTTTATTTTTTTCCAATGATAAATGGCAAGATCAAAATTTTCATCCTGCAGAGAAGAATAGATACTTTTATAACGATAACCCACCTCCCACATTGAAATTGAAAATCCACCTAGATAATTTTGCAATAAAATCAAGCGGTCCTTGTCACTTCCTGCATTTAATAGCCAATCTCGTTCATTACCCGTTTCGTAACTATCCGAATACGCGAAATTTGCCATCAGCAAAGATATAATCAAAGTCGCCAGCCATCGGCTTCCATCCAGAATATTCATCATTAACTATAACCAGTTATCCAAGGGTTGCATAACAGCTAACTATTTATAGCAGTTAGTTAGGGTAGCAAATGTACATTATTAACTAAATTATTCTCACCTCATACACTTTGAATCTCTAAAATTATGTTTTTAGCAGCTATCAAAAGTGCCAGACTTTATAATTAGATATAAGATTAATTTATATCTAAAATTATAATTCTCTATTAGACTTATATATCACATTCACTATGATCGTATTAACTCCCTGGGATACACCTGCAGGGCTAACTAGATACCGGTGAATTTACGAGAAAGACATGTGTGAGCCGGTGCCGTATTAAAGGAAATCACAATGAGCGAGATTATTTGGCCCCAAGGCTTTGTTCCAGGATTTACCGATAACTATTGTTCCAATGAAGTGATTATTGCCGGGCTGATGACAGCAGATATATGGCCACTGCTGAATACCCCTTCCCTGTGGCCCAGCTACTATGCAAACTCTACCAATATTCAGTTCCAGGATGGACAGGGACCTGAATTAAAAATAGGTGCGCAATTTTCATTTGAAACCTTCGGTTTTCCGGTAGAAGCGCGCTGTATAGAGTATATTCCCCCTGTTAAAGGCCAACCCGCACGGGTGGCATGGCATGGGTGGGCCGGAGAGGGAGATACTCGCCTCGACGTTCACCACGCTTGGTTAATTGAGGATCTGTCTGGCGATCGTGTACGTATCCTCACCCAGGAAACACAGAATGGTTTACCGGCTATTGAATTAGCAAAAGCTAAACCCAATCCTATGATCAATGGCCACCAGGATTGGTTACAAGGCTTGGTGGCAGCAGCACTTAAGGAAAAAGGACAGGAATCATGAAGGCATTAACACTGAAATCACCTGGCAGCCTGAAGAATATCTCGCTCAGTGATATCACAGATCCAGGAGCACCAGGACCAGGACAAATTCGAGTTGCCATTGGCGCATCCTCTCTTAACTTCCACGACCTGTTGGTTGCAAATGGTAGTATCCCCAGCGAAGACGGTCGCATTCTAATGTCCGATGGTGGCGGTACCGTGGATGCAGTTGGTGAAGGGGTTACTGATTTTAAAGTCGGCGATTCTGTAGTGTCGTGCTTTTTCCCACAGTGGCCGGCGGGGTCGGCAGGAGCATCAGTAGGTACTTTTGCCAATACGCCCGGCGATGGTATTGATGGTATGGCCGCTGAATTTGTTGTGCGAAGTCAAAATGCATTTACCTTGGCCCCCAAAGGCTGGACTCATGCAGAATCTGCAACCATCACCACAGCAGGTCTCACTGCCTGGCGAGCGCTGGTGGTAGACGGCAAAGTTAAGCCCGGTGACACCATACTAACCTTAGGCACTGGTGGTGTATCAATCGCAGTCATTCAGATCGCCAATATGCTGGGTGCGAAAGTTATAGTCACTTCCTCTTCAGATGAAAAGCTAGAGCGCGCCAAAAAATTGGGAGCCTTCCAAGGCATCAACTACCGAACTCATACACAGTGGTCTAAAAAGGTAATGGAGTTAACCGAAGGCAAAGGCGTAGACCATATTATCGAACTCGGCGGCCCAGGCACTCTGGAGCAGTCAATCCAGGCAGTAAGAGTTGGTGGTCATATCTCCCTGATTGGAGTGCTAACCGGCAGGTCTGGTGAGGTTCCCACAGCCTTACTGATGGCCAAACAGGCACGTTTGCAGGGGTTGGTTGTCGGTAGCCGCCGGGATCAACAGGATTATGTTGTCGCACTCGAAGCCAACCAGGTTCATCCGGTTATCGATAAGACTTTTGCCATGAGTGAGCTCGCAGCTGCGTTTGATTACCAGACCAGTGGCTCACATTTTGGCAAAATCTGTGTGGAGTGGTAATTTAGCTTTCCAAAAATTAGAGCTGCGCCTTAAGTAATCTGTATACCTAAGGCGCTACGAAAAGTTCCCTTTATTCTGACCGCGCTAAGCTCCCGCCGTCCTTTTCTTGAATATGGTTTAATAACTTCAGTAACGCCCCATCTTTGCCATGCTTATAGTCCTCCCAGCTAGTTTTCATATTAAGATCAGGGTATAAGGCATCACTGGGTGATGGAATAACCCGGTAGTAACGCTTGGAAATACTCACAGCTCTTTGAGAATTTTTTAACCTGAAAAGATTCGCCTCTGTGGCAATATTGGGATCTGCACCGCTAGGGCTCCCCACAAGGGTGGCATTAAGGATTTGCTGATATTGTGCCGCATTAATCATCGCTGCTGACTGGGTGCCCTCATCTATCATAACAAAAATCCCATTGTGCCAGTCGAACTGGTCCAGTTCCTGGATACAAGCAGACAGCGCTAGTCCAACGTAAAAATCCCCACCATTATTCCCACGAAAGTCAATCACCAGATTTCGAGCTCTCCCTTCTTGAATAACTCTGGTAAGCTCTCTACAGTGCTCCCGTAGCTGCTCGAACTGTGGGTACCTATCGAAATCAAGATAAGCAGTATCATATTTTTCCAAAATAGCAAGCATAATGCCCGGCAATTCAATTTTAGAAAAATGGATTTTTGGCATTAATCTTGTGTAATGGGATCTCAGTCTTGCAAACTCTTTCATTGATACAGAGTCTACATTCACGGAGGTAGATTTTCCGTCTTTCATAAATTGATAACTTACAGAGTCCGCTTTATTACTGACACCGGTACCATATAGAAAATTAGTTAGGGTGATATGAAAACTAAATGATGCCTTGTAGCTATAAGGGTTCTCTACATAGTTTACATAAGGTGCGAGCTGTTGCTGAAGTTGCTCTAAAGTATAACCATTAATACCAGTAAGATCTGCACCTAATAAAAAAGCATATCTCTCTGAAGCATTCACTACCTTCAATTTTTCTTCAAAGTATTTAAATCGAAAAGGATAATGTCTATGTGGGCCAGACATAATATTGTAGGAGGTATGCGCATCTCCAATACTACGCATTAAACGCATTATACCCACCTCAATTTCCGCCTCATTCAGACTTGGCAAGTTAACAACCAGCTTATCAAGCTGAGCGTCAAATTCCCGCTCCCCTGTATTGACAAATGGACTGATATGCTGTGTTTTTATCAAATCTTGTAATTGACGTATGTCTTCAGCCCACAAATTTATTTCCCTGACATCAAGCCCGTAAGTTTTACAAGTGAGTAGGAATAATCCAATACTTATAATTAAGCTGTTTTTCATCTGAGATTTCTACCGAAATAAGAGGGGGAAACACCAAACTGGCCATAAAAAGCACGACGGAAACTATCATAGCTGGTAAAACCTACCTGAAGTGCCACCTGTTCCAACCTCAAAGTTTCACAAGTTATCAAGTCCCGTGCCCTTTTAAGGCGTATCTGGTTTAAATAATGACTGGGGGTACTATTCAGGTGTCGTTTGAACAAACGAGTTAACTGTCGCTCGCTGATCGCAATCTTATCAGCCATATCTGTAACGGTAATGGGCCTCTGGTAATTTTCAGCCAACCATTCCAGCAGCGGGTTGAGACGCATACTATCACTGGACTGTACCTGCAAGAGATCCGAATATTGAGATTGCCCCCCCTGCGTTGCAAGTAGACTACCAGCTCCTTGGCAACACTTGCTGCAATAGTATTGCCCTGATCTTGCCGAATGATTTCCAGGGCTAGATCAACACCCGACAAAATGCCCGCAGAAGACCATACACCCTCGCTTTCTATAAATAGAGGGTCTGCCTCCACCTGATAATTTACCGCCTGCAAAGACAGCTCCTGGCAGTGCCGCCAGTGCGTAGTAATCCTGTGGCTCTGGTCGGGAAACACCTTGGCAAGTACAAATGCACCAGTACAAACACTCATCACCTTACTGGCAGCGTCTGCGATTAGCCTCAGGGTGTTGAGTTGCTTAGCACTCAACTCCAGCTCACGCATCCCGGTCCCCCCACAAATTACCAGGTAGTCAATCTGGGGCAGCTGATAGATATCACTGTCCACAGCGAGCGACTGACCATATACCGTTTTTACCGGGCCTGCATCAAGACCAATCAAGCAGCAGGTATAGGCATCACTAACAAAACTGTTAACCTCCATAAACGCGTCCAGCGGGCCAAACAGGTCCAAAGCCTGGAAACCATCGGCAATAAAAAACCCAATCTTCTTGGTCATAGCAGTACCTCCATGGGTCAATTGTACCCATAAAGATATGTCGTCTAGGACACAATTACGACATATTAAGACATTTCTATCGCCATGAATTGGCCTATTTATAACGAAACCACTTACTTATCAATTTCAAAAATGTCCCCTATTTCATTTGGAACGACCAAGTCCCTAACATTGATACAGAGCAGAGCAAACACCAATTAACAAATCATTGAGACATTGCTAAAGTTCCAACAAGAAGAATTAGTCAATTAAACTTGACTAAAGCTAAAGATCCGCTAAAACTCACAACTCTGAATGGAAGACTGATATTATTTTTAATAATTGAATTGCGATCGCAATAAAAAACAATAATTAAATTAAAGAATGAAAAACAAGAAAGTGCTAATTGAAATAATCACTTTACCAACCACCAGAACCCTAAAGATAAAGCATAAGAACCACTAATTATCCGACCAAATCAACAAATATAATTTATTCGCAATCACTTTAAAAACAAATAACAAGCCCCATAAAACTTCTACATAAAGCGCTCAAGCAGATAATTTCAACCATATTAAACTAGAAGAAAATGAAACCATATGCTTTCAAATGAACAGAATTTAGTGCCAATTTTGTTTAGAATCTGCAGCAGCATTTTGAAAATCAATCTTCCCTTCCTGATCAACCCCGGATTATCACAATACTTGGCGAGCAAACTGATACCTTAAGAAAATCTCGAATTAATATTTTGGAATGAATTATCGTGAATACTAGGCCTTTATTGAAAAGCTCTACTGAAATCCATACCTGGAAAACTCAGAGGGAATCAGAGTCGCAATGATATAAATATCCTCTAGTTAAAAACAGATAAGAATAAGCCGGCTTTATCATAGGAAACCAACGAGCAATAAAGATGGATAACAAGTGTAGGTGCAGGCATCCATGAAACTGAGCTATACTCCCCAAAAATCGGAGAGTCCCCAACTGGACTTTCACTTATAGATAGATCTTACATGTATAGTTCACTTGTACTTTTTTCCCTACTTGCTACGGCTAATCCACAGAATATCTGTACTGATGGTATTGCCCTTACCAGGGGAGTTGCCGCTATCGCCCAAGAATATCCTTGGCAAAGTAATAATATAAAGGATTACATAGTACGCAGTTACCCACGAATGTATGTCGTGGTTCCCACAAAGCTCGACGAAAAACTCAGAGATGGTGGTTCACCTACTGCAACGGTCAATAAAGAAAACTGCCAGGTTATCAACGTTTTCCTGGCCCGCTAAATCAGAAAGCCTTGAATATTGTCTGCAGTGCCACCCCTTCAGCCGAAGCTGAGGGGGTAGAAGACATTACTAAAGCTTAGCCCTGCTTGCTATATATCAGGGTATTATTGGTTTCGTCGCATTCGTCAACCGTATTCTTATAGTCTGTAGTCACTTCCAGCACCGCATCGGGGTCAAATACCCAGTAGTTCAAGGTAAAGACAATTGTTACCGTTGCACCGGAAGCAAGGGCGGGAGTTGCCTGTACATCGTTAGCAAGGGTTCCGGGATCAATCAAACGGGCAAAACTAGCCGCTGCTGTTGATTGACCCACATTGGTGATATCCACAGCAATCAAAGATTGACCAGCACCATTATCCCAAACAGGGTCATGAATTTTACTTACTATAAGATCAGGCTTCTCACAGACACATAAACACATATAATGGTCATCTTCGACTACACCAAAGGGCGTTCCAGCATAACAGTTGGCTTTATCGTCAAACTGGTTTCCATACAGCCAGTGGGATAAAGGATCATTAATAGGTTTTTCAATGATTTCAGGGTCGCGAGTAATTTTACACACATTAGTGCGTTCAAATTCATCGGTCATTTCCTTAGTCATTTCCGATTCCGATACAGCTCCAACCCAAATTGCACAAGCTCTACGACAGGTCAGCGGACCCTGACCTTGCCAGTAATTGGGGTACCAGCCAGCCTTATAGTTTTGCATACTCAGGTCCTGAATAGGATCTGCATAAGTGATTGATGCCAAAAATAATGTCATTAATGTGGCTAAGAAACTAAATAGTTGCCTAAACATACCATCCTCCCTAAAAGTTATTTGCATCCAGTGACTGTACTCGTTCTTACAGCTGTAAGACAGTGCCAATGATCGGACCGATTGTAAATCAACTTTTTTAACATCCATATAAGCCCGAAAAATGTTGGCGCAAATTAAGTTTGCGCACAGTCATTTATAGAAAATACTTTGCCCTACAAACATTAAAATTTCTTTTCATTATTTGAACGCTATAAAAATTTAATTAAGGTTATTAAAAAATACAGGTTAGGAAAAGCATCTATATCGAAAGATCTTAAATGGCAATCATCATGAACCTGTAAATCACTTTATTGAAATTAAACTTTGGCTATTTTTACGCCAAAAACCTTTTTTATGACAAGAGGTATCAAACAATTACAATTCGAACAAACTGAAAATACCATGAACTTTTCTATCACCTACAAATATAATCGACACATAAAACCTTTTATGACTTAATTTTGAAGGGGTGACATCCAGCTTTCACGCAATTAGGTGAAGGCACAAACAGGAGGAAGATGGTTATACAGGGGATAACCGCTCATATTGATATCACTAGAGGCAAGGAAACTGCTATGCATTGAATAGTGCATTGGAAACACTACCCCAAAACACTCATACCAAGGGGAAAGATTCCCCTGATAACATCCAGGAAAGACTCCAAAATAGATACCGCTGAAATATTCCAAATACTATCAGCGCCATAAAAAGCCAGGTTAATATTATCAATGTGTATACATATTCAAAGCTTTTATTCAACTATGGTAATGCTTTGTGAGCACCTGACTTTCTTTATAAAGGTGATCACTCTACCTCACCCATTTATATATCATTATCATGCTGGTTAATTTTTATCTAGGCCTGGAATATTCAAGAAGTTAAAGTTATTTAACTTTTTAACAAATTATATTTAATCAGCATTCAGCACTATCCAATTACATGCAATTACTAAAGTTCGGCAAGAGTGTATAGGGCTGTCAGGGTCGCCCCCAAAATTAACAGTAACGGATATGAAATACCCAAAGTGCAATACTTTATCAAAGTCATAATCCAACCCTGCTGGTAGATTTTTTTTTGCATTAGCAGGAGATAGATAGGTATCCACACTATCAGTACTAGTAGGGTCCAGTTACACAGAATCGTAATCCAGCTGTAATTATCTAGCCAGTCTTGAATATTTACCAACAGGGTAGTCAATAATAATACGAAACAGATAAACGCATGACTGTGCAATGCGACGATCAGGTGTTCCATATATAAGCGGCGTTTAAATAGGTAAATTATCCAGCACATTATGGCGAATAGAGGAACCATAAGCAGTAAAGTGGATGGCAAAGCACTTAGAAAGGCCTTTTTGAAACGGTTGGGGTCATCTGATACTCTTTCGATATTTTCTTGTGCCCGGGCAACCTCCGTATTAAGCCAATTGGACAGTCCCTCCGGCAATCCATCCATCTGCAGGAATTCCCGGTCAACTTCAGTGATAGCCTGCTTAAGACCAGAATTAATGCTGGCTTTCGTTACCGGTGTTGGTTCATCTATTTCGTTATCAACAACTGCAATTCCATCTTGTAATTCCTCAACCCCATTATCCAAATACAACTGTACTTTATTTAACTCAGCTTTCAACACTGGATTATCGGCACTGGCTTGCTTCACCTCATCCACTTTTATCAATGCATTATTTACTTTCTGTTCAGCACTGCTAATTGCCTGCTCTGAATTCGTATCTAATCCGAAGTTGATACTCCAATCACTACTCAGGCGAACAACAAAAAATGTGGTCACACAAAGAAAAATAAATAATCGTACCGGACTGACATAACGTACTCTACGTCCGTCAAAGTATTCAGCAGTAAGAAATCCTGGTCGGAAAAGCAATGATGGCAGCGTCTTCCAGATACGGGAATCCAAGGCTAGCAAAGTATCAAATAGATCTCCGAGCACTGAGGAAAAGTGCCGGACCATCCCGCGAACTGGCTGGCCGCATGAATAGCAGTGCGGCCCCAGTAATTCTGTCTGGCAGTTAGCGCAGAGGATTTTCTTGGCTGTATCCATTTCTATCGTATCAGAGGTGCTCACTTACATCTCCCCCTTCTAAAGCTCTCCAACACCCTGGTCAGCATCACAGCCTGGTATCAACGGGTATCTTAAGGAATTTGGATTTTCTAACTGAGACAGCATTCGCTGGAAATGGAACATGGCTCAGTAAATAACCAAAATTCCAGCTACCAGAAAAGGGCTTAACAATAAAAACCCAAATAAAAACGCGCCCCAGTAGCGGACGCGCTTTCTTAGCTTTACTGTAATAATTCTCAGTGGTAATTACTGTCAGTTTTCCAACAAAAAGCGTGCAATAGTGCGCACTCCATGCCCTTTGGCACCTGTGGACCACAGGTCATTTGCTGCGGGCTGGTAAGAGCCAGACAGATCCATATGTACCCAGTTACGTCCTTCATTAGGTACAAAACGTGCCAAGAAAGCTGCTGCTGTGGAGGCACCAGGGCTGCCATCTATACCAATATTGGAGATATCAGCAAAGCTGGAGGGGGTTTGCTCCAGATGGAAGGGCTCAAGAGGCAGGCGCCAGGCTTTCTCATTTTCTTTTGTCGCGGCATCCAGGACCTTCTGTGCCATGTCATCTTTAAAGCTGAATACGCAGTTGAAATCACGTCCCACGGCCATTTTTGCAGCACCGGTCAGGGTAGCGGCATCAAGCAGCCAGCGGGGGGCTTCCTCAGATGCAGCGATTAATCCGTCAGCAAGTACCAGACGTCCCTCCGCATCGGTATTCAACACTTCCACGGTGACATCATTTTTGTACTTGATGATATCGCCCAGTTTGAAGGCATGACCGGAAACCATATTTTCCGCACAGCACAGGTACAATTTCACCCGCTTATCCAAACCGCGGGCTATCGCCAGTGCAAGACCTCCAGTAACCATGGCTGCGCCGCCCATATCAGACTTCATGGTGGCCATATTGCTGGATGGCTTGATACTGTAACCACCGGAATCGAAAGTAATGCCTTTGCCCACCAGGCAGGTATCCACTGGCGCACTGTCATCGCCACTCGGGTTGTAGTCCACTTGCAGCATCACCGGTTCGCGCACACTGCCACGGCCAACATTATGAATGCCTACAAAGCCCTCGCGCAGCAACTCATCGCCCGCAATAATGCGGTAGCTTACAGCTTCGGGAGCGAGCTTTTGCAACATTTCCGCAGCGCTTTCCGCCAGCACCCGGGGGGACACATCATCCGGGGTACCATTGGTGATCTCACGTACCCAGCGAGCAGCACTCTCGCGAGCAGACAGCTCTTTCAACTCCTCGCCGTCTTCTGTGCCCCAGTTGACGGTCTTGGAAACTTTAGGATTAAAGTAACCAGCCCAAAAAGCCCAACGGCTTTCAATATCCCAACCGCCACCATTGAGGACAACTTCCGTCACCCCCATGCCATCCAGACGACGCGCCGCGCGTTGTGCTGCTACTAGCGGCAAGTCTTTGGCAGCACCG
Organism: Microbulbifer sp. GL-2; assembly: GCF_007183175.1. Classification (NCBI taxonomy): domain Bacteria; kingdom Pseudomonadati; phylum Pseudomonadota; class Gammaproteobacteria; order Cellvibrionales; family Microbulbiferaceae; genus Microbulbifer; species Microbulbifer sp. GL-2. The sequence continues at coordinate 1,086,061 of NZ_AP019807.1, forward strand.
ATATGGATAAGAGCGTCGTCACCACGAAAGCTGAGTAGCGCAGACTCTCCCCAAGGTTCATCCGCCTTACCTTCAACCAGCTGAACGCGCATTAGCTTTGTCATACAACACCTTTTTTGAAACTTATGTGCCAATTTTTTGGGATTCTTTGTGCATTCTAACAGTACATCAAAAATACTCGACGATTGCGCCGCCACCAAGACGGCAGATAAACTGTCGAAGGAAAATACAATAAACCTTCAGGAAGAGAAGATCAGTAGGGAATGTTCATGGCTGAATCCTGCCACTATCACTCCAGCGCCGACGCATCCTGGCAGTGCCGACCTTGCCATAGAAAATACTGCGGCCAATGTATTCCTGGCTCCAGCGCCAACTATCACGCTCTGGGACCAGAGTGCCCTCTGTGCCGCAATCCTGTTGAATATATCGGGGCCAGTAACAATGCCAGACCATTCTGGCAAATGGGGCTTTTCTATTTTCACTATGCGCTGAAACCCGGGCCGCTGATCGTAATAGCCCTGGCGGCCGGGGCCAGTTTGCTGATCTCTGAGCTGGGACTTTTAGCCATAGTGGCACTGGTAGCGATTATCGCCCTGGTTAGCCGCTATAACCTGTTAGTCATTGAGCGACTCGCCAGTGGCGAACTGGAAGCCCCTGCATTCACTGGTGCCCTCGACGGCAACAGTGCACCACTCCTCCTCAAAGTAGTCGGAATGATTCTGGTAGCAGGCTTTGTCGGCTTTAAATTGTTGCCTTTTGGTGTGGGTGTATTTGCGGTATACGTCTTTATACTTTCTGTTTTAGCCCCTGCGGCCATGATCGTACTGGCTCTGGAACACAGCCTGCGAGCGGCAATCAACCCACTAAAGCTACTACAATTTACCCTGATTATCGGCTGGCCTTACTGGCTACTGTGGCTCACAACCAGTGCGATCTCTGCGGCACCCAATCTGCTGCTTGGCGTTGTCGCAGCCAAGTTGCCTGATTGGGCCATTGGCCCGGTGGTTGCAGCTACCACTACCTATTTTTATACGGTCACCAGTGCCATGATGGGCTATATCTGTCTATCACGGCAGCAGAAGCTTGGCATCGTGGCTGAGCCCGATGAAGACAGCGCCTATATGGAAGAGGAGCAATTTAACCGGGCGCGAGCCTTGGCCGAGGCACAGGTCCTGATGCGTGAATCCGACTTTAAAGCTGCACGTCAGGCATTGGTAGATGGCTTGCGCCGCTACCCTAATGACGAAGCTCTCAATGAGCGCTACTATCGCTTGCTCCTCGCCACCCAGGATACGAAAGCACTACAGGAACTCGGGCCACACATACTGGAGAAATTTGTACTTTTCAACCGATCGCACAAGGCAGCCGAACTCTATCTCGCCACAAAGCCAGCACCACCGATAAAAAAACCAGAGATTCGCCATGCTCTCGCCCAGATACTCTACCAACAGCATAAACACCAACTAGCGGCACAGCTGCTAATCAACCTGCATAAAGAAAACTACCCACAACTGGATGCCGCTTACCTGCTGTTAGCTCAGGTATATATGGATGGACTGAATCGCGAGGACCTGGCTGGAAAGCTTCTCCAGTTTATCAAGCAAAAATTTCCAGATAGCCCACTTAGCAGCCAAGTAGATAGCTTATGGAAAGTGCTAAATAGTGCAGAAGACATAAGTTGAATACCCAGCAATAGCGAGCCATCAAGCAACACTTGTAATTCCACCTACCGATTCGCTCAAGCTCTATAGGGTTCTCTTGGGAGGGACTTTCCTGAGATCACCAGTGCTTTAATGCCCGATTCCATAAATATAGACAGCGGGCAAAGCCATTATAGGATTTGTTAAGACACCAGCGCAGTCCGGGGACTTTTGATACCGTCGCTTTCCAGCGCTCACTTGAGGAGTTCTCCCAAATAGCAATGAACGCCTCGTAACCTACCCGCAACTCCCCTTCCGCATCAATCACATGCAGGCGTTCACGTACAAGTTCCAGCTCCACATCCAGCTCTTCTGCTTTAGCATTATCTAAATGCACATCCTCCCAAGCGATTGGGCAGGTGCTGGACTTTTTCTTTTGAGCACTGATACCCGCGTTACACACGGGACAGGCGGAGTTATAGAAAACACGGATTTTGGCAGGCATAGGTCACCAGATGCTAAAGTTATCGCGGGTGCTCGATATCTTTATGATGCACCAGCTCCCAGGGTAAACCCTTATTACGGTAAATCCTCTTATCTTTATTTGGGTAGTCAGCCACATCGTGATCCAGGCGCTGGCCCACGACAATACAACGCAGGGTTTCATCGCCGGTATTTTTCATTACATGGGGCAGACCACCTGCCGGGTAACTGACAAAGTCCCCTTCTGACACGCTATAGGTCCCATCTCCGATTTGCACTTCCGCCTGCCCTTGCAGGATATATACACACTCATCCTCAAATTTATGGCAGTGAAACTCTGTTGATTCATAACCTGGCTCTATTTCTATAATATGAAAGCCGAAACCAGATATCCCAGTTATATCTCCTAGGGGCTTATTACGGCGGACTGCGTTAGGATTAAGAAAGTGCACTTTCTTTTCACCTTCCATTTCCAGAATTTGTTCTTTTTTAAGAATATATTTACTCATACCACTCCTATGCCAATTCAACCTTTTACTGGGCAGCAAATCTTTCTGGACTGCCCCCAGTCAATTGGAAAAAATATACCCTAAGGCTGTCCTGGAATTTCTACGCCTTGTGTTAGCTCGATCATTTCCCGTGCCCGCCCCTCCTCGCCAATACGCCGGTAATAGCTCACCAGAGCTGTGCCCAACTTGGGGATCAACGGGTGCTGTACCCCCCGTGCGATCAACCTCTGCAGCAACTCTTCTAGCCAGGGCCAATCCTTCGCTTCAGTAGCGCGGCGCGCCATTAACAGGCAGGCTTTTGCAGTCAGAGCACGTGGTTTTTGGGTCGCGTGCAAGTAACTATGGTATCCAGCCGCCAGAATACGCGCTTCGATTTGTAGGTTAGCCGCCTGGGCGAATAGCGCCAAATTGGCACGATGGAAAGCTTCACTATCCGGGCTAATAGCAGTCAGTTCGATATAGCGTTGAATCAATGGCAGGAAGTCCGGGTACTGGCGCACCGCTGCAGCTGCGGCCTCGGCGGCTTCCAGCAATTTGCCCTCCTCCTGGAAACGGTCAATTCGGGCAAGAGCACTTTTTTGTGGTGAAGGCAGTTCTTCCTCCTCTTGCGGCATAGTCTGTACAAGTGGGCGCCAATAAATCAATATCAGGGCCAAGACAAAACCGGCCAATAGGCCGCCAGTATGGGCCCAATAGGCAATACCAGCATCCCCATATAAAAAACCGAAAATTTCCTTGCCCAGCCATAGTGGCAACACCATCAGTGCCGGCGCACTGAATTCGCCAAACATAAAACCCACCGTGTAAAAAAAGCGCAGGCGCCGCACTCCATAAATAGCGACAAACATACCCATGATTGCCGATACCGCACCAGAGGCACCGACCATAGGTACATGACTGCCCGATTCCACCAGCATATGCAGGCCGGCAGCAGCCAGACCGCCGAGCAGGTAAAGGCCGATAAACCAGAGACCACCCAGAGCCAGCTCTACCGACAAGCCAAACAGCAACAAAAAAACCATATTGCCGATCAAGTGATCCCAACTTCCATGCAGGAACATGTGCCCGAATAATCCCGCGATATTCGGCTCCGCCGGGGTCAACCCAAGGGCCATACTGCTCATACGGTCGCGTAAGTCGGCAAAATGCTGCCGCTGCTGTAACCAACGGGTCTGCCCTTCTTGCTCCAATTTGGGCAAAAGCCAGTGGTGAAATTCGGGATTCCACAGCAGCTCCCGATAGACAAACTCTTCCCCTTCCACCCCCATCTGCAAGCGCCATTCCGGGTGCATCTCATCGACATACATCAGGAAGCGTTGCTCCTCCAAATCCGGCAGATCACTTTCAAAATAGTAATTCTCAGCTTCCTGCCAACGAGCCTCATCCCCACCTTGATAGAATACGAATACCAACAGGTTCACGAGAATCAGCGCAAAGCACATCAGCGGCGGGCGGCGCCAGTCCGGCTTATTCTGGATCGGGATAATCAGCACGGGCGTTTCCTTGTTGTCATTGCACGAGCGCCCGATAGCAAAACGCAGCAATAAATAATGAAAATACCAAAGCCGGTTTTGACTCTGACCACTTGGAAAATACTACGCATAATCGACAGAACTCAATACCCGCCGCAGTGTGATTGAGCTATTTCCTCGCAGAGCGGGCGATAATAGCCGGTACGTCCCAGCTGCGTAGGTGCACATCCCGCTGCGGGAAAGGCACCTCAATGCCCTTCTCACGAAACTCACGTAACAACTCCAGGTTATAGAGCGCATAGGAGTCCCCGAGGGAGGTGACCATATTACTGTTTACCCACACCACCAGTTTGAAATTAAGTGCGTTATCACCGAACTCCATCAGCCAAACCTCGGTTTTACGCTTCCAGTCGGTGTGGGTAATGTTGACCCGGTCAGCGGCCTCCAGTGCGGCCTCGCGTACAAGATCTGGATCGGAGGAGTAGGAAACGCCAAAAGACACATGAATTCGACGTACCGGGTCATCCAGGGTGTGGTTGATCACACGGCCGGCGACAAACTCGGTGTTGGGCACCAGGATATCCACATTATCGCGGGTGGTGATACGAGTGGAACGCACATTGATATCGCGTATACGACCAAATACGCCTGACTCCAACTCCACCAGGTCGCCAACTTTCAGGGGCCGCTCGAATAACAGAATCAACCCGGAGATAAAATTGGAGAATATTGCCTGTAGGCCAAAACCGATACCTACAGACAGGGCACCGGCTACCAGGGCCAGCTTCGAGGTGTCGAGGCCCAGCATGCTCAATACTATGACGAGAGCCACAGCAACAAAGGTGTAGTGCAGCACCCGACTCAGGTTGTACATGGAGGATTCGCTGGCGTGCTCCCTGCGTACCAGGCGGCGCAGGAACGCTCTGGTAAACACTGACAGCAGCCAGGCACAGGCCAGCACAAATATCATCTTGGCAATCAAGCGTAAGGTGATGGGGTTCTGTGCAATGGTAAATAACTGGTAGTCAGCCAGCGTACGCCAGCGTTTATAGATTTGCCGACCGGCCAGGGACAAGCGCTCACGCACTGTGGCCCACCAGCCCTGGCGCTCCCTGTAGACTTCGAGCTGCGCTTTCTCGTAACGCTGGATATCCTGCTCCAGATCGTTGGCCCGCGCCAGGCCACTACCAATCCGCTCAAAGTAACTCCACCAGCGGCTGAGATCCTCATTCTCTTCTTCACCGCGCCAAGCCACCACTTGGCGCTGGCGAATCGCCAGCTCCCGTGAGGTCGCATCAATCACCGCATTGGCGTTCTCCAGCAACTCGCGACTGACAATCAGTGGGCGCTCCTCGGCCTCTGGATTCAATACACCATTGATAGACTGCAGCAACTCGCTCTTGCGCTTGCCCAGGTGTTCCTCCAGTAAATCCACCTCCAACTGCATCAGGGTGAGATCCCTTTTCATATTGGTATCGGGGTCAGTGGAGGGCTCGGTAGTGCTCTGGATACTGGTACGGGTCCCAGCAATACGCTCCATTTTTTTATCGGTATCGGTAATGGCCTTTTCGAGTTCCTTTGCATCCTTCTCGCTGTATTGCAGGTCATCGAGCATGCGCCGCAACTTGCCTTCAGCCAGCTCTATTTTTTCCTGCCAGGTACCAAGAAAATCGTTTACCGTATCTAACTGCTCAATAATATTCAGGTGATTGACCTGTGCCAGCAGCAGTGCCTGTGCTGCCTCATCTTCCTCTCTACCCTTGGCATCGCGTAACACGATCACTTGCCTGCGCAGCTGCGAAAGGGATTGGGAGCGCGTGTCCCGCAACTGACGCGCCTCCAGCTGTACTCCATTCAGGCGTCGCCGGCCGCGACTAATCGCCGCATCCGCGCGTGCCCAGTCGAGCACGGTGGGGGTTTCCGGGAATTTCACCTCCGGCATCAACTCGACTTTCAAGTACTCCTGGCGTTTCTTCCAGGTAATTATCACCCCCTCCAAGCTCTGGGTAATTTTCTGTGCGCCCTTTTGCAGGTCCTCCTCATCTTCCGGCAAACCCTCTTCCCACTCCTTCCAGGCAACTTGCAGCGCCTCAAGCCACTCACTACGCTGCTCCTGTGAAGCATTGCTCCAGCCAGTCCACCAATCCGCAGAGGGGTCGGAAAAATCGGGGATTTCCGGCTTGAATTCCTTGGGTTTTGTGCCCGGCAGCTGAGCTACTGTTGAAATGGAAAACAACGCGAGAAAAAAGAAGGAGGCAATAAGAGGGAACAGGCGAAACAGAGGGCGCTCAATACAAGTCTTACGAAGGGGGAAAAAACTGCCAGCGCCCACCATAAAAACCATCTATCCGTGAAGAAACATCCGCAGAGAGGAAAACCCGCCCCTTGGGAGCATATGTTTCAGTGTAGCCGAGTGCCGCTTAGCCCCGGCTGCCCAACTCCACAGTGGGATCAAAAACGCCTGCGGCCATACTCACGCATGCAGTTGAGGTATTGCCTGCGATACGCACGGGAACTGACTACAGACACCCTGCCTGCCCGGCGCACACTTCTCACCAGATTCGCGGCTCTGGCTTGGCAAAACAATTCACGGCGGCCACGATTGCGATCCGAGCGGCGCAAATTACCCGTGCTGCGTAGATGACTGACACGACGTTTGGATTCATATTTAGGTGGGTAGGCACGAGGATAAATTCTCACCTCAGGAGCTAGGGGGTTGCGGCCGTAATTGCGCCAGTTATTGGGTGGCGTGACTACCACATATTGATTGTCCTTCGGGTCAAACTGGAAGAAGGTACCATTACCGGCACGGCGGTAATCCTTACCATCAAGAAAGAAAGAAGTACCCGTGGCTACCTCCGGAACCCTCGCTCCCAGGGGTGGTTCCACACGCGTATAGCCATCCGGCCCCTGGCGATAGAAGTAGCCGCCCACATAGAAATAGATCTCATCGTTGGCTTCAATAAGACGCGCCCCATCCGGGAGACGTTCCACCTGCGTCTCCGCTAGGGTTGCTGAGGCGATGGTCAGGAACAGCAGCGCAAACAGAAAACGCATGAAACACCTCTACGAGCAATTAATAGTCGCAGAAGTGTATTGTCATGGAATACTGTTCCCCAATTTAATTGATTAAGACTGTGACTACCAAACCGGTCAGCTATCCCCCTGAATACTGGCGCCATCTTCATCTCGCACCACTTCCGAGAGTATCTTTACTTCCTGGCCCGGCTGCAGGCGCTCAGCACCGCGCACGATCACCCGGTCACCACTGGCAAGCCCGCCGTAGACAGCGATCCATTCGCCATCACCACTGCCAATACGAACCGACAGGCGCTCTGCTTTATCCTCCGAATCCACCCGGAAAACAAAGGTGTCACCATTGCGTAACACCAGTGCATCCCGTGGCACCACCATGGTCGCGCGAGCCTCGGACAAAGGCACGGCAACCTGCACTGGCATGCCAACAATCCAATCCCATTGTTGTGGCGTGCTCTGCGGAAGCTGAACCATCAACTTGACCCGGCGCGAATTGTCACTGGCTACAGGCACAAACTGACGCACCTGACCGGTAAACACCCGTTCGCTCGCGCGCTCGACCTCGGAGCGGGATACCGCATCGCTACGCACTGCTACGGTTTCGCCGGTACCGATCAGCGGCAGGGCAGCCAGTGGGATATCCGCTTCCACTTCCAGTTGAGACATATCCAGGATACGCAGCAGTTCGGAGCCAGTACGCACATATTCTCCCGCCTGCAAATCACGACTGGCGACCAAAGTATCGAATGGTGCATCGATAGTGGTTTTGGAGAGTTCATAAGCGCGCCTGTCTCTCTCTATCTGCGCAGCCAGCAGGTCCTGGGCCATGGCCTCGCGCTCGGCATGCTGTTCCTCCAGTACCGCACGGGAGGTATTGTTGGTTTCTGCCAGCTTGCTCAAGCGCTGTAACTGGGCATCTAAATAAGTGAGGCGGGCCTGTAATTGAGCAATACGACTCTCACTGTTTCGCAACTGCAGTCGCCAGTGGGTGGCATCCAGCTGTGCCAAACGCTCCCCCCTTTTCACCAGGCTGCCGGGTTCGGCGACAAATTCCAGTACGCCATCCAGTTCTGAAGAAATAAGGAGATCCCGGCGACTCACCACTTTCCCAGCGGACCACTGGCTAGGCGCCATCTCACGAGTCTGTGCTCGATCCACGGTAACCGCTACTGCGCCACTTTGAGCCATTACTTGCCCGGCCGAAATCACGGCTAGGGCAATACCGGCAAATAATTTTTTCATTGGGAACTCCTCACGGCCAATCTCTGACGCAGGCGGGTGAACTGCGGCAGGGGCAGACGTCCGGTCTGTAGTAGGGCCGGCAACAATATCAAAGTAAATAAGGTACTAACTGCCATACCGCCGACAATCACCGCGGCAAGACCACGATAAATCACACTGCCCTCACCCGGTGCTACCAGTAGAGGCAACATGCCAAACACACTGGTCAGGGTGCTCATAAAGATGGGGCGTAGACGCAAACGCAGCGCCTGCTCCACAGCCTCTACCCGAGTGGCACCGGTATCCTCCGCAGCGCGGGTTTGGTGTACCAACAGAATTGCGTTGTTCACCACCAATCCCAACAGAATGACAAAACCAATCATCGTGAGCAGATCGAGAGGCTGGAAGCCAATTAAATTCAGTAACTGTAGTGCCAGCACTCCGCCCACAGTAGCCAGTGGCACCGTCAATAACACCAACCCGGCATCACGCAGGGAGCGGAACAGTGCACTCATTAGCAGGAACAGGATCAGCAGGGCCAGGACAAAATTCTGAGACAGGGTTACCAAAGCCTTATCCAGGTCACTGGCATTACCACCCACGAGGATACTGCCATCATCGGGCAGGGCCTCGCGGATTTGCGGCAGTACTTCTTCCTCCAGCTGTGCGCGCACCTCCTCCAGGGAGACATCATCCGGCGGCACAATATTCAAGGTAATGGTACGGCGGCCATCCACTCTGCGTAAGTTACCCGGCCCCACAGTGCGATCCACACTGGCTAGCTGGTTGAGCGGTACAACTTCACCTCGCGGAGTGACCAGGGGAGTGTTCTGCAGCTGCTCAGGCGTGCTCCAGGGCTGCGCTTTAAAAATCACATCCAGACGCTTTTCCCCATCGAAATATTCGCCCACATAGAGACCATTACCAAGGGTTCGGATCAAGCTGCCCATATCCTGGCGGTTCCAGCCCTGCTCCAGCATGGCGCGATCGTTGGGCCGCACGGTCAACTCCGGCTCAGATAAGCTAAGGCCAGGATTGGTCTGCACAGGTGTCCCCGGCATAACCTCCTCCATAACTTCCACACCGCGGGCAGCGGCCTGCATCAGGCCATCCGCATCACGGGACTGCAGGTGCAGGGCAATACGTCGGTCTCCACCAAACTGGCCGAACAGGTTGCCGCGCGCGGCAAAACCCTGGAAGTCGGGAATATCTATCAGGATTTCCTCACGCAACAGCCGTTCCATCTCTTTGGCCTGATCCATATCCTTAACACGCACACCCATAGTGCCGCCGTTGGGCCAGGAAATAATGTAGTAGTTCTTCAAGGCTGGTTCGCGCTCGCCGCTCATATAAGGCGCCATGCGCCGATCCAACTCGTTGACGATTTCCTTTTCAATGGTTTTGGTATTGGTAGATGAGGGGAAATTCATCCACACATCCACCGCATCGCGTTTTACCGGCGGCAGGTAATCGAGATTTGGCAGCAGGAAATAAGTAGCGGCAATAGGCACTAGCAGGAAACCACCGATCACTTGCCAGCGACGCGTGCGAGTGCTGGTCAAGGCCATTACCCGCGAAGTGATTTTTTCCCAGACATGGGCCAGGCGATCCTCGCTGGAAATTGGCGGCAACCACAGTTTCGCCGCCAGCGGCACAATGGCCACAGCGGCCAGCAGGGAAAACACCACAGCCACAGCAATAGTCAGGGCGAGATCACCGAACACCTGTCCCTCAACACTATTGAGGAAAAAGACCGGCAGAAAGATCGCCACAGTAGTAGCCGTACTGGCCAGCAGCGCGCCCCATACCTGGCCTGCCCCCTGCTCCGAGGCCTCCTGAGGGCCGAGCCCTTTCTCGCGCAAGCGCACAATATTTTCCAACACTACAATAGCGGCATCGAGCACCATCCCGGTGGCGAAGGCCAAGCCGGCGAGGGAAATAACATTTACGCTGCGCCCTGCCGCTGAGAGCACGACAAAAGTGGAGAGCAGAGAGATGGGAATGGCAGCGGCCACAATCAAGGTGGCACGCATACGACGCATAAACCACCAGAGCACCCCCACGGCCAGCAGGATACCCAATATCAGGTTACCGCCGAGTAAATTGAGGGCGCGATATACAAATACAGAGGCATCAAAGGACTGCACCAGCACCAGTTGCTCATCCTTCAATTTGGTTTCATTCAGCTCAGCGACTTTTTGCTTTACCAACTCCAGGGTGGCGAGCATATTGGCATCGTTGGTGCGATTAATACGCATCGATACCGCGGGATTACCATTTTGCGTAGTCACCCCGCGGGATTCGGACGGTCCCACCCGTACCTCAGCAATATCGCCCAGGCGCACAGGCTGGCCATCGCGCCACTCCAGCACCAGCTCGGATAAATCTGCCGGCTTGTATTCACCGACAAAACGCAGTGTGTAGCGGCGCCGCCCGACATCGGTAAAACCACCTGAGACATCCCGCGCCGAAGCAAGCTGGCGGCTGATCGCCGGAAGTTGAATACCCAGCTCGGCAGCCTTCCAGGGGTCAAAAATAACCTGCAGCTCCTCCTGTGCGGCGCGCCCGGATTGGGCCTCTACACTGGAAACTCCAGGCACAGATTCCAGCTCCGGCCGCAACATATCCTCAATTAAACCGGCATAGTCGTCGAGACTATTGGAATTTCCGGGAAGCTTCTGCAAAAAGAAATAAGTGAGTGCGGTGGCATCTCCGCCCCAACCACCGAGCATCACCCGTGGTGGCTCTGCATCCCGCGGCAGTGGAGGCAGGCTACTCATACGGCTGATTACATCGATCAGCACCTTATCCATATCGGTGCCCATAGTGAACTCCAGGTTCACCCAGGCACCACCCCGGCCGGCATTTACTTCCATCGTTTCCAGGCCGGTGAGACCCTGCAGTACCGATTCGATCGGCTCAACAATTTCCGCCTCCACCTCTTTCGGTGCGGCAGCACGCCAGCCGGCTTGGATCGCAATACGCGGGTTTTCAATATCGGGGAAGAGCTGGACCGGCAGGCGACTGGCGAGAAAAGCTCCCAGTAAAACGGCCAGTACCACAGCCACACCGGCAGCTGCAGGATTCTTCAACGCGGCTCTTGTCAGTGCCATCCCATAGGCCCTTATTTTTTATTTATAACCACACAATAAATAGAGCTTCCCGCCCCTGTTTATTGAATTCCCAAAAGGCTGAACAGATTTTTGGACAGACCATTTCTTCCCAAGTCCACACTGGCCCAGGCCCAGTTGCTGCACTTTCCTGTGCCACATTATTCGTCCAAGGAGGCCCTCGCCGGATTATTCTGCATGAAAGCTAAAGGATTCAAAACAGCAAACAAGAGGCTTGCGATCAAGTGCCCGGAATTGTCGGCCAGGCCACGCCCGATGCTTTTCTAATGACGTGGCCCGCAGGGAAGTCAGAGGAAATGCTGTACTTTACTTTTATAGCTGCGGCTCATTTTCAAGCACTCGCCATTGTCCAGTACCAGATGGTATTCACCATTGATGTGCGCGCGAATTTCGCGTACGCGGCTCAGGTTCACAATTGTAGAGCGGTGGATACGCTGAAACAATTTCGGGTCCAACTGTTGCTCCAGTTCTTTCATGGTAATGCGCATTACATGGGTTTCGCCCTGGGCGTGCACGCACATGTAATCGCCAGCGGCATCGATCCAGTCAATTTCACATGCCGGCACCAGAGTGATCTTACCGGAGTCCTTAACCGCAATTTTGTCTGGATAGGCACTACCGGCAAACTGGCCACTCACCAGTTTTTTCTCCAGCGCCTCGGGGGATTCCTTAGTCAAATCAGCCACGGCCTCAAGAAGCTGTTCTCGCTGCTCGGCAATATCCGCGGTGGACATCTTTTCGCGAGCGCGCGTCAGTGCCAACTCCAACCGCTCCTCTTCGATAGGCTTTAACACATAGTCCACCGCATTGACTTCAAACGCCTCCACTGCGTACTGGTCGTAGGCGGTGACGAACACTACCTGGGGCAGTTTTTCCAAGGGAATCTGCTGTACCAACTGCAGACCATTGATACCCGGCATCTGGATATCCACAAAAGCCACATCGGGATTGAGCTCCAGAATTTTTTCCAGAGCATCGCGGCCATTGCCACTTTCGGCAATCACCTCGACGCCCGGCATCTGTTCCAAGCGCAACCGAAGGCCGCGGCGCGCCAGGGGTTCATCATCGACAATAATTGCACTCAGGTTTTCAACTGCACTCATCTCATTATTCCTGTTCGAAGGGAATGCGAATATTTACCGACAGGCCACCTTCCGGCCGATTGCGGAAATGCACTCTCTGATCATCGCCAAACAATGCCCGCAGGCGCTCACAGGTATTGCGAATGCCAACGCCGTACCCCTTGCCGATCAAGCCAAGTTCCTTATCCGACATACCGGGGCCATTGTCAGTAACTTCCAGTAAAAGCTCGCCGGCAAAGACCCGAGCCTTAATTCCGATCTCGCCGCCCCACTCCAACTGGGAGATACCATACTTAATCGCATTTTCCACCAAAGGCTGCAGTAACAGACTCGGCACCAGCGCCTGCGGAGACTCCCCCTGTAGATCCAGGCGCACCCCAAGGCGATCGGCAAAGCGCACCTTTTCGATGTCCAGATAGAGCATTAGCGCCTCCACTTCCTTGGCCAGGGTGACTTTCTGCATAGGATCGTTGTCCAGGGAGTGGCGCAGGAACTGTGACAGCCGCGTCACCATATTGTTGGCGGTGCGCCCGTCGTTATCCAGAATCAAGGTAGAGATGGCATTGAGCGTATTGAACAGAAAGTGGGGGTTCAACTGATAGCGCAGCATTTTCAACTGGGCCTGGTGCGCCATGGACTCGGCACGCAAGGTTTTGGCCTGCTGTGTCTGCGAGGTCTGATAGTACTTGATGCCGTAATACAGCGCCGCCCAGGTGGTGAGGATCATAAACGAGTAGGAGAACCAATAAGTAGCCTGCCATACTGGATGCTCATCGCTCGCCTTACCGTAGAGCCATAGAAAACCGCCGAACTTAATTGCCGCCCACAGGACTGCTACAAGCACAACCAGTAGCAGTGAACCCAGGAAGCGTGTCGCTGGCGGTTTGTTCCATAAACGCTGAAACCCATATCTCATGGAGCCACTGAGCAGAATTCCGGCAGTGGTGGCCATAGCGATATAACCCGTATGGACCCAGTGGTCCTTCACCCAGAAAAAGCTGCTGATGAAGGTCACAAGGGTATAACCAGCCCAACCACTGAGCTGCAAGGCCCAATATTGGGACTTATGGCTCGAAAGGCGCTGTGAAAGCCACTGAAATGCTTTGTTTCCCATAATCTCCCGCTGAAGACACCAAATAACGGCATCGATTTGACACTTTTGTATGGGTTCATACTAAATGGCGTCGATCGCCGGCGAAACACCAACCGGCGCAGCACAGGGACAAACTGCCGCATGACATACTGGTTATTCAAATCTGAACCCGACGAATACAGCCTGCAGGACCTCGCCGCCGAAGTGACTGGCAACGGCCGCTGGGACGGAATCCGCAACTATCAGGCGCGTAACTTCCTCCGCGACAAGGTTTCGCTAGGTGACGAGGTGCTGTTCTACCACAGTGCCTGTCGGGTTCCAGCAGTGGTGGGTACCGCCGAAGTGGTACGTGCCGCCTACCCGGACCCAGCCCAGTTCGACCCCGAGAACAAGTACTTCGATCCCAAGGCTGCCGACGACAAACCGCGCTGGTACTGTGTGGATATAGCCTGGCGCGCTGAGTTCACACGACCAGTCTCCCTGGCCGAAATCAAGAAACATCCTGGCCTGGAGGAGATGGTTCTACTCAAGCAAGGACGCTTGTCGATACAACCGGTTCAAGCAAATGAATGGGAGATCATCGTAGAATTGGGCGGGAACCCGAAACAGTAGCGGCGCCAGCTGCAAGTGTCCGTACCCTGTAAATTCAAATCCAAGGCATATTCCAGTGTCTGCCCGCCCTATAGGTTGGTCATCGGAGGAGCATTGCCAGGAGCGGACCCAAGGTTTTACCATTCAGGCGTAATTTTAAATCGTGGCAGATACTGCGAATATCGCTGATACAACAGAGAGAAAAGCTATCGAAAGTTGATTCTGGACAAGGTTTTCGCGCAAGCCTAACCGCTGTGGCAGGTAAAACTGATCACTCATTTTGCTATCACTGTGGTACAGAAGCGCCTCAGAAACTCCCCTTTGCGGCCTTCAGTGCTCAGTTCGGCATAGTAAGCAAAACACTCCGCTGAAAAATAGAACTGTTCTCTGGTTTACCACTACTTCCGACAATGCTCACCAGTCTAGTCGCTAATTTTCATACTGTACCGTGCTGATATATTACAGCACCAGAATTGGCCCAATAATCTTCTGGCTAGAACTCGAACTGCGAGTAAAACCCCACAATACTTCCCTTCGGTATTGTTGCCGCTCGTCCAATTAGCCTCCGATCATGGTCAATGGAATCAACAGTAATACCATCTGGAAAGTAATAGCGCCTAATTTAAAGGCGAAAATTCAGTTTATGTGTCAGACCTCAGTATCGAACTTTTATCAGTAGAATGGGAACCCCTGAAATAGAATGCCGGTGAAATTAAAAAGGAAATTGTGTGGGGACTGCGTGGACTTTTATGGGCGGATTCGAGCACCAGATGATTCAGGCAATAACAGGTGCACTTCAACACCATCTTAACCAACTTACGTACTGCCGATGGCCAACCCACCGCTATGGAACTCGACCACTTGCTGTACAAAATTAATCTTGGATTTTCGAATTCCAAAAACACACCAAAGTCAGGATATCTGGGAAAAAATCAATTAAGTGAATATTTTGAGTATGTGCATATTGAATTAACAGTGCCTGTGTAATTTTTTAATAATTCTCCATGATTTATAGATGGTGGCAAATAGACGTATATTTTCTACTAAATGTATTTAGTATCATCAAATTGATGACGGCTTTCTGTTTGATCTGCAAAGTGCTGGTATATCTATGGCCTCCTTGTATCCTCCAAGCTATGCTAGATCCGTGATTTTGCCCTCTACCAAAATACTCCTCAAAGAACTCCATTGACATTACGCTTATTGACACGACAGTCTTAGTTTGATATCAAATAATCTCAAATTACAAATAGAACCCATTAATTCCAATCTAGCTCTGATCAATAAAAATAATTATTCAGAGTTTGCTATAGAAATTTTGGAAAGATATAAAACCGTCAAAAATAAAACATCAAAACTGAAGAAATTTATTCACAGTCATTATGGAGGATGTAGGCGATGAGCGGAAGAGGTTTTAATCCCAGAGCGTGTCAGGGGCACTTTGCGGGTATTTGTTTTGTGTCCAGTTTGCGATCATACAGTTCTTTTTTTTCCAGGTTTTATGCCCAGTGGCAAAGCAACGGCGGAATAGAAAGCTCCTTGGGGAGAACTTGGAATGGACATACTGCATTAATAACCGGCAATAACGGAGTAATCGATACAATTGTAGGCTGGGACCCAAACAATTCGATGGAAGCATTCACAGGCTCCGTAGGTGGACGTCACAATAATATGCGCCCTATTGAAGGCCGTTGGCGTGATGACACGGGGATGAATGCAGACCCGACAGCGCAATATTATGGCTTGCAAGTTACCCAGACAGAATACACCAATTTCAGGCGATTCCTGCAACAAGAACTTTTGGGTACCCAGGGTTTTGGAAGTCATCTCGATGATAGCGGAGCCACATTTCATTATGCATTTGCTCCAGGTAAATGGATGGACAGACTTAGCTCTCTGGAAGGTGCGGGGTCAAACGGCCAGCTACAAGTTATTTCCAACTGTTCAGATGCAGCCTTCCATATACTCGCGAGCTTCCTTTATGAATGGCGCAAGGGGGGCCTGGTAACTGAACTGGCAACCTTTATAAATACAGGAGATGAAAAAAATAGAAACATGTCGCAAGGCCGTTTGATGCAATGGTCGGCACAGATTGCGCAACAGGATTAGTAATCTTTCAATAATATAGTCGGATAAATGGGCAGTGCAGGTGAGTTAAAAAAACCACTCTTCCTAAGATTAGAGGAACTATCGCGGTTTTTCGCGTTGCATAGGCCCAATATCCGACCATAAATCCATTCTAAAGTTAACTAATTTTTTTGGGGTGCCCCATGTTATACATAAGCAATCCCCTCAAGTAGTCGTCAGCACCGATTTCGAGACTCACCATCTCCTCTATTTCCGCATTGCGCGCGGTTAGCAAAATTACCGCACCCCGGAGAAACGGTGCAAACACTTGCTTGCTTCAAAACCGCTGATATCCTGCTAACCGATACCCTATGGATGGCAATGCCCTAAGTCTAAAATACGTAACCCAGGGAATCGGCGATAGCGCCTTCATCCTCTAAGATCAGTATTTTTGACATGGAACCCTAAGCGCAAGTCCTACCAGTTTACTGATTTTTAGCCTGGGCCTAGCCCCTCGCGCAAAATACTCAGACTCAAATAAAATCTGCGATTTCATCCAGGGGCTTCCTGGCAATCGCCGGCACCTGGGCGCCCTTCGCCGGCACCCCGGCCACCAGGATCATATAGGGCTTTTCCTCCACCGGGCGGCTGAGGATTTCATTGAGAAATTTCATCGGACTCGGTGTGTGGGTCAGAGTTGCCACACCCGCATTGTGCAGGGCGGCGATAAGCATACCCGTAGCGATACCCACCGATTCAGAAGTGTAATAGTTCTTCAGCCGCTCACCATTGCCCGCACTGGTAAATTTTTTCAGAAAAATTACGATCAGGCAGGGTGCGGTTTCCAGAAAGGGTTTGTGCGCGTCCGTGCCCAAAGGTTCCAACGCATTAAGCCACTCCTCTGAGGCGCGGCGTTGGTAAAACTCACGCTCCTCCTCTTCCGCCGCCAAGCGGATTTGGCGTTTAACATCTGCGCTCTCCACCACGACAAAATGCCATGGTTGCATATTGGCTCCGCTGGGGGCACTCCCCGCTGCACGCACGGCATTCTCAATTACCTCGCGGGGCACGGGTTTTGCAGAAAAGTCGCGAACTGAGCGCCGCCGCCGCATCAGCCGGAAAAACTCACCGGCGCGAAAGCGCATTTCATCATCATCAAGGTGAGTGAAATCCAGGGGCTGGAAAGTCTTTTCATCAGTCATACCAGGCTCCTTAAACCACGCCTTTTGTCTTTGCAATATACACACTGACCAGGGACAACATGGTCAGTGCAACTACAACAACCAACAGCAACAGCCAGGGCCTGAAGGGCTTGCGTTCTACTTTATTCACACCGCTCTGCAGGTAATGGTCAACCCTGGCCTGGTCTTCCTCAGAGAGTTTTTTTTGGGGGATATCCGACATTGGCTCTTTCGCTCATTTATTGTTTTACCCTGAGTTTAGGAGAAAGCGAAAAATGACTCCACAAAAAAAGCCCCGCAATGCGGGGCTTTTATGGAACTCGGCTGGAGGTCTGTCAGAACAGCTCTTCCTCCAAGTCCATCAGGGTGGCACTGCCGGCGCTGACACAGGAAGCCAGCGACTGGGCGCGCGGTAGCAGACGTGCAAAATAGAAGCGCGCGGTCTTTACCTGGCCCTTGTAGAAACTGTCAGCCTCTTGCTTATCCAATGCTACAGCGGCCACTTTCGCCCACATGAAGGCATAAGCCAGATAACCGAACAGGTGCAGGTACTCTACTGAGGCCGCCCCAGGAGCGTGGGAATCTTGCTTACTGGCTTCGACCATTTTCTCCGTCGCTGCACGCAGACGCTGTAGTTCAGCCGCCAGCGGCTGTACAAACTCTGACATTGCCTCTCGATCCACCTGGCTGTCGATAAATTTCTGCACATCCGCGGCAAAGATTTCGAACAGGGCACCGCCGTTGGCGACAGTCTTGCGGCCCACCAGGTCCAGAGCCTGGATACCGTTTGTGCCTTCGTAGATCTGGGTAATGCGTACGTCGCGTACCAGCTGCTCCTGGCCCCACTCGCGGATATAGCCGTGACCGCCGAATACCTGCTGGCCGAGCACGGTGCAGTCCAGGCCCATATCGGTGGTAAAAGCCTTGGCCACCGGGGTCAACAGGGCCACCATCGCTTCGGCATTCTTCTTCTCGTCACCTTCGCCGAACTTGGAAATATCCAACCACTGGGCCACATATGTGGACAGAGCGCGGCCACCGCCAACCAGAGCTTTCTGGGTGAGCAGCATCCGGCGCACATCAGGGTGTACGATAATCGGATCGGCTGCTTTCTCTGGCTGCTGGGCACCAGCCGGAGAGCGGCTCTGAATACGGTCACGAGCGTATTCCCGGGCATTCTGATAGGAGCGATCAGAGGCTCCGAGGCCCTGGATACCCACACCCAGCCGCTCATAGTTCATCATGGTAAACATGGCGGCGAGGCCCTTGTTAGCTTCACCGACCAACCAACCCTGGGCGCCATCAAAATTCATCGCACAGGTTGCGGAGGCTTTAATGCCCATTTTGTGTTCAATAGAGCCGCAACTCACATTGTTGCTTTCACCGATGCTGCCGTCTTCACCCACCTTGTATTTTGGCACCAGGAACAGGGAGATTCCCTTGGGGCCTTTGGGGGCGTCCGGCAGCTTGGCCAGCACCAG
Organism: Microbulbifer sp. GL-2; assembly: GCF_007183175.1. Taxonomy (NCBI): domain Bacteria; kingdom Pseudomonadati; phylum Pseudomonadota; class Gammaproteobacteria; order Cellvibrionales; family Microbulbiferaceae; genus Microbulbifer; species Microbulbifer sp. GL-2. Next base: position 1,105,048 of record NZ_AP019807.1, read on the forward strand.
GTGAATAATATTTTCGGATAAATCCTGGTCGCCACCCGTGATGAAAATCTTGCTGCCGCTGATACTGTAACTGCCATCTTCGCGGGGCTCTGCCTTGGTGCGAATAATTCCCAGGTCGGTACCGGCATGGGGCTCAGTCAAATCCATGGCGCCGGCCCAGGTACCCTCGTACATCTTGGGCAGGAACTTCTGCTTCAACGCTTCGCTGGCATGGGCATCAATCGCCAAGCAGGCACCGTTGGTCAACACTGGGTAGAGGGCGAAAGAGATATTCGAGGCGTTGATCATTTCCTCAACCTGCGCACCCAGCATCTTCGGCATGCCCATGCCACCGTACTCAGGATTGCCTAACAGGGCGCCCCAGCCGCCTTCACAGAAGGTCGCATAGGCTTCCTTGAAACCGCCCGGCGTAGTCACTACGCCATCGTTCCAGTGACACCCCTCTTCATCACCACTTCGATTAATCGGGTCCAGGGTATTGGAAGCCAACTTGGCCATCTCTTCGAGAATCGCATCGGCGGTCTCGCGATCTACAGCCCCAGCCAGTCCGGGCAGTTCCGTCCAGAGTTTTTCTGCAGCAAAGACTTCATGCAGCAGGAAGTTCATCTCCCGCAGGGGCGCCTTGTAGTCGGCCATGCTTCCAATCCTCATCCAAGTGTTTCAAACGCTTGTTTGAATCTAGGGCCGAAGACGCGCAAAGTCAACTGGTTTGGGGCCGATCCGGATCCACGGAGACAGTCTGGGGAAAAGGGTTCAGTTGGGGAGCAGTGGTCGAATATCCAGGTGCTTCGCCACTTCGCGATAATCGCGCTCCTCGCTGTAGGGCACCACACCGAGCAGAGGCGCAGGTAACAGAGCCTCCAGAGTAGCGAGGTTCTCCTCCGCATGCGTCATGCCCTCACGGACAAAGTTGGCCACCCAACCCGCTAATGGCAGGCCGTCACGGCGGATAGCTTCGGCGGTAAGCAGGGCATGATTAATACAACCGAGCCGCATACCCACGACCAGGATCACCGGAGTATTCAGCTCCCTCGGCAGCTGGGACAGGAAGCTCCTCGGCCCCAGCGGCGTACGCCAACCTCCGGCACCCTCAATCAGTACCAAGTCGGCTCCGGCAGACATCACTCCACGACAAACACCGGCCATACGCGAGACGCTCAGCTGCTTGCCCGCCTCAATGGCGGCAATATGGGGGGCAATAGCGGGTTCCAGGGCGAAAGGATTCACTTGCTGATAGGGCAAGTGCAAGGTCATAGCTTCCAACAGAAGCAGGGCATCTTCATTGTGCAGCCCCTCTTCTGTTCGCGCGCAGCCGGAGGCTACCGGTTTTACTGCGGCGGTCTGTAACCCCGCATTTGCGCCTGCAGTGAGCAGGGCTGCACTCACAAAGGTCTTACCCACTTCGGTATCAGTACCGGCTACAAAATAGGTTCTGCCCATGGCCACTGCCCCCTCATCAAAAAAGTTTAATTTTTTTCTTGTGGTGACTTTTCATGCCACCCAGTTGGTGATAATTTAGACGGGTAGCGCAGATTTTGAACAAATCAAGCCGAGCACTGATAACAAAGGCACGGGGCTGCGCTGACAAAATAACTCCCCCAAAAGGGGAAACTGCCCTGCAGGGACGCGGAAAATCTCGAAATAACTGAAAACATTCAAACAGCTTAGAGACCATGCGATACCTGACTCTTGCCCTGCTGCTGGTGATGCCACTGCTCGCCTCAGCGAAAGTAACTCCTGTCGACCATGTTGTTGTGTACAAGTCGAAGAAGCTGATGCAGCTGATTCGCGACGGCCGAGTAGTGAAAAGCTACACCGTTTCCTTCGGCGATAATCCCAGGGGACACAAGGTCCGCCAAGGGGATGAGCGCACTCCCGAAGGGCGCTACACCCTGGACTGGAAGAACCCCAACAGCCGCTTCTATCGATCTATTCACGTGTCCTATCCAAACAAACAGGACCGTGCACGGGCGGCCAAGATGGGCGTCAGTCCTGGCGGCGACATCATGATCCACGGCATCAAGCCCGGGTGGGCCTACATGGAAAGGCATCTGCGCCGCAACAACTGGACTGATGGCTGCATCGCGGTGGCCTCCAACCGCGAGATGGACGAAATCTGGGCCCTGGTGAAGACCCCCATCCCCATCGATATCTATCCCTGATTAGTCTCCTGGACAAGCTTCATGTAAATCACCTCATAACTCAACGGCAGCCCCTGGGGCTGCCTGAGGACTTCATAGGCTTTCGCCAATCGCTGTATTCTGGTGCGACCGGTCATGCCGCGCTTGGCGGCACGATTGATGTTATGCGCACCCACGCCTTTTAATTCCCGCATCAACTGGCGCAGGTTATCGAAATACAGCAGGCGCTGTTCGTCGAGCACCTCACCCTTTAGTTGCGACTGCGCCGCAGCTTCACGCCAATTGGCCAATGGCAGGAAGCGATTAACATGCACGCCGCTATCCACTTCCGCCCAGCTATCGCGTAATTCTGCCAGGGTACCGGGCCCCAATGTAGCCACCAGGCAGCGTCCCTCGGGAGAGAGTACCCGGCGAAGTTCGGCGAATAGCTGCGGCAACCGGTAACACCACTGCAGCGCCATACTGGAAAACAGCAGATCCACACTGCCGTCCGCCAGGGGCAATAGCTCTGCATCTGCGGCGATATAAGCATCGGCCTGCGGCCTTTCATTGCGGGCAAAACGCAGCATATCCTCCGCCAGGTCCAAAGCAACAATACGCGCCTCGGGAAAATGCCGGCGCAGCAGTTTACTGCCAAAACCGGTACCACTGCCCAGATCGACAATGGTACTGGGAGTCCAGTGACGCTCCGACATTTTCATCAACTGGCGGCACACTGCTCGCTGCAAATGGGCGCTGCTGTCATAGCTGGCGGCGGCGCGGCCGAATGAACGGGCTACCGCAGACTTATCGAAGGGCTCTGTCACTGAGGTTCCAGCTGGGGACAGGCTTTCTACAAAATGCCGCAATCGCTTAGCCACCTGATAAGGTTGCGACAGGTGTGGCTTATGACCACAACCCTCCATTATTTCTACCTGGGCACCAGTGGCTTGAATTTCCTCCACAGCCGCTAGGGGCACCAAAGCATCCCGCTTGCCAAACAGATGTAAGGCGGGCACCGCTAAGTGCTGTAGCAGGTAGCGATTATCCAACCGGGACAGGCAATCCAGGGCATGTAACCAGGAATCGGCATTGATATTGGGTCTGCGCCCTTTCAAGTGCTTGAGCAAGGCTCGCATGGCGTTGTCACCATGGGACTGCAGGGCACAAAATCGCTCCCAGGTCCCGTAGGGGTCCTGTACAAAGGCGGCGCGAAAACGCTCAAAGGTACGCCGGGGCATACCCGGCCAGTTATCCTGCTCCACGAAGCATGCATTCGCAGAGATAGTGACAATTCCACAGATTTTGTTTTGTTGCGCTCTGGTCGCCAGCTGCAAGGCCAGCATACCGCCAAGAGAGTGCCCTACCAGAACACAGTTTTGCGGCAGCACCTGATAGAGTTGCTGTAAAAGCACTTCCAGGTGCGGCCAGGACTCATCCCTGCGCTCGCCAAACCCGGGCAGTTCGATACAACGCAGGGGTAATCCCAGCTGTTCGCGCACGGCTTCAAGCAATGGCTGCCAAGGGCCGTTATCACCCCCCAACCATGCAGGAATACCAGGTTTTCAACCTGCCTCACGAATGCACCGCCGTATTCTCCTGCAATACTGATACCAGTTCATCGAGCAGTGCATTAATTTGGCTGTAAGTATGTAAGGCACTCAGAGTAATTCGCAGACGAGCAGTACCTGCAGGCACTGTGGGTGGGCGAATAGCCCCCACCAAAAAACCTCGACGCTCCAGCTCTGCGGACACCGACATAACCTTTTCTTCACAGCCAAGTACTAAGGGCTGGATAGCAGTGGAGGAATCTGCCAGAGGCAAATTTAGCTGTGCAGCTCGTTGGCGGAAATGGGCAATATTCTCTTCCAGACGCCGTGTTAACTCGGGTTTGCGACACATCAGCTCGACTGCTGCAATACTGCCAGCGGCCACCGCCGGTGGCATACCGGTTGTATAGATATAGGGGCGGGCAAACTGCACCAGATAATCGATCAATACACGGGAGCCAGCGACAAAAGCCCCGGCATTGCCAGCGGCCTTACCCAGAGTGCCCATAATGACCGGCACCTGTGATTGATCGAGACCCGCCGCAGCGCAGCTGCCAGCCAGGGGAAATTGCTCGCTGCCCATCACTCCAAATCCATGCGCTTCATCCACTAATAACCAGGCGCCATGCTCCCGGCACAGACCGGCAATCTCGATAAGGGGCGCTTGGTCACCATCCATACTGTAGACACCATCCACCGCCACCAGGGTATTACCGCCGTGCCCAGCAGCACGCTGCAATTGGCGATGCAGTCCTTTCAGGTCGCTGTGTGGAAAACGCAAACTGTTGGCGCCGCACAGGCGTGCACCATCGATCAGAGAGGCATGATTGAGCTTGTCAGAAATAATATTGTCGGCGCGGCCCAACAGTGCACAGAGTGTGCCTACGTTGGCCATATAACCACTGGAGAAAACCAGCGCAGCCTCGCGCCCAGTCACCTCGGCGAGTCTCTGCTGCAGCTGTTGATGGATCTTCAAATGTCCGTTTACCAGATGGGATGCGGTAGCGCCGGCACCCTGCTCGGCACCGGCTTTCTGTGCGGCAATTACCTCGGGGTGGATTGCCAGCCCCAAGTAATCGTTACTACTAAAAGCGAGTATTTCGCGGGCACCCAACTTGAACAGGGGACTGGGTACAGAATCCAGGGTTTTGACTTCCCGGTAGAGGTTGCGCCGGCGCCGCTCATCGAGGCGCTGGCGCAGAGCTTGATCCAGGGTCATTTGGCCGCATCGTAGAAAAAAGCATCATTTTGCTGCTCGCTGATCTGGGCGCTCAGCTCCGCTTCCACCCCGGATTCATCGGTGTACTGCTGGTACTCTTCGGGTTGGATTCCAAGGCGATTAAACAACTGCATATCCTTATTGGCTTCGGGGTTGGCAGTAGTCAGCAGTTTTTCTCCATAGAAAATGGAGTTGGCACCGGCCAGGAAAGCCATGGCCTGCATCTCATCACTCATCTGCTCACGGCCGGCAGACAGGCGCACGTGAGACATGGGCATCATGATACGAGCCACCGCAATACAACGGATAAATTCGAAGGGATCCAGATCCTTCTGCTCCTCCAGCGGAGTGCCAGCCACCTTTACCAGCATATTGATCGGGACAGACTCCGGATGCTCAGGCAGGTTGGCCAGCTGCATCAGCAGACCGGCGCGGTCCTTATCGCCCTCTCCCATACCGACGATACCACCAGCACAAACTTTCATACCGGCTGCGCGCACGCGCCCAAGAGTTTCCAGGCGGTCCTGGTAGGTGCGGGTAGTGATTATCTCACCGTAGTACTCGGGCGAGGTATCCAGGTTGTGGTTGTAGTAGTCGAGCCCCGCACCGGCCAGTTCCTGCGCCTGGTCATCATTGAGCATCCCCAAGGTCATGCAAGTCTCCATACCCAGCGCTTTTACGTCGCGCACCATCTGGGTAACGTAAGGCATGTCCTTTTTCTTGGGCGAACGCCAGGCTGCCCCCATACAAAAGCGGGTGGCACCACCGGCTTTGGCCGCGCGGGCCTCCTCCAGAACCTTCTCCACCTTCATCAGCTTTTCCCGCTCCAGCCCGGTATCGTAGCGAGCACTTTGCGGGCAATAGGCGCAGTCTTCCGGGCAGGCACCGGTTTTAATGGAACAGAGAGTGCTCACTTGCACACGGTTAGCATCGAAGTGCACCCTGTGCACCTGCTGTGCGGTAAACATCAGATCGCTAAACGGCATGGCGAAAAGGTCCAGAACCTGCTGGCGGGTCCAATCGTGGCGGATCTCGGCGGCGGGTAATTGCTGGGCGGCAGTCACAGGGCTTACTCTCTCTGTTGCTGGAGTTAGTTGCTGGAGTTATATGTGCTGTTTTGGTTCACGGGGCCGGGGTGACTACACCTCATGGCAGTGGCAAACTCGACCAAACAGACTGGCCAGTTTAGCCAGGCCCCAATTGCTGTCAACTCAATCTCCCGATTATGGTTTACAGGATCTTTTCTTCACTGCTGAACCGAAGCCTGGCCCAGTGCCTATTGTGCGGCGGCCGGGCTGATTATTGCGGCATCTGCTTCGCCTGTGCGGAGGAGTTGCCCACACTGCAAAATGCCTGTGAAACCTGTGCCCTGCCCCTGGTGGAACCCGCCCGCTTTTGTCCTGCATGCCTCAGGCAGCCCCCTCACTTCAGTGGAGTACAAGCCGCCTGGCACTATGCTTATCCGGTAAACCAGCTGATCCAGCGTTTTAAATACTGCGGCGACCTAACCGCCGGCCACAGCCTGGCACAAATGGCCGCCCAAATCATAGACGTCGACCAGAGACCAGACCTGCTCAGCCCCATACCCCTGCATTGGCGCCGTTACTGGCAGCGCGGTTACAACCAGGCACAGCTGGTAGCAGAGGAACTGGGTAGGCAGTGGCAACTGCCAGTGCGTCCGCGTCTGTTGTGTAAAGTCAGTGCAACCCAAACACAGTCCCAGCTGAATCGCCCCCATCGTCTGCGTAATTTGCTCGGCAGCTTCGTCCTGCGCGAAGACGTCGAAGGTTTACATATCGGCCTGGTGGATGATGTGTTAACCACCGGTGCCACCCTGGAGGCGGCGGCGCAAAAGTTGCTCCAAGAGGGAGCGGCTAGGGTAAGTGCCTTTGTTTTGGCCAGAACGCCATGACTCATCGGCGCGACCGCAGATAGACCAGTGGTCACATTACCGTCACAATATCATGCCTTGCCGTTCTGGCACCCAAGTCCCATACCCGCCAGCACTGCTAAGGTTCTATTCAGTGACTAATTGCTCGCACGCTTATTTGGTGCGGGCCAGGGATTCAGCGATGAGTGAGTACAAGTTGCCACGGGGCATTGTCATCAGCGGGACAGGCCTGTGGACCCCACCGGAAGCTATCAGCAACGAAGAGCTGGTAGATGCCTATAACACCTACGCCACGCAGTACAATCTGAAACACGCGCAGGAAATTGAAGCCGGAGCACTGCAGCCCAAACCCCAGTCCTCGGCAGAATTTATTGAGAAGGCCTCCGGTATCAAGAGCCGCTATGTGGTTACCCGCGAGGGCATCCTCGATCCAGAGCGCATGCGTCCCTTTATCCCCGAGCGCGATGACGACGACCTCTGCGTACAGGCCGAAATGGGCGTGAACGCTGCCAAACTTGCTCTGGAAAAAGCGGGCAAGAGTGCCTCCGATGTAGATATGGTCATTGTCGGCGCCTCCTATATGCAACGCGCTTACCCAGCCATCGCCATAGAGATCCAGGGCGCCCTCGGCATCGACGGCTTTGCCTTCGATATGGAAGTAGCCTGTTCCTCGGCCACTTTTTCCCTGCAGCGCGCCGTCGATGCAATCAGCTCTGGCGCAGCGCGCACAGTGCTGGTAATCAATGCGGAGCTGGCCTCCCCTCAGGTGGACTACACCGACAGAGACAGCCACTTTATTTTCGGTGACGTGGCCGTAGCCAGTGTGATCGAGCGCCGCGAGACCTGCTCCGTGGACAACGCCTGGGAAATTCTCGGCACCAAAGCGAAAACGGTCTACTCCAACAATATCCGCTCCAACTTCGGTTATGCAGCCCGAGCCGCGGATGTAGACCCCTTTGGCCCGGGCAAGCTGTTCCGCCAGAACGGACGCAAGGTCTTCAAGGAAGTCTGCCCCATGGCCGCAGCCCATATTGAGGAGCACCTGCAGGAAACTGACACCGATCCGCAAGGCGTGAGCCGTTATTGGTTGCACCAGGCCAATATCAATATGAATAACCTGATCGCCAAGAAACTAATGGGCGATGAAGCCAGCATAGAGCGCGCACCTGTGGTGCTGGACCGTTACGCCAATACTGCGAGTGCCGGCTCGGTAATCGCCTTCAACTTGCACAGTGACGACCTGCAGGTGGGCGACCGCGGTATTATTTGCTCCTTTGGCGCCGGTTATTCTATCGGTAGCTTGGTGGTGGAAAAGGTCAGTATCTAATCCCCCTTCCGCACCTCAGCAATAAATAACCGGGCTCTGCCCGCTTATTTATTGCACCTTTTCGCCAAACTCTTCACATTTTTCTTCCAGCTCCACGAGCAGCTTTTCCGCCCAGGTGATCCAGGTTTTCTCCGCCTCTATACCCAACAGCAGGGTCTGGTGCGCGAGCCAGTAGCGCTCCTGTAAAGCGATATCGCTTTTAAGCACCCGCTCGTTTTGCTCGCAGTAGTTATCCAACAACCCCCTGTGCAGCTGTAATTGGGCATTCAGCGCCGAGCGTAATTCATCACTACTCAGGTGGTGACCGGCAAACATCCGCACGAGAAAGGGTTCCCGAATTTTCTGTGGTGCCGCCGGCTGGGTCACCCAGTCACGAAGTTCTAAACGTCCCTTATCGGTGAGGCTGTAGACCTTTTTGTCCGGCTTCCCCTCCTGCGGCTGCTCCACGCAGTCCAATAGGCCCTCATCGTGCAACTTGTGCAGCTCCCGATACATCTGCTGATGGCTGGCGCTCCAGAAGTGGGACACGCTGCGCTCGAAGCGACGCTTCAAGTCATAACCACTACCGGGTTCGATATCCAGCAGAGTGAGGACGGCGTAGCGCAAGGACATAGAAACTCCGGTTCTGCTTATGCAAAGAGTTGCATATTAACCGGTGGGCCGCTGTTGTGGCCAGGCGACACCTGAAGCCAATAAGATATTTAGATTAATTTACTAATAATTATTAGGATGTTTATCTCGGAAGACCTTGCTAGTCGAGATACAAGGCTAGCTTTTATGCAGATTGAAGATATAATCGCCGGCCTGTCGCCAACCTGTTACAGGCGGCCTGATGTCTACGAGGTTTCCTACTCCATGTCCGCGCCCGCATTGACCCCCACCAGCCCTGACGCCGACACAACGGCGCCCAACACGCGCCGCTGGGACTTCCTCCTGGACATCTTTGCCATGAACAGTTTTTCCTGGGCCGTAGCAATCCCCATTGAACTGGTACTGGCTGGTATGGGCTGGAAGGAGCACCTGAAAGTGCGCCTGATGGCATTGGTATTCAACACGCTGATCGCGCGCCCCTTCAGTGTTTATCGCAGCTGGGTTGTAAACCGCTTTGGTGGTGGTGGCGTGGTCAACGCCTACCTGGTGGATACCTTTGTTTTCCTAAGCTTCCAGTTTCCCCTATATCTGTGCAATATGCGCCTCGGCGGCGCCAGCTGGGACGAAGTCGCCACCGCCAGTATCACATTCATACTGATCGCCGGCTCCCTCGGACGCCCTTATGGGATTTATCTCGACTGGGTTCGCAGAGTATGGATTAATAACGTCAGTTCCCTGTGGAGCAAAAGGGCCTCCTGAACTGCCACAGACACTCGACTGAGCATTACGAGAGAGGAAAATCACTGTGTTGACCTATAACGCCATTGAAAATAGTTCCATGACCATTGGCGTGGTCGCAGGTACTCCCACGGACACCCGCTTCGGACTCGATTTTCTCGCCGCACGACAATTTCGCGGAATAGGCCTTTCCCTGTCCACATCGCCCCAAGCCCAGACCCAACTGCAGGCTCTGGAGCGCGGCGCCCTCACGCAACAGCTGATCGACGCCATCAAGCAACTCCACGAGGCCGGTGCCGAAGCCGCCATGATCTACTGCAACTCCCTATCCGGTGCGGTGGATATGTCAGCGGTCACTGCAGCCTCTCCGATCGAAGTGGTCTCGCCTTTAGAGGTTTACGCCGAGCTGACCCAGCGATATCGCAACTATGGATTGCTCGCAGCCAACTGCCAGAGCTGTGCCAATATCGAGCGGGAAATCCTCGAGCGCAATAAAACTGCCAAGGTAATTGGTATCGGCAACCTGCAAATTGTCGAGGATATTGAGGACGGCCTCGCCGCGGAAATGATTGTACGGCAGCACGCCCTAGACGACCTGGTGGCCGCGCTGGTAAAAAGTGGCGTACAAATCCTGATCCTGGGCTGTACCCACTTCGATTATTTCTATAAAGAACTACTCGCCCACTGCGATGGCATTCGTCTTTTCCTACCCTCAGAGCGTATGTTGCAACTTTTACAGCAGCGCCTGCCGCAAGCTGCCTGAGTAATTTAGAAAATTATTCATTAGCAATGTTGCGCAATTTACCTGGTCCATCAGCTCGTCAAATTGCGCAAATTCTCGCTAAATATTCCCACTCACTCGGCTATTGTAATAGCGTGCAATTCCCCACAATATACGTTGATTAATAAAATCCTTCTCTATCTGTGTGGCGCAATATTACTTGGATAGTAGAGAAAACAATCATACAACTGACCGTTACTTCTTCCCCACTACGACCCGCGACGAAAAAATACCTCTTGTGCCCTAGGCAATATTGCAGTATCAAACGATCTGATGTTTTCGGGAGTATCTATAGAAACCTACCGTAAAAACATAACGCGGACTGCAGGATTTAGTCCGCCCTAACAAAAAAGTGGTTACAAGGATGATAATGACCATATCTTCTGGGGGGGTGCCCTCTCGTCGTGTTTCTTTGCACGCCCTTCTGATCGGTTCAATTGTGTGTGGCTCAGTATTTATCTCCAGTACTGCACAGGCTTATGAACTGCCCGCTCTTAATCAACAGGTGCCTATTACCTGGCTCGCTGCAGCAGCAACTGTGCTTTTGCTTGTTTGTGCTTTTGCACTGAATAGACAGTTGAGTCTGAGCAAATTCAAACGGGAAATGGACGAGCGCATTGAGAGCCTCGGCTCAGAAAATAGCAATTTGTTCCAGCAGGTACATAGCCGCAACAGTGAATTTAATGCCCTGGAAAAACAGCTGGAAGAAAATCGAGAAAGCCTGGAATTATTGCGCCAGGAAAAATCCGATCTACTCACTATTGCCCGTCACCAACTGCACCACCCCCTAGATACTCTGCTCGGCACCTTTAATCTGCTAGGCCGCAGCGAGGACAATAACATCAAGGCACTGGTGGAAATCGGCAAACGCCAATTAAACGCGGCGCTTAAATCCTTGGATGACCTGCGACAGGTTGGCAAAGTGGAAATGGTAGAGCTCAAACTGCCAAAGGAAGTGCTCGGCAATAGCGAAAATCGTCTTTCGGTATTACTGGTGGAAAATAATAAACATGAATCCCTGCAGGCCGTACTGGAGACCATGGGGCACTATGTGCAACGAGAGTGCAACGGTATCGATGGTAGTAGCGCCGCCCTACAGAAAACATTTGATCTGATTCTTACCGATACCCACCTGCCACTAATGGATGGCGTTGAGGCAGTGCGTGAAATCCGCCGCGAGCGCGGCGTTGAATTACCAATTTTTGCACTTCTACAAAGCGCCAGCTCCGGCGACAAAGAGCGCTACCAGGCCCGAGGTTTTACCGGAGTGCTGACTCATCCCATTGCAGATCGCCAGCTGATGCAATTAATGAATTGGGCCGGGCGACGTGGTCAAGGTGCCAATACACAGCAAAAACCACGTCCCTCCAAATTACTGAACACAAATACCCTGTTCCGCCAGCGGGATACACTCGACCACCTGACATTCGCCGAGCTACTCAGCGACCGCAGCGCCACCCTGCCTAAGCGGATCACCTCTCTGACCAGTGCCCTGACCGGTCGCCACTGGCTGGATGCGGAGAAACAGGCCCTGGAAATATCCAGGTCGGCTGCAGAAGTGGGTCTCGATAGTGTGGCCGCACGCCTGCGCAGCCTGGCGGCGAATCTCTCTATCGATAGCGGACGGGAGCACTGCAGGCAGCAGCGCACCGAACTGCTACAACTGATGCGCGAATCCGTTCGCCAGCTGAAAGCCTGGCGTGAGCGCAATGTACATACCGAGTGGGCACTCAAATAACAGGGACTATTCCATTATGATGGCGGCAGCCATATCCGGTTGTCGCATAAAAATGCCACTCCAACGCAGCCAAGTTGAATTATATAGCTCGGACCACACTATATTTTATTGAACTACCGAGAGAATAAAGTTATGTCTGAGCAGTACCCCGTGCGATCCCAGGAGGCCCGAGAGCAGAGCGGGCGCGACCTGGCTATCATGGTTTATTTGATCCAGGCCATCAGCCTGTTTACCGCGGTTCCCATTTTTGTCGGCGTATTGATCAATTACTTTAAACGCAAAGATGTAAGCGGCACCCTGGCAGAATCTCATTTTCGCTGGCAAATTCGTACCTTCTGGTTTTGGCTGCTGTGGACCATTGTCGGTATCTGCTCTGTTTGGATTCTCGGGCTCGGATATGTCATTCTCGCCATCAACTGGATCTGGGTTTTCTATCGTGTGATCCGTGGCTGGCTGGTACTGGTAGATCGCCGCCCAGCTTACTAACTCACTGCAAGATAACTCTGATAAAAAAGTATGCCTGTGTGATATTTCATGCAGGCATTCTCGCATTTTTATTAAAAACACATAGAAAGCTAACAATTAATTGTGATTAATCTTCCAAAAACTAATCTTCCCGAGCTTTCTTTTTCCACCTAATGACCACTGTTAAAAGAGTAACTCTAGTTACAAATGAAACCTAAGCGTTAAAGATTTATACCAAAAACTTCAAAGATCGACTTTAACGGCCAACAAGTAATTATTCCCACCCCGATTATCCTTATTTCTTGATTAGCCAAAATTTATGACAGCAATTCTCCAGTCCACCGTTTAACTGCCGCAACTTTGCCCACACTAGTTTTCCTATATTCCAAATCTCTCCCCGTTATTTCAACGTCAAAAAATGTCCAACCCCCGACCAAGTGAAATTGTGCGAAGATAGTTACCTCGTGGTATTTCGCTAGGGAGAACAGAATTCGTGAGTCAGGATCAAAATACCCCTTTAAGGGAAGATGTACGCCTGCTTGGCGAGGAGCTAGGTTCGGTACTTCGGGAACAGGCAGGCCAATCGCTATTCGATACCGTAGAAACAATTCGCCAGGCTGCCGTAGAAAGTCGTAGCACCGGGGAAATGCAAGTGAATCGGCTGCGCCAGCTACTTGATCCCCTCGACGATGAAACCCTGTTGGAAGTCGCGCGCGCCTTTAGCCAGTTCCTCAATCTGGCAAACATCGCCGAACAACGCCATCGCGAACGCCTGCACCGACAGCATCAACGTTTCTCCGGTGACCCGGATAGCGACCGCGGCCTGCGCCAAGTGCTGCAGGAATTGAAACAGGCCGATATTCCTCCGAGCGAAATTCATGAAGTTTTACAAGATCTTTCCGTTGAACTGGTCCTGACCGCTCACCCCACCGAAGTTACCCGCCGCACCCTGATTCGCAAATACGACCGTGTCGCCGATTTGCTCGCCGCGCTGGACCGACCCGATCTTACCCAAGAAGAAGGCCGGGAGTTACGCCGACATTTACATGAGCAAATCCTTTCCGCCTGGAGCACCGATGAGATTCGGCGTGAGAGACCGACACCGGTGGATGAAGCCAAGTGGGGCTTTGCCACTATTGAGCAGTCCCTGTGGCAGGCGGTTCCCCAGAGCATGCGCTCTATCGAGGCGGAGTTGGCCCTGGCCGAGTTACCACCTCTGCCAGATGATTGGGTGCCTATTCGCTTTGCCTCCTGGATGGGCGGCGATCGAGATGGCAATCCCAATGTCACCGCCTCAGTAACTCGCAAGGTACTACTGTTAGCGCGCTGGATGGCTGCGGACCTCTATTTGCGGGATATCGAAAACCTGCTCGCGGACCTGTCGATGCACATGGCCAGTGAAGAGCTGATAGCACATACCGGCCCCAGTCACGAACCTTACCGCCTTGTGCTGCGCAGGGTCCGCTACCGCCTGCGAAATACCCGCACGCAGATAGAGGCACATATCAGCAACCAACCGGTGCCAGATGGTGAAGCCTTCAGTAGTGGCCAACAGCTCTCCGAGGAATTACACCTTATCGACCGTTCCCTACGTTCAGTGGGGCTCTGCGCCATCGCCGATGGGCAACTAAAAGATACTCTGCGTCGCCTCAACTGCTTTGGCATTACTTTATTACGCCTGGATATACGCCAGGAATCCACTCGCCATGCGGACACGCTCGATGCCATCACCCGCTACCTGGGTATCGGCAATTACACCACTTGGGATGAGGAGCGCAAACTAGAGTTTCTACTCGCCGAGCTGGACAATCGCAGGCCATTGGTCAATGCAGATTTTTACAGCACGGATTTCTGTGATGAAGATGTGCGCGAAGTACTGGAGACTTGCAGAGTAGTGGCTGAACAGGGCCCCGAAGGTCTCGGTGCCTATGTCATTTCCATGGCGAAAAGATCTTCCGACGTACTGGCGGTAATGCTGCTGCAAAAGATCGCCGGTGTGCACCAGCCAATGCGAGTGGTGCCTCTATTTGAAACTCTCGATGATCTCAACAACGCAGCCACCACCATGAGTACCCTGCTCAATATCCCCCAGTACAAACAACGGGTGTTGGATGGCCAGGAAGTGATGATCGGCTATTCAGACTCCGCCAAGGATGCCGGCTTCCTCGGTGCAGCCTGGGCGCAATATCGTACTCAAGAGGCCCTCACCGGAATTTTCCGAAATCATGGTATCCCATTAACGCTGTTCCATGGCCGCGGTGGTTCTATTTCCCGAGGTGGCTCTCCCACCCGCATGGCCCTACTATCTCAACCGCCGGGCTCTGTAGCTGGCCGTATCCGGGTCACCGAGCAGGGAGAGATGATCCGCTTCAAGTATGGCCGTCCGACGGTTGCCGCCTACAACCTGGAACAGTATGTGGCGGCGACTCTGGAGGCCACCTTGATGCCACCAGCGCAACCGCGACCTGAGTGGCGCAACCAGATGGATCGTCTCACGGAAATCTCGGTAAATAGCTATCGCGAAGTTGTACGCGACGATCCTGCATTTGTCTCCTACCTGCGTACCGTCACCCCGGAAACCGAACTCAGCCGACTCGCTTTGGGCAGTCGCCCCGCGCGGCGTAAACCAGGTGGCGGTGTGGAAACCCTGCGCGCCATTCCCTGGGTTTTCGCCTGGACCCAGATACGCCTGATGCTACCTGCATGGCTGGGTACCGGCACTGCACTGGAACACGCACAAAAACACGCCGACGAAACCGACATTTTACGTGATATGAGCCGTGAATGGCCGTTCTTCCAGGGAGTGGTCGATATGCTGGAAATGGTATTGGCCAAATCTGATACCCGTGTCGCCTCTTGGTATGAAGAGCGCCTGACAGATAGTGAAGATCTGATCTCCCTTGGCGAAAGCCTGCGCGAGCGGTTATCACGAACCGTAAGCGCACTTCAGCAGCTCACCGAACGTGAAAGCCTGCTGGATAACAACCCTGTAATGCGTTGGTCGATTCGAGTTCGCGATCCCTACACCGACCCATTGCACTTGCTTCAGGCTGAATTGATGGCACGCTTACGTGAAAGGGAAAGTGATACTGTATTGGAAAGCGCTCTGATGGTAACCATTGCCGGAATTGCCGCCGGTATGCGCAATACTGGATGATAGGATTGGAGGGACTTTACACTAACTGCTAACCCGAAAAGCCAGTTAACAGCATAATGCGGCACACTAGTTTGCCGTGAGCGATAATAAAATAGATGGAAGTTTGTTTATTGTCAGTTTAATAAATGGGGAGCAGCCAACCCACTCCCCAAATAATTTTTTCTTAGAACTGCCCGGTAAGCGCCATAATAAACAACTCCGGGGGTAAATCCTGGCCATTCACTTCCAGTCGCCCCCGCTTCACTTCCAAATGCATTTGCAGTTCGCCATCCTGCTCCAGTAAAAGACCGTACTCCCGCAACATCATCGCCTGTGCTACTAATGGTGACTGCAATAGCGCGGACTCCGCTGCACTCAGTGTCATAGTGCCAACCAATGGCTTCAGCCACTGATTCAGGGCACTCCCCCCACGGTGACGGGGAGGGCGCTTCATGCCGCGCCAATCGATATCAGCATCCACCAGCACTGGACCATTGTGTGACTGCACAGCTAACTGCTGTTGCAATCGCAGCGGCGGACGCATCTCACGAGCCCAGTTGCGCTCAGCATTAGGCAGCAGCACTCCCAGGTAGTGACCCAGATCTGCGGCTGAAATCTTGGGTAAGGTCATCTGCTGACGAGCAGAGGTGATCGGAGTTGCGGACTCTACGCTGGGCAACTGCAAGTCACTTACAATTTTTAAAGTCTGGGCGGCAAGCATCTCCAAGTCTAATTTGAGGGTAATATCCCGCAGCTGCACAGGTCCCGAATCGGACTCCGCACGTAACAATGACAATTGCAGTTGTGCCTTGCCGCCACGGCCAGGCTCTACTTGGAACTCACCTTTTAGAGGTTCGGTAAACAGCACTTCAACACCATCCCGTATCTGGCGCAGGCTGCCCAAATCAATAACGCCATCCAACATGGTACCGCTATAATCAGTTTTTACTGCAATTTCACCGCCATCAAATTCCAGCTGGCCATAGGTACCAGTATTTTTGAAGGACTCCAAACGCAGGGTGTTTAGTACGCGGTTATCGGCTGTTACAAGAGTTTCCAGCACCAACGGGCTATCCTGCAAACGGCCATATATGCCCTCAAGCTGTGCGCGCAATTCAGGGGCTAACTGCTCCAATTCCAAGCGTGTTTCACTATAGATAACCCCAAATCTCGGCCCTTGGGAAGTAAACAGTACAGGACCATGGTGAATTTCAGTATGCAGCTCGGTAGTACCATTTTGCAGTCCGACCTCAGTATTGGTCTCAGCACCAAACCAACCACGCTGATAACTCGTGGAATTACCACCTTGTAACCTACCAACCTGTTGCTTCCAGATCTCCTCTACCTTGGGACCGATGAAGCCTGGTGCCGCAAGGGCGGAAATCACCATTAGGACAAGCACAATAAGCAAGAGCCAACGCAATAGTTTCATAGGGATTGATCTAACTACAGGATTTATGCCGATGTTAGCAGATTATGCAGACACTAGTACGATAGAGATATAAAGATAGAAACCAGCAAGGTCAATAGTTGCTACTCTCTAGGGCCACCCTAAAGATAAACCACTGGACAAAGCGCCTTATCCACTTTGGCAACCATTATCTAGAGAAGCCAAGAAAACTGAGATATAGAGTAAGGAGGTTCTGCATAAAATTAAAAATTTTTCTTCTTTTTGAAAGATAAAACAATTCTCACAATTCACTGCAAAAGAGCTATTCATCTATAGTATTATAATGATCGGTACATCGGTGTTTCCCTAACGTATAGTGGCTTTTGAACAGCCTCCAAGTAGCTGGAAAAGTTGAATAGTGATAAATCTGCGTTATTGCTAAACGATTATTGTCTCTCTTTAACGGGGATATGGAAATACATTTCAGCTGCCGGGCTGGTAACCTGATACCTGGGCGGATAGAGTTCGAAGTCTGGCTTCTCGATATAGTCATAATTTGACTTTGGCAGCCAGCTTCCCCAGATATACTTCAATGTCTGTTCCAGGGTTGTAATAGAACCACGATGCACAAACTTCGCATAGAGCTGCTCTGGCAGTTCACGGGCCACCATTCCCTCAGGAACATGAGTCAGCTCAGCAACTGGCGTACAGCAGATATAATTAAACCGAATTTCATCAGCCGCTTCCTCGTAACATTCATAGATACCAAAAGATTCGTCACTAATACGATTAGGAATCTTATCCCTGTAGGGCCTGAATGCCGACCAAAGCTTTGGCAAGCTGAGGTTTTCATGATCGTACTCCTGCGCTACTCCCACTAATTGCATCACTGGGCGCGAAATAATTTGTGGCTCCATGGATAGCTCATTTTGCAAAAAATGCAGCATATGAGGGCTAAATTGGTCCTTATACAACAACCGAAAAGGGTCCTGCTGCTTTCGATACTGCGCTGGGGTTACATTAAATAGAGCTTTAAACGCGCGAGTAAAAGCTTCTTGGGAATCAAATTGGCACTCCATGGCAAGCTCAAGAATACCAATATCTTCACTCAACAACCTCTTTGCGGCGACGGTCAACCGGCGCTTGCGCAAATACTCTTTCGGCGAGTCCCCCACTAATGCCTTAAAAATACGACTGAAGTGGTAGGTGGAGTAATGAGAGGCAGCGGCAATTTCATGAACAGAAATTTTGTCGTATAGATGCTGCTCTACGAAATTGATACTTTTAAAAAATCGCTGCATGAGAGGCTCCTTTCCTACCAGTTTACGTTGGGACGGTTCGATTTTCGAGCAATACCTTCCCGGTTTAGCTTGCCTTTAAATCAAATTCGTTCACTAGTGATAAAAAAGCGTAAATGGGCAAATGCCTTGTTCCTCAATGGAATAATCGCCTGGTAGGCTGGATCATTGAAGAATGCATAGATCGCCTCCCGATCCGGAAAAGATACCACAACAAATGCCTTTGGTGACCTACCTCCGTCCAGGGCCTCTTCTACATCATAAGAGGCAATAGGCACCCCCCATACTGTTGCATTAATTGCGGTGCCAGACCTATATACTGCTGAAGAGCCTGCGATTCCTGTAAGTTTGGTGAAGACTCTATATGTAAAAATACTGGTAACAAAGTAATAACCTCTTAAGTGTAAATAACTTTTAGTTGCTTAACTAAGAGCTTCTAATGACTAACTTTGAGAGGCTACTCGCCTATGCCAAAAAACCAGAAGTGGAACTATCGCAAGCTCAATAATCGTAGGGGGTAAGACCTGATCATCCACCAATCCAAATTCCAGAATATTACTTAAGCGGCCCAGACCGCCAATAAAGAGGGATAAAGCCACGAAGTAAAACAATGCTTTATGTTTTTCGATATTGCTCAGGAAATACAGTAGAACCAACCCCTGGGCAAAGAAAACACCAAAGGCAAATCGATATTGATTATCCCCAAATCCTCTCAAGGGGCTATCCGGGCCAAAAATCATAGCACCACCACTCAGGGCAGCACTGCCATTCAGCCCTCCAAATGCACTGATACCACCGGGTACAAAACAGATCACCGCCAGCGCTACCACTAACAATTGGAAAATTTTTCTTTCTATAGAACTCGCCTGATTCATAGTTTCACCTTAGTTTGCCGTATTTGGAGTGATGACCTAATCATATTGGCCAGTAAGGCCCTATTTTTGATATTTCTTGCGGTCTTGGTATCCCACTAAGACAGCAAGAAATGTCAAAAGACGAGGCGCTTAACCGCTTATCTTTCCCTCCAACAGCCGGGTATATCCATATCCTGGCACCAGTTCCCAATATCCACAGAGACAGAAAGATGATTAAGAGTGTTTTGATTACCGGAGCGAATGCAGGCTTAGGTAGGGAGTGCGCCAAGCAACTGGCGGAATACCAGCAGATTAACAAGATCTATCTCGGCTGCCGCAATCTGCACAAAGCCAAGGAAACCCAGGCCGAGCTGGTGTCGGTAACTGGCAGGAATATCTTCGAAGTATTGCTGATCGATGTCGCGGATCAACAATCCGTGAAAGAGGCAGTTAAGAACCTGGAATCCCCAGTTGATGCGCTGGTTATGAATGCTGGCGGTACCGGGGGGAAAGAGTTTTACAACAAGACCCCTGAGGGAGTCACACAAATTTTCGCCGTCAACCTGCTCGGGCATGCTCTACTGACTAACGAGTTACTGAAAGCCAATAAATTAACCCAGACTGCTATCTATGCCGGCTCCGAGGCCGCTCGCGGCGTAAAAGAGATGGGTATGAAGCGGCCAGAGCTGAAAAGCGCCTCTGTGGAGGAATTTATGCAGATCTGTGAAGGAGAGCTCTATGCCAGTACCAAAGACGCTACGGTACCCTATGGTCCGATAAAGTATATGGGCGCCCTGTGGATGTCTTCCATGGCTCGAGAATTCCCTAATATCCGCTTCGTAACTATGAGCCCAGGGGCTACTGTAGGCACAGAAGGCTTCAATACACTGTCGTTATTCAAGCAATATATGATGAAGGGCATGATGCGTATTATGCTGCTATTGGGCAAAGTCCACAAAGTCGAAGTGGGCGCCAAGCGCTATATCGATGCCCTGCTGGATACAACATCCTTCCGAACAGGTATTTTTTACGGCAGTGAACGCGGATTGACTGGACCTCTTGGTGAACAGCGGAAGCTTTTCCCGGACCTGGACAACTCAACCTATCAGGACAATGCCAAAACGGCGATCAATCACTTTATCTAGTGCAGCGTCGCATCAGGTAAGGGCATGCTGCGCCTTGCCTGCACTTGAGGTCTCTATGACCTGACAGTACTCCCTTACCTATACTTGGCTATTAAATACGAACCACCATGAGCAGCCTATGCTTCGGATACTCTTCTGCCTATTGTTATCACTTCCTATTTCCCTAATTGCTAGCGAGGAAAAAATTTCCGTCGTCAAGGCCCATCCCCTGACCCTCCTGGATCCAACAACTGTGGATAAGTTCGTTAACGAGCTGCCAATACCTGTAGAGATCCGACCCAAGAGCTCAGCTCCACTCAAATTGCCAGCACGGCCCACCCAAGTATGGATGGGCTTGAGGGATAAGGATGGTAAACGTGTAATGACGAAGGCCTGGGGTTTTGAATATGCTGGTCACGTCCACTCTCCCGGCCCAACCATTCGCGCTCGGGAGGGCCAACCGGTATTTGTACATTGGGCCAATGAGCTACCCGGACCACATCTCTTTCCTGTCGATCGATCCATTCACCTTGCCGATGTAAAAAACTCCAAAGCCGTGCCAATTGTTATTCATCTTCATGGTGGCCATACAGAGTGGAAGAGTGACGGCAATCCCCTCGCTTGGTACACGCGAAATTATCACGAGACGGGCCCGCTATTTGAAAAAAAGATTTACGAATACGACAACTCCCAGGATGCCACCACTATCTGGTATCACGATCACACCCTGGGAATGACCCGACTTAATGTTTATGCAGGCTTATTCGGTTTTTACCTGGTTGGCGACGACAATGAAGATCTCCTGATACAGGAAAAGCTACTTCCCACAGAAGAGCGGACCTTGGTTACCGCTATAACAGACAGCCTGTTTAGCTCAGATGGGCAGCTCTATTTCCCCGGCTGGCGAGATCAGCCTCCTTCACCCGTTTCCCATGAGGTGGTCAAGGACAATTGGCCCAACCCTTCTCACCTGGATGAGTTTTTCGGTAATTTTATCCTGGTAAACGGCATGGCCTGGCCCAAAGTCAGTGTTACTCCACACGTTTATCGATTGCGGTTACTCAACGCATCCGATACGCGCACACTAATACTCAGGATCGACGAAGATACCCCCTTTGTGCAAGTCGGCGGCGACGGTGGCTTTCTCGATCGCCCAGTGCAACTGAACGAGCTGGTATTGGCGCCCGCAGAGCGAGCAGATGTTTTAGTGGATTTCAGTGGTTATGCAGGGCACAAACTGACACTGAGAAATTTTGGGCCAGATATCCCTTTTAAAGGATTTGTGCAGGCCAGTAATCCGAAGAGTTCAATTCCGCTGGTATACAACCCGGATGGCAAACGCGTATTAAGTGATGGGCGCGGTGGCACCACACCAGCTACCGACCCCAATACCACTGGCCAAGTTTTGCAATTCCATATTGCTTCGACACCTGCAAAAGCTTCTCCCTATAAACAGAAAGCAGCGGTCAAAGATACGATTGGAGATTTAAAACTAACCTTGAATACTCCCCTGCGCCCTCCGCTTAAAAGGCTTAGTCAAGCGAACCACACACGACAGCTTGCTACCTATCGTCTGGACGATCCCTACGGCCGTAATCTGCTGATGTTAGGTCCAGTAAAAGAAGGCTCCCTATTTTTCGAAGACCCTACCACGGAAATTATCCAGCACAACGCCGTAGAGATCTGGGAGATATACAACCCTACAGTATCGGCTCATCCAATCCATATTCATCTGGTGGAATTCCAGGTGCTGGATCGCCAGCCATTTAAAGGCAAACTTATTCCCAAGCCGCAGAAATTTATGCATACCGATAAGATATTTCAGGGTGCACGACTGGAAATAGAATCTCTACAGGGAAAACCCCTTCCACCACAACCGGAAGAAAGCGGCCCCAAAGATACTGTCATTGCCCTTCCCGGCCAAGTTACCCGGGTAATTGCACGTTTCGATCGCGAAGGCCTCTATGTATGGCACTGCCACCTACTCTCCCATGAGGATTACGATATGATGCGGCCGTTTGAGGTGTTGGCCCCCAACCATTAAATGACCTTGGTTTCAAGTAATAACTGCAAATCGATTAACCCAATCAAACCCTTTTGCCCTCTTAAATTAGAATTGCACCGTAACTCCCAATTCAAACTTATCTACTTCCGTATCCGTATTCCAGATGGTTTTGTAGATATCACTTCCAAAGCTGGAGTACTTAAATGGAAACCCTAATCTAGTACTATAAGAAGCCTCCACCGCAACATTCCGATTAAAAAAGTGAGATAAACCTAGCTTATAATCATTATTTTCATCATAACTAGCCTCAAGGGAAGTATTTTTAGTGAAATAGTAATTGGTACCAACCTCCCAATAGTCATTCCACTCATTATAATTCAAGTAGCTTAAATTAATAGATATGTACTGGTCATCACCAATTTTTGAAAAGTATTTAGAGGAAAAAACCTGCCAATCAAAAACAACATCGGCAGAAAAATCAAAACCAATATAATCAGTTTCATTTAAATCATAATTATAACGAAATTTACTATATGTATTGCCCTCAGTATTATAAAACTTCATCAAAAAGTTAGGAGTAAACATGTAACCTAAGGCTATAGTGTTAAAGCTCTCACCTCCAAGATCTGCTATGTTAGCTCCCAACACAAATCCATTTTCGGCAAAATATTCACCAGCGACCGCGAAACTATCGCTATTTGTAGACCCAATGCTTCGATGGTAGTAAGCCGCAGACAAATTACTTGCCTTATTAATAAACTCAAACTCTCTTAGAGGCCCAAGAGTTTCCTTGCCAGAAAAATAATAAGTTGATTCAGTAGAGAGTTCATCCCCATCCCTTGCATTAAAATCCAAATTGGAATAACCGGCAGTAGTAATTGACTTATACTCTTCAGCAGTAGCATTAACAGTTACAAAAAAAACCAACGGTAGAGCTGCGAAACATATTTTCATTTTGATACCCTATTTTTTTGAAAAATAGTTTTACTTTTTTTAAACACTGAGTATGACCACCCACGCAAAAAAAGTTCAAAAAAAGTAAATCAAACTATATCCATTAATAGTGAAAGTGTGCTCAAAAAGCTCTATAGATCACCATCACTTACTGCGAGGAATCCTGATAGATATCTCATGCCAAAGTTGATTAACAAAAAGAGATAAGGTAGGTCTACGCCAACGAAATATTCAAAGAATTCAATCTGAACCAGCAAAAAATACCGTATAGTCATCATTGTCAACAAAACTCAAATAGTGAAGTTAACAATAAAAAAACATCCACAGAAAGTGTGAGTATCACTCCACTTCATATTTAATCGACATTGGATAAAGGCAGATTCCACCTCTAACGGCCTTTAATCACAGGAGCATAATCTTAAACAGATGGTAAATCAGGTAGGGTGGGTTCAACAAAGATGGCTTGTTAAGAAGTGAGGTAGGCTGTACACCATGAAGAAAATTTTAACTTTTAAATAACGAATTATTATTCGCCGTTATGTAGACTGCTACAAAATTGTAATTCCAGAAGCAAAAAATAAAGTAAAAAAACGTAGGATATAGCTTCTAGCGTGGTGTTCCACTCTTAACCCTAGCGGTTAAATTCACATCAGGATAAATATAACCCCGATGTGAACCTATCAAAATCTCAACAAGGCACCAAAGCCTTAGCCACCCGGGAGTTCGTCTCCCGCCCCAACTGTTCAGAAATAAAGTTCCCAGCCTCTGCCAGTAACTGCAAATCCACGCCGGTTTCAATATCCATGCCATTGAGCATATAGAGCACATCCTCACTGGCAACATTTCCTGAAGCGCCGCGGGCATAGGGGCAGCCGCCCAAGCCAGCTACGGCGGAATCTACTACTGCGACACCCATTTGTAGGGCTGCGTAGATATTGGCCAGTGCCTGGCCGTAGGTATCGTGGAAATGTACCGCAAGTTTTTCCACAGGTACACGGGCCATCACCTGCTCCAGCATACGCTTGGCGGCTTCCGGGGTGCCGACACCGATGGTGTCGCCCAGGGAAATTTCGTAGCAATCCATTTCCAGTAGAGCGGCACTAACTTCTGCCACTTTAGCCGGATCAATATCGCCTTCATAGGGGCAACCAAGTACGCAGGATACGTATCCGCGCACGGGTATGCCGTCTTGCTTGGCTTTTTCCACCAGTGGACGGAAGCGCTCAAGACTCTCAGCAATACTGCAATTAATATTTTTCTGGGTGAAGGCTTCTGAGGCCGCGCCGAATACGGCGACCTCATCGGCTTTGGCTTCCACTGCGCGCTCATAACCTTTTAAGTTTGGCGTGAGCGCGCTGTAGATAACACCGTCTTTGCGCAGGATACCCGCCAGCACTTCCTCGCTGGCGGCCATTTGCGGTACCCACTTGGGGCTGACAAAACTGCCGGCTTCAATAACCGACAGCCCACTGGCACTGAGCTTGTCCACCAAAGCGATACGGGTCTCCACAGAGATAGGCTGCTTTTCATTTTGAAGCCCATCGCGGGGGCCCACTTCGACGATTTTGACCTGTTTGGGCAAAGTCATTATTGCTCCTCCCCGGCAAAATCCACCAGCAGACTGCCGCCATCCACTAATTCACCTTCGGCACAGAAGAACTGCTGCACGGTGCCAGCGGCCGGAGCCCGCAGGGTGTGTTCCATTTTCATGGCTTCCATTACCAGTAGCGGCTGGTCTTTTTCCACCGTAGAGCCCGGCTCAACCAGCAGCGAAATTATGGTGCCGTTCATGGGGGCATCGAGGCCGTGGGCCTGGTCATTGCTCTCGCCGATATCCGGTGGCAGTAGTTTGAATTCCACCTGGGTGCCATCGATAAATACCGCACCGCCATCGCGGGTATCCACGGCGGAGAAACTCATGCGGCGACCATCCACCAGAATTAAATCGCGGCCCGACAGCAAGCGAATCTCACCACTGTTATTTTTCTCAGGCAGGACATCGCAAGTCCAGCGCAGGCTATCGCCTTCGGCGACAAAACGAATTTGCGCATGCTGGCCACGGTAATCCACAGTCTGGGTACGACTGCCAGCCAGGGCATTGCGCCAGTTATCGCCATTGTGCCAGGGGGAGAAGGGATCCTGTTGCGGAGCGCCGTTACGCAGATCGTGTTCCTCGCGCTGCTGTAAGTATCCGGCAATAGCCGCGCACTTAAGCGGCGTCAGCGTCTGCTCCTGGTGCAGCACTTCCGTTTCATAGTCCTCAATAAAGTGGGTCGAGATACAACCGCTGGCAAAGGCCTGGTGGTTGATCACCCGGCGCAGGAACTCGATATTGTGACGTACACCGGCGATCTGATAGTCGCGAAGAGCGCGGTCCAGTTTGGCCAGGGCCTCTTTGCGGGTGCGGCCGTGGCAGATCAGCTTGGCGATCATCGGATCATAATGAACGCTGATTTCATCGCCGGTCTGCACACCGGTATCCACGCGTACGCCCTCGCCTTCTGCTGGGGGCTGGTGACGCACCAGTACACCGGTAGCCGGCAGGAAGTCGTTATCCGGGTCTTCGGCGTAGATTCGCACTTCCATAGCATGGCCATTGATCTGCAGCTCATCCTGGCTCATGGGCAGGGTGTCGCCAGCGGCGACTGCCAGCTGCCAGGCCACCAGGTCCTGACCGGTGATCATTTCCGTCACCGGGTGCTCTACCTGCAGGCGGGTATTCATTTCCATAAAGTAGAAAGCACCGCTGGCATCCAGCAGGAATTCCACCGTGCCGGCGCCCACATAACCGATGGCGTGGGCCGCGCGCAGTGCCGCTTCACCCATACGGGCTCGCAGTTCCGGGCTCATTCCGGGTGCCGGGGCCTCTTCCACTACTTTCTGGTGGCGGCGCTGCACCGAGCAATCCCGTTCAAACAGGTAGGCACCATTGCCCTGCTGATCGCAGAACACCTGGATTTCCACATGACGCGGGCTCACCACGTAGCGTTCCAGCAACATAATGTCATCACTGAAGGCGTTCATGGCCTCGCGCTTGGCTGCGGCCAGCGCTTGGTGGAATTCATCAGCACTGTCGACACGGCGCATGCCTTTACCGCCACCGCCGGCGGCAGCTTTTAGCAATACCGGGTAGCCGATACGGTTGGCGTGACCTTCCAGCAGCTCTTCATTTTGGTTGGTGCCATGGTAACCGGGTACCAGGGGCACATTGGCCTCTTCCATAATACGCTTGGCGGCGGACTTGGAGCCCATCGCCTCGATCGCGCCGGTAGGCGGACCGACAAAAACAATACCGGCTTTGTCGCAGGCACGGCAAAATTCCGCATTTTCCGATAGGAAGCCGTAACCCGGGTGGATGGCATCGGCACCGGTCTGTTTGGCGGCACCCAGCACCTTGCCGATATCCAGGTAAGAATCCCTGGCCGGGGCCGGCCCCAAGTGCACCGCTTCATCCGCCATCTGCACATGCAGAGCGTCGGCATCCGCATCGGAATACACAGCAACGGTAGCCACCCCCAGATGGCGGGCGGTCTTGATAATGCGGCAGGCAATTTCGCCGCGATTAGCTATTAACAGTTTGCGAATCATTTAAATTATCCTTCGCTACCATTCATCCACTTGGGCGCACGTTTTTCCAAAAATGCACTCAGCCCTTCCTGACCTTCCGGCGATACCCGCACGGCGGCGATCAGCGCACTGGTCTGCCCCTGCAATTCGTTATTTATCACTCGGTTAGACATGGACATGGCCAGCTGCTTGGCCATAGCCACTGCCCTGGGGCCGTTGTCAGCAATAGCGTTTACCAGTTTCTGCACATGCAGATCCAGGTCGCCTTCGGCACAGACTTCGGATACCAGGCCTATCTGCTCTGCACGCTCAGCGGAGAAACGCTCGGCTGTGACAAAGTAACGACGCGCGTGGCGGGTACCGATGGCGTTAATCACATAGGGACTGATGGTAGCGGGCAACAGGCCGATTTTGACTTCGGACAAACAGAAGCTGGCACGCTCAGTGGCCACCGCCATATCGCAGCAGCTCACCAGGCCCACGGCGCCGCCGAAGGCAGCACCCTGAACCCGCGCAATAGTGGGCGTGGGGAAAGTGTCCAGCTTGTACAGCATGGCGGCGAGTGCGGCAGCATCGCGGCGGTTTTCCTCTTCCGAATAAGTCGCCATGCGCTTCATCCAGTTGAGATCTGCGCCGGCAGAAAAATTCTTGCCGTTGGAAGCCAGCACCAACACGCGCACTGCGGGATTTTGCGCCAGGGTGTCAAAGGTAGTGGCCAGCTCGTGAATCAGTTCATCGTCAAAAGCGTTATGGATTTCCGGGCGGTTCAGGGTGACCGTGGCCACACCCTCGCTATCCACTTCGCACAGCAATTTATCGCTCATTATCAGTCCTCGAATGGGGCATCTTTTTGCGGCGCATAATGGCATCACAAGCGCCGCAAACCACGGTTTGGTTACATGCGGAACACGCCGAACTTGGTCTCTTGCGGCTCTTTGTGGCTGGCCGCTGCCAGGCACAAACCAAGTACGCGGCGAGTGTCCGCCGGGTCGATAACGCCGTCATCCCACAAGCGCGCAGAGGCGTAGTAGGGATGTCCCTGGTGCTCGTAGTTATCCACAATTGGCTGCTTAAACTGGCGCTCTTCCTCTTCGCTCCAGGATTCACCCCGCGCCGCCATCTGGTCGCGCTTCACCTGAGCCAGCACGCCGGCAGCCTGTTCGCCACCCATGACCGAGATACGCGCGTTGGGCCACATAAACAGGAAATTGGGATCGTAGGCGCGGCCACACATACCGTAATTACCGGCACCAAAAGAACCGCCAATCAGAATGGTAATTTTCGGCACCTTGGCAGTGGCTACGGCGGTCACCATTTTGGCACCGTGCTTGGCGATGCCACCCGCTTCGTACTGTTTGCCCACCATAAAGCCGGTGATATTTTGCAGGAACACCAATGGAATTTTGCGCTGGGCACACAGCTCAATAAAGTGCGCGCCCTTCTGTGCGCTCTCTGCAAACAAGATGCCGTTGTTGGCAACGATACCCACCGGGTAGCCATTGATACGGGCAAAACCGGTCACCAGGGTGGTGCCGTACAGCGCTTTGAATTCATCGAATTCAGAGCCGTCCACCACCCGCGCAATAATCTCGCGCACATCGAACGGCTGACGCGAATCTTTCGGCACCACACCGTAAATATCTTCCGGCAGATAAACCGGCTCCACTGGCTTTTGGATATCCAGGCCAGGATTCTTGATGCGGTTCAACCGCGCTACAGAGCGACGCGCCAGCTGCAGGGCGTGTACATCGTTGTTGGCGTAATGATCGGAAACCCCGGAGATGCGGCAGTGCACTTCGGCACCACCGAGTTCCTCGGCGGAGACCTCTTCGCCGGTGGCCGCTTTTACTAAAGGCGGGCCCGCTAGGAAGATAGTGGCCTGCTCCTTCACCATAATGGATTCGTCTGCCATTGCCGGTACATAGGCACCACCGGCAGTACAGCTGCCCATCACCACTGCAATCTGTGGAATATTCTGGGCAGACAGGTTGGCCTGGTTGAAGAAGATACGGCCGAAATGTTCGCGGTCCGGGAAAACGTCGTCCTGGCGCGGCAGGTTGGCGCCACCGGAATCCACCAGATAGATACACGGCAGGTTATTCTGCTCGGCAACAGTCTGCGCGCGCAGGTGTTTTTTCACTGTGAGCGGATAGTAAGTACCGCCTTTTACCGTCGCATCATTGGCGACGATCACACAGGGCTGGCCGGAAACAGTACCGATACCGGTAATAATGCCCGCAGCAGGAACCTCTTCACCGTAAACCTCGTGAGCGGCCAGCTGGGAAAATTCCAGGAATGGACTGCCCGGATCGAGCAGCGCATCGATACGATCCCGGGGTAATAATTTTCCTCGCGCCAGGTGTTTTTCCCGTGCACGCTCACCGCCGCCTTGGGCAATGGCTTCTACTTTCTTACGCAGGTCTGCCACCAGCGCCTGCATTTGCTCGCGGTTTTCACTAAAGGCGGCATCGCGCGTATTTATTTTGCTCTGCAACTGATTCATAAAGTCTGATTCACTTTCCCGGAGAAAAGACCCCAACAGGGCGCGGCTTATCGCCGCGGTGCCCGGCTGGAGACAGCTGCCACCGGCAGGCGCCGGCGGCGAGAAGAAATGCCCAGCCTTAGCGGGTCTCTTTAAATAGCTCGCGACCGATCAGCATACGGCGCACTTCTGAAGTGCCCGCGCCGATCTCGTAGAGCTTGGCATCACGCAGCAGGCGACCAGTGGCGTACTCATTGATGTAGCCATTGCCGCCCAAAGTCTGGATAGCCTGCAGGGCCATCTGGGTTGCGCGCTCCGCAGTAAACAGGATTACTGCGGCGGCGTCCTTGCGCGAGTCCTCACCGCGATCACAAGCTCGCGCCACAGCGTACAGATAAGAGCGGCTGGCATTCAGGTCTGCGTACATATCCGCAATCTTGCCCTGCATCAGTTGGAACTCACCGATGGCCTTGCCGAATTGCTTGCGCTCATGGATATAGGGTACAACCACATCCAGGCACGCCTGCATAATGCCCACCGGGCCGCCGGAAAGAATGGTACGCTCGTAGTCGAGGCCACTCATTAATACGCGCACGCCACCGTTCAGTTCACCGAGGATATTTTCTTCCGGCACTTCACAGTCTTCAAACACCAGCTCACAGGTGTTGGAGCCGCGCATGCCCAGCTTGTCGAGTTTCTGCGCCTGGGAGAAGCCGGCGAATCCGCGTTCGACGATAAATGCAGTGATACCACCGGAGCTGATGCCCGGCTCAGTGCGCGCGTAGATCACATAGGTATCGGCGTCGGGACCGTTGGTGATCCACATTTTATTGCCGTTCAGAATAAACCGATCGCCGCGCCTCTCGGCGCGCAGCTGTAGGCTTACCACGTCGGAACCGGAGTTGGGTTCACTCATGGCCAGTGCGCCCACATGCTCACCGGAACACAGTTTGGGAAGATACTTGAGTTTCTGCTCACGGGTACCGTTCTTGCGAATCTGATTGACGCACAAGTTGGAGTGGGCACCGTAGGACAGGCCCACAGAGGCGGAAGCGCGGGAGATCTCTTCCATGGTCACGGCGTGCGCGAGGTAACCCATATTGGAGCCACCGAACTCCTCTTCCACGGTCATGCCCAACAGGCCCAGTTCACCGAATTTTTTCCACATGTCTGCCGGGAACAGGTTGTCTTCATCGATCTGTGCAGCGCGCGGGGCCAGCTCCGCCTGGCAGAACTTGTAGACCATGTCACGGAGCATATCGATGTCTTCACCGAGACCGAAATTCAGGGTTGGGTAGGAGGTATTCATAGTGACTCCACTTAAAATTAACAATATTGAATTCAACTGGCCGCACCTGTGTCTACTCAATACATCGGCTGACCCCTCTCAGTCTTCAGGGACCGCAGACATTCACACAGCGCGCGCCGAAATTTTTAGGTTTAACCTTTAGGAAGTATCATCTTCGCGACTCCTCACCAGGGCCGCTTGCGCGCGGACCTCGACTTCGTCCAGCTCCCCCATCAGGCTCTCGATATCCCGCAGTTGCTGCTGCAATTGCATACGCTTCTGTACGATACGCTCCAGCAAGCGTTGTAACTGCTCCACATTGCCGTGGGCCGGGTCGTACATGTCGATAATCTCGCGGCTCTCATCCAGGGAGAAACCCAGCCGCTTGCCGCGCAGAATCAGTTTCAGGCGCACCCGCTCCTCTGGGCTGTAGACCCGGGTCTGACCGCGGCGCTCCGGTTTGAGCAGCCCCTTATCCTCATAGAAACGGATAGCACGGGTGGTGATATCAAACTCCCGCGCCAGCTCCGAAATACTGTAACTATGGGGCTCTACGATGCTGGCTTTGGCTTTCATAAGTACTTCCTCGAGATACAGCAAAGCCTAACAAGAGTTTACGTTAACGTAAACGTAAAGCAGGCACCAAAGAATAACTGTGGGGAGCCAATGAGTCACTAACTCTCCGCGATAACAGCGGTGAGCTATCAGGCCCCCAGCAGCTGTTGCAGTTGGTTGTCGAGCAGCTTTTGATAGGATGGGGTCAGGCCAGTGACCTCCAGGGTCCAGCCCGCGCCGTGGTGTTCAATACGTCCAGCCAGAGAGATATCCTCCAATAACTCCGGATGCAAGAACAGGCCTCGCGATTGGTTCAACAACTGCTCGGCGGAAAAGTCCGGCGAGCCTGGCTCAAAGGGAACTACAGCGAGAGCTAACTTCAAACCGGTGGCACGATTAACACTCTGCATCTCACGCAATAAAAGGCCGCAACAAACTGCGCGAAACGCTGCGTCTGTACCGGAAAAACCCAAGCCAATCTGCGGCCCGGCACAACTCAGTGGCTGAGCTCCATAGATACGTCGCAGTAACTGCATACGCCCATCAAGCTCTCTTTGTATTCCTTCGAGCGCACTGCGACTCAGTTGATTGGTCAGCTGCGCCCAGTTTAGCGGCCGCAGGTACAGACCCATGCCGCCAACTTTTTCCACCGCTGAGTCCTGTGCGGATTGCGCTTCCTCCGCTGGCAAGCTGCGCGGTGTAGAAAAGCCCCCAAGCATCAGTGCCGCTACAGCACTAAACGGCAGGGCAAACACCAGTGTCAGCAACAGGCTAACCCACGGGAAAGTTACATCCGAGCCAGGTACCAGGGCGACGGTGACATTCCCGGCGATACTATCGTGCAGTACCACTGGCACATTGATGGTCTCACCATTTTTCAGATCCCCAACTTCCGCCAGGCTGTTGGACTCCACATCTTCAATGGCAATACCGCTGACAGCAGGCAACTCCAACAACTGCCGAGCCAACAGCTGCATACTGATGCGATCATCGGCGACGATACGCTCCAGACTCTGTCCCGCGAGAAAACTGGCCGCCGCCTGCGCAGAGGCCCGGTCTTTTTCCACAGCATCAGCATGCCGCTGACCATAGTAGTGCCCGAGGGCAGCACTGCAGAAAACAGCCAGGATCACCCAGATCGACACGGCCAACAGGCGCTGGCGAATGCGCTTGGATAAACGGGCAAACTGTTCTGGCAGTTTGCGTAGTAGAGAAATAATCGATACAGACATAGAGTGGCTAAATTACCTTGCCTTGTTTTTTATTACCTTGCGCCTCAACAAGTCATCCTTACTTATTGAGATGTTGCTCATAACACGCAGGCACAAGTTCGTGGACCTACTGGCGTTTTTTGAGCTCGTGACGGACTGCAGCCGCGGCGTTATTTTAATCCCCATACAAATCTATTAATGCAAGCTGTAATTTCCTGTGCCGTTTGTTGATCCCACAACAAAATAGTTCCACAGAGTTTTAATCTGCGACAAATAAACAGGCCTATGCAATACGGCGTCGATTTTAACGAAGATTCCAGCTAGAGCTATAATGCGTCACTTATTGAATAGATTTGGGGAATTGCGCCATGGGCGACAAGACTAGAGCACAAGAATTTCACCTACCCCTGGCACAAATTACTCAGTCTCCCCTGGACTGTACCGTGCGATATCTCAACTACACCGGTGACTATGCACGCTTGGGTCTTGAATACGGTGATATTGCACCATTCCCGGACACGACCAGCTGTGCCTTCAACCCTCTCAGCCCAACTCCCCAGACGGTGAGATCCCCCTGGTGCCTGACCCTCCTGAGCCCGGTGGCAAGCTTGTCGCAACTGCAGTGCTTGATTCAGTTCTTCGCTGAACAACATTGGCA
Source organism: Microbulbifer sp. GL-2 (assembly GCF_007183175.1). Classification (NCBI taxonomy): domain Bacteria; kingdom Pseudomonadati; phylum Pseudomonadota; class Gammaproteobacteria; order Cellvibrionales; family Microbulbiferaceae; genus Microbulbifer; species Microbulbifer sp. GL-2. Next base: position 1,137,990 of record NZ_AP019807.1, read on the forward strand.
CGTCGATACTGTAGACACCCTATCCAACCGGCATGAATGCACAGTAATCCGCTTCCAGTTCAGCGCTGAGCTGGAGTTTTCCCCGGCGCGTTTTGCCTGTTTGCAACTGGCCGAGGAAATAGGGGCCGATCTGGTTCTACAGGATGGCGCTAGCCAGCGAGTACCAGCGCTTGCGGGCTTCGATATGGACTCCACTTTAATCGACGCCGAGGTCATAGACGAGCTGGCTAAGATCACAGGAATTGGTGAGCAGGTTGCCGCCATCACCGAGGCCGCCATGCGCGGCGAGCTGGACTTCCGCGATAGCTTTAAAAAGCGTATGGCCTTACTCAAAGGTTTTTCCGAACAGCGCCTGGCAGAAATTGCACAACAGCTGCCATTGAAGGAAGGGGCACAAAAACTGTTGCACTGCCTGCGCCAGCTGGGATGCAGAACTGTGATCCTGTCCGGTGGTTTTACTTACTTTGCCAACTTTCTGCAGAGGGAGCGCCTGGCTGTGGACTTGATTCATGCCAACCAACTGGAGTTTGCCGAGGGCGTACTCACCGGTGAGATCATAGAGCCCATTGTGGATGGAATGCGCAAGCGACTGTTGCTGGAAGCAACTGCAAAAGATATGGGGCTATCACTGGAACAAGTGGTAGCCGTAGGTGATGGAGCCAACGATATCCCCATGTTGAATCTGGGCACCCTGGGTATAGCCATTCACCCAAAACCCAAAGTGCGCCTGGAGGCGCCGCAGGCCATCACCCTGTTCGGGCTCGATGCGGCGCTTTACCTGTTTGGCCTCAATGACCAGCAAATTGCCGAGCTGGGGCAACCTTAACAGCTCTCCAGGAAAAGATGTCAGATTATTGCATGGGGAAAGGGGAAAGAGCGCGGCTGACTGTTATCCGAACAGGCACTGGGCTCATATCCACAACTCACGGTGAAAAAACTGAGCACAACCAATAATAAAATCCGTCTGTACATAGGTACCTCCCTTTGCCTAAATGGATTTTTTATTCGAGCAGCAGGGTACGCAAAGGGTTCCATTTTGAACAGTGATTTAATGATTTTAATGCCAGAAAATTGACGCAAAAACCTTCATTTCGTACCGATTTGTTCAACTTTGCTACACAGCGTATTACACGAGGCTTTTGTCTTACTCTACGCAGCTTAAACGGTACGCTACAGGCACTTTGTCAACACGGCCCTCCCCCACCTGAAGAGACATCAAAACGGGAGTAGGAAAGGAGTAAAATACAGCGCTCAAATGGCAAACATTGAATTGGCCCGCACCTGTAAGGAGAGCCGCGACTCCGGTACAGAGTACCGAAACCGCGGAAAAAGCCCGGACTGATTCAGCCCGCTTTCTTGCCGTAGATTACCAAGCTGTTCACTTTCACAGACAATGGGTGGTAACCCACCTTGGCACGCTCAAAAATTCGCACAGCAACATCCTTCTTACCAGTCTCCACCATATTACGATATAGCGGGCGCAGGAACTTGTTGCGGCCAATGCTGGTGAGGAAGTTTTCAAGGCGCTCAAATGCCGGCTCGTAATCGTTGCGCACAGCGATCATCAACCAGCTAAAAGCCACTTCGTTGTTGCGGGATTCGGTCAGGCCAAAGGCGCTGTCCAGCTCCTTCAACTGGGGCTCAGTCAGTTTCTCCGGCATACCGTCGAGGAAGTACTTCCACTGGTGGAAAGTCCAGCCTTTTGTGTCAATATCTTTGGCCGCCAGCTTGCCGCCCAGCCACTGTTGGCGCACCGGGTCCAACTTGGTGAAGGCATCGGACTGCGGGTGGGGTGCACCCTCGGGGATACCCGGCTCAAAGATCCATTGGTGAATACGCTCGCGATCCAGCTTGTCAGCGTGCTCCACCAGCAGGGTCTTATCGAGGTACTTGACGAAGTCCTCAGTGGTGATGCTCTGGAAGGAGAAGTGGCTGAAGTACTCCATCAGGAAGCGATCAAAGGCTTCACGACCCACTTTCTGTTCCAGTTCGTACAGGAACAGGGAGCCTTTCTCGTAAGGGATATTGGAGAACACTTCATCGGGATCACGGCCACGCAGGTCGATGGCCATAATCTCGTCGCGGGGCTCTTTATCGGCCAGGTCAGCCTGCAAATCATCATAGCCCAGGGCCATTTCCATCTGGTAGCGCTCGTCACCGTAGACAAACTGCATGATGCGGTTGGTCAGGTAGGTGGTGAAGCCTTCGTTCAGCCACAGGTCGCGCCAGCTGGCATTGGTCACCAGGTTGCCGGACCAGGAGTGCGCCAGCTCGTGGGCAATCAGGGCCACCAGGCTCTTGTCACCGGCAATCACGGTGGGGGTAATAAAACTCAGGCGCGGATTTTCCATGCCGCCGAAGGGGAAGCTGGGCGGCAGGATCAGTAGGTCGTAGCGATCCCAGTGGTAGGGGCCGTAGGCCTTCTCGGTCACTTCCAACATGGATTCGGTATCGGCAAACTCCGCCGCTGCAGATTCCAGCATGGAAGGCTCGGCGTAGACACCGGTGCGCTCACCCATAGGCTTGAACTGCAGGTCACCCACCGCCAGGGCGATCAGGTAGGAGGGAATGCGCTGGGGCATCTCGAACTCGTAGACGCCATCTTTGGCTGCCTTCGGGTCGTTGTTCGCACTCATGACCGCGCGCAGTTCTTTCGGTGTATGAACGGTGGCGTTATAGGTGATACGAACTTTGGGGGAATCCTGTAGCGGGATAAAGCTGCGCGCGTGGATCGCCTGGGCCTGGGTGAACAGGAACGGTTGCTTCTTGCCTGCGGTCTGCTCAGGTTCCAGCCACTGCACGCCGGAAGCACCCGGCGCAGTGCGGTAGCGGATAGTGATACTGGTGGCATCTTCCGGCAGCTCAATATTGAGCGGAGTGCCCAGGTGGCCATCTTTCTCGCCCATGGAGAACTGCACCGGCGCACCGTTGGCGGAAACGGAAACCACTTCCAGCTCGCGGGTATCCAGCACCATCGGCAGTTTCTTGTCGTTGAGGCGTTTGAAGTCCAGCTTGGCTTCGCCCTCGAGGACCTTGCGCGAGAAGTCCACAGTCAAGTCCAGGTCCAGGTGCTGTACCTGGTAGTCATTGCTGTTGGCGAAGGAGTGGTAATCCACACCGGATTCCGGCGCCTTGTCAGCGACTGTTTTCTTTTCAATGACAGCGGCGGTTTTGACCGCTGCACTCGCGCTCTCGGCGTCAATTTTGGAAGGTTCTGTCTTCGAGCACCCACCCGCAACGGCAAGGCCGCCGACAATCAGGCTGGTGCAAAGTAAGCGGGGCAACATGGACCTACTCCCAGAGTGTTCTGTTTTTAATCGCGACACAGGATACCCGAGAGCACGCAGATGCGGAATGACGGGTAGCAAATCCCCAGTGGCTACAACTCTGAAGTCCTCCCTCACAGCGCCTTTAAACCGACAGTCATACTCCCTTTCACGCCTGAAATAGACGAAAGTCTCATTTTATTCGTCTGACGACGAATTTACCGACTATTCGACCCCGAGTAGAAAAAAACTGACTGGCAATTAACAAAGTATTCACTTTTCCAAGACAGACTGCGGTTCCTTTATAAAAACCACATAAAAAGGAGAACCCCATGTCCTTGTCCCGGAGGCGGTTTCTACAATTTTCCAGCGCCAGCCTGGCATCCCTGCCACTACTGAAAGCCTATGGTTCCGGCCAGCAGCCCTTTCAGCACGGTGTCGCCAGCGGCGACCCTCTGGCGGACCGCGTTATTCTCTGGAGCAGAATCACCCCGTCCGACGATCCCCTGTTTCAATCCATGGTGCCCTACAGCTGGCAAATTGCCCTGGATCCGGAAATGGCGATGGTGGTGAACAGTGGCAACGGCCTAACCGGCCCAGAGGTGGACTACACCATCAAGGTGGATGCCAGCGGTCTTCAGCCGGGTACCACCTACTACTACCGCTTCTATTCCAACAACATGGACTCCCCCGTGGGACGCACCAGGACCCTACCGGTGGGCCATGTAGAGCGCCTGCGTTTTGCGGTCACCAGCTGCTCCAACTATCCCATGGGCTTTTTCAATGTCTACAGGGAAATCGCCCAACGCCCTGACTTGGACGTGGTACTGCACCTGGGAGACTATATCTATGAATATGGCCCCGGCGGCTTCGGCACTGGCACCGGTTTGGGACGTGAGCCAATCCCGGCAAAGGAGATGGTGGATATCCAGGACTACCGTATGCGTTACTCCCAGTACCGCTCCGATCCCGACTTGCAGGAAGTCCATCGCCAGCACCCGTTTATCTGCGTGTGGGACGATCACGAAACCACCAACAATGCCTGGGCTGGGGGAGCGGAAAACCACGATCCCCAGGATGGTGAAGGCGACTGGTTCAAGCGTCGCTCAGTAGCCAACCAGGCCTACTTTGAGTGGATGCCAATCCGCGATAACGGCCTTTTGGATCTGTTTGGAGACAGGGCCATCTATCGCAGCTTCCGTTACGGTAACCTGATGGACCTGATGATGTTGGACACCCGCATCGCTGCGCGGGATGAGCAGGCCAACTGGTTTGACCAGAAAACCGCCGATAACCCGGAGCGCAGTCTCCTAGGCCAGCGGCAAGAGGAATGGTTGTACCGCAGCCTGAGCCAATCCCAATCCGACGGTGTGCGCTGGCGGGTACTTGGGCAACAGGTGATGATGGCACAGCTTACCCTGGCCAAGAACTTCTCCATCAACATGGATCAGTGGGATGGCTACACTGCCTCGCGCACACGGCTGTTTGATCACATCGCCAATAACAATATCGAGAACTTCTTCGTACTCACCGGAGACATCCACAGCTCCTGGGCCTGGGATCTGGCCAGCAACCCATTCAGTATTCTCGAATACGGGCGCCTCACCGGCCGCGGTGCCTTGGGTGGTGAATTTGTCACACCTGGAGTGACCTCAAGTTTCCTCGACAAGTCCCATTTGACAGACGTAGCCGCTATCGCCATGGACGGACTGATCCCGCACCTGAAGTGGGTCAATGTCACCCAGCGTGGCTACCTGCTGATGGACGTTTCCCACTCCCGCGCCAAGGCCCACTGGTACCATGTGGATACGGTAACCAGTAAAAACTACAATGCCACCCTGGCCAGGATGTACAAACAAAAAGCTGGCCACAACCACGTACAGCGTGCCTGGAGCGAGAGCGCAGCCGCGGAGAATACACCGGCACCGGCACCCGAATATGGCGCCCTGGCTCGCAACGCTATCGCCGCTCTACGCAGCCGTTACAGCGTATAATCCGAAAAATATGAGGCCTTATAAAAAGGCTCCACAAAAAAGCGCGCAACCCGAAGGGAAGCGCGCTTTTTTTGTAAACAATATCCAGATGATAATCAGTCCAGGCTGAAGTCGAAACTCATCTCCTCCGCAGGCGCCTGCACATAATAACCTTGAATATAGTCGGTGCCAGTCTGCCACAAAGTCGGCAGCATACTGGCCTGTTCGATATGTGGCACGATCACTTTGGTGTCCGCCTCGCCAAGACGCTGCACCAGCCCTGCCAAAGATTCACTGCTCTCGCCCTCATCTTGTACTTCGCGCACAAAAGACGGATCGACCTTGGCGATATCCACCTTCACATGCTCCAGCGCTTTGAAAGGGTTGAGACCTGTACCAAAATGACACACCGCCACTCGACAACCGAGCTGTTGTACCTGAGTAGTAAAGTCACGGGCCGCATGCAGGTTACTGGTGATATCCTCCTGGCGCAGCTGGAAAATTACAGTGCCCGGTGGAACCTTGGCGGCCTTGAAGGCCACCCCCAACCAGGCAGGTAAACTGCTGTCGACCAGTGAGGCCGTGGTCATGTGCAACATCAGCGATACATCCCTGCCCTCGGCGCGGGCGGCTGCGGCAGCTTTGATCGCTGTGAGGATCACCCAGCGGTCCATCTTGGCGGAGAGGCCAGCATCGCCCAGCTCCTGCAGGAAGGCCAGTGGCGCCAGCTCTTCCTTGTCATCAAGCATACGCACCAGTACTTCATATATCTGCTCGCCGGTACCCTGCAAGCTAAGAATCGGCTGGTATAACAGCTTCAGGTTTCCAGCCTCCAGTGCCTGCACCACCCGTGCCCGGTGATAAGTATCCGCATCGGCACCACTTTCAGTATCGGGCTCATACAGAACAAAGTTACCTCCCTGCCCCTCATCACCCTGGGCCTGCTTATGTGCAACCTGCGCCTGCTCCAACACTTGCTGGGAACCACTTGATGCCTCACTCAACAGGGAAATGCCGATGGAAGCAGTAATCTGCTGGGTTTTGCCAGCCGCATCAAAAATGGTATCGGATATTTTTTTCAGGATGTCGCGCGCGCGCTGCTCAATGCTGTCCGGGGTGGTGTCCGGGCTCAGCAGGCAGAAACTGTCATCACTGTAACGCGCCAGTGTGTCTCCACTGCGCTGGCAACCCTGCAACAACTCAGCCATGGCTTTTTGCACTGCATCAGCACCAGCGACGCCCACCACTTTTTGCACCTCTTCAGCAAAGCGGTCTACCTGGATAAACATCAGGCCGCCGGTACGGTGGGAATCCGCCGCAGACTTAATGGTGGAATCGAGCAGCGGTAAGAAATGCTGGCGATTAAACAATCCGGTGAGTGGATCGCGATTCTTGATATCGCTAAGCTGGGCTTCCAGCTGCTCGGTGTCACCCCGGCCTGCGGCAATACGCACTTGCAGGCAGCGCTCCTCCTCATAGGTGGTGCTGAGCACCTCGGCGCGGCTGGGCAGTGGATCGCCGGTAACTGTCCTGGCGGTAAACTTCCACTCCTTGGCTTCCACTTCATTGTTATCGATAGCGCAGCGCTTGAGAAACCCTCGCGCGCCCTCCTGCTCATTTTCCGCCAGCATGTCAATCAACGGCTGGTACTCTACATCCTCACCGCTTTCGTGGCCGAAGCGTTCGGCAAAAGAGTCATTGGCATAGACAATTAAACCATCGGAAACATAGGCAATCGCATCTTTTGAGCTATCCAGTAATTCCTTGGCACGAACGAGGGTCGCGTGGTAGCGACGATCGTGCAGGCGCGCCTGGCGGCGGTTGTCCAAAGAGAGCATTTCGCGCTGGATCACCAGTAGTAGGTGCTGATCTTCATCTACTGTGACCACATCGCGTGCGCCCTGCTTCAACCCTTCCACTACCGGTTGTGAACCGCTGCGCTCGGTTAACAGGATCACCGGTACATCTTTTTGTAACTTGCTAATAGTGCGCAGGGCCACCGCCGGAGGAATCTGAGTACTGCCTTCCGCAGCAATGACCAAATCCCAGGTTTTATCCTGCAGCAAGCGGGTGAAAACTGCTTCACTGGAAACATGCTGGGCCCGGTTGGGCCGACCCGCATTATGCAACATGCTGACCAGGCGCTGCGCTTCTGAGGGAGTATCGTGAATCAGGAGGAGTCGGATAGTGTCGTTGCTACTCATTATTTGCTCTATTTATTCAGGGCGGCGCACCGCTACCGCGTGCGGTAAGTTTAGGGGGCCCTTACGGTGGCATACAAGGGCACATCTGGATGGTACGCGTGACCCAAGTCACACTAATCCCGCTGCCACAAAAGCGCGCCTTAGAATTATTATCTGTTAATTAGTAATCACTAATCGGATCGGCAAAGCATTTTCCTTCGGCTCGCAACCGGACCCAGCCCAAAAAACATGGCGGCCACTATATAGATAGGCGAGTAGACGCATTTAGCCTAGATCAATTCAATGCCACTTTATAAACGCTTCGCGCCTGCGCTCTGTAGCAAAGCCAGTTCCAGATTTTTTAATTATTCTTTGTAACCTCAAGCGGCGATTTGGAGGGAACACCGGGCACTTCCCGGACCAGTTTAGGCACCAGGTATCCGGGCAGGCGGTGACGTAACTGCTCAACAATTTGCAACGCTCTGCTATCGCTCACCTCAAAATGGGCAGCCCCGTTGACCCTGTCCAATTGATGCAGGTAATAAGGCATCACCCCCGCATCGAACAACGCCTCACTGAGGTTTTCCAGGGCCGTATAGCTGTCATTGACACCGCGAAGCAGTACCGCTTGATTAAGTAACGTGACTCCAGCACCGCGCAGGCGAGTCAGCGCAGTACGCACCTCATTATCTATTTCATTAGCATGATTGCAGTGCAGTACCAGCACCGGCTTCAAACGCGAACCGGTAAACCAGGAAAGCATCTCATCAGTGATACGGCTCGGCACCACTACTGGCAATCGAGTGTGAATACGCAGTTTATCCAAATGCTTTATCTGTGCCAGTTCACTACTCAGCCAGGAGAGTTGGCGGTCACTCACCACCAATGGATCACCGCCACTCAAAATTACCTCACGCAACTCAGTGTGCGCACGCACATAGTCCAGTGCAGACGACCACTGGTTCCGGCTAAGGTGGTTTTCGCTATAGGGAAATTCCCGGCGGAAACAGTAACGGCAGTTCACTGCACACTGACCGGCGGTAATTAGCAGCAAACGGCCATGATACTTGTGCACTACCCCGGGCAACGGGTTTGCCTCAGCTTCCTGCAGTGGATCAGCACTAAAGCCGACTACCGCTTCCAACTCCGTAGCGCCAGGCAATACTTGTAGCAGCAGCGGATCATTCGGGTCTGCGGGGCGCATGCGCTTGATCAATGGACGCGGCACCCGCAGGGCAAATTGGCTACCGGCACTTAGGGCCTGAGGCAACAGTGCAGTGTCCAGCTGCAACAGCCGGATTAATTCAGCGGGATCTGTAACCAGATCCGATAACTCATCCTGCCAACGGCGGGGTTCACGGGTGTCAATCAGATCGCTGTTGATAGATGAAGGGTTCGCCATAGAAGTATGCGGAGACTGAGGGAAAACATAAGAAGATGGGCAATTGTACCAGAAGAGAAGCGAAGCTCAGATACCCAACTAACACAGGCTATCCATTACATTGGCGATCAACTTGGCTGGCAACAACAGAAATGCCTTCGCGCTCCATATAAAACCATGTGGTCACCCCTGTTTTTTTAACCGACGAATATCGACCCGAACCGGAATATTGAGTCACTTTTCTAGTCGCCGGGGCCATACAGAGGATTTACCCTAATATTTTTTAATTACAACCATTCAACTTTGTCACATAAACAATAAAAAAAAGTTGAAGAATAAACTAATGGCACACTGCATAAGAAATATCAAATCCACCCCAAGCTTCTTCGCAATACCCCATAAAACATACCTCAAAGGCGAAGTGAAAACTTCAGTCTCACAAGTATTAAAAATCAAACATCGAAAACAATAATACAATTAGTAAAAAAATAACCAACAGCAAAATAATATTACTTTTTGTGCAAATTTCCTTAGGAAACTCTTCATAATTCCCTTATTCACAACAGGGTTAATACGGTGTTAATTTAGCCGAAGACAAAGCAATAATAACTTTGTCTCTTTTGAATTCAGTGCGCTCGAATTTCAATAAAAATTAAATCAGGGTATCTACCAGCCCCTGTAAAATGGAATTAAAAAAAGGAAAAATTCGATGGAAATGCAGCTCGAACTACTTGAGGCGAATAAAGATTTATTGATCGAGCAAACCCGTGCTCATCCATTCCTCAAGCGCTGCCGCGATGGCTCCATAACCATGCAGGAGCTAAAAATTTTTCTGGTACAGCAAGGAATTTACAGCAGCTATTTCGTGCGTTATCTATGTGCGATGATGGCAAATCTTCCAAGTAATAAAGAGGTACTCGAACTGGCGGAAAACCTGATGGAGGAGCTTGGTCTGGAGCCCGGTAGTCCCAAGCCCCATGCAGAGATTTACCGCGAAACCCTTGAGCACTTCGGCCTGAGTTTGGAAAGTGCAGAAATACTACCCGGCACTCAATACCTGATCGACAGTATGTTCCAACACTGTCGCGACCTGCGCGCCAGCTCTGGTCTGGGTGCTCTGTGCCTGGGAGCAGAGGCTTTGGTACCGGATCTGTATAGTGATGTTGTTACCGGGTTCCGCTCCTGTGGTATTGCCGACGAGCATCTCACTTTCTTCCTGTTGCATATCGAGTGTGACGACGGCCACGCAGAAACTATTCGCGACATTATGGTAGAAATCGGCACTCAAGATGCCTCGCAACTGGACGTTATGCTCGATGCTGGACGCCGCCTGGTACAGGCTCGTCTACAGTTCTTCGACTCTATCGAAACAGCCCACCGCGCAATGGCTCCCGAGCAAGCCCAAGCCATCCCTGCCTAAGCTGTGTGCGCCCAGCCAACAAAAAAATGGCTGGACACTGCACAGGAATGTGAACGTAACAGCACACAATCCACAACTGTTGTCATAAATTCAAAAAATAGGATTTTTTCAGGGAGCATCTGCAAAGCGGACTCCCGTGAAAATCCTGTGTCGCCAGCATTGGAGTACAACATGGCTGAAACACTATCGATGAAAAAGGGCGAGCTGATTAAGCAAGCCAGTGAATCCATGAAACAACACTTGGGCGCGCCAAATTGGTCCCTGCGGGAAAAGCTGGCATTGACCTGTCGTATTTTATTTTCCCACGGCCACGATTCTGGCTTGGCCGGTCAGATTACTGCCCGCGCGGAACAAAACGGCAATTATTACACCCAGCGCCTGGGTCTCGGTTTTGATGAAATAACCGCATCGAACCTGCTGGAAGTCAACGAGGACCTGGAGGTCCTGTCCGGCGACGGCATGGCCAACCCCGCTAACCGTTTCCACACCTGGATTTACCGCGCACGTCCGGATGTCCAGTGCATTGTACATACTCACCCGATCCATATCTCCGCACTCTCCATGCTTGAGCGCCCCCTGAAAATCTCTCACATGGATGCCTGTATGCTGTACGACGATATCGCCTTCCTCAAAGAGTGGCCCGGCGTACCTGTAGGCAACAGCGAGGGCGAAATTATTGCCGAAGCGATCGGTGACAAACGCGCTATCCTGCTCGCACATCACGGCCTGATCATTGCATGCCGCTCGGTGGAGGAAGCTTGCTCCATGGCCCTGCAGTGTGAGCGCGCCGCCCAGCTGCAGATGCTGGCGGAGTCCGCGGGCTCTATTCAGGACATAGCCCCAGAGCTGGGCCGTGAAGCTCACGACTGGATACTGCAAGAGAAACGCAGCCAAGCCACCTTTGCCTATTACGCCAGACGCCTGCTGCGGCAATTCGCTAACACCACTGATAACCCCTTAAGCTAATCGCAACACCAGTCCGTGAGCCCTGAGATTCACGGACTGTTTCAAAATCTTCCAGTAGCGTATTCGCAGCGCTTCGTTCAAAGCGCCCCCCTCCTGTATAATCTCGCACCATCTTTTCAGGGCCACCGGTGAAATCTTTGCACCGTGGCCAAACGAGTCGCCTGCGGCTACCAGATTCGGCGGCAGCTAACGGAACTCCCGGGGCCGAACGGGAAGAAAAACTCGTTAAAAATCATATAGATAAATGAATTATAAGGGCTCTAATTGCTATGGCTAATTACTCCACCAACGAATTTAAGGGCGGCCTCAAGGTAATGCTGGATGGCGACCCCTGCTCTATCGTGGAAAACGAGTTCGTAAAACCTGGTAAGGGTCAGGCGTTTAACCGCGTGAAACTGCGTAACCTGAAGACCGGTCGTGTTTGGGAACGTACTTTCCGTTCCGGTGAAAGCCTGGAAGCTGCAGACGTAATGGACCGCGAAATGGAGTATCTCTATAACGATGGAGAATTCTACCATTTCATGGAGCCGGAAACTTTTGAACAGCACCAGGCCAGCTCCGATGCCGTCGGTGATGCTTCCAAGTGGCTGAAGGAACAGGATATCTGCACCATTACTTTGTATAACGGTGCCCCCTTGGCAGTCACCCCGCCCAACCACGTGATTCTGGAAATCACTGACACTGATCCGGGGCTGCGCGGCGATACCGCCCAAGGCGGCACCAAGCCCGCTACCCTGGTTACGGGCGCCGTGGTTAAGGTGCCCCTGTTCCTGGAAATCGGCGAGACTATCAAAGTAGATACGCGCACCGGTGAATACCTGGGCCGCGCCAAAGAAGACTGATTTCGACTTTTCCCAGTGGGCGGTCTGATGGCCGCCCAACGCCTGAGCAACTCCCATGACCGCTGACTTCTGGCGTCCCAGCGCCACTATTGATGCCCTGCGCCAGCGCGCTGCGCTTTTGGCGGAAATCCGCCAATTTTTCGCCCATCGCCAGGTACTGGAAACAGAAGTACCGGCCCTCTCGCGTCGTGCCACCGTTGATCCACATATCGACTCCATCACCGTCCAATGCAGTGGCGCTCCAGCCTATCTAGCCACCAGCCCGGAGTTTGCTCTGAAACGCCTGCTGGCCGCCGGTATCGGCGACTGCTACTACCTGGGGAAAGCCTTCCGCCAGGGTGAGGCAGGTACCCGCCACAACCCTGAATTCACCATGCTGGAATGGTATCGCTGCGGCTGGGACGACCGCCTCCTGATGGATGAGGTAGCGGAGTTACTCAGCCAAACACTGGGTATTTCCCAGGTGCAATCTCTCAGTTATCGCACCCTGTTTCTGCGCGAGCTACAGCTGGACCCACACAGTGCCAGTGACAAGGAGCTGGCAGCCTGTGTAGAGCGGGAAATAGAGTTATCCTTCACCCCGGGTGATCGCAGTGAATCCCTCGACCTGTTAATGAGCCACCGCCTGGAGCCTGCCATGGGCAAGGGCATTACCCTGCTTTATGACTTTCCCGCAGACCAGGCGGCACTCGCCAAAATAATTCCCGATGAGCAGGGCACACCCGTAGCACGACGCTTTGAGGCCTATGTAGGTGGGCTGGAACTCGCCAACGGCTATTGGGAGTTGACTGATAGTACCGAGCAGTTGCGTCGCTTTGAGGCGGACTTAACCTACCGGCAAAATCACCAACGCTGCACTTACCCGTTCGAAGAGCGCCTGGTTTCGGCACTGCAGGCGGGGATGCCAGAATGCGCAGGTGTTGCCTTGGGAGTGGATCGCTTGCTGATGCTGGCGGGAGGCCATCGTTCTATACAGGATGTGATCGCATTCCCCATGGAACGCGCCTGAACATCCTAAACACTATTACTGAAGTAAATCTAGGGTGAGTAAACATAGCGCGCCACTTCGCCCACGGCGTAAAAACCGCAACTCAGCGGCAGCTGCTGTTTATCTGCCGGCGCCAGCGCCACCAGGCTGCGGTGGTGGCTGGCCAGAGCCTGCTTCAGCAGGTGACGGAAAAGCGCGCGCCCAATACCCCTGCCCCGATAACCCTCCAAGGTAAGCAGGTCATACAGGCCCAGTGCATCAGCAGAAGCAAACAAGCAGCCTCCCGCCACCGGAGTATCCTCCAAGCGAGCCAGAAAAAACCGGAGCCGTGCACGCTTTTGTTCGGGAATCTCCGCCAGTGCCTGATAAAATTTCTTCAGCTGTGCACCCTCCTGGGCAGAGCCACACCCCGCGGCCTGTACCTCTGCATAGATAGGCAAATCCTCTTTTTTTACAGAAGAAAACACCAGCTTGTCACCCTCTTCTTCCGCAGCAGCATCCGGGGTGAGGCGCTGTATCTCTGCAGCCATAGCCACTTGTGACTGCTTTCGCTGCAAACCCAGTTCGGACAACGCCCTGTCATCCAAGGGTTTGGTGGCACTGTGCCAAAGGGTGAAAGGGCTGTGGCGCTCGGCAAAATAGTCCAGCACAAATCGCTGCAATATTCGCGGCGGCATTACCGAATTGGAGACAGCCTGATTCAGACTCCCCGACAAAAAACCGCTATCGCTGCGCACAATACCGGTGATTTCTTTGGTGTGATTGGAATTGAGTAAACCCGCACAGTAGCTGGCGTGGGTCTCAAGATTTCGACAGACGAGGTTTTTGGCGCTGAGACTGTATTTCATGGGTACAAGGATAGTTCCATTTATCCGCTTCCCTCAGATAGGAATCACCCCGTTGCCATTGAAGCAAACGGGGTCACAATCACTACTTCTCCACTTGCGAAAGAGCACACTGGTCCATGGACATGGCCGGCTGCGCACAGGTCGCAGGCCCCTGTACCCTGGCCGGCACCCCAGCCACAAGGGTCTTCTCCGGCACCGGTTTGAGCACCACACTGCCAGAGGCCACCTGGGCGCATTCACCCACTTCAATATTGCCAAGCACCTTACTGCCAGCACCGATCAGGACACCACAGCGAATTTTCGGATGGCGGTCGCCACTTTCTTTTCCGGTGCCCCCCAGGGTGACCGACTGCATGATAGAGACGTTATTCTCCACTACGGCAGTTTCGCCGATTACGATACCAGTGGCATGATCCAGAAGTATGCCTTCTCCGACTTTTGCCGCGGGATGGATATCCACACTAAAGACCACTGATACGCGGTGCTGTAAAAACATTGCCAGTGAGCGGCGCTGTTGTGCCCAAAGCCAGTGCGCCACCCGATGCACCTGCAATGCATGGAACCCCTTAAAATACAAAAAGGGTTCGAACAGGGAGTTGCAAGCGGAATCGCGCAAGTAGGTTGCGTTCAGGTCTGCGCGCGCGGCGTGGCCAATGCTAGGGTCCGCATCCAGGGCCTCGTCAATCACTTCGCGGATAAGCAGCGCTGGTGCCACCGCGTTATCCAGCTTATTGGCCAGATGAAAGCTGAGCGCCGCTTCCATTGAGCTGTGATTGAGGATGGTAGCGTGCAGGAAGCTGGCAAGTATTGGCTCTCTCTCTACTTGCTGCGCCACTTCGGTGCGAATTCTCTCCCACAGCAGATCCGTTTTAATCTCTGCATGAGTGGCATCCACTGCAGGTTTTTCCATGTTAGACCGCTCCCAGTGTCAGAGGTGGTTCCAGTAGCGCCGACTGCTGTTCGCGCAATGCCAATATATGTTCCGCCCAGTAACGGGGGGTATTAAACCAGGGAAATGCCTGGGGGAATGCCGGGTCCTGCCAACGCCGCGCCAACCAGGCGGCATGATGCATCTGGCGCAGGCAGCGCAGCGGTTCCACCAGCTGCAGCTGCTGGGGATCAAAACTATAGAAGGTTTCGTATCCTTCGACTACCGCATCCAGGTAGGCTGTCTGCTCCGCTCGATTACCGGAGATCAACATCCAGATATCCTGGATTGCCGGCCCCATCAGACAGTCATCCAGGTCTACAAACCATGGGGTATCATCACGCCATAAGAAGTTGCCACTGTGGCAGTCACCGTGCAGGCGTACTAGGCCCCAGTCGCGTTCAAACAAAGGGGCGACCTGTTCGATAATATGATCGGTCACCGAGGCGTAAGCCTCGCGGTTCTCTCGCGGTAAAAAGTCGCCATCCAGAATAAATTCGCGACTATCGATCGCAAAGTGCCTCAGGCTCAGGGTCGGGCGGTGGGCGAAAGGTTTGGCGCTGCCAGCCGCATGAATACGCCCCAGCATGGTACCCACCTGCTCCAGATGATCAAAATTATCCAACTCCAGCTGGCGCCCACCGCGGCGAGGAAACAGGGCAAAGCGGAAGCCAGCGGCTTCCTGAAGAGTGCGCCCACCGAATTGCAGCGGCGCAACCACAGGGATCTCCGCCTCGACGAGCTCCAAAGTAAACTGGTGCTCTTCCAATATCTGCTCATCGGTCCAGCGACCAGGGCGGTAAAACTTGGCAATCAGCGGCTCTGCACCTTCAATGCCTACCTGATAAACCCGGTTTTCATAGCTGTTCAAGGGAAATATACGCGCGTCGGAGATCAGCCCACTGCTCTCGACACAGTCAATCACCACATCCGGCGTGAGGGCTTCGTAGGGGTGGTGGTTCTGGGTCATAGCGGATACCAACTGGATTGCAGTTGGCTATGCTAACGCGGTCGCAGGGGCTGGGACAAACACTGATTAAGCACCCGCCTGCCAGTGTGACAGGCCCCACTGAATTCCCCCCTGGAGACTCTTTTGCACCCTGTTGATTACCCTCAGAGACACAAATGACCTATCCCAAGCTAATTGTGCTGCAGCTCTAGTAACTGCACCACCCGCTCGCGCCCAAACACCTTGGCGAAATCCGCCGCTGAGTGGCCGGCCTTATTGGTTTGCGCCGTATCGCAGTCCTGCTCAAGCAGGGTACGGGCAATTGCGAACTCCCCACGAAATATTGCCGCCATCAATGCGGTATTGCCACGACGGTCCTCCAAACAGGCATCGGCACCGCGCTGCAAAAGGTAATCTACCGCCGCCCCATTACCGTTATAGGTGGCAATCATCAAAGCCGTATAACCTTTGGAGTTTTTCAAATCCAGGGGGAAGCCTGCCTGGGAGAATTCGCGTAGCACTTCAGCATCACCGACACGAGCTGCGGCAAAATAGTACTGGGAAAGTTCAGCAAAAGCAGAGTCACTAACAGCCGCCGGTTCTTGCGCAGAAGCTCCCGAAACAACAAACAGTATTGTCAGAAAAACATACCTCATGGGTCCACCTCTCGAATAGCTGCGGGCGACAATTGCCGCCCGCTTGACAGGAATTTATCGAGCCAGTTTTTTAACCTGGTTCAGGTCTCCACCCACAGCCTTGGTCAGGCGTTCACCATAATCCTTATCGGCTTGGTAGAAGTAACTCAACATAATGTGCAGCGTATTACTGTCTTGAACCTTACCGAGGTCTCCCGCCAGGTTTTCAACCAGGTTTTGGCGCTCCTCGGGGGCAAGGCTGAGGTAGAAAGATCCCGCCTGAGCAAATGGCAGTTTTTTCTCAATCGCTTTTTGCTGTGTGTTACCGACCAGCGGCTTGCTGCTATAAAGACCTTTGGGGTCTTCACTGCGTGCATCAATACGGCTCGGCTGGTAATTTACATCAGAAGTTTGCCGGCCATTATTACCCGCACCATCCTGATTCCAATTCTGCACTGCGACACCGGGGCGGTTGATTGGCAGCTGTTGATGGTTTGCGCCGAGACGATACATTTGTGTATCTGAGTAAGAAAAAACACGCCCTTGCAACAATCGATCCTCAGACGGCTCGATACCCGGCACTATATTTGCCGGTGCAAAAGCAGACTGCTCTGTTTCCTGGAAAAAATTCTCCGGCACACGATTCAGTGTCATAGTACCAATTTTGCTTTCCTTCACATCCAGCCACATTTTGGTGGCATCCAGTGGATTGTAATTAAAATCATCCAGCTGTGACGGTTTCAGCACTTTGATGTAAAGATCCCACTTGGGGTAGTTCCCTTTCTCAATCGCCGTATACATATCTCGAGTAGCGTGACTGAAATCTCTCGCCTGTATTTCTGCTGCTTCCTCAGCGGTCAGGTTGTTAATACCCTGGCGGGATTTCCAGTGGAATTTAACGTAATTAACATCACCTTTCTCATTGATAAGCTTGTAGGCGTGCACTCCCCAACCATCCATCTGACGCAGATTTGCCGGCGTTCCGTAATCCGAATATACCCAACTCAACATGTGGGTGGCTTCCGGTACATGGCTGAAGAAGTCAAAAAAACGGTTGGGGTCCTGCTGGTTGGTCACAGGCGAGGGTTTTAGTGAGTGGACCATATCCGGAAACTTAATAGCATCGCGAATAAAAAATACCGGTAGGTTATTGCCAACTAAATCCCAGTTTCCCTCACCGGTATAAAATTTAGTGGCAAAACCACGCGGATCACGAAGGGTTTCCGGAGATCCTTTAGAGTGGATAACCGTGGAGAAGCGCACAAACACTGGCGTTTTGCTACCGGGCTTAAAAACCGCTGCGCGAGTCAGGTTACTGATGTCCTCTGTCGGTACAAATTCACCATGGACGCCTGTACCACGAGCATGTACCACTCGCTCAGGAATACGCTCACGAGCAAAGCGTTGTAATTTTTGAATCAGGTGAACATCCTGTAAAAGGTTACCGCCATTTTCCCCGGCAGTCTGTGCATTCTGGTTATCGCCTACCGGTGCACCATTATCTCGAGTGAGTGTCTCTGCATTGGCGATACCTATCAGGCCAATAGTTAATGCAAATAAAGGTATATATTTCATTGATTAGTTCGTCCCTATAGTTGTCTCTATTACATAAACAGAGCTTATAGGGCCGCACAATGAGCGAGAAATTGGACCTTATTATCGTTCTTATAGCGGGGGTTAATCGGGAGCCCCAAAATTATCTACTCCCACTACTTTTATCGCTACTCCTGCTTTTTATCGACATGCTTGGGCATCAAGTACCAGAGTATTGCAGCTACCAAGTAAAGTGCCGGTATATCTCCTACTAAATTTTGACGCTCAGTATGATCGACTATCGCTTGAAATAACATAATGGTTGCATGTACCAGGCTGGACCAAATGGTAAACCAGATAAGGCTGGTATTCGCCGCAGGATTTCTTGCCGCAAGAATCAGAAACACTCCCAAGGTGGCATATAGACCCATTATCATCTGCTCGTATTCCGGTTGCCTCGGAGTCCAGCCCCACCCGGCAGGCCAGATCCACATCATCATCGGATAGATTGCAAAAATAAAAATCAGACCAACAACGACTAGGGCAACAGGAAGGTACTTGGCGCGGGCAATATCATCCATAATAGTCTCCAGGCTTTATCGGTAATTTCTTTCTCTCGGCTAGTCCTGCAGGTCGCCGGGCAGATGGCAGACTACTTCAAGATTATTACCATCGGGATCGAGAACATAGGCAGCATAGTAATCAGGGTGATACTGCTCGTAAACATCGGGAACGCCGTTATCAACGCCTCCAGCCTGTAGCGCGACCCGATGGAAATCACGCACTACTTCGCGCTCTTCTGCACGAAACGCAATATGCAACTGCCCACCTGAGGCATCGCTGCTACTAATCCAGAATTCTGGTTTATCCGCCCAGCCAAAACCAGCCGAGCTATCAAACTCCATTACTAACTCATACCCCAGGGGCGCAAGGGTCTGACGGTAAAAATCACTGCTGCGTGCAAAGTCCTGAACTGGAATTCTGATGTGATCCAACATTGATTAGCTTTCCCTGAAACACAGTGGCAATAGTGACAACCTGCAAGATAGTTCAATGGAGTGAAGTGCGCCATTTACAAGGAAGACCGTGTCGGTTTTTACCGCCTGCGAGACCAGTCAAAGGAATTGGGAAGTCATATCGTGCTGGGCGCCCCTTAGGGGGTGACATACCAATGGTGCAATCCATAGGCCGCCACCCCCATACCAAAGACAAGCTGGCCGGCCAAAAGTACACGAAACGCAAAGGTATACCGGGCCAGGTCCCCCCTGCGGATAGCATCATTGGAAAAAATCCGCGCCTCTTCGGGATAGTCCTGCTCCAGAGTCTTGAGAGCTGGCACTGCGAGCTTGAGCAGCTGCCGACTGCGGATATCCATCAACCAGAAAACTGTGACCAGAATCACCACAAAGCCTCCGAGCAGGGCAAGGATCAAGGGATGGAAATCTTTCTCTACTGCGGTAAAGATCCCCCCTCAACAAACATGGTCAAGATCACAAAAAAATTAAACACCTTAAGTCGCTGATCTGCGGCAAAACGATAATGCTCACAAAGATACTGTCCCTGCTCCAAACGGATTCTCCTTTACTACATTAAGTAACCGGGTATACTCAGGTTTTTTTCAAGCTGCCAATTTACTGAAAAACAGCTAGTTATTAAACGGCTATATTTCTGCCTGTAAAAAAGCCGGGTATAACCCGGCTTTTTCTTTACACCGCCACACATTTTTACAATGTCATATAAATGTTGATACAAAAAACTCTTATCAACGACTCTCGCGATGCTCTACCAGCTCTTCAACCACCGACGGATCCGCAAGTGTTGAGATATCGCCCAGATTATCCAGCTCGTTACAGGCAATCTTGCGCAGGATACGACGCATGATCTTACCTGAGCGGGTTTTCGGTAATCCCGGTGCCCACTGGATAAAGTCAGGTTTGGCGATAGGTCCTATTTCCTTGGTGCATAAGTCGATTAACTCCTGGCGCAGGGCATCACTCGGCTGATGCCCTGCCTTTAAAGTAACAAAGGCATATATACCCTGTCCTTTTATCTCATGCGGATAACCAACCACAGCAGCCTCTGCTGTATCGTCATGCAGTACCAGAGCACTCTCAATTTCTGCGGTGCCAAGGCGATGGCCAGAGACATTTAGAACATCATCTATGCGGCCGGTAATCCAGTAGTAGCCATCCGCATCTCTCCGCGCACCATCGCCGGTAAAGTAATAACCGGGAAACATGGAGAAATAAGTATCGAGCATGCGCTGGCGATCTCCATAAACACCACGAATCATCGACGGCCAACTTCTCTTAATGACCAAAGAGCCTTCACCTACCCCCTCAATCTCTTTACCCTCCCCATCCAACAAGGCCGGCTGAACGCCGAAGAATGGTTTGGCGGCGGAGCCCGGCTTGAGTGCCATAACGCCGGGCAGAGGTGCAATCATGTGAGAGCCTGTTTCCGTCTGCCACCAGGTATCCACAATGGGGCAGCGTTCTTCTCCAACCACTTTGTAATACCACTCCCAGGCCTCTGGATTAATCGGCTCACCCACAGTGCCCAGTAAGCGTAAAGAGCTGCGCTCGGTGCTCTTTACAAATTCATCCCCCGCACCCATTAATGCACGAATCGCGGTTGGTGCCGTATAGAAGCTGTTGACCTTATGCTTATCCACAACCTGCCAGAAGCGTGAGGCATCTGGATAAGTGGGCACCCCCTCAAACATCAGACTGGTGCCGCCGGCACAAAGAGGCCCGTAGACAATATAACTATGCCCTGTAATCCAGCCGACATCGGCAGTACACCAGAAGACCTCCCCCTCCTTGTAATCAAACACATACTTGAAAGTCATGGTGGCCATTAACAGGTAGCCCGCAGTATTGTGCAGCACCCCTTTAGGCTTGCCGGTGGAACCGGAGGTATACAAAATAAAGAGCGGATCTTCAGCACTGACGACTTCCGGTGAACACTCACTATCCATTTCGGCAACAGATTCGGCATACCAGATATCGCGCTTGCTGTCCCAGTCCACCGGAGCGCCGGTATGCTTCACAACAATCGCAGTGTGCACATTGGGACATTCCGCTAGAGCAAGATCGACATTAGCTTTGAGGGGAATGCGCTTACCACCGCGAACCGCCTCATCGGCCGTAATTACCAGACGACAATCAGAATCCAGAATCCGATCCTTCAGAGAGATTGGCGAGAAACCACCAAACACGACAGAGTGCACCGCACCGATACGGGCACAAGCAAGCATCGCAAAGGCTGCCTCTGGGATCATAGGCATATAGATACAGACCCTATCCCCCTTTTTCACACCCCTGGATTTCAGTAGGTTGGCCAGCCGGCACACATGATCATGAAGATTTTGGTAACTGATCGTCCTGCTATCCGCCGGATCATCTCCCTCCCACAGGATTGCGGTCTGCTCACCGCGGGTTGCCAGATGCCGGTCGATACAGTTTACTGTGACATTCAGCTGGCCATCGGAGAACCAGGCGGTATGACCTTTGTGCAGATCCTCTTCAAGGACTTGGGTAAACGGCTTATTCCACTGTAAAAAGTCCTTGGCCTGCTGTGCCCAAAATGCCTCTGGGCTCTCCACCGATTGGCGGTACATCCTTTCATAATCTTCCTCGCCAATAAGGGCGTTGGCGGCAAAGCTGGAGGGAACCGGACGGGTATGTACTTCAGACATCATCTTCTCCTTTATTATTAGCGCGGCTTGGCTAGCCTAGAGAAACCTGAATTTATAATTCTACTCCTACCACTTTATAACACAGCAGCTGCAAAACAATCTCCTGATCACATAGAGATAACAAATGAGTTTGGAGTAAAGACTATTCCAATCTTATTGAGGGGAGCTACCGCAAAGAAAGTTAAGCAACGGAAGAAGGTTGATTAGCAGCTCAACCATTTATAGCATGATCTTTCAGGAATCCATTAGATCCAGGTATCATTCTCAGCAGTTAACTCTCCACCCGCACCGCCCGTATTAACAACGCCCTCGGGCTCAATCAGCAGAATTTACACTCCCGTTCAGCCCTGGGCTTGTGTTCTACCCCTTTTGGCACCACAGTCATCTCACCAGACCCCAGAGAAACAACACTATCGCGGAATTCAATCTCCATATCTCCAGAGATTACAATAAATACCTCATCGGTATCGGGGTGATCATGCTAGGTAAATTCACCCTGAATCTTTACCAGCTTAAACTGGTAATCATTCATCTTCGCAATCACCCTGGGAGACCAATGCCGTGAAAACATATCCAGCTTTTCTTTGAAATTGATAAATTTAGTGTTCACTTATTTACACCAACTTTTATTCGCGTGAATTTATTTAATCTGAAAACTCAGACCGGCTATGAAATACCAATTAATTCCCTAAGTCTACCTACGTTATATTGACTAAACACTTGTATACCCGCTTGTTCAAGAAAAGCCGATACAACACCGGCACCGACTTTTTTGTTTCCGGAAAATCTGCCATCGTAAATAAAACCACTACCACAAGAAGGGCTGTTTTCCGTAAGCACTGCATATCGGATATTGTGCTGACGGCATAGTTGCAGTGCCATTTTAGCCCCCGACAAAAAAAATTCAGTCATATCCGCCCTATCACTTCCAATAACTCTGGCAGTACCCGCTAAAACCTCAGTCCCGCTCCCGCTGTAAATCTCTGCCGGCACCCTCGGGACAGGCAGCCCCGCTGCAACTTCCGGGCAGAGAGAAACTATCTCCTGGCTATCCACCAGCCAATTGAAATCAATGCTATTAACCTCAACAGCGCTGCCGTTGTAACGCACCGCGCTGCCTAGAAGGCAGGCACTTACTAATATTTTGGCCATATACACCTACCACTAATTTGGACACAATAGGAAAACAAGTTCGAAGCCACTAAGTTTCAAGTCAACCAGCGATACTGCTTGCCAGGCAAGCGAATTTAGCCAGCATGCCGGATTGGCAGGACAGATTATCCCAGGCTTTTCGAACGGCACGCTAATAAACTTATAAGGGACAAAAACAATGCAGCGTTCAATCTTGCTTTTGATTATCTGCCTGATAACAATCCCGGTGGTTAACGCCAAGCAACTGGCAATTACATTCGATGATGCTCCTCGTACCGCGAACGGCTACTTTGATGGCCAAACCCGAGCCAAAACACTGATAGAAACACTGGAAAAACATAAAATTGGCAAAGTCGCCTTCTTTTCCAACACCCAGTCTCTGAATCAGGAAGGATTGGACAGGATGCGCCTCTACGACAAGGCCGGACATCTTATTGGCAACCATACGCACAGCCATCCAAATTTTCTGAATACAGATCTGCCCACATATCGAGATGACTTCCTACAGGCCCACCGGTTACTCCAACAGTTTGACAACTTCAAACCCTATTTTCGCTTTCCCTATCTGCGCGAAGGAGAAACTGTCGAAAAGCGGGATGGCATGAGAAACCTGCTGCGGGAAAATAAGTACAAGAATGCCTATATCACTTTAAATAATTACGACTGGTATATCGAAGAACTCTTCCAGACGGCAGTGAAAGACGGAAAGTCGGTAAATCTTCAAAAGCTCTCCAAAATGTATGTCGATGTGTTGATGGAGAGTATTAAGTACTATGACGAGGTGGCAATTAAACATCTTGGGCGCTCGCCCAAGCACGTACTTCTGCTGCACGAGATGGATATCTCTGCACTGTTTATCGGCGACCTGGCCCAGCGGCTAAGACGGGAAGGCTGGGATGTCATTCCTTTGGAGGAGGCCTATAAGGATCCGATTGCTGAATACCAACTCACCCAACCGATCAAATATAACCCCGGTAGAATTGGCGAGATCGCCTTTGATAAGGGACAAAAGAAAGGACTCTGGCACTACACTCTGGATGAGTCCTACCTGGAAAAAAGATTCCAGCAGGAAGTATTATTGCTATCGGATCGCTGAGTAATGCTAGACACTGTCAGACCCGCTGCCGAGAGGTTTAGACTCAAGGGAAGTTGGGGTCCGCTTAGCTGCAAACAAGAAGGGAATGAATGCTACAGGGCCGTACAGCCCCGTAGCCGGGAAATTACGCCTCAGCCAGCTGCACCGGAATCGTATTAGTGCTGCGCTCTACCTTGTTGTTCTCATCCAGGTAAACCAACTTTGGCTTGTGGCTATCAGCCTGCTCCTCAGCCACCTGGGCATAGGAGGCAATAATAACGCGATCGCCAACCTGGACTCTGCGGGCAGCGGCACCGTTCATAGAAATAATGCCTGAACCGCGCTCGGCCAGGATCACATAGGTGTGAAAACGCTCGCCGTTGCTCACATTGTAAATATCAATTTTCTCGAATTCGCGCAGGCCTGCCAGTTCTACCAGATCCTCATCAATTGCACAGGAACCGTCATACCAGAGTTCAGCCTGGGTCACCGCGGCCATATGCAGTTTGCATTTCAACATTTCAATTTGCATGGTTGGATGCCCCCTCAAAGTTCCAGGGATACGTTGTCGATCAGTCGCGCGGCACTGGTGTACATCGCTCCCAGAATCGTAATTTGTTTATCGTCGTCTGCCGCCGGCTGTAAATCCTTGCTGTAACAGATGGAGAAGTAGTCAACCCGAAAACCTTGTTCTTCAATTCGGCTGCGCGCTTCTTTTTCCAGCTCAGCAAAGTCCCGGCACCCCACTACAATCTCATCTTTGACCCAGTTCAATGACTGGTTCAGCACAGCTACCTTGGGGCGCTCTTCCGCGGTGATGTAGCCATTGCGGGAGCTCATTGCCAAACCATCCACCTCGCGATGTACCGGTGCCGCAACAATTTCCACAGGAATACACAAGTCTTCCACCATACGGCGAATAATCGCCAATTGTTGGAAATCCTTGATGCCAAATATGGCTTTGTCCGGCTGCACGATATTGAACAGTTTGGATACTACCGTAGTCACCCCTTCAAAGTGACCTGGGCGACTTGCGCCACACAGCACATCGGTCATAGCGGGACACACTACGCGGGTCTGCTGGTCCATACCGTTGGGGTAGATTTCATTCTCATCCGGATGAAACAGGAAATCACACTCGGCATCGCGCAACCTGGCCATATCCCGCTCCGTAGTGCGCGGATAGGTATCCCAGTCCTCGTTCAATCCAAATTGCAAGCGGTTGACGAAGATAGATACCACAACAAGATCGCAGTGTTGCTGGGCAATCCTGACCAGCTCGATATGGGCATCGTGCAAATTGCCCATCGTAGGCACGAATCCGACGGACTTGCCGTCCCTGCGGGCCTCGGCCAAAGCCTCGCGCAGGCTTGCTACGTGGTGGAAGACTTGCATCGCTCTACCGCTCACTATGAATCAGCGCGGCATCATACTCGCTGCGACCGGGTGTCTCAACAAGGCAAAATTGCCACTATCTCGGGGGATTCCCCGAGTGTACATCCCAAAGCACCTCCAGGGCGAAACATCACAAGCTGGATTTCCGGTCACACGGCTTTTAGCGCCCCTCTCTGCTCTCCGTATAGGAATGAATCCAGTTCAGGAAGTGTTCAGACCCGCCAAGGCAAACTGCACGCCAAGATTCACAAAAGACCTCAAACGACATAAAAGAGCCACCCAGGCTCAGGAGTGTGCAGCCATGAGACACCTCGCTACCGCCATCGCCACTATGGGCCTGCTGTTGATAGCAGCCCCCGCGCTGTCTGAAGTCCACCGAGGACACCAGCGTGCAATGGACCACGATTACCACGGGCAGGGAAGAGCTCAGCGCGAGCAACGCCATTTTAAGCGCAGCCACGACAGGCACCATGAGAAAAAGCACCACAACCGCCAGCAAGAAAAGAAACGCCGCAGGCAGGAGCGCAAGAAAGAGCAGCGCAGGGAAGAGCGCCAACATCGCCGCGAAGTTCGCCACGCTTATAAAGACGGTTACAACCGAGGCTACAAAAAGGGGCATAGAAAAGGCCACAGAAAGGGCCATCGCCATGCGCACCGCGCCGCCCACAGGCCCCACTACCGTCACGGCCACCACGGGCATCGCCCCCATCACCGTCCAGCACACTATGGTTACGGGTATCGTTGGCGCCACCTGCCACACAACTTCATCAGTCTTAGCATTGGCGCAGCGGGTTTTTACTACAGCGACGGCATCTTTTACCGCCCGGCATCTCACGGTTATGTAGTCACCCACGCCCCCCATGGAGCCATAATACACAGCCTGCCAGCCTCCGCTCTCACCGTAGTGGTAGGAGGACACAATTACTATGTGGCGTACGATACTTACTACCTCTGGGACGACGTAAGACGCGGTTACCGGGTAGTACCCAAACCCGGGTTGCTCTAACTTCAATACCATCCCCCCACTCCTGCGGCCTTCGGGCCGCCTTTTTTGCTTTGCCTCTCCCGATATTCACCAAATTTGAACAAAACTTCGACATTGTCGCCAGGCGCAAATAGCCCGCTGATAAACCGAATGAAAATTTAGTTTTATGCCGGTAAAAAATAGCGTTTTTTTATCTATAGTTATTGCTTTCCAGCCCTACTGGGCCCAAGATTCGCGCCCGCCAAATATCAACAGAAAGGCGCCATGAAAAAGCAACAAGTTAAAGATTGGACTTGCGAAGATTCGGCCGAACTCTACGGCATCCGCAACTGGGGCGCCGGCTATTTTGATTTAAACGAAAGCGGTGAAATCTCACTCAGGGTTGATGGCCCCAACGGGGACTCCCATAACGTCTCCCTGATGGAGATTGCCCGCGGTGCCACCGAGCGCGGCTTGGGCATGCCACTGTTATTACGCATCGAAAACCTACTTGATGCGCAAATTGCCCGTATCAACGAATCCTTTGCCCGCGCCATCGATGACTGTGGCTATGGCAATGTGTTTCGTGGTGTCTTCCCGATCAAGGTCAACCAGCAGTGCCAGGTGATTGAGGAAATTGCCAGTGCCGGCCGACGCTTCAATCACGGCCTCGAAGCCGGCAGCAAGGCGGAACTGATCGCAGCACTCTCCATCCTGGATAACACCGAATCCCTGATCGTCTGCAACGGCTACAAGGACGAAGAATTTATCAACCTCGGCCTTCAGGCTCAGCGCCTGGGTGTGCAAGTTTTTTTCGTAGTGGAAACGCCCTCTGAAGTGGAGACGATTATCCGCTGCGCCGAGCGCGAACAGGTGCGCCCCAATATCGGCGCACGGGTCAAACTCGCCTCCAAGGTGGGGGCTACTGGAACGCCACCAGCGGCGACCGCAGTATCTTCGGCCTGGGCAGTAACGACCTGATCGCAATGGTCGACCAGCTGCGCAACCACGATATGCTCGACTGCCTTAAGCTGCTGCACTACCACCTGGGTTCGCAGGTGCCGAATATCCGCGATATCCGCACCGGTGTGCTGGAAGCCTGTCGCTACTACGCCGACCTGGTGGAGGAAGGCGCCGCTATGGGCTACCTGGATCTGGGCGGTGGCCTGGCAGTGGATTACGACGGTACCAAGACCAACTATACCCACTCCAAGAATTACTCCCTGGACGAGTACTGTGTCGATGTGGTGGAAGCCATTATGGGCACCCTCGACAGCGAGGGCGTCGCGCACCCGGTCATTATCACTGAGTCCGGCCGCGCCACCGTGGCTTATTCCTCGGTGCTACTGTTCGATATCCTCGACACCACCCGCTTTGAACCAGTGGAGCTCGAGCACACCAAGATCAGCGAAGACGATCACCAGATGCTGCTCAACTTGCAGGATGCGGTGCGCAGTATTACCCCCAAGAACCTGCAGGAGAGTTACAACGATGCGCTCTACTATCGCGATGAACTGCGCTCGCTGTACCTGCACGGCCAGGTAAGCCTGCGCGAGCGCGCCAACGCGGAAAACTTATTCCTGCAGGGGGCCCAGGAAATTCGCAAGCTTCTCGATGAAGCGGAGGAGATTCCAGCGGATTTACAGGCATTGCCTGAAGTGCTGTCAGATATCTACTACGCGAATATGAGCGTGTTCCAGTCTGTACCGGATATCTGGGCGATCGACCAGGTATTCCCGCTGCTGCCGATTCACCGTCTCGATGAGGCACCGACCCGCTCCGCCATCATCGCCGACATTACCTGCGACTGCGACGGTAAGATTGATCGTTTTATCGGCCGCGAAAAAGAGCAAAAGACCCTGCCCCTGCACGAATTAAAAGAGGGCGAGGATTATATTCTCGGCACCTTCCTGATTGGCGCCTACCAGGAAACCCTCGGCGATCTGCACAACCTGTTTGGTGATACCAATGTGGTGAGTGTGCGCATCCAGGACGACGGCAGTATCGACTTCAGTCACGAGATTCATGGCGACAGTATTTCCGACGTACTGAGTTACGTAGAATACCAACCCAAAGCGCTGTTTGAGCGGTTTCGCCGCCTGGCAGAACGCGCTGTAAAACAGGGATTAATTACCGCCGCACAGCGCAAGCAGATATTACAAACCTATACCGCCAGTATGAGCGGTTACACCTACTTTGAAAAATAGGGCCCTGCGCCTTTGTGAAGATAGCGGCGAGACAAGCTGCAGATTAAGGAGATCTTTATGGCCAACGTACTGATCATCGGCGCCGGCGGCGTCGGCCAGGTAGTTGCGCACAAGTGCGCCCAGGTTGCGGAAGTGTTTGAAAATATCACCCTCGCCAGCCGCACCAAGAGCAAGTGCGACAAGATTGCAGCCATGCTGCCGCGCAAAATCGACACCGCCGAAGTGGACGCGGACAATGTACCCGAGCTGGTCAAACTGATCGAGAAAGTGAAGCCGGATCTGGTTATTAACGTGGCCCTTCCCTACCAGGACCTACATATCATGGATGCCTGCCTGGAAACCGGTGTGCACTACCTGGATACCGCCAACTACGAACCGCCGGAAGAGGCCAAGTTCGAGTACAAGTGGCAGTGGGCCTATCAGGAGAAGTTTGAAAAAGCCGGTCTGATGGCACTGCTGGGCAGTGGTTTCGATCCCGGCGTGACCAGCGTATTTACCGCCTACGCCAAGAAACACCACTTCGATCGTATCCACACCCTGGATATTCTCGACTGCAATGCAGGCGACCACGGCCTGCCCTTCGCTACCAATTTCAATCCGGAAATTAATATCCGCGAAATCACCGCCAATGGCCGTTACTGGGAAAACGGCCAGTGGGTTACCACCAAACCGATGGAAGAAAAGCGTGTCTTCAACTTCCCCGAAGGTATCGGCGACAAGGATATTTACCTGCTGTATCACGAAGAGCTCGAGTCCCTGTCCAAGCACTTCCCGGAAATTGAGCGCGCACGTTTCTGGATGACCTTCGGCGACAGCTACCTGAAGCACCTGGAAGTACTGCAGAATGTGGGCATGACCGGTATTGAGCCAGTGGAGTTTCAGGGCCAGCAGATTGTACCTATCCAGTTCCTCAAAGAGCTGCTGCCAGACCCCGCCAGCCTGGGCCCGCTGACCAAAGGCAAGACCTGTATAGGTAACATTATCCGCGGCACCAAGGACGGCGAAGAGAAGATCTACTACGTCTACAACACCTGCGACCACCAGGACTGCTACCAGGAAGTGCAGTCCCAGGCGATCTCCTACACCACAGGCGTACCTGCAATGATCGGCGCCAAGATGATGCTGGAAGGCAAGTGGATGAAGCCGGGCGTGTGGAATATGGAGCAAATGGACCCGGATCCCTTTATGGACGACCTGAATAAGTACGGCCTGCCCTGGCAGGAAACCTGGTTGGACAAGCCCTTCCGGTAATACTGTACTTTTTGCACACTCCTCGGGATGGGCCCCGGCGCCCATCCCGTCGTATCAGGATATAACGCCCCCCATGGACCTCACTCCCCGCGTAGATTATTTCGGCAGCTTCGACCCCTACCGCGTACCCTCGCCCTGTTTTGTCATCGACGAGATCGCCCTGCGCGATAACCTGGCGCTCCTCGCCGATGTTCAAAAACGCAGTGGTGCCAAGGTTCTCGCAGCCCTCAAAGCCTTTTCCATGTTCAGCACCGGATCTATCGTGGCTGAATATCTATCTGGCACCTGCGCCAGTGGCCTGTATGAAGCAAAACTCGGCTTTGAGGAATACGGCGGCCGCGACCAGGACAAGGAAGTCCATGTATTCAGTGCCGGCTATAAAGAGGAGGAATTACGCGAAATACTGCAGTTCGCCCATCATGTGATCTTCAACTCCTTCTCCCAGTGGAAGCGCTACCGGGAGCTGTGCCTGGATATGCAAAAGCAGCGCCCTGAGCTGCGCTTCGGTCTGCGCATTAACCCAGAACACTCCGAGGGCCACACAGATCTCTACGACCCCTGTGCGCCCTGCTCGCGCCTGGGCATTGTGCGCTCTCTGTTTGAAGACGAATCCCTGCAAGGTATCAGCGGCCTGCACTTCCACACCCTGTGCGAACAGGACTTCAAGCCATTGGAGCGCACCATTGCGGCAGTGGAAGAAAAATTTGCCGACCTGATCCCGCAAATGGAGTGGATCAATTTCGGTGGTGGCCACCATATCACCCGCCGCGACTATCAAGTGGATGAGCTGGTGGAGGCGGTGCGAACCTTCGCCGATAAATACCATGTACAGGTCTATCTCGAACCCGGTGAAGCTATTTCCCTGTTCTCTGGAATACTGGTCTCCGAGGTAATTGATACCTGCTGGAACGGCCAGAATCAGGCCATCCTCGATGCCTCGGCTACCTGCCATATGCCGGATGTGCTTGAAATGCCCTACCGCCCGGAGATCACTGGCGCTGCGCGCCCTGGAGAGCTGCCTCATACCTACCGCCTGGGTGGGCAGAGTTGCCTCGCGGGAGACAGCATTGGCGAGTACAGCTTTCACAATCCTCTCAGGGTAGGGGAGCGCCTGGTTTTCGAGGAGATGGCTTACTACACCATGGTGAAAACCAATACATTCAATGGTATTCCCCTGCCTGCCATCGCCCTATGGAACTCGGATACCGACGACCTGAAAATGATCAAAACCTTCGGCTATGAAGATTTCAAGGGACGCCTCTCCTGAAGCGTAATTTGCTCGAGGTCTGATCTGGATATAAAGATACGGCGAGCGCGGCAAGTAAACCCCGTCGCCAGAGGAACAAAACGTAATGTCAGAAAACGACTACCCCATTTTTCTCGGCTCTGAAATCGAGCAACCGCAGCCGCAAGATGCCCTTTTCCACATCATCCCAATCCCCTATGAAGAGACCGTCTCTTACGGCGGTGGCACCGGTAAAGGTCCGGCTTCCATCCTTGAAGCCTCCTGGCAGCTGGAGACTTTCGACAATTTCTCCAACCCCTGTGATCTGGGTATCTTCACCCGCTCGCCGGTATCGGTTTCTGGCCCCGCAGAACAGGTGATGGACAATATCGCCGCGGCCACCAAAGAGGTACTGGCACTGGGCAAGATGCCGGTGGGAATCGGCGGCGAGCACTCGGTGACCTGGGGTATTATCAAAGGGCTGCTTGACGCCGGTGAAACTGACTTTGGTGTGGTGCAGATCGATGCCCACGCCGACTTGCGCGACCGCTACGAAGGTCACAAGCACAGCCATGCCAGCGTGATGCGCCTAGTGGTGGAAGCCGGCGTACCCCTGTTCCAGCTGGGAATCCGGGCCTACTGCGAAGAGGAGGTGCAGGCGCGCAAGGACCACAACGTCGGCTACCTTGATGCCCACCAACTGGTGCCCAACAATGTGCAGGAATTCCGGCTTCCAGAAAATTTCCCCAAGAAAGTCTTCTTTACCCTCGATATCGACGGCATGGACCCCTCCGTCTTCCCCTCCACCGGTACTCCGGTACCCGGCGGTCTGGGTTGGTATCAAACCCTGAACTTATTTGAATCAGTGGCGCGCCAAAGAGAGATCATTGGTTTCGATATTCTGGAATTTGCGCCGATCGAGGGCTTTCACGCCTACGATTTCGCTGCTGCACAGCTGATGTATAAATTGATGGGCATTATCCAGCGCAACCGCTGACCAGAAATCCACGCCAGCGCTTTGACAATTCTTAACCAATTATCCTGTCTTAAGTGCCAGAATAAGGGTTAGTATGTCGATGTGAGTAATCACTTCGATGGAGAGACTGTGAACAAGTTGAATTTAATTCTTGGCGCCAGTGCCTTCATAGCGCTGGCGGCTTTTGCCTTTAGCCCATCCGCTGACGCGCGCGGCTATGATCGCGGGTGGGATCACCGCCACCACCACCGTGGCGGCTACTATCGCGGACCGCGGGTTTCTATCGGGTTTATCGCCCCGGTACTTCCCAGAAGCCATGTTCGCGTTGCAGTAGGAGGGCGCCCCTATTACTACCACGGCGGCCACTTTTACCGCCACGGCCCGCGTGGTTATGTGGTTGTTAACGCACCCCTGGGCGCTTCAGTGGTAACCCTGCCAACCAGCGCAGTGCAAGTACAAATGGGCGGTGTAACTTACTATCAATATGGCAATGCCTACTATCAGTGGGTTCCAGCCAGTCGTACCTATGTGGTGGTAGCGCCACCAGTACCCGTCGCTGTTGTGCCAGCTCCAGTACCTGTTGCAGCAGCACCGGTAGCAGCACCCGCTCCAGCCACAGTTCCAGACACCCCAAACCCTGGTCCCAACGGCTTTCAGCCCGGGCAGGTGGTAGAGACCTTACCCACAGGGTACGCTGCTGAGATCATCAATGGCATCCAGTACTACCGCTACGGCGGCAACTACTTTATGCCCACTCAGCGCGATGGCCGTGAAGTCTATGTAGTGGTCAAGCTGTAAGCGTCGCTTCGCTTTCCAGCCCATGAAAACGGGCGAACTGCCCCAGAGCCCGGTGAAAGCTCGCCTCGAGTGTGACACCGGGTTTTTCATTCCAATGCTGGGCCTCGATCCGCAGCAACCCCGCCTCCCGGTCAGCCTTCAGGTCCACCAGGCCCACAAATCGGTCAGCGTATAAAATCGGCAGGCAGAAATAGCCGTAACGGCGCTTGGCAGCGGGTACGTAGCACTCCAACTGGTAATCGAACCCAAACAGGCGGCGCAGGCGCTTGCGCTGCAATATCAGCGGGTCAAAGGGCGATAAAAGGCGCACTTTGCGCGATGCCCTTGCCGGATTTTGTTCCAGCTGCTCGGTCAATATCAACTCCCTCCCCAGAGGCGACAGTTCACCACTCGCCAGCATGGCTTCTATAGCCCGCTGTATCAAAGGCTTGTCTTCCCGGCGCAAGTAGGCGATTTCCTCAGCGCGACCAACGCCCTGGCAGCCCAGAAAAGTGCGCACCAGATGGCAGCCGTATTCCAGTTCTGAAGCAGCGCTGGTAGGTAACCCTGGCGGCAATATCCGTTCGGGCAAATCAAAGACTTTCTGAAACCCTTCACGGTGGCTGACCATTAGTTCACCTTCGTGAAACAGCTGCTCCAGGGCTTTCTTCTCGTCAGACCACTCCCACCAGCCACTCTTGGTACGCACAAAATCGCTGGCTCGCAGCGCTCCCTCTGCCTGCACCCGATCCAGCACATAGCGGCACAGCTTGGCATTCTTCTCGAACCAGTGGCGCTGACCGGCGCGGATTCGATCCATACGCACCCGCGCATAAGTGTAATGGGCCACGGGTAGGTAGGCGGCAGCGTGGGACCAGTACTCAAAGATCTCGCGACACCGTTCTGCTTCGCTCAGGTGTGACTCGCGGTAACCCGGCAGGCGGTTGTAGAGCTGGTGGTGATGGGCACGGGTAATTCGCTGGATGGCATCCAGTTGCAGAGCACCCAGGTGTTCCAATAATTCGGAGAGCCCTGCGGACCAGGGACTGTGGATAAACTGGCGCTCCAGCACCAAGGCGCGAATCTGTGGCTCTGAAAGCAATGTATGATCTCCATGGGTCCGGTCGACAGCTAGCCTTGGACTGCCGGCACCCACCTACCGGGTCAACTTACTCGCCCTGATAGTACTCTGGTGCCAGGTTGTCGAAGCGAGTGTATTTACCGATAAAGGCCGCACGGCAGGTGCCGATCTCACCATTACGCTGCTTGCCGATAATCAGCTCAGCCAGGCCCTTGTCCGGACTGTCTTCGTTGTAGTATTCGTCGCGGTAAATAAACAAAATTACATCCGCATCCTGCTCAATGGCTCCAGATTCCCGCAAATCTGAGTTCATCGGCCGCTTGTTGGGACGCTGCTCCACCCCCCGGTTGAGCTGTGACAGGGCAATTACCGGGCACTCGTATTCTTTCGCCAGGGCCTTGAGAGAGCGCGAGATCTCTGAGATTTCCTGGGTGCGGCCCTCGGTAGACCCCTTCACCTGCATTAACTGCAGGTAGTCCACCATAATCATGGCGGGCATACTCCTGGCCTCGGCGTCTTCGCGGCTGAGCTTAGGGTTCTCACGCATTAACTTGTTTATGTGATCGCGCACCGTGCGCTTGGTGCGCGCACGCACCTCACTGGGACTGAGCGCAGGGGTATCGTCGATATACAGGGCCTTACCCTTCATCTTCTGCACCGCGCTGGAGAGTTTTGGCCAATCCTCTTCCTGCAGTTTACCGTTCCTGATACGGCCCTGATCGATACGGCCGATGGATGAAAGCATCCGCATCACCAGGCTATCGGAGGGCATCTCCATACTGAACACCATGGTGGGTCGCTCCTGGACCAGCATGGCGCTCTCGATAAAATTCAGTGCTAATGCGGTCTTGCCCATTGAAGGACGGGCGGCGAGGATAACCAACTCACCCGGCTGCCAGCCGGAGGTGCGCTGGTCCAGTTCAGTGAGACCCGTACTCAGGCCGGTAATATCCCCTTCCGTTTTGAACAGCTCGTCGATACGCTCGACGGTCTTCTTCAGCAGGGTATCCACACCAACAAAGCCACCCTCTTTGGCGCGACCCTCGGCGATTTCTGCCACACGGCGCTCGGCCATTTGCAGCAGGTCCGCAGATGCGAGACCGCCGGGGTTGAAACTGGTGCGGCTGATCTCACCTGCAGCGGCAATCAACTGTCGCAGCATGGAGCGCTCACGCACGATCTTGGCGTAGGCGACGATGTTTGCAGCAGAGGGAGTATTTTCGGCCAGTTCTGCCAAATAGGCGGGGCCGCCCACTTCACCAAGCAGGTCGCGGCTGGCGAGGCCTTCGGCAAGGGTAACAATATCCAGGGGTTGCTCGCCATTGCTCAACTCGCCCATCACGGCGAAAATCTTGCGATGGCTGGCCGTAAAGAAGTCCTCTTCACTCAGCTGCTCGGCAACAGCATCGATACGGCCGGGGTCCAACATCAGGCCACCGAGCACAGACTGCTCTGCCTCTACCGAATGCGGTAGCGGCGAACTCTCTTCGCTGTGGATCTCTTCTTCAGGGGTGGCGTATTCGTCAATCATAGGACTTTACTGGATACCAGAAACAAATCAGGCGCTGACCCGGCAGGGTACAGCGCCTGATTGTAGCGCGGCTGGCGCCCGTAGCACCAACCACTCGTCAGCAAAACCTTACTCGGCTTCGATAACGACTTTAACAGAAGCAATCACGTCGGAGTGCAGCTGTACGTCTACGTCGTACTCGCCCACTTCGCGCAGCGCGCCTTCCGGCAGCTTCACTTCAGCTTTAGCTACTTCAACGCCACCAGTGGAGATCGCTTCAGCGATATCACGAGTGCCGATTGAACCAAACAGCTTGCCTTCATCACCAGCGTTAGCAGCGATGGTAACAACCAGGCCGGCCAGTTTGGTAGCACGGCTCTCAGCTTCAGCCAGCTTGGCAGCGGCAGCCGCTTCCAGCTCGGCGCGCTTGGCTTCGAACTCAGCAACGTTGGCTGCGGTAGCCGGAATTGCCTTACCAGTCGGCAGCAGGAAGTTGCGGCCAAAACCGGCTTTAACGTCAACGCGGTCACCCACGTTGCCCAGTTTGCCTACTTTATCGAGCAGAATAACTTCCATCTCGGTTTCCTCAATTTCTGTATTGTGCGGTGCGCGCCTATTTTGCGGAGCGCCCGCGAATATCTATCCAGCTATCTACCAGAGCCAGGCCACACAGGAATCCGGCCAGGGGCAGTCCACCAATCACCAGCATCACATACATCGCTACCAGAGGGCCAATGCCCCAGCCGCGACTGGCGACCAGCCAGTGAATCAGGGCGATGCCAGCAATCACCATCGGAAAAGCGATTACCGCCCCCCAGAAGGCGTAGCCCGGTGTTACCAGGCTGACTACCCACAGCAGCATACTCACCGCTGCCAGCCACAATGGCATGCGCAGCTGGTGAAACTCCTGGCGGAAACCGCCTGGGTTATACAGCAGTGCCTGCCAATAGCGGCCCAATACCAGAGCCAGTGTGGCGCTCATCGCCGATATCAGGCTCAGATACCCAGTGATCTGCAATTCGCCCGAGAATACCTGCTTCAGCTCTTCCAACGGAACAGTGTTGGGCTGTTCCGCGGCTTTCTCGATCGCCTGCATAAATCCCTGCAGAAGACCGCCACTGAAGACGGAAGTGAGCAATATACCCACCGCCGAGGCCGCTGTTACTGTGAACAGGGCGGCAACCCATGAGCGGCTGCTGCGCAGCGCCATAGCACCGCAGAACACTGCGGCAAAATGGCCGGCGGAAATGCCTGTCACCAGAGGTGGTACATGCCCGCTCATGCCCATGACGACAATCGGTAGCAGCGCCCAGGCCAAAACCATCAGGCCCTCGCTGCCACCGCGACGTAAACTCACCAGAGCGAGGATCGCCGGGCTTATCAACGGTATCCCCACCATGGTGAGGATCACCGCCCTGACGCGTCCGCGCATAATAAATTCAGCTACGGCGCGCATAGTTAGATAGCTTCTCTATTAATGAGTCTAAGCAAACTGCGGCTTAGGCTTCGTGGCTGTCCGTGTACGGCAGCAGGGCCAGGTAGCGCGCGCGCTTGACCGCGGTGGCCAGCTGGCGCTGATACTTGGCTTTGGTGCCGGTGATACGGCTCGGTACAATTTTGCCAGTCTCTGAAACGTAGGCTTTCAGGGTATCGAGATCTTTGTAGTCGATACGCTTAACACCTTCCGCGGTGAAACGACAGAACTTACGACGACGGAAAAAACGTGCCATCTGATTATCCCCTTACTCTTCGCTTTCAGCGTTATCGGAAGATTCTTCCGCGGCGTCGGAAGAAGGCTTGTCTTCCTCGGTACGCTCGCGACGCTCAGTGCGCTCTGCACGGGCGGCCTTGCGCTCACGGCTTTCTTTTTCCGCTTTCATGATCGGGCTCTCATCGGTGATCGCCTCGTCTTCACGGATTACCAGATTACGGATAACCGCATCGTTGTAACGGAAGTTGGTGGTCAGCTCTTCCAGAGCTTCTTCGGTGCACTCAACATTCATCAGAATGTAGTGAGCTTTGTGGATCTTGTTGATCGGGTAAGCCAGACGGCGACGGCCCCAGTCTTCCAGGCGGTTAACTTCACCGCCAGTGTCCTTGATGGCAGCGGTGTAACGCTCCACCATGCCAGGTACCTGCTCGCTCTGGTCCGGGTGAACCAGGAATACAATTTCGTAATGACGCATTTTAGCTCCTTACGGGTTAATCAGCCTCCCGGACAGTCCGGTAAGGCAAGGAGTACAACGGGCACGGGAATACCGAGCCCATTGCGGGCGGCGTATTCTAGGCACTTGCGCATTTGGTTGCAAGTTGATCAATTACTCCAAGTTCAATGCCTTCGCCGGCCCGGTTGCAAGTTGATCAATTACTCCAAGTTCAATGCCTTCGCCGGCCCGGTTGCAAGTTGATCAATTACTCCAAGTTCAATGCCTTCGCCGGCCCGGTTGCAAGTTGATCAATTACTCCAACTCCAATGCCTCCGCCGGCCCGGTTGCAAGTTGATCAATTACTCCAACTCCAATGCCTCCGCCGGCCCGGTTGCAAGTTGATCAATTCCCCTACCCCACCCCAATGCATTCGCCAATCCGGTTGCGGGCTGATCAAACTGATTTCCCTGCCACCCGCTATGTTTCTGGGATTTGGCGGATTGGGACACAGCACTGCTCGGTCTGGTCATGGGTTTGGCATGCTGGCTTCGCCTATGATGCCGGACTGTAAAGGGAGAAGTACCATGCCCCAACAAACCCACCAATTAGAATTTGGCGCCTTCCAGGTGCCAGTAACCACAGTGCACAACGGCGAAGGCCCCCTTGTGTTGGTGCTTCCCGCGATGGGCGTACCGGCCAACCGCTACCGCCTGCTTCTGGAAGAGCTGCAAAAACTCGGCTACAGCACCGCCATCAGCGAATTACCCGGTACCGGAAAGAGCCTGCCTCGGCCCCACCGAAATGCCGACTACGGTTACAACGATCTGGTGTTTTCGTTTATCCCACAGCTAATCCAACTGCTGGAACAGCAATTCCCCCAGGGACCTGCATTGATTCTCGGCCATAGTATCGGTGGCCAAACCAGTACCCTGGCAGCCCGCGCCGGCCTCACCGGTAACGCCAAGGTTGTCAGCATCGCCTCCGGCCATGTCGACCACCGCAGCTGGAGCGGCCTGCACAGATACGCCATCCTGCTCTTTGCCTCGATTGTCAGTGTGACTTCAAGCCTGCTGGGTTATTTCCCCGGCGCCCGTATGGGATTCGGCTGGCGCGAAGCGCGCAAGTTGATGAAAGATTGGTCCCGATCCATCTTTAATGGCCGCTTTGCGCCGGAAGATCGCTTTGGGCAAATGGAAAAAACAAACCAGCCCACCCTCCATATTGCGCTGGACGGCGACCCTTTCGCCCCAGTTCAGGCCGCCCGTAAATTAGCGGCGATCGTCGGCGGCGAAACCCGGGAGATGAAACCCACTTATCCCAAGGGCAACCCTCACCTCAGCTGGATCAAGAATCCTGCCCCCGTAGTTGAAGCGGTACAGCAGTGGCTACATAAAGATCCCGCTCTCAATTGATTTTTCTTTTTCTGTCTTTCCTGCATGGCTAAGAAAGTAATTCACAGCTTTCTTAGCCATGTATTAATAGAACCTGTCCGCTCCACCTCTCTACCACATCGCAGCTAACAATCTTAATTGTCTTTCCGGTTTTCACGGTTCAGTTCCGATTGTGGCCAGTGAACCAATCTCTCGAGCGGTAAATTCACCACTCAAACGACATCGCTCAAGTAGGTTATCCCGATGAACAACAGCCCATTCAATACCTTCACCAAGTTGCACCAAACTGACTCCCCATTGATCCTGCCAAATGCCTGGGATGCTGCCAGCGCTTTAATCTGCCAAAACACAGGCGCCCAAGCGGTAGGTACCAGCAGTGCCGCCGTCGCCTGGTCGCTGGGTTATGCCGATGGCGGTGCCCTGCCGGTTGAGGAACACCTAAACGCTATCGCACGGATTGCCCGGGTGACCTCTTTACCTCTGAGCGTGGATATTGAAGATGGGTATTCCCAAAACCCCGAACAGGTAGCTGAGCTGGCTTGTAAAATGGTCGCCCTGGGCGTTGCAGGTATCAATATTGAAGATGGTAACGATACCCCCGAATCTCTCGGCGAAAAAATCAGCGCTATTCGCCAGGCACTTAACGGCCGCCCGCTTTTTATTAATGCGCGTACCGATGTTTATCTCAATGCACTCGGCAGCGGTGATAAAGCGATAAATATGTGTTTAGAGAGACTGGAGTTTTATAAGAATGCCGGTGCTAACAGCGGCTTTATACCGGGGCTCACTGCTATGGAGGAGGCAAGGAGTCTGGCAACGGTTATCGACCTGCCAATAAATATTATGCTGCTTCCGGATATGGCCCCTCTATCGGAATTTTCTGCCGCAGGTATAAAACGTTTTAGTACCGGGCCAGCTTTATTCCAATCTGTCTATGGCCATTTAAGCGAATCATTAAAACAGCTGGCAGCGGTTAAAAGTGACGCTAATTTGTTTAGCAAGGCGTTGGACTACGGCACACTGAACTCTGCCTTTATTAAAGAGGCGTAGAGAGAGGCAATATAGCCGGGGCATATCGATGCCCGCCTTGTTGCCATCTACGAAAGTTCCGCAGGCAAACCTTTTGAGTGACTCTTATAAAAAAAAACAAGGAAAAACCACTATTACTTAAATAGCTAATACTGGAATATCCAATAAAGAAACATAAAACAATTACTTGGGCGTTAAATTGTAAAGTAATAGTGCTGGAGTGCACTTAATACAAAAGGTGAGTATTGGAAAATCCCCGTATTTATTAAGATAAGAGCCTACAATCAAGACTTACTTTGATTGTAGGCTCAAGATTTACCTACGCTGCAGTATCCACCAGGTCAACAAGTGATATTTCTATCAGCGATAAATAAATAGTCTCAGTTCTTGGCTACTTACTTACCACTTAATAAAAGTCGATATCACTGCTATCACCGCCATTAAGCTCATCGCCCCAGGTTACGACAGACTTATCGTCTTTTAGCGCCACAAAGGCTCCATCACCACGGTGGGGCCAGAAACTAGTATAATCTTCTATCAGTGCAAAAACTGTTAATACACCACTCTCCAGTTGGTCACTAACGCTACTGCTATCAGTGCTGTCCCCTCCCCAAGTAATTAAAGACCCACTCGTGGTTAATGCTGTAAAGCCCTCATTAAGGGAGTAGATCGCTTCTACATTGCCAGTTAACTCAGAATTGACCTCGCTACTATCGCCGCCAAATTCACTATTTCCCCAAGTGACAACAGAGCCATCAGATTTAATAGCGGCAAAAGCACGGCAAGCTGCAATAATTGTATCTACACCGCCCGCGAGCAGACCACTCACAGCGCTACTATCACCACCGTAATTTGCATCACCCCAGGTAACAACCGAACCATCAGATTTCAGGGCTGCAAAAGCTCCACAATTTCCAAAGACCTCCAAAACACC
The DNA here is from genome assembly GCF_007183175.1 of Microbulbifer sp. GL-2. NCBI lineage: Bacteria > Pseudomonadati > Pseudomonadota > Gammaproteobacteria > Cellvibrionales > Microbulbiferaceae > Microbulbifer > Microbulbifer sp. GL-2. Next base: position 1,178,716 of record NZ_AP019807.1, read on the forward strand.
GCTGGAGATTTCCGCACTAACCGCACTGCTATCCCCCCCTCGGTGCTACTTCCCCAAGTCACAACAGACTCATCTGACTTAAGTGCGGCAAAAGCAACTCGTGCTGAAAAAACAGTCTCCACATCACTGGAAATTTCCGTACTCACCGCGCTACTATCCCCACCACCCCAAGTCACAACCGAACTATCGGACTTTAGTGCTGCAAAAGCGCCGCTTATTGAAAAAACAGTTACCACATCACTGGATATTTCTGCACTTACAGCACTGCTATCACCACCGCTATTGGCATCTCCCCACGTTACAAGAGAGCCATCAGATTTAAGCGCAGTAAAGGCTCTTTTAGATCCATAAACTTCCTCAACTTCACTGGCTAACTGAGCACTAACGCCACTGCTATCGCCACCGTAAGAACTATTCCCCCAAGTCACAACAGATCCATCAGACTTCAATGCAGCAAATGCCTTTGCGCCTGGATAAACCTTAACGACATTATTCGCCAAGTCTGCACTCACGGAGCTACTGTCTCCACCATAAGAAGACCCTCCCCAAACAATAACAGAACCATCGGCCTTTAATGCCGCAAAAGCACCTTCTGTAGTAAAAATCTCTACTACATCGCCAGTTAAACTGGCACTCACGTCACTAAAATAAACACCAGCACCAAAAAAATCATCAGGCCATGAAACCACCGAGCCATTATTTTTTAAAGCTGCATAACCGAATGCTGTGGAAACAATCTCACGTACATAGACAAGGTGCTCAATCTCCAGGTCCGCAGTCTCACCTTCAAAGGAAGCGCTCAGAGTCGCTGAGCCACTCTGCAGGACGGTGATAAGGCCAAGCTCTACCGTTGCCAAACTGGTATCACTGATCGACCACTCCGCCTCTTCGGTAACATCCACTGAGGTATCATCATCATAGTTAGCCGTGAGGTAGTATTGATCAAAATTAGAGGTATCCCTATCCAGCTGCAGGCTCTGCAGCATAGGGGCCAACTCAACATCAACCTCCGCATCCATCCCTTCATAAGAGGCGGTCAAAGTGAGTGAACCACTATGTAGTGGGGTGAGCAGTCCAGCCTCAACCGTTGCCAGGCTAGTGTCACTCACAGACCAATCCGCATCCCCAGTAACATCCGCAGAAGAGTCGTCACTGTAATAGGCTGTTAAAAGATATTGGTACTCATTCGTACTATCTTGTTCCAGTCCTACACTTTCCAGCGTAATAGGAGTAGGAACAGGATCTGGCGTGTCGCTATCGTTGTTACTACTGCCGCCTCCTCCACCACAGGCACTGAGCAGGCCAATAGTGAGCATAAATAGCCCGAAACGTAAAATGTGCAAAATGTGCAAATGCCAAGATTGATATTGGCCTGTTAATCCATTCATATAAACCCCCTCCAATAAAGCCAACATGATAAAAAGCCAAGTGCCATATAGCAATCCAAACGTCACTTACGATTTAAATATTTAAGAACAACCTGTAGATATCGGCATCAGGAAAGCTAAAACTCCTACCCCCTTATTAAAAATAACCACACAAACCACCAATTAAGTATATTTGTACCAATTAATAATTTTATTTGCTTAAATCCAATCACATCCCAATTCAGATCACTGTTAAGCGGATCTTCTTTGACCACACTTAATGGCTATTATTTTACAGACTTTATTTTCAGTTAAGAGTGGTGCAATTATTTGCAGTTATGGCTCAAGAATCAGATTAATTTTTCACTCAAACACACTCTCACAACCTAAAGATACTCCCTGTTACTTGAGGAACTTCTGGAGATAAATCAAATTAGTTTATTAGAGAGAAAGGCTTCCCCACAGATCTCACAGGAATTATGTTTTCCTTATAACTGTTCATCAGGGAGCATTGAAAAAAATCTTTGGGAGTAGAAAAAATCTTTTAGGCAGGATTATTTGATTACTTAATTTTTGACACTGTGAGTACAAACTTTGTGGAAAGCAACCTCACAACCAACAGTGACGCTAGCCCATAGACTGAAAAATGAAAGACCAAAGCAAAGATGATTTTCAGTCAAAATAGGACTAAAAAATAAGAGAACCGACAATCAATATCTGTTTTGATTGTCGGCTCATGGCTTACCCATCTTGTAATATCACCAGGTCAACCAGTGGTAATACCATCAAAATTTAGTAAATAGCTTACATTTCCAGCAATATAATTTCTACCTAATAGAAATCTATATCACTGCTATCTGCGCCAAGTGAGCTTTCCCCCCAAGTCACTACAGACTTATCGTTTTTTAGCGCCGCTAAGGCATTATGATTTGGGGTTATCGTTAACACATCACTCGCCAGTTGATCACTAACACTACTGCTTTTTATGTCAAAGTCATTGTTCTCGTAACCCCAGGTTACTACTGACCCGTCAGCCTTTATTGCAGCAAAATATAATCCTTTCGAAACGATCGACTCTACATTTTCACTCAACTCAGAACTGACTTCGCTACTATCGCCACCGAAGCTAATATGCCCCCAAGTGACAACAGAGCCATCTGATTTTAATGCGGCAAAAGCAGCGGAGCCCGCATAGATGGTATCGACATCGCCCGTAAGCTGGTCACTCACATCGCTAGTATCACCACCATAATAGACATCGCCCCAAGTAACGACCGAACCATCAGATTTCAAGGCCGCTAAAGCCCCACTACTCCCAAAGATCTCTACAACATCGCTGGAGATTTCCGTGCTAACTGCACTGCTATCGCCGCCCCATTCATCCCATCCCCAAGTCACTACAGAGCCATCTGATTTAAGTGCAGCAAAAACATTATTTGATGGAAATATAGTCACCACATCACTGGAAATTTCCTCGCTCACCGCACTACTATCACCGCCAGAAATCTTGTGTCCCCATGTCACAACAGAGCCATCTGACTTTAGTGCGGAAAAAGCACCACCCCTTGTTGAAAAAATTGTGGCTACATCACTGGTTAAGCTAGCGCTTACCTCACTAAAACTAATATCTGATGAACGGTACTCATCAGGCCAGGATACAACCGAGCCATCTGTTTTTCGCGCAGCAAAATCATAGCCAGTTGTATAAACCTCCTCTACTTCACTGGCTAACTGAGCACTAACCGTACTGCTATCGCCGCCCCCGCGACTGTCCCCCCAAGTGACAATAGAACCATCGGATTTCAACGCTGCAAACGCAACGCTCCCTGGAATGATATTAACGACATTATCCGCCAGGCTTGCACTCACTAAACTACTATCACCACCCTTATCATATACTCCCCAGGTAATAACAGAACCATCAGACTTTAACGCTGCAAAAGCATTATCCGCAGGGAAAATTTCTACCACACCACTGGTTAAGCTGGCACTTACCGCACTAAAACTAATATCTGATGGACCGTACTCATCAGGCCAGGATACAACCGAGCCATCATTTTTTAATGCAGCAAATGCCTGTAGAGAGGAAAAAACTTCACGCACATAGACAAGGTGCTCAATCTCCATATCCGCGGTTTCACCATCAAAGGAAGCGGTCAGAGTAGCCGAGCCACTCTCCAGCGCAGTGATAAGACCGGCCTCTACGGTTGCCAAACTGGTATCACTGATCGACCACTCCGCCTCTTCGGTAACATCCACTGAGGTATCATCGTCATAGTGGGCAGTGAGATAGTATTGATCAAAATTAGAGGCATCCCTATCCAGCTGCAGGCTCTGCAGCATAGGGGCCAACTCAACATCAACCTCCGCATCCATCCCTTCATAAGAGGCGGTCAAAGTGAGTGAACCACTATGTAGTGGGGTGAGCAGTCCAGCCTCAACCGTTGCCAGGCTAGTGTCACTCACAGACCAATCCGCATCCCCAGTAACATCCGCAGAAGAGTCGTCACTGTAATAGGCCGTTAAAAGATATTGGTACTCATTCGTACTATCTTGTTCCAGTCCTACACTTTCCAGCGTAATAGGAGTAGGAACAGGATCTGTCGTGTCGCTATCGTTGTTACTACTACTGCCTCCTCCACCACAGGCACTGAGCAGGCCAATAGTGAGCGTGAATAACCCGAAACGTAAAATGTGCAAATACCAAGATTGATATTGGCCTGTAACTCCATTCATATAAACCCCCTCCAATAAAGCCAACATGATAAAAAGCCAAGTGCCATATAGCAATTCAAATGTCTTTCAAATTACAAATATTTCAGCCAACTATAAACCTCATTAAAACTCGAAACTTCAAAGAGTAAAGACAACCTTATTATTTAAATAAAAACGAACAAAATATTTAGATACACCAGTACCAACTAAAAGGAGCCAGATCCAAAACCCGTCAAAAGCTCCACCTATCTTCGTGATCGGCAGACAACCCTTGAATCCACTGTTGAATTTATAGTTCCATTAGGGGATTTCGTTATTAGCAATTGCAACACATTCAATTACTTATATTTAAATTTTAAATCCATTTCATCTAAAGAATCACAAAAGGACTATTACTTTATAAAAATAATGAAACTTAAATAATTATTGGCGACGATAGATTAAAGAGATTTTAGACCTGTTTATTCAGGGAAAAATATTGCGCTTTAACGGCAACAGGTTAACACAACTGGTCTCCTTATTACGTTAATGAAGTCGAAATATAGACTATCAAGGATATCAAGAATGCTAGGCTTCAAGCTAAAATCAACTTAGTGATGCAGATAAAAATGTAGCGGAAGTTATTTTTACACTAACGTCGCAGGAACTTTGCTTTTTGCCATTTAATTTAGTGATAGGGAGAGTAAAGGGAGCCTATCGATAGCCAGTCATAGGTTACCTGGGAATAACTTTTTCGGCTTCAAGGGTGACATAATCATCGACCTGTACGGCCAGAGATAGATGCTCTCTGGCACGCACAGATCAGACAGGCCACTTAGGCGTTACGCTGACGCACAGCCTCAAACAGGCAAACACCCGTGGCAACAGAAACATTTAAGCTGCTTACCTCTCCCGCCATAGGAATTTTGATCAGGTAATCGCAATGTTCCCGGGTCAAGCGCCGCAAGCCGCTGCCCTCGGCACCCATAACCAGTGCCAGGGGGCCGGTTAATTGGCTTTGGTATACATCCTGTGTTGCCTCACCGGCTGCGCCATATATCCACACCCCTGCTTGCTGCAGCTGCTGCAACGCCCGGGCCAGGTTAGTCACAGTAACAAAGGGTAATACTTCGGCAGCGCCACAGGCCACTTTACGGGCTGTTGGTGTCAGCCCGGCAGATTTATCTTTCGGTGCAATCACCGCATGTACTCCTGCGGCCTCTGCCGAGCGTAGGCAGGCACCCAAATTGTGGGGGTCTGTCACACCATCCAGCACCAATAAGAAAGGCACTTCTCCACGCTGATCCAATTGTTTCAGCAGGTCGAACAGGAACTTTTCATCGTGGACTTTAGTTTTACCAACGCAGACGGCAACAACACCCTGATGGTTGGCTTCCTCTTCAACTTTTTCATCCAGTGTACGGCGATCGACAAAGCGCAGAGCGATATCATTTTTCTCAGCCTGTTGGATAATTTTTTGCAGGCGCTGATCCTTGCGGCCACGCAGTAACAGAAGCTCCGACACATTCTGTGGAGAACCTTTTAGAAGGGCCTGCACCGCATGCAGGCCGTAGACCAATTCCTGGCTCAATTTAACCCTCAATCACTTTTTCTTTTTACTTTTAGAAGAAACTTTCTTCTTTTTTACTTTACCGGAACGAGTCTGGGACTTTTCCGCTTTTTGTGCGGCCTTACGCGCGGCTACTGCCGGGCGCTTACCACCTTTACGCGTCGGTGTACGCTTACTGCCGCGGCGCTTTATTGGAGTATCGGCTTTCTGCTGATCCGCTGTTCCGCTTTCCGGTTTTTCATCAATGGAGGGCGACTTGCTCTCCATGGACTTCTCCACAGGAACAGCATCTTTGGAACCGACTTTGCGTTTACGAAATGGTGTCGCCTCCACTGAGGTTTCCGCATGCTTGGCCCATGGGCTTATGCCAACCTCACGCTCAGCACTTTTCTTTTGCTTACCCCGGCGCTCTCGCTCCTGCTGGTGCTCCACAGCCATTTCCATAGCGCGAGCGCTGACCTTGGTCGTATGGTCTTTGTCTACGCTCACTTTATTTTTTTGCTTACTCCGGGGCACCAGTCCCTCAAGGGTAAAATCGACCTTGCGCTCCTCCAGGTCAACCCTTGCCACCTGAACGGTAACCGAATCGCCAAGGTGATATCTCTTACCGCTGCGCTCGCCAATCAGTCTCTGGTGTGCCTGCTCAAAACGGTAATAGTCCTTCGGCAGCGCAGTAACATGGATCAACCCCTCCACGTAAAGATTATCCAGCTCGACAAACAAGCCGAAGCCGGTCACTGCACTGATCACCCCTGGGTAAACCTCGCCCACATGATCCTGCAGGTACTCACATTTGAGCCAGCTGACTACATCGCGAGTTGCATCATCAGCACGACGCTCAGTCAATGAGCACTGCTCACCGAGCTGCACCATCGCCGGCATATCGTAAGGAAGTATCTGCTCTCGATTGATGGGCTTGGCACCGGGTACTGTATGAACCTTTTTCGCCACCGTCTGCTCATTTGCGCTGCCATTGCGAATCAACCAACGCAGGGCCCGATGTAACAGCAGATCAGGGTAGCGGCGGATAGGCGAAGTAAAGTGGGCATAGGCACGATAATCCAACCCAAAGTGACCACGGTTCTCCGGCTGGTACACCGCCTGATTCATGGAGCGCAGCAACATTACCTGGATAATGTGGGCATCTGCACGCCCCTCGACCTGCTGTAGAAGCGCCTGGAAATCCCCGGGTTGGGGCTCCGCACCACCGGGCAAGCGCAAGCCCAGCTCGCCCAGATACTCACGCAGATTACTGAGCTTTTCCTCTTTGGGCGCATCGTGTACGCGATAAAGTGAAGGTAAACCTGACAGCTCCATCAGGTTTGCAGCACAGACATTTGCCGCCAGCATGCACTCTTCTATGAGTTTGTGGGCATCGTTGCGCACAACAGGGACTATTCGCTCAATCTTACGATTACTGTCGAAAAGGATACGGGTCTCGGTTGTTTCGAAGTCGATGGCCCCACGGCGGTCGCGGGCCCCGCGTAAAGCCAGGTATAGATCGTGTAAATTATCCAAGTGTGGGGTCAGTGCCGAAAACTGCTTGCGCAAGCCGCTATCCCGGTTATCACGCTCTTCCAGTATTTGCCCTACCTGGGTATAAGTAAGACGGGCATGGCTGCGCATCGCTCCTTCGAAGAAACGATAATCGAGGATTTCACCTGCGCCGCCAATGTGCATCTCACATACCATGCACAACCGATCCACCATCGGATTGAGAGAACAGAGCCCATTGGACAATTTTTCCGGCAGCATGGGCACAACAAAATCGGGGAAATAAACCGAGTTGCCGCGACTGTGGGCCTCCTCATCCAAAATAGAGCCGGGGCGCACATAATGGGAGACATCGGCAATCGCCACCAGCAGTTTCCAACTGTTATCCGCTAACAGCTCGCAGTAGACGGCATCGTCAAAGTCCCGCGCATCTTCTCCATCAATGGTTACCAGGGGCAGTTGACGAAGATCCACCCGAGCTTTTTTGTCCTCCTCTGCTACCTCATCGGCAATCGCATCCACCTCTGCCTGCAGTGCGCTCGGCCAAGTGTGCGGTATACCGTAGTTCCGTATTGCGACATCAATTTCCATGCCCGGCGCCAAATGGTCACCGAGTACCTCGATCACTTCTCCCTGTGGCACACGGTCTCGCCCCGGCTGGGTGACAATTTTTACCACCACATACTGGCCGTGCTCTGTGCCCTCGGCATCCTCTGCTGCCACCATAATATCGAGGTTGATACGGGGGTTGTCGGGTCGCACGAAGCAAATACCGTTCTCCCGATAAAAGCGCCCAGCCAGTTGTTCGGTATTCTGTTTGATAACCCGAACCACTGCGCCTTCACGCTTGCCGCGAAAACCGCCAGGGGTCTCGCGTACCAATACCTCATCACCATCAAACACTTTGCGCATCTGTCGGTGGGATAAAAACAGGTCGGTACCACCATCTCCGGGAATAACAAAGCCAAAACCATCGCGATGGCCAATGACTCGACCGCGCACCAGGCTCATTTTATCCAGCACACCGAAGTCACCGGAGCGGTTGCTGGCAATCTGCCCGTCGCGGGACATGGCTATCAAGCGCCGACGCACCCCTTCGCGCCGGTCATCATCCTGCAGTTCCAAAAGATCCGCGACCGACTCCCAGGGCACAGGGCCGGCCTGCTGTTCTAACAATTGCAGTAGGAATTCACGACTGGGAACAGGCTTTTCATATTTCTCCGCCTCTCGCTGGGCATTGGGATCAGCGTCGAGGGGCTCTGAAGTATTTTTTTGTGTCAAAACAGCATCCGTTGTTGAGGTAGCCGCCAAATATAAGGCAGCATCCGGAGATTATCCGGTCAAAGGCAGGCGGCGGAGACAGAGAGTGATTGATCAAGATTTCGCCGCTATTGCACGCATTATAAGCGACTTCGGCGAATTTCCCCTAGCACCAGAAGATATGTTGAAAAAGGCGCTATATAGCCGTTGACACCCCTGCAACAGATCTCTATAGTTCGCGTCCTCAACGGAGCACACGTTGATTTGCCCAGGTGGCGGAATTGGTAGACGCGCTAGCTTCAGGTGCTAGTGACCTAACGGTCGTGGAGGTTCAAGTCCTCTCCTGGGCACCAATTCTAAAAAGGCTGACTCGTAAGAGTTGGCCTTTTTTCGTTGTGGAGAATTAAAATTTTCCCAGCAACTCTGTCTGAACTTCTCTGCACCAGCCCAGGGATTTTTAGCTCAGAGGCCTCTGACTAATTCCGTAATTTCTCTGCGGGGCTTTAAGGTCAAAAAAAACCGGTCCATAAAGACCGGCATTTTATTCACTTAAGCTGTGACTTGAATCACCGAGACTAATCAGCCCCCCGCACTGGCTATATCATCAGAAACCTCATTGACGCCAGCATCCAGTACCGCATCAAACTCTGAACCTGGGGCAGACTCATCGTCTGTAGAGACCGTGGAAGGCAATAACTCCCCGGATTTCAGACGCATCTCAGGGGAGTTCACCGCATCCACACCACTACTATAAGGCTTCACAGCGCTAAAGATCGCGGGATCTACATGGCTGAAATCCTCTACCGCATTTTGAACTGCTGACTTGAGGCCCTGGGATGCCTGGGCACCGGCAACTGACTGCAGCTCATCACCAGTACTGGTCACCGTCGGGATCTGTCCAATAAAGTCAGGCTCATAGTAACTGACGGAATAGATATCCAATGTATTGGTGACGTCCATGCGGAGAGGATTAGTCGCCTCACCAATAATGGTCCACAACTCAGTTTCCGTTCCCAGGGTCACAGCAGATGCTGTGATATGGGTATCTCCATATGTTTCAGCCGTTAGGGTGCCAAAGCTGGAGCTGGCCAGGGAGACAGTGCCCCGCCCTGCATCAATCTCGTCGATCACGAGATCCCCTGTAGCCTGCACACTGATATTGATATCCGCACCCGAGGTGGCAATAGCCAAGACGCTCACATCGGTCTCGATATCCACATCGCCAGCAACAACCAGTTCGGCACGATCAGCGGTCAGGTTGCCGCCAATGGTTTCTGTTCCGCTACTCGTGACATATACATCGCCTTCGCCATCATAGCCCAGCCGCATATCGCTGAACTGGAGCCCGGCCCCATTTTTATTGAAGCTTTCGGATCTGCTTCCACCATCTTCAAAATCAAACGCCAGATCGGTCAGGACGGTAATACTGTCAGAGGCATTGTCCAGGTATTCGAAGCCAGCAAAACTGAAGTTACCTACCTGATTGCCAGTGCTATAAAGCTCCCAGGTCGCACCGGACAGGTTGTATTGGAAATCATCAGATCCGCCTCCACCAGCAAGCTCTACACCTTGACCAACATCCGTTTCTACCGTCAGTAGGTCATTGCCCGCTCCAAGGAAAATACTGTCAATCACAGTGCCTGAGAAGGTGACGGTATCATTACCGGCACCAGTATCAATTCCAGTGAGCTCACCACCATTTAAATTAAACTTGTCAGCACCTGAGCCGGCAGTTATAGACTCGATACCAGTAATCGTGAGCGATGTTCCACCACTGGAAACAGTGTGCTCAGAATCATTAATATCCCAGACAGCATCAATATCTGCGCCATAAACGGTATCTGTGCCTGAACCCGCAGCAACACTATTCAGGTCGGCAAAGGTTACTCCGCCAATCGTCATGGTATCCAGAGCACTAAACTCATACTCACCATCGATATCCTGGCCAATATAACTTCCTGCCCCTTCTACCAGTTCGAGGTTTTCAAAATAGACGGTCAGGCCATTAACTTCGGCCTCTACACTGCCATCAACTAGGGAGTTGCCGGAACTGGTCGAAGTCCAGGTGGCTCCATCAGCGCTGACGGTGTCGCTACCACCTGCGCCATCTACAATCTCCAACCCACTGAAGTCGATGCCCGCAACGCTGATATCGCCATCGGAGTTGAGGGTAAAGTTATCAGCACTGTCTGTAGCCACCAGGGTGTCATTACTGCCCGAAGTTTTCACTTCTTCAAGGCCAGTAAAACTGATACCTGCTGTTTCTAATGCCTGATCCCCCTGCAATTCGAACTGAGCAGAATCATGGGTGTTTGTCAGGATAGAAGTGACCGCACTGGAAATGCTATAGAAAGATAGTGAGCCGGCGTTTACTTGGTTATCAGTACCAGTTAAAGAAAGCCCATCGCTGTAGGCACTGGCATCCAAGCTGTCGTCACCGCCATTACCATCGACTGCAGACATGGCGGATACGGTCATGCCGTAAACTTCCACATCTGCATCAGACTGCAGCACAAATGCGTCATCGCCAGTTGTAGCAACCAAATCGGCATTTACGGCAGTAAGGTTCTCGATATTGCTAAAAGTGATACTGCTGTTAACAGCCTTGTTGTCAGCTCCCGTCAGGCTCCAATCAGCACCATCTGCACCGGTAGCAGTATCGTTACCATCTAGAGCATTAATAGTGCTCAATCCGGTAAAAGCGATATCGTAGCTGGTCGCTGCATTATCCCCGTCTACAGTAAAGCTATCCGCTCCACTAGTGCCTGTTAACGCCGAAGTTACAGCGCTGACGATGCCATCAAAAGTCAGGCTACCCGCCGTTACTTGATTGTCAGTGCCGGTGAGCGTCAGGCCATCACTATAGGCGCTGGCATCCAGGCTATCATTACCACCCTGGCCATAGACTGCCGACATACCTGAGACCGTCATACTGTAGACCTCAATGTCTCCAGTCGATTGCAGCGCAAAGGCATCGGCACTACTGCTTCCCAGCAGGTTGGCATTGGTAGCAATAAGCGTTTCTACACTGCCAAAAGTAATTCCACTATTCGTTGCCTCATAATCATTACCGGTCAGGGTCCAATCGGCACCATCAGCTCCTGTCACAGTATCTGCACCACCAGCTGCATCAATGCTGCTCAGGCCAGTGAAGGCGATGTCATAGATGGTAGTGGCGTTATCGCTATCTACGGTGAAATTATCCGAGCCGCTGGTTGCAGTTAACGTTGAGCTCACTGCACTGAAGATACTATTGAATATCAGGGCACCAGATTCTGCGGTAACCTGGTTATCTGTTCCTGTCAGGGCCAAGCCATCACTGTAAGCACTGGCATCCAGGCTGTCATTACCGCCATTGCCCTCGACCGAAGACATGCCAGAAACTGTTATGCCATAAGCTTCAACATCGGCATCCGATTGCAGAACAAAGTCATCAGCACCTGTAGTGCCGATCAGATCTGCATTCACGGTGGTGAGGCTATCTACATTGCTAAAGGTGATACCGCTGCCAGTGGCCTGGTTATCCGAGCCCGTTAGAGTCCAATCTTCACCATCAGCACCGGTAACACTGTCGGTACCAGTACCAGCATCAATGGTGCTTACTCCGGTAAAGGCAATGTCATAACTGGTGACGGCATTGTTACCATCCACAGTAATACTATCTGCACCGCTAGTACCGGTTAGTATCGAAGCTACCGCGCTTACAATGCCATCAAAAGTCAGGGAGCCTGCCGCTACTTGATTAGAGGCGCCAGTGAGAGTCAATCCATCACTGTAGGAGCTGGCGTCTAAATTATCCCCGCCGCCATTACCGTCAACTGCGGACATGCCAGAGATAGTCATATCGTAAACTTCAATATCACCACCGGACTGCAACACGAAGGCATCGGCACTTGTCGTACCGACCAGGTCCGCATTCACAATAGTCAGGCTATCGACATTGCTAAAGGTGATCCCACTGCTCGCAGCCTGATTGTTGGTACCGCTCAAAGTCCAGTCAGCACCGCCTGCGCCGCTCACACTGTCTGTGCCGCCATCTGCATCCAAGGTGCTTACACCGGTAAAGGCAATATCGTAGCTAGAGACAGCATTATTGCCATCCACAGTAAAGCTATCTGCACCACTGGTACCGGTTAGCGATGATGTTACAGCACTCGCAATACTGCTGAAGGCCAGAGAGCCGGCGGTTACCTGGCCGTCGCTGCCTGTCAATGTCAGGCCGTCGCTATAGGCACTGGCATCCAAGCTGTCATCACCCCCTCGCGCATCCACGGCAGACATACCGGAGACGGTCATACCGTAAACTTCGATATCGCCAGCGGACTGCAACACAAAGGCATCAGCGTTGGCCGTGCCCATGAGGTCGGCATTTACAGCAGTAATAGTTTCTACTCTGCTGAAAGTAATACTGCTGTTAGTGGCCTCATAATCATTGCCGGTTAAAGTCCAATCAGCACCACTTGCACCAGTGACACTGTCTGCCCCCTCTCCCGCATCGATGGTGCTCAGGCCCGTAAAGGCGATGTCATAAACAGTGGCGGCATTAGCACTGTCTACCGTAAAGCTATCTGAGCCGCTAGTGGCAGTAAGTGTTGCAGTAACGGCGCTGACAATACCGTCGAAGGTAAGAGTGCCAGACTCTGCGGTAACCTGTTTGCTGGTACCCGTTAGGGTTAATCCATCGCTATAAGCACTGGCATCCAGGCTGTCATCACCACCATTGCCCTCCACAGCAGACATGCCGGAAACCGTCATGCCATAAACTTCAACATCCGCATCAGACTGCAAAACAAAAACATCTTCACCGGTAGTACCCACCAGGTTCGCACTTACCGTGACAAGAGTTTCTGCATCGCTAAAGGTGATTCCGCTGCCAATTACTTCTTTGTTATTACCGGTTAGAGTCCAGTCAGAACCGCTTGCACCGGTAATGCTATCTGTGCCATTAGCTGCGTCGACTGTGCTAACACCGGTAAAGGCAATGCTGTAGCTGGAAACTGCATTACCTCCATCCACTACGAAGCTATCGGTGCTGCTGCTACCAGTTAATGCTGAGGTGACAGCGCTAACGATGCCATGAAAGATCAGGTTGCCAGATTCTGCTGTAACTTGATTATTTGTACCTGTCAGAGCCAGGCCATCGCTGTAGGCGCTGGCATCCAGGCTGTCATCTCCACCATTGCCATCGACTGCGGACATGCCAGAAACCGTCATGCCATAGGCTTCAACGTCTGCATTAGACTGCAGAACAAAGGCGTCGGCATCACTCGTTCCGACCAGATCTGCATTGGTAGCGGTGAGAACTTCTACGCCACTGAAGACAATATCGCTGCCTGTTGCTTCATAATTCGTGCCGGTCAGAGCCCAGTCTTCTCCATCAGCACCAACAACACTGTCTGTATTATCCCCTGCATCGATAGTACTAACGCTTGTAAAGGCAATATCGTAACTGGTGACGGCGTTATCCCCATCGACGGTAAAGCTATCCGCACTGCTGGTACCGGTTAGAACAGCAGTCACCGCACTGGCGATAGCGTTGAAGGCCAGGCTGCCGGATTCGGCTGTTACCTGGTTGTCGGTTCCTGTCAGGGCCAGACCTGCGCTGTAAGCGCTGGCATCCAGGCTATCCGTACCGCCATTACCTTCAACAGAAGACATGCCGGAGATGGTCATGTTATAGATGGCAACGTCTGCGTCAGACTGCAGCACAAAGGCATCGTTACCACTCGTGCCGATCAGATCTGCATTCACTGCGGTCAGGATTTCCACACTGCTAAAAGTGATGCCATTGTTCGTGGCTTGGTAATTGTTGCCGGTTAAGGTCCAATCTTCACCATCAGCACCAGTAACGCTGTCATCACCACCCCGCGCATCCACGCTGCTGATACTGCTAAATTCAATTTCATTCGCTGCCAGTGCATTGGCACCAGTGACTTCAAACGAGTCATTACCGGAGGAGGCTTGAAGGCTGCCCCCACTCACGGTGTCAATATTGTTAAACAGAATCGAGTTCGTTGAAGCTTGGTTATCTATGCCGGTGAGGGTGACAACACTAAGAGCCGCTACGCTGTCGGTGCCGTTACCCGCATCGACTGTATTAACGCCGGTGAAGGCAATCTCATAACTGGTAACTTGGTTATCACCATTAACGGTAAAGCTATCCGCGCCGCTGGTACCAGTTAGGGTGGAAGTTACTGCGCTGGCAATATCATTAAAAATCAGGCTTCCGGATTCGGCCGTTATCTGGTTGTCGGTTCCTGTCAGGGCCAGGCCATCGCTGTAAGCGCTGGCATCCAGGCTGTCAGTACCGCCATTGCCATCTACTTCTGATATGCCAGATATCGTCAAACCGTAAACTTCAATATCGGCATCAGACTGCAAAACAAATGCATCTGCACCAGTGCTACCCAAAAGGTCTGCATTGGTCGCGGCAATAATATCTATATTGCTGAAAGTAATACCGCTGCTAATTGCCTCATTACCTGTACCGGTCAGGGTCCAGTTGGCGCCATCTGCACCAGTTACACTATCAGTGCTATTTTCTGCATCCACTGTATTCACACCAGTGAAGGCAATCTCATAACTGGTAACTGCGTTATCGCCATCAACGGTAAAACTGTCCGCGCTGCTGGTACCCGTTAGGGTGGCGGTTATTGCGCTGGCAATAGCGTTGAAGGTCAGGTTGCCGGATTCGGCGCTAACTTGATTGTCGGTTCCTGTCAGAGCCAGGCCATCACTGTAGGCGCTGGCGTCCAGGCTATCGGTACCGCCATTACCTTCAACAGAAGACATGCCGGAAATGGTCATGTTGTAGATGGCAACGTCTGCGTCAGATTGCAGCACAAAGGCATCATTACCCGTTGTGCCAATCAAATCTGCATTGGTAGCGGTCAGAGCTTCGACATTGCTAAAGGTCATGTCGCTGCCGGTGGCTTGGTAATTCGTGCCGGTCAGGGTCCAGTCTTCGCCATTGGCACCGGTAACGCTGTCAGTATCGCCGTCACCGTCGACGGTGCTCACATTGGTAAAGGCGATGTCATAGCTGGTCACGGCGTTGTCGCCATTCACGACAAAACTATCCGCTCCGCTGGTACCTGTCAGCGCAGAGGTTACCGCGCTCACAATTCCGTCGAACGTCAAAGTGCCGGACTCGGCAGTTACCTGATTATCGGTTCCTGTCAGAGCCAGGCCTGCGCTGTAGGCGCTGGCATCCAGGCTATCCGTGCCGCCATTGCCATCGACTGCAGACATGCCGGAAACGGTCATCTCATAGACTGCAACATCTGCATCGGCTTGCAGTACGAAGTCATCTTCACCCGCTGTACCTACCAGGTCGCCATTGACTACGGTGATCGTCTCAATAGCGCTAAAAGTAATATTGCTACTGGTCGCTTCTTTGTTAGTCCCGGTCAGGGCCCAATCTGCGCCGCTGGCACCGGTAACACTGTCGGTGCCGCCGGCCGCATCAATCGTATTCAGGCCTGTGAAAGCAACACCATATGCTGAGGCCGCATTATCGCCACTTACCGTAAAGCTATCTGCTCCGCTGGTACCGGTTAGAACCGCAGTCACCGCACTGGCGATAGCGTTGAAGGTCAGATTGCCGGATTCGGCGCTAACCTGATTATCGGTTCCCGTCAGAGCCAGGCCTGCGCTGTAAGCGCTGGCATCCAGGCTATCCGTACCGCCATTGCCTTCAACAGAAGACATGCCGGAGATGGTCATGTTGTAGATGGCAACGTCTGCGTCAGACTGCAGCACAAAGGCATCGGCGCCGGTCGTGCCGATCAGATCTGCATTAACTGCGGTCAGGAATTCTACATTGCTGAAGGTAATGCCATTGTTCGTGGCTTGGTAATTGTTACCAGTTAAGGTCCAGTCTTCGCCATCGGCACCGGTAACACTGTCATCACCACCCAGCGCATCCACACTGCTGATACTGCTAAATGCGATTGCATTCGCTGTCAGTGCATTGGCACCAGTAACTTCAAACGAATCATTACCGGAAGAAGCTTCCAGGCTTCCTCCACTCACGCTGTCAATATTGCTGAATAGAATCGAGTTTGTAGAGACTTGATTATCTGTGCCGGTGAGAGTGACAACACCCAGTGCCGCAACACTATCGATGCCGTTACCCGCATCGACCGTACTAACACCGGTGAAGGCAATGTCATAACTGGTAACTGCGTTATCGCCATCGACGGTAAAACTATCCGCGCTGCTGGTACCGGTTAGAACCGCAGTCACCGCGCTGGCAATATCATTGAAGGTCAGGTTGCCGGACTCGGCGCTAACCTGATTATCGGTTCCCGTCAGAGCCAGGCCTGCGCTGTAAGCGCTGGCATCCAGGCTATCGGTACCGCCATTACCTTCAACAGAAGACATGCCGGAAATGGTCATGTTGTAGATGGCAACGTCTGCGTCAGATTGCAGCACAAAGGCATCATTACCCGTTGTGCCAATCAAATCTGCATTGGTAGCGGTCAGAGCTTCGACATTGCTAAAGGTCATGTCGCTGCCGGTGGCTTGGTAATTCGTGCCGGTCAGGGTCCAGTCTTCGCCATTGGCACCGGTAACGCTGTCAGTATCGCCGTCACCGTCGACGGTGCTCACATTGGTAAAGGCGATGTCATAGCTGGTCACGGCGTTGTCGCCATTCACGACAAAACTATCCGCTCCGCTGGTACCTGTCAGCGCAGAGGTTACCGCGCTCACAATTCCGTCGAACGTCAAAGTGCCGGACTCGGCAGTTACCTGATTATCGGTTCCTGTCAGAGCCAGGCCTGCGCTGTAGGCGCTGGCATCCAGGCTATCCGTGCCGCCATTGCCATCGACTGCAGACATGCCGGAAACGGTCATCTCATAGACTGCAACATCTGCATCGGCTTGCAGTACGAAGTCATCTTCACCCGCTGTACCTACTAGGTCGCCATTGACTACGGTGATCGTCTCAATAGCGCTAAAAGTAATATTGCTACTGGTCGCTTCTTTGTTAGTCCCGGTCAGGGCCCAATCTGCGCCGCTGGCACCGGTAACACTGTCGGTGCCGCCGGCCGCATCAATCGTATTCAGGCCTGTGAAAGCAACACCATATGCTGAGGCCGCATTATCGCCACTTACCGTAAAGCTATCTGCTCCGCTGGTACCGGTTAGAACCGCAGTCACCGCACTGGCGATAGCGTTGAAGGTCAGGCTGCCGGATTCGGCGCTAACCTGATTATCGGTTCCCGTCAGAGCTAGGCCTGCGCTGTAAGCGCTGGCATCCAGGCTATCCGTACCGCCATTGCCTTCAACAGAAGACATGCCGGAGATGGTCATGTTGTAGATGGCAACGTCTGCGTCAGACTGCAGCACAAAGGCATCGGCGCCGGTCGTGCCGATCAGATCTGCATTAACTGCGGTCAGGAATTCTACATTGCTGAAGGTAATGCCATTGTTCGTGGCTTGGTAATTGTTACCGGTTAAGGTCCAGTCTTCGCCATCGGCACCGGTAACACTGTCATCACCACCCAGCGCATCCACACTGCTGATACTGCTAAATGCGATTGCATTCGCTGTCAGTGCATTGGCACCAGTAACTTCAAACGAATCATTACCGGAAGAAGCTTCCAGGCTTCCTCCACTCACGCTGTCAATATTGCTAAACAGAATTGAGTTTGTAGAGAGTTGATTATCTGTGCCGGTGAGAGTGACAACACCCAGTGCCGCAACACTATCGATGCCGTTACCCGCATCGACCGTACTAACACCGGTGAAGGCAATGTCATAACTGGTAACTGCGTTATCGCCATCGACGGTAAAACTGTCCGTGCTGCTGGTACCCGTTAGGGTGGCGGTTATTGCGCTGGCAATATCATTGAAGGTCAGGTTGCCGGATTCGGCGCTAACCTGATTATCGGTTCCCGTCAGAGCCAGGCCATCACTGTAGGTGCTGGCGTCCAGGCTATCCGTACCGCCATTGCCTTCAACAGAAGACATGCCGGAGATGGTCATGTTGTAGATGGCAACGTCTGCGTCAGATTGCAGCACAAAGGCATCGTTACCACCCGTGCCGATCAGAGCCGCATTAACTGCAGTCAGGGTTTCTACATTGCTAAAGGTAATGCCACTGTTCGTGGCTTCGTAACTATTGCCGGTTAAAGTCCAGTCTTCGCCATCGGCACCGGTGACAGTATCCTCACCGTCTTTTGTATCAATCGTGGTGCTGGATAAACTGCTAAAGCTAATGCCGTTGGCGGTCACGGCGGTGCCACTATTCACCTCAAAGGTATCTGCATTATCAGACCCTTCCAGGCTGCCACCCGATACGCTGTCGATATTGCTGAAGGCGATTAAGTTGGTGGTAGCTTCTTTATCCGTGCCGGTCAGGGACACAATACTCTGTGCAGCAACACTGCCGCCGCCAGAACCTGCATCCACTGTATTCACACCAGTGAAGGCAATGTCATAACTGGTAACTGCGTTATCGCCATCGACGGTAAAACTATCCGCGCTGCTGGTACCGGTTAGAACCGCAGTCACCGCGCTGGCAATATCATTGAAGGTCAGGTTGCCGGACTCGGCGCTAACTTGATTGTCGGTTCCCGTCAGAGCCAGGCCATCGCTGTAAGCGCTGGCATCCAGGCTATCCGTGCCGCCATTACCTTCCACCGCAGACATACCGGAGATGGTCATGCCGTAGATTTCAACATCTGCATCAGACTGAAGAACGAAGATATCGGCACCCGTCGTACCAACCAGATCGGCACTGATGGCAGCCAGCGTTTCTACATTGCTAAAGGTGATGCCATTGTTCGTGGCTTCGTAATTATTGCCGGTTAAAGTCCAGTCTTCGCCACTGGCACCAGTAACGCTGTCTGTACCATCTTTCGCATCAATAGCACCGGAGAAGCCACTGAAACGGATGTCGTTAGCCGTAACACTGGTACTGCCGGTCACCACAAAGGTATCTGCATTATCAGACCCTTCCAGGCTGCCGCCCGATACGCTGTCGATATTGCTGAAGGCGATTAAGTTGGTGGTAGCTTCGTTATCCGTACCGGTCAGGGTCACAACACTCTGTGCAGCAACACTGCCGCCGCCAGAACCTGCATCTACTGTATTCACACCAGTGAAGGCAATCTCATAACTGGTAACTGCGTTATCGCCATCGACGGTAAAACTATCCGCGCTGCTGGTACCCGTTAGGGTGGCGGTTACTGCGCTGGCAATAGAGTTGAAGGTCAGGCTGCCGGATTCGGCAGTTACCTGATTATCGGTTCCTGTCAGAGCCAGGCCTGCGCTGTAGGCGCTGGCATCCAGGCTATCGGTACCGCCATTGCCTTCAACAGAAGACATGCCGGAAATGGTCATGTTGTAGATGGCAACGTCTGCGTCAGATTGCAGCACAAAGGCATCGTTACCCGTTGTGCCAATCAAATCTGCATTGGTA
Source organism: Microbulbifer sp. GL-2 (assembly GCF_007183175.1). Classification (NCBI taxonomy): domain Bacteria; kingdom Pseudomonadati; phylum Pseudomonadota; class Gammaproteobacteria; order Cellvibrionales; family Microbulbiferaceae; genus Microbulbifer; species Microbulbifer sp. GL-2. Next base: position 1,198,532 of record NZ_AP019807.1, read on the forward strand.
GCGGTCAGAGCTTCGACATTGCTAAAGGTCATGTCGCTGCCGGTGGCTTGGTAATTCGTGCCGGTCAGGGTCCAGTCTTCGCCATTGGCACCGGTAACGCTGTCAGTATCGCCGTCACCGTCGACGGTGCTCACATTGGTAAAGGCGATGTCATAGCTGGTCACGGCGTTGTCGCCATTCACGACAAAACTATCCGCTCCGCTGGTACCTGTCAGCGCAGAGGTTACCGCGCTCACAATTCCGTCGAACGTCAAAGTGCCGGACTCGGCAGTTACCTGATTATCGGTTCCTGTCAGAGCCAGGCCTGCGCTGTAGGCGCTGGCATCCAGGCTATCCGTGCCGCCATTGCCATCGACTGCAGACATGCCGGAAACAGTCATGTCATAGACTGCAACATCTGCATCGGCTTGCAGTACGAAGTCATCTTCACCCGCTGTACCGACCAAGTCGCCATTGACTAGGGTGATCGTCTCGACCGCACTAAAAGTAATGCTGCTACTGGTCGCTTCTTTGTTAGTCCCGGTCAGGGCCCAATCTGCGCCGCTAGCACCGGTAACGCTGTCGGTGCCGCCAGCCGCATCAATCGTATTCAGGCCTGTGAAAGCAACACCATATGCTGAGGCCGCGTTATCGCCACTTACCGTAAAATTATCTGCACCGCTGGTGCCGGTTAGAGCAGCAGTCACCGCGCTGGCGATATCATTAAAGGTTAGGCTGCCGGATTCAGCCGTTACCTGATTATCGGTTCCGGTCAGGGCCAGGCCTGCGCTGTAGACACTGGCATCCAGGCTATCCGTACCGCCATTGCCTTCCACTGCAGACATACCGGAGATGGTCATGTTGTAGATGGCAACGTCTGCGTCAGACTGCAGCACAAAGGCATCGTTACCACCCGTGCCGATCAGATCTGCATTAACTGCAGTCAGGGTTTCTACATTGCTGAAGGTAATGCCATTATTCGTGGCTTGGTAATTGTTACCGGTTAAGGTCCAGTCTTCGCCATCGGCACCGGTGACAGTATCCTCACCGTCTTTTGTATCAATCGTAGTACTGGATAAACTGCTAAAGCTAATGCCGTTGGCGGTCACGGCGGTGCCACTAATCACCGCAAAGGTATCTGCATTATCAGACCCTTCCAGGCTGCCACCCGATACGCTGTCGATATTGCTGAAGGCGATTAAGTTGGTGGTAGCTTCTTTATCCGTGCCGGTCAGGGACACAATACTCTGTGCAGCAACACTGCCGCCGCCAGAACCTGCATCCACTGTATTCACGCCGGTAAAGGCAATGTCATAACTGGTAACTGCGTTATCGCCATCGACAGTAAAACTATCCGCACTGCTGGTACCGGTTAGAACCGCAGTCACCGCGCTGGCGATAGCGTTGAAGGTCAGGTTGCCGGATTCGGCTGTTACCTGGTTGTCAGCACCCGTCAGAGCCAGACCTGCGCTGTAAGCGCTGGCATCCAGGCTATCCGTACCGCCATTGCCTTCCACCGCAGACATACCGGAGATGGTCATGTTGTAGATGGCAACGTCTGCGTCAGACTGCAGCACAAAGGCATCGGCGCCGGTCGTGCCGATCAGATCTGCATTAACTGCGGTCAGGAATTCTACATTGCTGAAGGTAATGCCATTGTTCGTGGCTTGGTAATTGTTACCGGTTAAGGTCCAGTCTTCGCCATCAGCACCAGTAACGCTGTCATCACCACCCAACGCATCCACACTGCTGATACTGCTAAATGCGATTTCATTCGCTGTCAGTGCATTGGCACCAGTGACTTCAAACGAATCATTACCGGAGGAGGCTTGAAGGCTGCCCTCACTCACGCTATCAATTTTGCTGAATAGAATCGAGTTCGTTGAGGCTTGATTATCTGTGCCGGTGAGAGTGACAACACTTAGAGCCGTTACACTATCGACGCCGTTACCCGCATCGACCGTACTAACACCGGTGAAAGCAATGTCATAACTGGTAACTGCGTTATCGCCATCGACGGCAAAGCTATCCGCACCGATGGTACCAGTTAGGGTGGCGGTTACTGCGCTGGCAATAGCGTTGAAGGTCAGGCTGCCGGATTCGGCTGTCACCTGATTGTCGGTACCCGTTAAGGCCAGGCCATCGCTGTATGCGCTGGCATCCAGGCTATCCGTGCCGCCATTACCTTCCACCGCTGACATTCCGGAGATTGTCATGCCGTAGATTTCAACATCTGCATCAGACTGCAGAACGAAGGTATCGGCACCCGTCGTACCAACCAGATCGGCATTAGTGGCAGCCAACGTTTCTACATTGCTAAAGGTGATGCCATTGTTAGTGGCTTCGTAACTATTGCCGGTTAAGGTCCAGTCTTCGCCATCGGCACCGGTGACAGTATCCTCACCGTCTTTTGTATCAATCGTAGTGCTGGATAAACTGCTAAAGCTAATGCCGTTAGCGGTCACGGCTGTGCCACTATTCACCTCAAAGGTATCTGCATTATCAGACCCTTCCAGGCTGCCACCCGATACGCTGTCGATATTGCTGAAGGCGATTAAGTTGGTGGTAGCTTCTTTATCCGTGCCGGTCAGGGACACAATACTCTGTGCAACAACATTGCCACCGCCAGAACCTGCATCCACTGTATTCACACCAGTGAAGGCAATCTCATAACTGGTAACTTCGTTATCGCCATCAACGGTAAAACTGTCCGCGCTGCTGGTACCAGTTAGGGTGGCGGTTATTGCGCTGGCAATAGCGTTAAAGGTCAGGCTGCCGGATTCGGCTGTTACCTGATTATCGGTTCCCGTCAGAGCCAGGCCATCACTGTAGGTGCTGGCGTCCAGGCTATCCGTACCGCCATTGCCTTCCACCGCAGACATGCCGGAGATGGTCATATTGTAGATGGCAACGTCTGCGTCAGATTGCAGCACAAAGGCATCGTTACCCGTTGTGCCAATCAAGTCTGCATTGGTGGCGGTCAGAGCTTCGACATTGCTAAAGATCATGCCGCTGCCGGTGGCTTGGTAATTCGTGCCGGTCAGGGTCCAGTCTTCGCCATTGGCACCGGTAACGCTGTCACTATCGCCGTCACCGTCGACAGTGCTCACATTGGTAAAGGCGATGTCATAGCTGGTCACGGTGTTGTCGCCATTCACGACAAAACTATCCGCGCCGCTGGTACCTGTCAGAGCGGAGGTTACCGCGCTCACAATTCCGTCGAACGTCAAAGTGCCGGACTCGGCAGTTACCTGATTATCGGTTCCTGTCAGAGCCAGGCCTGCGCTGTAGGCGCTGGCATCCAGGCTATCCGTGCCGCCATTGCCATCGACTGCAGACATGCCGGAAACGGTCATCTCATAGACTGCAACATCTGCATCGGCTTGCAGTACGAAGTCATCTTCACCCGCTGTACCTACCAGGTCGCCATTGACTACGGTGATCGTCTCAATAGCGCTAAAAGTAATATTGCTACTGGTCGCTTCTTTGTTAGTCCCGGTCAGGGCCCAATCTGCGCCGCTGGCACCGGTAACACTGTCGGTGCCGCCGGCCGCATCAATCGTATTCAGGCCTGTGAAAGCAACACCATATGCTGAGGCCGCATTATCGCCACTTACCGTAAAGCTATCTGCTCCGCTGGTACCGGTTAGAACCGCAGTCACCGCACTGGCGATAGCGTTGAAGGTCAGATTGCCGGATTCGGCGCTAGCCTGATTGTCGGTTCCTGTCAGAGCCAGACCTACGCTGTAAGCGCTGGCATCCAGGCTATCCGTACCGCCATTGCCTTCAACAGAAGACATACCGGAGATGGTCATGTTGTAGATGGCAACGTCTGCGTCAGACTGCAGCACAAAGGCATCGGCGCCGGTCGTGCCGATCAGATCAGCATTCACTGCGGTCAGGAATTCTACATTGCTGAAGGTAATGCCATTGTTCGTGGCTTGGTAATTGTTACCGGTTAAGGTCCAGTCTTCGCCATCGGCACCGGTGACAGTATCCTCACCGTCTTTTGTATCGATCGTGGTGCTGGATAAACTGCTAAAGCTAATGCCGTTGGCGGTCACGGAGGTGCCACTATTCACCTCAAAGGTATCTGCATTATCAGACCCTTCCAGGCTGCCACCCGATACGCTGTCGATATTGCTGAAGGCGATTAAGTTGGTGGTAGCTTCTTTATCCGTGCCGGTCAGGGACACAATACTCTGTGCAGCAACACTGCCGCCGCCAGAACCTGCATCCACTGTATTCACACCAGTGAAGGCAATGTCATAACTGGTAACTGCGTTATCGCCATCGACGGTAAAACTGTCCGCGCTGCTGGTACCGGTTAGAACCGCAGTCACCGCGCTGGCGATAGCGTTGAAGGTCAGGTTGCCGGATTCGGCTGTTACCTGGTTGTCAGCACCCGTCAGAGCCAGACCTGCGCTGTAAGCGCTGGCATCCAGGCTATCCGTACCGCCATTACCTTCAACAGAAGACATGCCGGAGATGGTCATGTTGTAGATGGCAACGTCTGTGTCAGATTGCAGCACAAAGGCATCGTTACCACCCGTGCCGATCAGATCTGCATTAACTGCAGTCAGGAATTCTACATTGCTGAAGGTGATGCCATTGTTCGTGGCTTGGTAATTGTTACCGGTTAAGGTCCAATCTTTATCATCAGCACCGGTGACAGTATCCTCACCGTCTTTTGTATCAATCGTAGTGCTGGATAAACTGCTGAAGCTAATGCCGTTAGCGGTCACGCTGGTGCCACTTGTCACCACCAAAGTATCTGCGCTATCAGAGCCTTCCAGACTGCCGCCTGTCACGCTACTGATATTACTGAAATCAATAGCACTGATTTTGGCTTCGTTATCAACTCCACTAAGGCTCGCAGTCGTATTGCTAATGGCCGCAATGCTATTGTCACCTTCACCTAAATCGACTTCTTCAATACCCGTGAAGGAAATAGTGGCACTAGAATTATTAGCACCAGAAGGAGTGGTGACGAGTGTAAACTCATTATCGTCGTCGATTGTTATTGCATCATCATTATCTGACAATATAAAAATATCAGTGCCACTTCCACCAGTGACAGTAGCTGTATTAGCCTTAATATCGCCCAGTGTATTAGTGGTATCAGATATCGTTCCGCTAAAAGGGTCGACCCCGACAGCGAGGTTAAATTCAACAACGTCGATGCTTCCAGCGTTGGTAAATGACCCTCCCGCCTGAATATCCAGAGCACCATTGTCGGCAGAAATTGTTACGCCATCAGCGATAGAAACATCGGCATATGACTGTAAGAAAAGAGTGGTAAAACCACCCCAATCTATGTCGTCAACGACACTGATACCATAGGAAAAAGCATCCGCATCATCACCGACACCTGGCTCCAAACCATCTCCATTGTATGACCCCGAATCTGCATCCGTCACTTGGATAGTAACGTCGCTAGTGGCCAGAGCATCTACAAGGGCCCCAGTTGAAACACAATTGCTAGCATCAATAGCACAACTACTGGTGATCTCCATCCAACCTGGGTCCAACAGCCAGAGGCCTGTCTCTCCATCCCCGTGACTCAGGGTGGAGACAAACATATTGTCTTCATCCAGATTCAGGTAAATCTTGCCGGAGGTTTCTACCAGGCCGCCATCACCGCCATCTTCCCCGGACTCGGCGAAAATCGTGCCGCCAAAATTGGTTGTGTCATCAGCCCAAACAATAACAGTGCCGCCATCGGCATCGCCAATACCACTGGCATCGATAGTGGCTTCTGCCGTAACCGTGGTGGTTTTGGCATTTCGAATATCTTCGTTGCCCCCCTGGTAGTCACCGCCAATAAGGACCTCACCACCGGAGGTAGTACCGCGGGCATTAATATCCCCGCTGACAACCACTTCATCACCTAAAATGTTAACTTCACCACCGCTGCCAGAGTCAGCCGCTACTGAAATATCTCCACTGTGCTCGGCAAAGTCACCCTCCAGCACTACCTCACCACCCACACTGCCGGATGCATCCAGAGTTCCACTATTCACAACTCCGGATCCCGAACCAAACAGACGGATCTTACCTCCGCTGGTATCAATACCATGAGCGGTTATTGTGCCTTCATTGTTCACTGCAGCAGTAAACAGGTCACCGGAAACGCTGGCTTCCATTAAAACCTGGGCACCGTCGATGGCCCCTTCGTTTAAAACAGCACTATCGAGGCCGAGATCATTTTCCATAACCTCTTTAGTGACCTTGATGCCGATCATTCCATCGGCATCAAAAGTTAATAAGGCTTCATCCGCTGCTGCCAGGCTGACGAGTTCAGCACTGATCAAACCGGTAGAGGCGTTTGTAACCTGCTTACCAACCAGGACTGCGCTGGACGCATTGATCACACCTCGGTTAATAACAACCCCAGAAGAACCCGACTCGCCTTTAAAGGCAAAATCACCATTCATAAAGTCTTCAGGACTCATATCGAGTCCGGATGCGGTTATCGCGCCGACATTAACGGTGGCGGTTTCAGTAAAGAGAACCCCTCGCGGGTTTACCAAGATAACGTGGCCATTGGCCTCTATCGCGCCTTGGATCGTGGTGACATCCTGATCCAAAATCCGGTTAAGCACGATAGAGGAGGAGTCTGGCTGTAGGAATTGGACCAGTTCTTCTTTAGTTAAATTAAAAGAATCCCAATCGATTGATAGCAGGTCAGTAACCTGGTCGACCGTTGTCGTCGTGCCATTCACATCAATGGTGCCGCTACCACCGGTTACCGTTCCGCCTTCAGGCCCGGCGTGGGCCATAGGGCTGATCAGCCCTGCAAACAGGCCTGCATAAGCAAAACTTGATACCTTAATGGCACTTGCTAATTTTCTTAACTCAAGCTTTTTGTTTTTGGCTTTCATACCAGCACCTTGCGAAGAGGAACCTTGCTACTTTTAGGTTTCCAGAAAACAATATTTGTTTAGTTATAAAAAACGGAGAAATCAGCGTAGACGGTGGGCTCGTCTTCACCAATTGCAATATTTGTTATCGAAGAACTCGACATAATTGGCCAAGCAACAGAAATTTTACTTGAGAATCTGTCACTCCAATTCATCTTAAAAAGCATCCCGCCCCCAGAGAATCGAGCCCAGTCATCCTCCACAGTTTCCTCATAGTTATTCACATAGCCATACCCAACATCGGCAATCAATGCTACTTGGAAAATATCATTTAAACGCTGATTAAACAGGATCGGATTCATGAATTCAGGGAAGTTGACATACCACTCTGCGGAAACAACTGCGCCCATATCTGCAGAAAAATCTCTTGCAGAGAAAGCACGCACACCATTGGCTCCACCCAGTGACAATTGCTCAAACCCAGGCAGGTTGCTTTCACTGTATTGGGCTCTTCCTTTTACTATCAGCCTTGAGTGGTCATCGGTAAAAGGCATGGGCAGGAAGATCAGGGAACTGGTGTTAATTGCCAACTTATTGAAGTCGTCCCCCCTACCCTCTTCAACCGTATTTTGATGCTCACCGTACTGTACGGTAGCACTTAATATATTCAGCATTGAAAGGAAGCCATTAGAAAGACTATCCATATAAATACCAACTTCCCCGCCATAAACGTGGTCACTGGTAAACTCGATAATACCTTCTAGGTCAGATTTTTTTTCTGTTAGGCCGAAGGAGCCTGTTAGATTAAAACCCCTGGAACGTCGAAACTTATGATCCAAAGAAAGCGCGTAACTTGTATTTACGCCGGTAATTTCCAGCAAATTAATCACATCATTGTCATCTTCATCATTAGCAAGCTCGAACTCATTATGGTCAGCTGATATTTCCAGTCGGGTACGGGGACCAAATAGGGGAAAACTATATCTAAATTGACCAAGATCAGACCCATAGTAACTGTCAGACCCTGGGTTTGACTTTAAGTACCCTAAAGTTAAAGCATCACCAAATCCAAGGGGGTTCAACCAGTCAACAGTCGCATAAACCCTTTCACTACCGGTATACAGAGAGCCGTGATTATCAGCTCTGAACGATGCACGCCAGGAATCCGTCTCTCGAACCTTTAAATTAAGCTTGGTTTCACCAGGGTTATCACCCGCACTAAAATACCCGGTAACATTTAATCCTGGCAGATCATTAAGTAAATATAACCCTTCCTCGATATTCTCATGATTTACTAGGTGGCCACGCTGTTCATCGAAGGGTTCTGCCAGTTTTTCGTCTGAGTAATCTTCATTATCTTCTGCAACAACCTGCCCTAGAAGCCCCTCTTGTACGGTAAGAGTGACCATTCCATTTTCAACATCTTGAGCCGGTATTTGCACTTGAGCCAGGAAGAGTCCCTGGCGACGATAAAAGTTAGTGAGTTCCGCTGCTATATCTTCCAGATCCCCATAACTCAAACCACGCTCTTTATTCTGCTTCTCTATAACGCTGACAAGCTTTTTTAATTCTGCCGGACCCAGACCATTTGGATTAAACTGGGCATTCATATTACCTAGTAAAACTGCCAGCTCTTCCAGGTTTTCTACGGTATAACCGCTGGCGAGGATTTTGTCCTCTTTCATAAACTTCACGCGAAGTTCTTCGGCCATCTGTTCAATTTTTTCGCGCTCAATACCAAATTCTGGATATTCTTCCAGCCGATGGAATTGAAATTCCTTAACAGTAATACGCGGTCCCTGATTACGCTGGGAAATTTCTGGTATTTCAGTATTGAGGTTAGGATCTTCCGCTTCGAAAGTCCGTTGAAGATAATCTTTAGTTACATCCACCTCATTAATAGTGGGTGTATTTTGGTCAAATGCCTGCCTTACACGGCTGCGGAAGCTGGAATCCTCTTCCTGGGCACAAACTGGCAGTTGCATCAATAGGAAGCTGGCACCAATAAATAGCGCCAACCTGCTTTTTTCAAGCCCGAACATAACTCCCCCAAGATAATTCTGTTTGTTATTCCGACCCTGAACTTCTTATTGGGAAGGGCCGGTTTTTAATTGTTCAATTTACATCCCTGACGATGCGAAACCCTGTAAACTCATCAGCTTGACCATTATGAAGTCGTTTAGTCGTAGCAAGACAACGGCTCATAGGGTCCAGACGGTTACCACCTAGCGCCAACAACTCATTATCAGTGCCTCGTGCCCACTCCTGGATATTGCCAACTGAATTCACCAGACCAAATCTATTAGGGGAGCCGGACTGTGCTGGAACGAACTCTGCTCCTTTTTCAATCCCACCATATTTAAGATGGCAGTTTCTATCAGCCACTTCCTCCTGACCATTGGCACTGGCTGCAGCAAACCACTCTTGCTCTGTAGGTAAACGATAGACATAACCTGTTTCATCACTTAACCAACTTAGGTAAGCCTCAGCGTTCGCTAGTGTCAGGTTATTTGCGGGAAAATCTTCTGCACCGAACTCCGCTGAGGAGCACTGTTTGGTAATACCGCAGAACTGCTTGAGGTCTCGGTTACTGACCTCATATTTACCGATAGCCAGGGGTCTGCCACTTACCCCTTTAATAACAACCATTGCTGGCCCCTTGGCGCCATCTGCAAGGCGATCACGGCAGCTAAACCGCCCCCCCTGCCACCACTGCCTGGTACCAGATGCCCACAAAAATCCAACTTAAACTCTTTAAGAGGCTGATAGCCGGGGAGAAGAGCCCTGAACTCACCTACTAAGGCCTCTGTCTGAATCGGGTCCTTGGCGCCTAATCTGGAAGCACAATTACTCAGCTCTTGGCCGATAACCGGACGTATCTGCTGAGCCTTGATACCATCTACTTTTGCTAGTTTTGAAAGTTGGGCTCCAACAGCGGCCACATTCATATCGAAGCCACAAGTAAGAGTCGCTTCCATCTCATTAAGAATTGTATCTATCTGTTTCTGCTTGATTGCCGTTAGGCGACGCTGCTCGGCTCGCTCTTCCTGTCGGCGAAGACGCTCGGCTTCCCGTTCAGCTTCCAGCCGCTCAGTTTCTAGTCGGGCTTGCAGGTTTTCCCTATCTGTGGTGAGCTGAGACTTGATAGCCACTGCCTGGCTAGATACTCCATACCAGTTCGCAGCACTCCTCAACATTAAATCCGCTTGATCCAGATTACCCAGGTTTAACTGACCGGTTGCCGCGGCAAGGAAAAGCTCAGATATTTCACGCCGTGAATTATCCAGAAAATTTTCATCACTTGGGTTCAGCTCTGAATACTCTCTAAGCTCCAAACGAAGGTCATTTTCCCAGGCTGGTGTCAAGATACTCAACTTGATCAGTCGGCTAATCGCTTCTTTCTTATCGCTGATACGCCGTTCCAACAGCTCCTTCTGCAATTTAAGCTCTAGCTCAACTTTTACCCTCTCTTGTTCAGCCGTATTCTGCTGTTCCAAATAGTTGTAACCAACCCCAGCGCCAACAAGCATCATGGCAAAGGCACTTCCCAGAATCCATTTCCAGGTGTTGCTGACAAAAAAGGCCTGTACAAATTTCTCGACTGTATCAGTGCGATTTTCCCGTTTCAGCTCTAGAGCAGACTCAAGAGCACGCCATTCACGACGGTTAAGCCCCTTGATTCGCTTGAGTCGCAACTTCTGCTCAAAAGCCTTGTCTGCAGGAGTCTTGTCATAGGGATGGCGGCCACAAAACAGTTCATAGGCCACACAACCCAAGGCATAGACATCATCAGAGGGCGCAGGCTCACCCCCTTTTAACATTTCATAACTCGCGTAGGCGGGAGTCAGGGCACCAAGGCTACCGGCATCAAATACCGTAGTCTCGCCAGTCTTGTTGGCAATCCCCCCTTCCGATACAGCCCGGGCGATGCCAAAATCGAAAACCTTCGCCCCTTTATTTTTGGTGACGAAGATATTGCCTGGCTTAAAGTCTGAATGGACAATTTTATGCGAGTGTGCATAGATCAGCGCCTGACAGATATCTGAAAACACCGACCGTGCTTTTTCAGGCTCAAGGCCTACATCCGTATGATCACGCAGTAGCTTGTCAAGAGGAGCACCTTCCAGGAACTCCATTGTCATAAAAACACGATCCCCATCACGGTCAAAATCGTAGACCGTTACGATATTGGGGTGAGCCAGTGTTTGCGACTTACGCGCTTCGCGCTGTAAGGAGACAAAGGCATCAGGATGCTTCTGGAAGTCATCGTTCAGCAGCTTGATGGCAACATAGGGTTCGCTGTCATTGGCTTCCAGCTTACGGCGGTCGAGGGCCTTATATACTGCCCCCATACCACCAACACCCAGGAGTTTATCCAGTTCGAAGCGCCCTTTGATCACTGTCTTGGTGACCGCACCTGAGGGCAGAGGTTCGAAGGAATCTGGGGTTTCAGTGGGATTTGCCGGAATCCCTCCGGATAATTGAGCGCCGACCTTTTGGTGACTGGAAGCTTTATGTGGAGCAGGACTGAAGACTGTCGCATCAGCTTCAAAATCTGCAGCGGCATTGGGGGTTATCGGCTGTGCTCCACGAATCCGCGGGTGGTCGTTGGCTCCAGTGGCATCCTGGCGCACGACGACAGTGACATCACCATCTTCTGTCAGCCCACTCTCGGGATGGTCTGAGCCGGGCGGAGTGCCACTCGGCCGAACAATACGTGTCTTATCGTTCAATTCCGCCTCCTTGGGAAAGTATTACGACATATCCAAATGCCGCAACAAATCTGTTACGAGCTAAGTAGGTGTGGTGATTAAAGGAGCAAAGTATATCGAACAGACTTGGGAGCAACAATGAAGGTATACTCGAAATAATTTGCCTACAGATGCCATCAATACGCTTCCCCAGTACTGATGCAGCGAACCGTAAGCCCTTCAGATAAATACAGACAATTACGCAGCCTTACAGCATGTTTTTTATACACAACCAAATCAAAATAAGTTTAATTAGGTTAAAAAAACTAACAATTCTTAATGGTTTCACATTCCTTTCAAATTTCACCAGATTCACTACCCCCTGATTCACCAATAGTGTTTCTTCATTTCAAATTATATTGGTGTCAGAGTCGAATACGCACAGCTGGCATAATCCCGACAAGTGAATAAGTGCTTTGAATAATTGGTGCCAGAGTCGATTTAATAACAGAAAAATACTGTTTTTTTTTGCTTTTCCCTCTGTTTAAATCACCCCAGTTGCCACTGCGACGTTACCTGAGCTACTGACTCTTCGCCGTGGTAAAGGATTAACCACCAACATCAAAAGCCAAACAAGAGGGAATCCCCATGGCTATCTACCTGAACTTCAATAACAAAGCCACCAAAGGTAACGTCACCGCCAAAGGTTACGAAGACTGGATCGAAGTTGACAGCTTCAACTTTGGTGTTGGCCGCGGTATCACCATGGAAGCCGGTGCTACCTCCAACCGCGAAGCCTCTCGTCCAAGCCTGAGCGAAGTTAGCCTCACCAAGCGCATCGACGCAGCTTCCGGTGGCCTGTTCAAGTCCTCTGTAACTGGTGACGAAGGCGTACCTGTAGAGATCCACGTAGTACAGACCGGTGCTAACTCTGTAGAAAAATACGCTGTTTACAAGCTGACCGACGTAATCATCTCTTCTTACAGCATTGGCGCTTCTGCCGGTGGTGCACCTCAGGAATCTATCTCCCTGAGCTTCGCCAAAATCGAAGCAGAGCTGGACCACGCTGATAAGAGCAACAAGAACCCGAAGAACATGAAGGTTGGATACGACCTCACTACAGCGACTCCGCTGTAATTGGTTCGACTCTTTTCGGGTTGAACGGTGGCCTGCAGAGTATCTGCGGGCTACCGCCCTCCAGTTCTTTAGCTGAGTGCTTACACGAGCACTGACCTAAAGAACTGCAGATTTTCAAAATCTCATTTCTTATTTGGCACCGTAGGGATAGTTGGGGCTGCCCATGGCTACACTCAATCAAGATAAAAGAATGATTACGGTCGACAGCCCTGTCGGCACGGATGCGCTGATTGCAACGACCTTACAAGGTGAGGAGCATGTCTCCAAGCTTTTTCGCTATGAAGTACAGCTTCTGTCGGATGATCACGCAATCGAACAAAAGGACCTTGTTGGCAAACCGGTAACCGTCTCTATCCACCACTCCGAGACACCGCGCCATATTAATGGCTATGTTACCCAGTTCTCCCTTCACGATGTAAACGCCGAAGGCGTGCGCAGTTATAGCGCAATTCTTCAACCTGGCCTGTGGTTCACGAGCCTCGGAGGCTCCAACAGAGTTTTCGAAAAGAAGTCTGCCAAGCAAATTCTCGAGGAAGTGCTCGGTGAATACAGCAAGGTTATCAAACTGACCTTAAAGCTAAATGCCGAATACATCACCCGTGAATACTGCGTACAGTTTGACGAGAGCGACTTTGAATTTATCAATCGCTTAATGGCAGAAGAGGGCATCTCCTACTACTTCAAGCACTCTGAAGGACAGCATGAGCTGGTGCTCTGCGATGATCCTCAGGATTTTTACGACTGTGAAAGTGCAAAAATTGAGTATGACGGAGGTGGCAGCCACCCCACAAAAAACACAGTGAGTAGCTGGAGAAGAAACTTCAACTACCATGGCGGCGGCTTTGAGCTCAAAGATTACAGTGAATTTACTGCCACCAAAGACAATAAGCAGCAAGTTAAAACCACCAGCAAGCTGAATGATGTCTCTAACTATCTGCGTGGTTTATATGGCCTGAACCACTTCCAGGCTGATGGCGAACACAAACACAAATTCACGGATAGCTACCACAAGGCTCTGGCGGAGCGCGCCATGGAGGCTCAGGAAGCACTATTTGATGTGAGCCATGGACGTAGCGACTGCCCTTCCTTTACTGCCGGCGGGCGTTTTAATTTTGACCACAGCCTGTCGTCCGAAAAAGGGAAGTATCTTATTACGTCTGTGCATGTTTCAGCTGCAGACGGTAACAGTAACGAAACACACTTCCACAATACCTTCAGCTGTATTCCATCTGCGGTAATGCCACGCCCACAGCCGAATGTCTCTGCGAAGAAAATACACTCACCGCAAGTGGCACGTGTATTGGAAGTTAAAGCAACCGCATCCGACAGCTCTCAGGACCCCTACACCCAACTGAAAGTGAAGTTCCCCTGGAACTCACAACAAAATAGTTGCTGGGTTAGAGTGATGCAGTCCTTTGCAGGCAAAAACTGGGGAGCAAACTTTGTACCCAGGGTAAACCAGGAAGTGGTTGTTACCTACATCAATGGCGACCCCGACCGTCCTTTAATTACCGGAGCGGTGTACAACGGCGATAATCCCGGCCCCAATTACACCGCCACTCAGAGCGGCTGGAAAACCGAATATGAAGGCAGCACCTTCAATGAGTTGCGGTTTGATGACAAAGGTGGCAACGAAGAAATCTATATGGAGGCCGGCAAGGATCACAACTTTGTTATCCATAATGACCAGTCCGGTAAAATAGAAAATAAACAGACCCTCGAAGTTAAACAGGATCGTAGCATTACCGTAACTGATGGTAGCGAAGTAGTCACTATTGCCAAAGGTGACCAAAAATTGAATGTGGATAAAGGAAACCAGACTGTCACTATTGGTTCAGGTAATCACACACTCAAAATTAGCAAGGGCTCACAAACCACAGATGCCATGGGCGCTATCAAGATATCCTCAAAAGCTTCAATTGAATTAAAGGTCGGGGGAAGCAGTATCAAATTAACCCCAGCGGGAATCACCATCAAAGGCACCATGCTTTCTTGCAAAGGCGACGCCACTGCCGAAGTGAAGGGCGGCGGCATGCTTACCCTGAAAGGCGGCGTGACTATGATCAACTGATGGGGATTAATCACTAATGACTGACCTGATTAAAGTACAGGCATTGACCGCAGCAGAATTACTGAAAAATTTTGAGGTGAGCGAGGAAGCGGAAGAACACCTGGTACCCGATACCGCTCCCGAAGTCAGTATTAATCAACTGGTTGATGCGTGTCTTTACCCAGATGCCATCAAACTATTAGCACACGGACTCCCCAAACGTGAAGCTGTTTGGTGGGCCTGTCTCGCGGCTCGGGATATCCAGGGTCCTGAAACTGATGAAGACAATGTAAATGCATTAATAGCCGCAGAAAGCTGGGCCAAGAAGCCCAATGAAGAGATTCGCTTGAAGTGCAAAACACTGGGCGATAAAACCAAGCACAAAACCCCCGCGAGCTGGGCTGCTACAGCGGCGAGTTGGTGTCATGGAAGTCTGGCGGCTGAAGGCGAGCCTGTGGTTGAGCCACCAGAGCATCTTTATGCACACGCCGTCGCCGGTAGTGTCACTCTCGCGGCAGTTTTATCTGACCCAGTCGATCCCGGCAAAAGATTCGCCCGATATATGAGTCAAGGGCTGGACCTGGCACGCGGCGGCAATGGCAGGATAGAGGACTAAATAATGGGCAAGCCGGCTTCGCGTATTACGGACATGCATGTCTGTCCAATGGTGACAGGCACCGTGCCCCATGTGGGCGGGCCAATTTTAAGCCCCGGAGCACCCACCGTTATTATCGGCGGTATGCCCTCAGCCACAGTCGGCAGTGCCTGTACCTGTGTGGGACCGCCCGATACCGTAGCTATGGGCAGTACTACCGTATTGCTGCAAAAAAAGCCTGCTGCCCGCATGGGAGATACAACTGGCCATGGGGGCAAGATCGTAATTGGATGTCCGACAGTTTTGATTGGCGGTTAATTAATATTCTACCCATAGTGCTTTGATATAAAAAATAGATTGTCTGGGCATAAAATAAAAAAAGCCACCTTTGTTTGGGCAAGCAGGTAATTATTTACCTTAAATACAACTCACAGATAGTTACGAAAAAGCGAGCCACACATAAAAACCAAGTAGCTCCTTTATGTTTTTAGCCTGATATCTACTAGCTTCAAAGTTAATTAGCTGCATATTAATTTATATATTCGCATCCATTTAGCGTGAAGTAAAAACATTAACTTCAAACTCTTTAATGCACTTCATATAGTTCAGCCCTGCAGCTACGACGAGATAAATAACCGCTTAACAAATAAAGGCTAACTTGCCATAGAAAATCTTCGAAATTATCCTTTAGTTAGTGTGTGCATCCAAGGCATTCATCTACAGAGAGTTTTAAGCAGGCCAGATACGATGAAAAAACCCAATCAGGCTTAAAATGAAAAATCTGAAAATTGAGCTCATATATCCTAACGTGAAAAACTAACCCTTATGTACAATAAAATATCACCTCTCAAAATAACATCAATAATTTTATCTCTTCTATTTATCTCAGGAGGAACTTACGGAATGGCGTTTTTAAACCCCCTTAAAGCATGCACGTTTTCAGAAATGAAAATTCGACTCACCTTAAATGGCGAACCCGCCGCAGGTGCAAAAGTTATTCGGACAATTGACTGGAAAGATGAGCAAGTTGACTTCTTTACTTCAGATGAAGATGGGAATATTGATCTTCCTGCAAAATTTGAAAGCTCATTTACTCAGGCGCTACCTGTTGAATTTATTTCCTCGCAAAGCATAAACGTAGAATATAAAAACAATAACTATTTAATTTGGATTTATGCAAAAAGAAATCCTGGTGAAAATTCAGAGATGAACGGTAACCCGATTAATCTAACGTGCGAACTCTCTGACGAGCCAAAAACAGAAAGAAAGTTCAAGTCAGCGGTAAAGACCTCGTGCAAATTTATTTAAAACTAAAAAGGATCAAAAAACAATGCTCACACCACAATATAGTGCTCAGCTTGCTGCAGATATTTACTTAATCAAGAAACCTAATGATCAAAAGCTTTTCTTTGATCTATACAAGGACGATTTTGACATAAAAGAAAACCTCCCTAATAAAATGCAAGGAAAAACAGGTGCTTTTACTCTAATAAAAAGCACTCACGCGATGGGCATCGCGACATGTGGTAAAGATAATTTTAAAGGGCAGGCTTTTGTAGCTTTAAAAGGAACTGCCAGCGGTTACGATCTGTTAACAGATCTAAATGCAGGTATTAAACGATTCCATACTGGTGGGTCAGTACATCAGGGCTTCTACTATACATTCGAAAGCTTCTTTCCCCAGCTAGAAAATTTTTCTCAAAATCTTCCATCTAATATACATACAATACACTGCATTGGGCATAGCCTAGGTGGGGCTTTAGCGACTCTAGCTGCGGACTGGCTCTCCTCTAACACAGGAAAAACTGTAAAGCTTTACACTTATGGGAGCCCCAGGGTTGGACTTGATCAATTCTCCAATAATTGTAAACGTCGATTAACTCCTGACAATATCTACCGAGTTTATCATCGAGCCGATGCTGTTCCCATGGTACCTACTTGGCCATTTGTTCATGTACCTAACGGCGGAGCAGGTGATTTTGAACTACCAAGCCCAAGCTATAATCCTCTTACTAATCATAGTAGTGAAACCTATATTGACTCTGTCGCACCGAATGAAACGAGCCTTGATTGGGACATGGTTAAACAAAGAAAGCCAAAAGGCAATTTGGATAAAAGCATCGAGGCATGGCTCAAATCTGATGGTATTCTATCATTATCCATGAATACCGCTTGGATCGCAGGAGAGGCGTTACTCTGGGTATTAAAGAAGATTGGTCACTTGGCTGGAATCTCTCTAGTTGTCGCAGGAAGTACAACATTTACAATCTTAGACAGATTAGCAATATTCTTACACAACGCCTACCAAGTTAGTAAAGATATTTCTTTCTGGGTAATGCGCCTTATACGTAGATTTGCGCAGTTAATCGGTATGACTATCGTAGAAGGCGTGGATATCACCGTCTCATTTATACGCATGGTGTTCTTGCGTATGCACAGGGTCATCTCTGACTTGGTAATGAGAGCAGGACGAATGATCCATTAATCTGGTTTAGCATAAGTAACTATAGCAATATGGCATTAAGTGGTACCCAGCCCAGTAGTGCAATCCAGTGGACTCCACTGCTGGGCTAGTTTTCTGATTATTCTACGCTATAGGCAAAGTCGCCTTCCTCAGTCGCAGAAACTTTAATTACTTTAACCTCTTCACCTTTCGCCATCTTATCCAGGCATTCACTGGCTAATTCTGGTAGTAGAGTTTTGTTTAAAATCACCTCAATATTACGGGCGCCAGTATCCGCCTCATGACAACGTGCCACAATATTAATAAGCACATCCTCATCATATGAGAAAGTAGCACCATAGTGCTCACGAACCCGTTTCTCAATTTTACGCATATTGATTTTACAGATTTCAACCAGATCCTCGTCATCCAATGGGTAGTAAGCTACCACATTGGCTCTACCAAGGAATGCAGGCTTAAACTTCTGTAACAGATGAGGGCGGACATTATCCAACAGGACGTCAGGCTCTGGCTTTTCTTCGACCTGATTAAAGATAGCTCTGATAGCATCTTCACCAGCGTTTGAAGTCATGATGATGACAGTATTCTTAAAGTCGATATCACGACCCTCACCATCCTTAATAGTGCCCTTATCGAACAAATTATAGAAAATATCCTGTACTCCAGGATGTGCTTTCTCCATTTCATCCAACAGGATTACTGAGTAAGGCTTACGGCGTGCCGCTTCAGTGAGTACACCACCTTCACCATAGCCAACATACCCGGGAGGAGAACCGAGCAACATGGACACCTTATGCTCTTCCTTGAACTCTGCCATATTAATTGTGGTTATACTCTGTTCACCTCCATACAATTCATCAGCCAGTGCCAGAGCGGTTTCCGTTTTACCCACGCCACTGGTTCCACAGAACATAAATACCCCTACCGGCTTACGGGGGTCTGTCAGTCCAGCACGTGAAGTACGGATTGCCTGGGCAACAGCTTCAATTGCATGCGGCTGTCCAATAACACGTTTATTCAAA
Organism: Microbulbifer sp. GL-2; assembly: GCF_007183175.1. Classification (NCBI taxonomy): domain Bacteria; kingdom Pseudomonadati; phylum Pseudomonadota; class Gammaproteobacteria; order Cellvibrionales; family Microbulbiferaceae; genus Microbulbifer; species Microbulbifer sp. GL-2. The sequence continues at coordinate 1,217,333 of NZ_AP019807.1, forward strand.
CGCTCAGCCAGTGTCTTTATTGCGACAATTTCATCGCTCACCATCTTGCCCACTGGAATTCCAGTCCAATTGGCGACAACCGCTGCAATAGCCTGCTCATCTACGGCAGGCTGCATTAATGGGGTATCCCCTTGGATTCCTATCAGGTCTGCTGTAAGTGTCTTCAGCTGTTGCTGGTAATCAGATAGCAAAGCGGCATCTGGGCTCTCTTCACCGCTCTGGGTTTTAATAAATTCTGCATCAATTTGATCACGCAGTTTCTGGATCTGCTCAATCAGCTCATTTTCTTGTATAAGCTGCTGCTCCAGGGATTCCAGGCGCTGTTCTTCAACCTGTTTGAATTCCCGCAATTCAATCAATTGTTCCTCATGCTCACCCATGGCCGCATTTTCACGCTCTAATTTGGCCAGCGTGTTATTCGTACGATCGATATTGATGCGAGCGTCTTCAATTGCTCCTGGAGTTGCAGATTGGCTCAGAGCCACCCGCGCACAGGCTGTGTCTAACAGGCTTACAGATTTGTCGGGAAGTTGACGACCTGGAATATAGCGATGCGATAATTTTACCGATGCGATTATCGCTTCATCCAAAATTCGCACCTTGTGGTGCTGTTCCAGGGATGTGGCAATACCACGCATCATATCAATCGCATTGTTTTCGTCCGGCTCTTCCACTTTTACGACTTGAAAACGTCGAGTCAGGGCCGGGTCGCGCTCGAAATATTTTTTGTATTCCGCCCATGTGGTTGCCGCGAGAGTCCGTAATTCTCCCCTGGCCAGTGCTGGCTTCAGAAGGTTAGCTGCATCGCCCTGCCCTTCTTTACCACCAGCACCAATCATAGTGTGGGCCTCATCGATAAAGAGGATTATCGGTGTAGCCGAAGCACGAACTTCCTCGATAACGGATTTCAAGCGGTTTTCGAATTCACCTTTAACACTGGCTCCCGCTTGCAACAGACCAAGATCGAGAGTGCGTACTGCCACACCGCGTAGTGGCGCAGGCACATCGCCACTAGCTATGCGCAGGGCAAAGCCCTCCACGACTGCGGTTTTACCGACACCCGCCTCACCTGTGAGAATCGGATTATTCTGGCGGCGACGGGTGAGGATATCGATACACTGGCGAATTTCCTCATCCCGGCCAAGTACCGGATCAATCTCGCCTTTCTTGGCTCTTTCGGTAAGGTTAATTGTGTACTTATCCAGCGCTGGTGCCTTACTCGCCGCAGCAGCTACCGCGGAAGCACCATCGCTACTGGCTGCGGCGGCACCGATATGGCTGGATTCCCCGCTCTGGCCAAACATGGCTCTGGCAGTTTCGCGAATAGATTCCGGGGCAATATTTTTAAGTTCCGGACAGGACTCCAGAATTTGTCGACGGGAGGTTTCCTCCAACAATAGAGCCGCCAGGAAGTGGCCCGAACTAATTGCCCTATGGCCGTAGTCAATAGAGGCAAGCATCCAGGCATTTTTGCCTGCTTCCACAATCGTAGGAGAAAGCGCCGGTGGCCGGCTGCTGCCGGAACGGAATGCAGCAATTGCCGTAGCCAGCTGCTTGGCAAAATTGGCCGGATTACAGTCATGCTTTTCTAACAGGTGATATAGGTCCGTATCGGACTGATCCAGGAGCTTAAGCAGCCAGTGCTCCAGCTCAACATTGTACTGGTTCTGTGCCAGACACAGGCCGGCAGCACCCTCAAGAGAATCACGCATGTGCGGTGTCATGGTATCCACTAACCGCTTCAGATCAATATTAATCACGGCGTAAAGGTCCTTTTAAAAATTATTGTTAAATATTACTTATGCTGTTGGTAAAGCTTCATCGGGAGACAAATTTTCAGCACTCAATGTAATTTGTACCGGATCCACAGCCTCATGCTCACTGGCCATATGGGTATTCCATCCCAATAAGGGTTCACTTTCAGATTTCCTGTTTAACTGTACCGGGGATATCTGCTCAGTTGGTAAAGACACGGAAAGTTCAAAGTCCATTTCAACACCGGCGCTAAATTTAATAAATGCTTTTAACGCTTCAAGTTTCTGGGTTCCCGGTGCAATTGTCATAAATTGCTCATAAGCCATCGGCTCAATAATCACACGGAATTTATTCTGTGCCTGGAAACAGTGTGTACCCAAAATCGTATTTATACCCAGGCAATTATTCACCCCACTGGGCGCTTCATCACAGGGCAGGCGACAGAGAATATCTTTGGGTAATTCATCCCATTGCCCCTGAAATTGCTCAACACTCACAGTAAGATCAAAATAGTGTTTAATCATACTGGTCAGAGCAGCAGCGGAGCAGTGCCCCTGGCTAAGATGGCCGGCCATCCCCAACATTGCCTCATCAGGCACCGGCATGCGATAACGCATTTCACTGGTGCCAAGTCCAGCCAGGGAGGCAATTGCCTGGGTAAAGAGATCGGGATCACGTTCAGTGCGCAGACGCTGACGCTCATAATTGACCGGCAGCTGATATTTGTACCAAGCCTGATAAAAGAGTGACACATGGCGGTGATTGAACATATCGAGAAAATCACGCAGAGCAGTATTATTTTCTCTTAGTTCCTTTTGTACCAGCTCGGTCAGGTAATAAGGCATCACTCCCTGACTACCGATCAGCCCCGTAAAGCCAACCTCCATATGCCACTGGTTTAAATCATGTTCTTGCGCTTCTGTACCAGCAGACTGCTTTTTCTCTAAGCGCAGCACATCTGAACCAACAAATGACAGCCCAGACTGTGCGCTAAAGCGGATTAACTCCTTTGACGGCGGCGCAGCCCCAGCGATGGGTTCATTGCAGAAATCCCCATCGGACATGGAAACAGCTCGCTCCACAAGGCGAACGGCCTGGAAAAAATCAAAATTGTAGGGCTCTCGACGCAGCCGCTCTATTACAGTAAAGCTTTTTCGCCGGCGCGAGGTGGCCATCTTTTCAAGTCTCCATCTCTTCCACTCATGGTGGCAATCAATTTGGTAAACGAATTAATAGAACAATAGAGGCCCAAAAAGCGCTCAATAATACTGGCTAGTAAAAGTGGGCTGGTACCAGTCAGCATCATTGAATCAAGCTCAATCTCCACTTCGGTACCCCGACAAAGAACAACGCTTTGGTCAATCTGAATTGGCGCGGTAACAGGCTTGGTATTCAATTTTAACAGTGACTCGATCAGGTTACGGGTACTGGCAGAGTCACGGAAATCATACAATCTGAATATCTCTTTCAGTGCATCGCAACCCTGATCACCAGAAAGGGAGAGATGGTTCAGGTTCAGGTGGGAGATTAATCGCCAGTAACCACGCTCCCTCCTAGGTGGTCTCAACGTAGCGGTAGGAGCCACTACACTGCTGATTCGACTGGCTGGAACATCTCCATCCACGACTTCAAGATAAGGCTGAGCATTCCCGCTGGGTAATTTTTTTGGCAGATTGCGATTGCAGCAGGTCAGCTTTATGTCCAGTGTCTGATCACTGATTCTGTGTGGATTGAAGTCGAGATCTACCAGGCTGATGTCCACCTCGGATGCCTGCTCATTGCGATGCTCACCTTCAATGACGTCGCGGCGCCGACTGTACCAAAAAGCGGACTGCTCGGCATGGTGCTGGCTGTGCTTGATTCCATAAAATGGCCGATAGTTAGTCGTCTCCCCATCTCCATCTGTCGCAGCCACCTCATCAATGGAATATATTTCCAGGCCATCACTGCGCCGGGCATCGGGCACAATTTGGTAATTATATTGTGTGTGACTCAGAGGTATTGGGTCTGCACTCTGGCTGAACAGGTTAACAACCGGTGTACAACCGAGTGCAAACATACTGGGGACCAGCTGTTTTTCCAGTTCTTCATGGGTTTCGGAGAGATAAAAATAGAGATTTAAAGTATCTCCGTAGTTATCATTCAAAGCCTTGTGCAAATTGGCAACATCCAGAAACAGGAATTTTTCCGGAAATGCAAAATACTCAGTAAGTAGTCGATAACCGTTAAACGCGGTATCTGGATACGGCAACAACCCCTGGTCTTCATCCAGCCCTACCTGCCTAATATCTTCTGGAGTAAGGAAGGTCGGCTTGGGGTCACTTTCGCCATTAGCAACAACAAGCTTTACACACTTTGTCAGTAACAGGTCATAAAGGGCATAAACATGCGAGGCTTGACCGCGCAGAAAAAAGCGTAAATTTTCCGGTTTCATTTCCGCAAAGCTCAAATCTGGACTTAAAGCTTTTAAGGAAAGTTTTAGAACCGCATTAGCCCCCTGGATATCATTACAGCCTGGTGCAATAAAAGGCCGCGGCATCAAGCTTGCGCTAACCGGCTGGAATGGACTGATATCTACGGGGTAACTGGTAGTAAAGCGGCAGGTCTGCCCTTGGAAACTCTCACTTTCCAATAGAGTTCTTGCCTCAACTGGAGTGATAGCGTCGAGATCTGCTTCCGGTTCAAACTGGACAATGGCAAACGAGGGAATTGGCCGCAGGTAATGCGGATATAGAGTTTCCAGCATCGCATCTGTCAGCTCTGGAAAATCATCGCTGAGTTTTTGCTGCACCCGCGCATTCATATAGGCAAAACCCGATAGCAAACGTCCTACCAGCGGGTCGTCAACTGTTTCAGCATCCAATTGCAGGCGTGAAGCAGCTGCGGGATGCATTCGGGCAAACTCAGCAGAAGTTTGCTGAATAAAGGCTAATTCACGCTCGTAGAGATCTATTAATTTTTCACTCATTACATAATCTCAGACACGTCTACCATTTGGGTCACTGGATTCAGGGCCGAATCGAAAACAATCACTTCTGCGGCCGGATTTACGTGTAAAACTGCTTCCACACGGAAGCGTATACTCGGATCCTCTGCATCAACCTTTTCCTGGGTGGTAACTTTTACAGAACGTATTCTCGGTTCAAAATTTAAGATCGTTTTCTCTATATCTCGGCAAAACTGCTTCCTACTGCTCAGTGAGGATAAATTCACCGTGGATAAATCCGGGAGACCGTAATTAATATTGGAGTATTCGAGGTTTTCCAATCCATCAGGAACAGAGATACAACGATAGCGAGTATTAAACAGGTATTCGAGGTCGCGTCGAACTCCCTCACGCAACTGCCGCAACACCTGATGTGATTGATGCATATCCAACCTATTGGAGGACTCCAGTAATCTGTCCAACACAGGCGCCAATAGACGTTTTTCCTTTGCCATAAATTTATGTACCTCCCACACCTATGGTCGCCAGTGCCGTAGTAAGTTTCAGTTCAGATACCAAGTGATCAACTGTGTAGTGGCTCTTTAAGTGAATAACGCTCTGATAGCTACCCGCCTTACCCGGCTCATCAACCACCCTGACCCGCGCTTCGCGCAGTGGATAACGCGCAAGCATTTCCCATGAGAGGTCGTCGCGGCCAGTCGTGTAACGATCCAACCAATGTTGCAGCTGACGCTCGCAGTCGGCAGCATTCATATATGCCCCGACCTTATCCCTGATCATCACCTTGATATAGTGTGCAAAGCGGGATGCGCACAGAATCTGTTGCAACATGGAACTGATCCGTGCGTTGGCGGTGGCTGCCTTAGATGTGTACTGCTTAGCTTTCTGCAAAGACGGCACACTGTTAAATGCACTGTAGGGTGTATCGTAACAGTGGCTTAAGCAGGCAAAGCCCAGTTCAGATAAATCCCGTTCGGCAAAATCCGTAACCAGGATCGATGCTGACATACGCACCATGGTCGGTTGGCTATCTGGCCGATAAGGTATTTTCGGCAATTGGGTCACCAGGCCACCGCCCATGTGATCGCGAGCAACACCGCGAATATGGGAAAACCAGCCGACCTCGCTAAATTCACGCAATAAAACTGCACCCAAGGCAAAACAGGCATTACCCCATAAATAATGCCTGTTGTGAGAGGCGTTTACCTGTTCTTGGAAACGCAGGCCACGATAGCGAGAGAATTCAACATTGTAGGGCTCACGCATCAGTACGTGCGGCAAGGTAATCGCTACAAAGCGGCTGTCTTCCAGATCACGCAAACTATTCCAGCGAATATATTCTTTCTGGCGAAAAACTTCGGAAAATTGGATCGGTTTTGCCAGGTCATCAAAATGGTCGATACCAAACAGGTGCGGAGTGGCTGCACATACAAAGGGAGCAAAAGCGGCAGCTGCCGTATGTGCTATCCCTTGCAGAGTAAAAACATCATCATAGGGATGGTCCGGCATCGGTCTATGGCTGACATAATAGTCACCCAATAACAAACCAAAAGGTTCACCACCAGGAGTACCAAACTCCTCGTTGTAAACCAGATGAAACAGGCCGGACTGATCGAAGTCCGGGGCTCTTTCCATGTCTTTGCTCAAGTCGCGCCAGCTTGCATCCAAAAGCTTTATCTTGATGCTTTCTGAGTGTGGTGTATTGAAAACCAGCATGGACAAGCCACGCCAACAGGCTTCAAGTTGCTGGAAGCGGGGATGATGAATAATCCGGTTGACCTGATCGCAAATCAGCTCATCCAGCTCCATAATCATGCGGCTAAGGTATTGGCGAACGGAAAAATTTTCCTTGTTTGAACAGGGGCAAATTTCAGTAAGCCAATATTCAAAGGCAAACAGGTCATCTGGCTCACGCAAAAAACGCCGAAGCTCGCTCTGCTCCCCCTTGGCCAACTTTTCCGGTAGTACGTCTACGTGATCTTCCATTATCTGGTCATGTGTTGCACAGGGCACCGGAATACTCCCAAAAGCATTGTCCCTGAGAGACTCAATAGAATCCTGGCCTTGAGCAAGGCCTTTTGAGGAGGAGGCCCGCCTGTAGCAGGCGGGCCTGTGGCATTATCCTGCAGACGGGATGTTAGCCACCATACGCATGGATGTAGTCAGCTCTTCCATCTGCAGCCAGGGCTTCAGGTAAGCCACCGCACTGTAGCTACCGGGCTGTCCAGGAATTTCCTTCACTTCCACGCGGGCCTCAGAAAGCGGGTACTTCGCTTTCATTTCCGGGCTCGCTTCAGGGTTGGAGTTGGTGTATTGGGAAATCCACTTGTTCAGCCAGCGCTCACAGTCACTGGCTTCCATGAAAGAACCAACCTTGTCACGCGCCATTACTTTCAGGTAGTGGGCAATACGGGAGGTGGCCATCAGGTAGGGCAGGCGCGCGGAGATAGCAGCGTTTGCGGTTGCATCCGGATCATCGTAAGCCTTGGCTTTCTGCGCGCTCTGGGAACCGAAGAACACTGAATAATCAGTATTCTTGTAATGGCAAAGAGGCAGGAAGCCCTGTGCACTAAGCTCAGCTTCACGGCGATCAGTAATACCGATTTCGGTAGGGCATTTCTGGTCCAGGTCGCCATCATCACTTTTGAATACATGAGAGGGTAAACCTTCAACCTTACCGCCACCTTCTGCACCACGAATTGCGGTACACCAGGAGTTCTCAGCGAAAGCCCTGGTCATAGTGGTACCCATTACATAAGAGGCGTTCATCCAGCAGTACTGGTCATGTTCCGCTGGACGGGAAACACCGGACTCATCAACTTCAAACTCTTCAAAATCGAAAGCTTCGATCGGCTTGGTGTTAGCACCATAAGGGGTGCGAGCCAGGGTGCGCGGCATTACCAGGGTGACGAAACGGGAGTCATCACTATCGCGGAAACCGCGCCATTTGATGTACTCGGCTGATTCGAAGATACCGCCGAGGTCACGAGGTTTGGACAGCTCGGTGTAGTCATCGAAGCCGAACATGCCGGAACCAGCTGCGGAAATAAATGGACAGAAACCTGCAGCAGCAACGTTGGACATCTTACTCAAAAGCTCGATATCTTCAGGGTGGCTGGTAAATTCAAAATCACCGATCATGCAGCCGTAGGGCTCGCCACCAGCGGTGCCAAATTCTTCTTCATAGATTTTTTTGAAGGTCTGGCTCTGGTCGAACTCAACAGCCTTGTCCAGGTCGCGGAACAATTCACGCTTGCTCAGGTTGAGCATGCGGATCTTCATTGTTGCCCCGGTTTCAGAATTCATCACCAAGTGATTGAGGCCCCGCCAGGAACCTTCCAGCTTCTGGAATTTTTCATCGTGCAAAATGGCAGACAGCTGCTTGGACATGGCCTGGTCGATAGCGCTGACCGCTGTCTTGATGGTCTGGGTCAGGTTGCGATCCCAGGTGACGGTGCCTTTTAGAACTTGCTCGGTGAGGTTCGCGAGCAGGTCCTGCGCTTCCTGTGGCTCAGTTTGTTTGGTTGCGGCAATCGCCTGCTCCAGCAGGTTGGACGATTGCTCCTCTGCTTCGCTTTCCGCTACATTTTCTACTTCTGTGCTCATTCTGAGTCCTCTCCTTTATCCTTATCCAGGCCCAGCTGCTCGGAAATAGCACCAACGTTTTCCGTGCTCTTCAGGATATCTTCCAGAACCTTTTCCAGCTCTTCTGAGCGGTCGGCCTTACTCAGAAGGTCACGCAATTTACTGCGCGCTTCCAGAAGCTGCTTCAGCGGCTCTACCTGCTCGACAAGCTGCTCTGGAGAGAAATCATCCATTTGTCTGAAGTCGAGATCTACAGCCATCTTACTGCCGTCTCCCGACAGGGTATTTTCTACCTGCAGGTTCAACTTCGGATTTACCTTGGCCATTACATCGTTGAAGTTATCGCGATCGATTTGAACGAATTTACGATCTTTCAACGACTTACGATTCTCAGTGTTATCACCTGAGTAATCGCCCATGACGCCCGCCACGAAAGGAAGCTCCTTTTTGACTTCAGCGCCATTAGTTTCTACGTCATAAGTAATATGCACACGCGGCTTGCGCACACGCTTTAGTTTATTGTGGATGCTCTCAGACATCTCAGGTCTCCTTTCCTAGATTTAGGGACTGCTGTTCTCAATTAACTACCAACCTGTGCTGGCTTCTTCTTGTGGTTGACCGCCCCAAGCAGCATCAGAAGCAGGCGCAGGCTCAGAAGTGGCAGACGCAGGCTCAGATGTAGCCGGTGCAGACGAAGGGGTGCTACTCGATACCGGTGGCGCAACGTAGCGCTGGGTATCGGTGCCATCCAGGCGCACTCCTGTGAGCTGGGAGTAGAGAGCGCGGGACTGTTCGTCCGGCAGCAACTCTGTCATCAATTCGGAAACCGTCATTCGACCCCACCCTATAAGTCTCTCCAAGCCGGGTGCCAAGGGAGTGTGGGGTTCGTAAGTGCGAAAATACTTGGCTGCCTGCTCCAGTAATCGAAGCGCATCCTCGCGCGATGACACCGGCCCTGTCGGCGCAGCAATAGCGTTGGCTACCAGGGTTGCCGCAACATTTGGAACCGCTTCCCCTGAAACAGTCTCTCCTGCCTCAACTTCATCACTCTGTGCTGATTCCGCCTCAGCCAGGGCGGCTATCGATTCTAACTGGGCCTTGTATATAAACCTGGCTGTGCGCGTTACCTCATCCAACAATGAGGAAACATTTGTCGAGGGTGGTGCATCATGGCCACAACTTTTGCGCAGGGTGTCGTTTATGTTTTTATAGTGGGCCGCACAGGACTCAATAGTCTCAATCAGGTTTTGAGCCCAGTCATTGCTCGCGCTGTTCACACACAGGTTGACGTCTTCAAGGCTGTAGCCCAGGGTTTCAATTCGTGCGGCCTTAGCATCGTCATCAGCAATTCGATCGGCATCGCGCGCCTGCTGGTGCTGGAAGAACGAAAAATCACCGTAGTCCCCCTCAGGCGTCACCGGAGCACTGCGGATCGGCATCAACAGGGTACCATCACCACCGTCGCCATTGAGGCCAGTCAGCGGGGCTACTTTGGTCTCTATGCCGTCTTCATCGGGTAGTGGATACAGGCCGTCCCAAAAATTTTCAATCAACTGGTCGATCAGCTGGAAACCATCTCGCAAGCCAGTAAAGCCGTGCAGACGGATAAGTGCCTCGGTGTACCAGCTGGCCACCTCCAGATCCTTGCCTTTCTTGGTGAGAATCTTTTCGGCAGATTTGGCTACATCTCGCCAGGGTGCCAGCAGATCAGTATCTGCTACATCAAACATAGCCGAGCGCTCTGCGGCCCGGGCACTGTTGCGCGCATCCTTGATGGAGTAGTAGTCCGAAGTCGGCGAGCGATCCTCCCGAATATCCTCTCCCGCCGGGCTATCCGAGGAGATCGGGGCAGTAAGTTCTTCGATATTTATTGTATTTGGGAATGCCATGAAATAAGTCCCTTCTACCGAAACAATTCCTTCAATTAGAATCTCGAGAAGAGTACACGTTGTAAAGATCTAATCAAGGCAAATGACACGATGAGCCAACAATACCCGAAAAAAAGTGCACGCAGCACAAAGGTGGACGAATTATTTTTGTTAAATTTTTACTATTTGGACTTTTATTCAGGTCAATTACACGGCGATTACAGCTGAGCCCTTATTTTCTGCGGTTTCCACTTTTACCCTTGTGATTGAAAAGTTGCCACTACCTGAATAAATTCGGTTTTACTCTGTGTAAAGCCTTGTAAGTCAGTCCATAGGAACAGGGTATAAAAGCTCTGTGTGCTCTGGAAAAAAGCCACCAAGTACTGCACAGAATCCCGGCCGATATTTGCACGCATTTCATACAGGATACCGGTTTGCCATGCACGCTCGATCAACTCGGGTCCATACAGCAGTTCCCCACCGGCGACCTTGCCCAGACACTGTTTCATCTGTGCCTCACCGTAATCGGCAAGTGTCAGCTCAGCGGGAAGCTCTGAGCGATCCTGAGCCAAAACAATCAGGTAGCGATTGGCCTCAATATTGCCTGCCTGAATCACGGCACTGGGATTCAGGTTGTCACATGAATGCCAGCTTCGCGGTGCGCTGATGGAAATATCAGGATCTGTTGTGTGCAGCTTGCCCAGAACAACCGGTAGCTCTGGCTCACCACTTTCACTGGATACCCTGGTGCAGTGTAAAAGCTCAACATCTATAAACAATTGGGAGTGCCAACCAGAATTCCACAATTTGTGCATAAATCGACAGACATCCGCCCTGTCACTACTTTTCTTTAACTGGGATCTGGAACTGGCCATTAGGGCTTTTATTTGACTGAAACTAAAGCCAAATTCACTCCCCAGTGCCGCAATTGCCCGGCGCCGTTCAAAATGTTTCCTGATTTCCCCTGTAAATACCACAACGTACGACATACCTTATAACCCTTGCTTCCTGCAGCGATTGATAGGTGGGCAACCTCTGGACACGATCTATGTGCCCTGCCAACAAACGACATCAGCCCTGGAGCATACCGTCGATCAAATACCATTTTTCCAACCCAATTAACCTACTGGATATTGGGCTCTTTTATACGATCAGATAAATTAATGCAGAGAACGCGCATGATATTTATTGAACAGATGGCTCAAGTTCCCAGACTGCTTCAGACTGAAAATATGTGCATAGATATATGCCAAATAACCACACTTTCGCAAAGTTAAAATGTCGCGTCCGTTCAATTCATTCAAGCGCTTCTCAGAAATACAGAAAACCCCGCTAAGCTGGTGTTTTGTATTGCCTGGCAGATCCACCAGTACCACCTGTTCCTGTAGCAGGTCCATCTCGATGAGGCAGTGGATAAATTCCTTGCCCTGCATCTTTTGCTGGTGAATTTTTTGCAGTAGATCCCTCGCACTTGCCAAATGCTGGCTGGGCTCGCCGCTTTCTTTAAATAATTTATGTCCTGACCCACGGGGCTCCGCCGGCGACAACGCTGAAGAATCGATACAGACCACTGCACTTTTTGGATTATTGTCCCTGTACTGCAGGTAAAAAGGGTACGCTCTCAAGGTTGCCGGTATATAGTTTCCCTGCCATTTCCCCTCCTGCCAAAATAGATTCTTACCGGGTTTGATACCCAACATGGCACAACTCTCCAGGCGCTCACCGTCCTTTGACTTGGCAAAGACAATTGGGCAGTCCCCCGCAACCGCGTGGAATTCGGCCGGGTATACTGGACAGATATGCTGGCTATCGCTGTTAGAAAGTTTGCCGGCCTCAAAACTATGCCAGCGGTGCTTGTTTTTATTTAGTACAACTATTTGTTTCATCCTGTGGCTCCCTCCGTTTCTTACACCGCCGATGGCTACTGCCTTGCCCCCAACATGGAGCAATAGAATTCAGGACTCGGCAGTGATGGACACAACAAGCTGGTCGGAGCCAGGTGCTGTGACCCTTCACACCACCACAGGCTATAACTGGCAAAGCTCTTTCCGCACACTTGCCCCAGCAGCCCCGCATAACTACTTTCAATACCCGAACTATCACCACTGGATACAAAAAAGTCGGACTGAGATCTCGCAAGCACTACCCTGCCCATCCCTTCAGGAACCTGGGCAAAGGCCTCAAACAAACGATCCGCATGCAGCATATTTTGCAAAGCGCTGACCGCCAGTTCGGACAATCCCTGGAACCAGTCTTTCGCTTGTGACATAAAGGCAAATGCATCAGTTGCCGGAGGCAGCGGCGCGGCGATCGTCAGCGGAAAATATCGGCCAACACTATCCACACTGGGAACAAGTATCCCCGCCCAGGCGCTTTCATCGATCACACCCTTTCCATGCACAAAACGCCAAATCGGACTGGTCAAATAATAATCCAACCATTCGTCACCCATAATTTCCCGGGAGCCGTGTACAGCACGCTGAAGCCACTCATCCCACACACTGACAAAACTGCCGGGCAGCTGGCGTTGGATAAAATCCCCGTGCCCCGGCAGCTTGCCAAATATACCTATCGTGTTGTGCAAATCACTCTCTCCCCGTTCACAGGGTTTCCGGACACCGGTACCCTCGCAGCAGGCTGCGATCAAACGGATTATTTATATTGGAGGCAATCAGCCTGAACTGCGCCTTTCGCCCCTCTTCTGAGAAGGTCACCAGTCTCTCTGCATTGCTGCGACCAGATTCCAAATCTGAACTGGCGAGAAGGCGGTACCATGCCCAGTCCCCTTCAAAATGCTTGCGGTGCACTGTTTCATTCAGGTCTTCAAAAATAATCCTGGCCCTGTTGCTCTCACCTCCACGCCAGGTGAGTTTCTTGCTGGTCTTGGGCCCGTGGGAATAGGGAACTCGCTGATCCCCCAATTCCAACTCAAACAGACGCACACTGGAATCCAGCTTGGTGGGCTCTATACGAAACGAATAGGATGCACTTTCTCCCGCAGCGAAAAAGGTCTTGCGAATTTTTTCTGCGCGGCGCAACTGTGACAATGTCTGTTTGGAAAGGCTCATACCCTGCCCTTCCACATACTTCACCCGCCAGTTTCTCGTATCAACAAATGGCTTCAGGTATTCATCGACAAACTTCTGCTGAATACCCCCCGGTTTGAAATACTGGTTGAACTCCATAACCGGCACCTCCTGATCACGATCACTGCGCAGCGGGTAACGGTTGGCCAGGCTGTTCGCGTAACTGAGGTAGACCTCTTCGCGCCAAACTCGATTGAGGTGGCCTTTTGCCTTGGCCATCACCAGCGCCCAGGTGCTATCAGCGATATCGGTCAGCCATTTATCGAAGGGGGCGGGAGCGTTGGCGGCCTTGACCCTCAATTGCTTGATAGCGTCACCACCACCGGCAAAGCGGGCCTTGGCGCGAGCAAAAGCGGCCTCATTGGAATCGGGAGCACTATCAATCTCGGTCAGGTACTCCTGGATTTTGTTGATAGTGAGAAGGTACTCCTGGACTCTCGCCGGCCTGCCCTTTTCACTCTGAGTGATGCGTTGTACTTCCTCGAAACGCACGTCGACAATATTGGGCTTGTAGTGATCTTTAAGGGCACCCGCAGCACCATCAAGTGCGGCGCCACCAAGTCTGCGTGTGGTGCTGGATACGGGCAACGGCACCCCTTTGGCATCGACCGATAACTCGGGACGCGGTGTCAGGCGGGTATTGTCCGAAGTGATTTCAGTCACCGCCAACAGTGGTGAGTACACTGGATCAGACAAAGTTGAGAGAACTTCCAGTGCCTCAGAAGTGCTCTTGAACCTCTGGATGCTGAAACCACCAAGAAAAGACTGCCATTGCTGCAGGTACTCTCCCAGATAAATTCGCTTCACGTCCTCGCCGAGTTTCTTGCGGTCAGCTTCGGTAAAGTCCTCACCACTGAGGTCCCCGCCATAAATCCAGCGCTCTTCAGCCATATTGGTCATCAGCTGGGAATCAGCTCCGAAATCCATCTCCTTATATCCAGCTTTGGTGTACAGGAAGGGAATGCTGAAGCGGGAGTCATTGGCGCTCACACCAAAAACCTGCTGGGTATCGCCACCAATTTCCTGGTAGAGATCCACTGAAGTCTGACCCAAATCGCTATTTTGCAGCTGGGCGAAAAGCCTTTGCGGTACCGGGATGCGCCTCAATTGCTGGCGAGCACGCGCTATCACCCGTTCATTCTGCTGAACACTCGCGGGTATCGGCTGAGCTAATAACTGGTCGAGGTGGTAGCGTAGATTTTCCTGCTCCTTTGCTTCTCCTGGCAACTGGCGTTCCCAGCGCGAAGTGTAATAGGCCTCCACGCTGGCGATATCCAACTTATCCGGGTTAAAGAACATCAGGTAGGTCTTGAGCGTGCTGACCAGGGCCGGGTCCTCGCTGCCCAAGCGACTGAGATTACTCTCAATGTCGCGCAGCAGTGCCGGCAGGAAAACGGTATCCAATTTATGGCGGTAGAGTTTGTCCACAGCTTGGTCGATGCGGTTGTCATACAGCCCCAAATTGGAAATCCAAGGGTGTTCCTCGCGATCGTATACAGATGTGGAGTGGCGTAGGGGCTCCAGCATTTCCAGGGCGCTCACAGGCGTAGGTCTCTTGCCCTTGAGTTCAACCTCGGCCTGCTGATAGGCAGCAAGGTTATCGTTAACTTCCGCCATGGACAGTTTGTTCGAGGCCAGGCTGCCACTCCAGAGGAAAATCGACCCAACAAATACTACCGCCAAAGTGACATACACTCCTCTGCGCAACCACTGGTTGGCGGTTTCCACCCTGCGATTGACACCAACCAGCTCAGCTTCGGGAAAGATGACGTCCTTTAGCAGGCGTTGCAGGAAGAAGCTTTTGCCCGCCCCCTGGAATTTACTCCCGGCACTGCGCTCCAGGCCAAAGTCAGCCGTTACCGAGGCCATCATACGATCGACCGGACTGCCCTCCTGAGTGCCACTGGTGAAGTAGATCCCCCGAACCATGGGCACGGTTTCGTAGCGGTTCGGTTCAAAGGACTGCTTAACAAAATCTGTCAGAATGTCCGACAGACTTTCCATGCGTGCGGGGAAACCTTGCAGCAAAGCGCGCTTCTCAACATTGCGTTCCTGGTGAACCCGCCACAGGACACGCTGGTTCAGTCGCTCAATCAACTGACCGAATTCCGCCTTGAAGTTATCGATGGGCGCACCTGCTGTAGCATTCGCCTCTCGTGGGAAACTCACACCCCAGACCTGCTCACGCTCGGCCTGGGACAGGTTGTCAAAAAACTCGCTGAAACCCGCAACCAAATCACACTTGGTAAATGTGAGATAAATTGGGAATCGGATTCCCAGCTCCTGCTGTAATTCATTCACGCGCTGGCGAATAGTCTTCGCCTGGTGCTGGCGTTGCTCTTCAGTCTGTACCATCAGGTCTTGCAAACTGATGGCAACCATGGCCCCGTTGATCGGTCGGCGACGGCGATAGCGCTTGAGTAGACTCAGAAATGCCTTCCAGGCGCTGTTGTCATAGACCCGGTGGCTATCCTGGGTAGTGTAACGGCCGGCGGTATCAATCAACACTGCATCGTTGGTAAACCACCAGTCGCAGTTGCGCGTACCGCCGACACCACCGAGAGCCTCTTTACCGTGACTTTGTGCAAGGGGAAACTCCAGACCAGAGTTCACCAGGGCCGTGGTTTTACCGCACCCGGGCGGGCCAATAATGATGTACCAGGGCAGCTGATACAGGGATACCTTGCCTTTGTCGGACTTGAAGCGGGCGTTGCGCAGCACTTCCATAGCCTCGCGGAAACGCCCGGACAGAGCATCCAGCTCTTCGCGGGAGTGCTCCTCGTCAGGGTCCTGCGCAGCCTCCTGGGACTCCTCAATGCCCTTGATTAACGCCTGATTCTGGCGTCGTTCCACCAGCCACTGACTCAGGTTCCATACCAGCCAGATAGCAAAGATAAATACAATGATGGTGATGCGAATGGTGGGCGAAAGCGTGGCATTGTCACTGCCGAACTTGATGTAATCCGCCCCAAACCAAATAAGGACGGACAGGGCCGACAAGCCGATCAGTCCAAGCACCCATTTGTTGGTAAAAAAGTCGCGCAAGCGTTTCATGAATAGCTCCATCTCCCCGGGCTCTGCCGCTCCGGGTCGGTTCGGTCCGAGTGTTACCCTTCCCCTTCCGGGGCTTCGCTGTCACTGCCTGTGAGATCTACAACGCGATCAGCTACCGGCGTTGTTGTTTCGTATAGCCACCAGCGATAGCCGCTATAAGTAGCGACCAACAGGCCCAAGGCAACACTCATAATGACCCACAGCGGTACATACTGGATCAAGCGCGACTTGCGCTCGACACAGCCTTGCCAGCGGGGGGACAAATCCCGATCCATAGCCGGCTTGTGCTGTTCAATTGTGCGGTACAGCTCATCCCGTATCTGTTCAATCTGCTCGTGGCCGCGCTGTACCAGCCGGTACTTACCCTGGAAACCGAGGCTCAGGCACAGATAGAAAAGTTCCAGCAGCTCCAAGTGAGAGGCCGGAGTTTCAAGCATGCGCTGCAGGATGGCGAAGCACTTCTCTCCACCGAAGGTTTCCTTGTGAAACAGGCTCAGCAGCGAGTGCTGGCTCCAGCCACTGGCGGTTCCCCAGGGGGTAGTGAGCACCACTTCATCCACCACAGTACACAACAGATAGCGCGCAGTGAGAACCGACTCCGGAGTTAAAGCCAACTGTTTAGCCTCACGCTCAAATGCCTGAATCTCTTTGGTCAGGCGCTTGTGCAAATCCGGCACATTAGAGTGGTTCATGGTGGTACGCAGCTTGATAATCACGCCCAGCAACTTGGAGGCGGCGGAAACCAGTGGGTTCAGGCTGTTGCGAATCTGCATATCCACACTGCCGCCAGGACTGGCAAAAAACGGCTGCTGCGCGGCTGCTGCCGGCTGAGCCGGTGCTGCCGCACCCGGTGTGGGAATCATTACTGTCCTGTCACCCGCGTTAGGCGCCGAAGGTGGCGAAAAGCTGTCATTGCTCATATCAGTTATTCCTTATCGCCCAGAGCTCCATAGTCAGCCCTGGGAATTCCGCTCCGAGGTGCACGGCGAAACCGCCAGAGCGCACCATCGCTTGCCACAGTTCACCGCTGCGCTCCAACTCGAAATAGGTAAACCCCGCATGATAGGGGATCTGTCGCGGCGCCACCGGTAAGGGGCGCATTTTCAAGCCGGGCAGCTGTGCGGAAATCAACTCGCGGATGGCCTCCACCGGTGCCACCTTGGACTGAGTGGGGAAACGGCTGCGCAGTAGATCACCTGGCATATCGGCTTTAGCGGCCATCACAAAGCTGGCACTCTTGAGCAGCGAAGGGTCGGTCACTGGTGCCACATAAATACCAAACTTTCTCTGCACCAATTCCATAGGAATTGCGGTCTGTTCCAATACTGTGGAGAGAGACTGGCGCAATGCGGAAAACAGCCCGGAAAAGCTTAGCTGCAGGTTTTCGTGGGCGTAACCGGGAATATCCGGCGGTCGCTTGGTCGAGGAAGTGAAGGTAGACAGCTCACCGGCTAACTGCAGTAACTCTACAAACAAGCTGTGCGGGTGCAGGCGCGGCTGTGAAGTAATCTGCTTCAATAATGGCTCGAAGCGGTTGATCACCTGCAACAACAGGTAATCCGCAATCTCCGCAGAACCACTTCTGCCGCTGTCGCTGAGGCGGTGCCCCAGCGCCGAACCACGGTGGTCGAGCAGGCCCTTAACCTCCTCGATATAGGCCTTGATCACCGCCGAGGTCTCGGTATTCAAAAGCGGCGGGATATAGTCGGTATCCAGCTCGACTGGTTTTTCCGGCTGGCGCTCACGTATACGGGCAATACCGATGGCAGCGTAACCGCTCAGGTCATCACTCTCCAGTTTAAGGCAAACACGCAGCTTGCCCACCTGGATACGGGCGGACTCACCGGAGGCAGCGGCACTGTTGCGCGCATCGAAATTGGCCGTCTGGAAACGCGCCTGGGGGAAGTCCTCCTGGTCGCGGATAGACTCCTGGCTACCCGGGCGCTTCATCGGCACACACAGGAAAACTACTTCATCGCGAGCATTGACCGGTACATCCAGGACATCTGGTAAGTGCTCGTTTTCCGGCGCCAGAATGGGAGTACCATCGGGAAATATAGCGCGCACACGGGAAACCGAAATTTTCCCCATGGAAAGGGGCTCGCTGTCGATTCCCAGCTCAACCACACCCCAGGTATATGGACCCAATGAGGCAGTACGCGCCTCAATCAGTTGTTCGAGATAGCGATCCTGCTGTTGAAAGTGCTGCGGGCGCAAAAACATGCCCTCGCTCCAGATCACCTTGTTATTTGCCGACATAAGTCTTCCTTGTAAGGCCCGCCTCAGTTGATGCAGGACTTAAATAAAAGGGGGCTGATCAAAACGGCTGTCACCGCTCTATTTAGATTTTTCCATTTCCTGCAGGCGTTTCTGCATCGCCTCATAATCTTCGCTGGAGATAGTTACCGTATCACCCGGACGCTGCCCAGTATCCTGGCGAGACAGCGGGGAAACTATTCCGCGGCGACGCTTGGCAATATCATCAGGCGTGCCAATACGGGTATCGGCCAGGGCTACCCGAAACTCATTTTTCTTGTGATCGGTAATTGGCAATACCAGCAGGGCATCGGCTTGCTGGTACTGCACAAATTCAGCCAGAAGCCCGATATATTTCACATCCGGGGTTAATTGCAGTGCTTCCACACGCTGCTCACCTGGGGCAAATTCTTTCAGGATGATGGTATCCAGCAGATCTTTGCCCAGGCGCGACTGAGCATTTTCATACAGGTTGAGGAAGTCCTCGCGGGCAAACTGACGGTCATCGGCCAGCATAAATACTCTCACTACCACCGGTGAAGCACGCCCATCGTCATCGGGGTTGACGTCCTCACGGATATTGACCGACAACTCCACACTGGTATCCAGGTTCAGGGTGCGCCTGGTGGTCTGGCAGGCCGCAAGGGTCACCACCAGTATCCCCAACAAGGTGATATGTAATAGTTTTTTTATCGACACGACCAATTCCCTCTTTTCGATCAATTAATTTTTCAACTGTCTGGCATTTTTCAGCTCAGACAACTGGTTTTCGTAAGTCACCGCAAATTCGTCACCAAACAGTTTGCGGTAACAAGCATCGGGGTCGCCCACCAGATCGCGATACATCGCACTGAAGCCTTCCCATTTTCTTGCATTTTTATTGCCGAACACCCCTGACGTGTTGCCCAGGCGACGCTCGATATTATCTGGACTGAAATACTTCAGCATCGCACTGTAACCCGCACGCATACCGGCGAGCACCGCCACCTGATGATCCGAAAGGTCATCAAAGCTATCTCGCACCGCCTCTTTCGGCTGCATAAATGCACCGTTGCCGGCAAACATTGCTTCCAGGGCATCGCGCTCGGTGGCGCTGAACTTGAGTGGATTATTGGCTTCGGTCTGAATCATGGTGCGCTGCACACGCAACTCATTTTTGATGCTGGTGCGCGCACGCAGAAGATCAATCAGGCGTGCAACGGTCTCGCGTACGATTTCGGCAGCTTGCTGATCCGCAAGTTGCCGCTGGGCCGGGTTGATATTCAGGCCCAGCGTCGAAGCCAGCACTCCCGCACCTAGCGCGGGCGGCGGCTGCACCGGTTGGGGTGGGGACTCAGGTATCTGTGGCTGAGGTTGCACCTTAGGTTGTGGCTGTTGCAATTGAGAAAAGCTCTGCCCCTGTGCAGCAAAGTCTGCCGGACCACTGGCCAGCCCTTGAGCAGAATCAAAGCCCGGTGCACCCTCAACCTGCTGCCCCTGCATCGCCGCAAAGGAGTCGGCGAACGGGTTGTCCTGCGGTGCTTGAGGGGCCACCTGTGGCTGGCTCTGCACTGGTGGAACCTGGGGCGGAGGCGGTGCGACCTGCACTTGTGGAGGAACCACTGATGGTTGTTGCGGCGTCAACTGTGGCTGTACAGGTGGGGCCTGGAATTGCTGCGGGGGCGGAGCTATTTGTTGTGGCTGTACAGGAGGCGGCTCTGGTGGCTGTACGGGTGGTTGTGGCTCAGGGGCGATATGTACTGCGTGACGATCCGCTGGTACATGATCCTGGGCGCTACCTTCTTTCCACCATTCGTCGTCAGACCACTGCCCCGAATTGCTCTGGCTGGCAGGGGCTCCTGTGAGCGAGCCCAGTCCAGGTGCCTCGGCGCCAGTAAAAGTTTGCGGTTGATCAAAAGCGGAAAGCGGGTCCAGGGGGCCCGATTCTGCACCGAGCAGGTTATCTCCGGAGGGGGTACCCTGATTACTCGATGCAACATAGCCCCACTCCCCAGATTGGGAAATATCGCTATTCCCCCCCGCACCAGGTTCCAGCCAATTATCCAGCTGCTTGGCCTCAGCCTGGCTCTGCATCTTTGCCATGGCGCTGGCATTAAAAGTGGTGCGATCCGAAGTATCGAGAAAATCCGCACTATCCAGGCCCTTGGGCAGGTTACTTTCTGCCTGTGGCTGACGCAGTGTCACCTTGAGACGATACTCCCCTACATTGACGATATCCCCCTCTTTCAAGGCTATTTTATTGCCCTTGCCCAGGGGGGTGTCGCCATCGTTATGGAAAGTGCCATTTGTGCTGGTATCCGTCAGGAAAAACTGGTTTTCACTGAAAGAGATCTGCGCATGCCTGGAAGAAACAACCCGGTCGGGATCGGGCAGTACCCAATTATTATCTGCTGAACGGCCCAAACTGCCGCCCTCTTTCGTGAACAGTTTGGTGTGCTTGAGCATATTGGCCCCCGCAGGGTCGGCCAATACCGAGAGAATTAGGTCCATGTCTTCCTGACTCACACTGTTAATATACTTCGCGATAGTGGGGGGCGGCGCCAGCTGGCCGCTTTACTTCGCGAAATGGTCGGGGAAAATCTGCCAGTCATATCATTAGACCCGGATTGCTGATAGCACCCCGGGTTACTGTTTTCAGTCCCAGGGGCCTTTTAAAGCACCACCGGAGAGAGAGGTTAAACGGGGCAGAATGATCTGGTCCCGCCCCTGCACGGAACGCATGGTATTGAGCCCCGCCTGCATGAATTTCGACGCGCCACGATCAGTGAGCAGCGCTTCGGCACAAGGGGTTACCCACTGCCCCTGAGGCAGTTTGCGCAAGTGCAATGGCAAGCTTTCAAAAGTAACTGATGACGGCACACCAAGCTGTCCACTTGCGGAGAAACCCTGACAAATAGCCAGGGCAAGCAGGTAAGCGCTGTTGCCCCACAGGTAATACTGATGGCCCTGCTCGGGGGTCAGCTCTTCAAAGTTGAAGTGCTCGGTAGTGGAGGTCTCACTACCGAAAGGCAAACGCAGCATAAATCGTGGAGCTGCCAGAGCTACATAATCGCTCGCGGAGTATTCCCGCACCGCCTGCCAACTCTCGGCAAAGCGCTCGCTCATTGGAAAGTACCAATCATCTGGGTCAACAGAGCCAGCCAGGTTTGGACAACCAGCCAACTTGCTATCACCGCCTAATAACAGCGCACTGCCAGCCGCTTCGGCAATAGTAGAAAGGTCTATCAGTAGATGTAAATCACGCTCTTCATCGGTGATATAAAAGTCGCCAAGCACCAAGTTGTACGGGCGATTTCCGGATGCTGTTTCCCGCTCCACCAGCAATTTGAATACCTGCGAATTTTCCAGGTCGCTTTCCGCATTGGCAAAATCAGCGAGCAATTCTTCCTTGCTGATATCTATGAGGTGTAATTGTAAGTTGGGGTGCTCTTCGAAGCGTCGAAGCAAAAACTGCAAGCTGAGCCAGCTTGCCTCAAGTTGGCGGAAATCACTGTGATGCATCAATTTGCGCATTACATCTGAAGTGGCTTCAGTGAGGGCATCCAGGTATTCGCCCTGGCGCGGGTCAGCGCTCTTCTGAACATAGGGCGCGACGATGTCCTTGATCAGCTGGTCTACCTCAATTGCACTACCGCTCTCCCTTGCATGACGCTCACGGCCTGCCGCAAGAATCTCATCGAGAAAAGATTGCTCGGTGGAAAAGGATGTGCTCTCAGCGGAGGACTCGCGCAACTCGGGCTTCCACTGCTGGATTTCTTCAGCGGCCTGTTGAAACTGTTGCGGATCGCGTAGGCGCTGCTCAAGCTCGATAAATTTATCAAAAAGCGGCAGGCGGCTGTATAAATAGTCCGGGTGCAAGTCATCAAAACAGGGAAGAAATAGAGGTTTGTCCATCACCGGCAACTGCAGGCTCACCCCCAGGTCGGCAAAAACCCCTTCGAAGGTGTCACGATTTAACAAGTAAACCCTGCGCTGGGCGATAGTATCCGGCTCACACTGGCGACGACTGGCCCGCCCACTAAAATCGCCGAGAATAGCGACCTTCAGGTTATCAGTGCCCAAATCCATATTTCTTCCTTTTTTATCGTCGCCGAGAATTTGAAATCCCGTCGCTATGGTGGCTCTACTCACTATCAATACTCCATGGCAGCAAAAACTACGCAGGGAGTTTCTCTACTTCCCTGTATTCATCATGCGTTTTTATTTATTTTGTTTCTACAGCTTCTTCTTCGATTTTTTTTGTCTTTCTAGGACGACCGCGCCTTAATGGACGAACTCGTTGATTCGCGATTTGTTCAATTTTCTCTTTAAATGCATCGCCGCCCAATACATGACCCAATTTAATGGTTTCAGCAATGTAATCGAGTAGGCGTCGATCAAAGCTGTAACGGAAAAGTTTGCGGTACGCTTGGGCACGCTCCACAGAATTTTCTCCCAAGGCAGTATATAAATGGTGATCCTTGATCAAATAGTCATGCTTAACGTTTACATGATGATTAAAACTCGACCATTGGTAGTTACCCAAAGAGTCCGCCAAACCCAGATACAAGGGGCGTAACTCGACGTACCTGTAACAAGTCAGCAGGTAGGCATCAGAGTCAATCAGGCTGGATTTGTAACGCCCTCTCCACAGGGTGCCGGAACGTTTGTAACGGTGATTGACAAACTGGACATAGCGACGCCCGAGAGATTGCATCATCGAGGATATCCCATCGGGAATCCGTGGCGTTGCAATAATCTGGATCATATTGGGCAGTAAAACATAAGCGTGAACATCCACGCTGTACTGGTCAGCAGCATTACGCAAACTAATCAAATAATATTGATAATCCTCCTCATCAAAGAAACAAGGCAGGTTATTGTGACCGACCTGCACTATATGCTGGGGAATATTTATCAGGTTGAGCCTAGGCAAACGGGGCATTTTGCCAGCGAATCCTTATTAAACAGGCGCAGTGCCTTTTCTATTGATGAATAAAGGTTTTATTATCGCAAACTAGGGAAAAAAATTTCAAACTTAGTCTGTGGCCAAGTTAACATAAGAACTGGTTATTCGGTTGTAATAATGTTACGCCGCATTTTATTGCTATTTAATAAAGGGGAGTTGCACCAGACATGGATCAGATAAGTCTGGCGGTCAACGGGCGCACTGACATCGGTCAAGTTCGCGAGGAGAATGAGGATAGCATCCGCTGGCATGCCTGCGCGGATAAACCCTTCGCCTACATGGTTGTAGCCGATGGTATGGGAGGCTATACAGGTGGCGCTACAGCAAGCAAAATCGCGGCTGAGACCATCCAATCCCACCTCGACAGCCTGCTACAACACACCTTTATTTCCTGCACTCCCGAGCAGCAACAACTGATTTTACGCGCAACGCTGATCGATGCCATCAACAGTGCCAACAACGCTCTGCTGAACACCAAAAATACGAACCCTCAATTTTCCAAAATGGGAACAACAATCGTGGTCGCAGTTATGTGGCACGACTTCCTGATCGTTGCCCATATCGGCGATTCCAGGGCCTATTTATGGAACAACTACGGGTTACAGCGTCTTACACGGGATCACAGTGTTGTACAGGAAATGGTTGATAGTGGTCAGATGACTCCGGAACAGGCCAAACAGTCCAATGTGCGCAATCATATTACTCGCGCCCTTGGAGTCTCGAGCAGCGTGGAAGCGGAAATTAACAGTTGGAAGCTGACTCAAAACGCCCTGCTACTTGTCTGCAGCGACGGCCTCACTGAATACCTGGATGACCACGCAATCGAGCGGGTCCTGGCTACCCATCGCCCCGCACTGGAGTGTGTTTATCGCTTTATTGACGATGCTAACAGGCTTGGGGGACGAGATAACATCAGTGCAGGTATTCTCGAGTACTCCTCGCAGCCTATGCCACAAATGCTTGCACAAGAGCAGAATGTGACTCAGAGGCCCCAGTCACCCGATGTGACTATTCGAAAATCGCAACGATAAACCTGTTTGCCGGAAGCTGAAGCATGACACCGGAACGTCTCACCCAGCTAGTACCCAATCTACTCAAGATTCTCAGCCCACCCTCTGTTACTTTTCCACAGGGGAGTCCGGCTGCTGCCTGCCAGTGGTTGACGGGTATCCATAACCTGCCCGCACCAACCGATTCTGCCGATCACACCCACCCGCTGTGGCCGCAGGCCCCGGGGGTTTCTGTCAATACCTACACTGTCGCCTCTGCACCGGTGGGACAGTTACTGCCCGGTATTGGTGACGGCCCGACAAGCTTGATTAATATTCCTGGGGTCAACCCCCTCGATATCTGTATTCCCTCGATACAGCGCAGCCACCGGATTGAGGGCTGGATCAATGGAGCAAACGGCGAGCTGGCCTTTGAGCAAACCGACCTGACACTACCAGGCCCACTACCCTTCCACTGGAAACGCTATTACCGCTCCTCTATCACCGAGGACTGCGGTATCGGCACTGGCTGGCGCCACTCGTTAAGTGAGCAATTGTCAGTGCAGGACAACACTGTCGAACTGTACACCGCCGAGGGGCGAAGAGTTCACTTCCAGTTGCCTGCAATCGGCCACGGCTGTTACAACCGCTTCGAGCGCCTGTTGCTGTTTCGCCAAAGCTTGCACAGCTATCGTCTCACGGCGTTTAACCAACCCCATAAAATCTTTCGTGCCGACGGGGTTAACAGTGCGCTGCCTCTTACCGAAATTCGCGACCAGTTCGGCAATGCCCTGACCATCGATTACAGCGAGGGGCTCCCGAGGAAAATCGTCACGTCCTGGGGCCGAGTAGTGGAGTTCCAGCTTCACGGTGGCCGCATCAGCAGATTGCTCAACAATCACGCTCCCGAAGAGCAGCGAAACCTGTGTGCCTATGATTTTCACGGGGGCCTACTCACTGATGTCTACCGGGGCTGCAAGAGAGAGCGCTACAACTACCACGACCTGTCTTTGACCGAAATACGCTGCAGTCAGTCAGGCAGCAGCCAGTTTGAATACGACCGCCAGGGTCGTTGCCACAAAATAAGGCGCGAGGAAACGGAAACCCTGCTCAGCTGGCAGCACACCCACAGCTCCTGCCTTGTGGAAACTATCGACAGGGACCCACTACAGCTGCGCTTTAACCGATTTGGCCAGTTAGTCAGCGAGGAACAGGGCCTGCGCCGAAACAGCTGGCTCTACGATACCTACGGCAACCTCTGCCAGCACATAGGTGCCGGTGGTCAGCGTACTTTCTACCGCTACGACGAGCTAGGGCGCATCCGGCGCAGCACCCGTGCAGGAGTCAGTAGCCGCTATCAATACGATCAAAACGGATTCCCTGAAGGCATATTACTCAATGGGGACCAGGTATGGCGGTACCGCTTTAGTGACAAAGGCCGGCCACTGGCAATCGTAGATCCCGAGCAACAGGAGTGGAATTTCCTCTACAGCGATCGCGGCCAGTTGACAAAAATCACCGACCCGGAGGGCGGCAGGGTGGAATTCGCCTGGGACGGGCAAGGCCAACTACAAACAGCGCGCTGCGGGGAGAAAGTCTGGGGATTTGAGTACGACCACTGGCAACGGATGAGCGCAATGGTGGTCAATGAAGAGACCTGGCGCGAGTGGCGCTATGGGCCTAAAGGGGAACTGCGCGAATCCCGCATCGGCCTACATCAATACGGCCTGGACTACTCGGAACGCGGACTGCCCTACGCCATTCATGCTGGCAACAGTCAGAGCCTGCATTGCGAGTACGATAGTACCGGCAATATATGCCAGATCCAGTTTGCCGATGGCAATAGTTGGGAACTGCACTGCAATGCTCACAGACAGCTAACCCAACTGGATACACCCAACGGACACTACCGCTGGCACTACGATCCTATAGGCCAGTTGGTTTCGCACCATACGCCGGATAAACGTCACTTGCGCTGGCACTACAATACCGACGGCACCCTTAGCGAGTACTGCGATAACGATTGTCGCTGGTACTTTCACTACAGTGAAAATGGCGCTATCGCCGGAATCCGCAACAACAACGGCCAGAATAACGAATTTCATTACGACGCACGCCAGCGCTTGATACAAGCCAACAATTTGCACTCCTCGGTGCGCTTCAAATACGATCAGCGCAATCGGGTGATTGCCGAGAATCACGACAGCAGCGATGTTCGCGATTTCAGCCTCAGATATCAGTATGACTCTCGCGGCTGGCTAAAAAGCGCCAGCTCTGACGATCTCGACTTATCCTATACTCTTGCACCCTGCGGCTCTCTATACGGCATTGACGCCAATGGAGAGCCAATCCTGCGCACCGAAGTAGAGGGACAGAACCACGTACATGTCCAGGGGGATGTTCGCAGTACCTATAAATTTGAGTCGGGGCGGCTCTCTGCTCTGGAAAGCGGCCTGGCACTCACCTGGCAGTTCGACCGGCAAGCTCCACTACAGCTCACTACCCCTATGCGCCCTGCCGGATTTGCCCAGGCACAGATCGAGCGCGACAAACGCGGTAACGTTACAAGCGAACGGGAGATTCCCGGACGTAAGGACTACCAGTACCAATACGATGGTTGGGGGCTGATGAGCACTGCGGAGTGCGGCGAGTTCAAAACCTATTTCCGTTACGATCCTTTTGGGCGCCGTCTGAGCATGACCTGTACCCACCGTAAATCGACACGCCAACGACGTGTAACCACGAGTTGGAGCGGTCTCGGTATCTGGGCAGAGGCACATCAGATCGATGGTAAATCCCGCGGCATCGGCCACTGGATACAACACCCCTTGAACCACTCCATACTCTGTCACTGGAGTTCCGGCAACAGTGAACACTACCTGACCAGTGCGGAAGGCAAACCCCTTGCCATCTTTGATACACAAGGTGCCATACAGTGGTCTCGGGGCAGCGAGACCGGAACCACTGCTGACAGTGGTTTTGGCCAGGAGCCCAGCCCCTGGCGGGGCTCCAACCTGATTGCAGATATCGAAACCGGCCTTTGGTACCACACTTCGGGTTACTGGAACCCGGCGCTGCAGATTTGGCTGAACGGGACACGGGTTTTTGCCCACACGCCCCCCTGCCCAAGCTCTGACATGAGGCGCCTTCATGGCCCTGCCCTCTACAATCTAGTGACTACATTCGTACGGCGGGAATATGCAAGATTGTCCGGACTTTGAAATCGGCGGTACTGCGGTGGCTCGGGGGGAATCCCAACAAATCAACCTGCCGGTGGTGAGCCTTTATACCAACACTGAAATGGCTATCCCCGTATACGTACAACGCGGCAAACGGGATGGCCCCACAATTTTTGTCTGCGCGGCGGTACATGGGGATGAACTGAATGGCATTGAGGTGATCAGCCGCCTGATCCAGAGTCGCAGTCTCAAGTCACTGCGCGGCACACTTGTTGCCGTACCCATGGTCAATGTCTACGGGGTACTACAACACACTCGTTACCTGCCCGACCGGCGCGACCTCAACCGATCCTTCCCCGGTTCAGGCAAGGGCTCCCTGGCCGCACGTATGGCTCATGTTTTCCTGCGGGAAATCGTAGCCAAGTGCGATTACGGTATCGACCTTCACACCGGCGCAGCACATCGCAGCAACTTACCCCAGGTGCGCGCTAACCTGGACGACGCAACTACCCGCGCCATGGCCAGGGCTTTCGGCGTACCGGTATTACTCAATGCCTCAATCCGCGACGGCTCGTTACGCCAGGCCGCTGCCGACCTGGGGGTGAGAATCCTGCTGTATGAGGCCGGCGAGGCACTGAGATTTGACGAGCTGTGTATACGTGCGGGGATTAAGGGCGTAATCAATGTAATGCGCTACCTGGAAATGCTGCCAAAAAGCCGGCGCGCTAACCCGATAGAGCCGTTTATTGCTCGTAGCAGCGGCTGGCTGCGGGCCGGCGATAGCGGTATCGCAAACCATATCAAGGCACTGGGGGATCAAGTATTTGAAGGCGAACTGCTCGCCACCATCGCCGATCCCTTTGGCATGGAGTTGGATCAGGTACGTTGCAATGGTGAGGGGATCATTATTGGCAAGCAAAATATCCCCTTGGTACAAGAGGGCGAGGCGATGTATCACATCGCCTATTTCCGAGAGCCCCAAGGAGTAGCAGAAAATCTTGAATTGCTGCAGGACAGCTTGTTGCCTGATGAAAACTTCTAGCTGGCTACTGTTGCTGTAATAGCTCAAGCACCTCTTTGCTCGGGAAGCCTTTGACTTCAACGCCGGCACGCTTTTCAAATGCTCGTACTGCCTTGCGTGTGCCAGGCCCGGCCTTGCCATCGACTTCACCGGTGTAAAAACCCTTCTGCTTTAGCAGCTTCTGCAATTCCTCTACCTGGCCACTGTCCAGAGGAGTAAAAGGCCGTTTCCAGTCGTTCACTAATGGTGCTGCGCCGCCGATGCGATCCGCCAACAGCCCAATCGCGGTCGCATAGCGATCTGAGTTGTTGTAGCGCTTTAAGACGAAGAAGTTTTTGAACACCAGGAAAGCCGGGCCGTTGCGCCCATCTGGAAGCTTCAGCTCCGCCACGGCTTTCTTACTGGGAAACGGCTCGCCGTTGGCGCGTTTGACCCCAAGCTTCTCCCACTCCGCTACTGTCAGCTTGCCCCCTGGCATTTTGCGTGCGGGAATTGTGACCTCATAGCCCCAGGGCTTACCACGCTGCCAACCATTGCTTGACAGCAAGTTGGCCGCAGTGGCCAGAGCATCAGGGATGGAATTCCATATATCGCGCTTGCCATCCCCATCGATATCCACCGCATAAGCCTGATAACTTGTGGGGATGAATTGGGTGTGGCCCATGGCCCCGGCCCAAGAACCGAGCAGGTGCTGCCCTTCAACGTCTCCGGCCTGTAGTATCTTCAGAGCCGCAAGGAGCTGCTGGCGCCCGAACTTCCTGCGCTGTGGGTCGGCATAGGCCAGGGTGGCCAGGGAGCGGACCACGCTACGCATCACCTTTTCATTACCGAGAATGCCACCAAAGCTCGACTCCACCGACCAGATTGCCAGAAGGATATTGGGGTCCACCCCAAAGCGCTTCTGGATTTTGTCCAGCCAGGGCTTCATCTTCTCTTTTTCCTGCTTTCCCCGCTCGATAGCGCGCTTCTGTACCCGATTGTCGAAGTACTGCCAAACTGGCGCCTTAAATTCTGGTTGGTAGTTAGCGCGGTCCAGCACCCATTGATCGGGGGAGTTAATACCCTTGAATGCCTGGTCATAAACCTGGGGGGAGATACCGCTTTTGATCGCAGTTTTACGGAAGTCCTGGACCCACTTCTCGAATGCCGGGTCCGGCTTGTCAGCGGCCTGGGCCCCCAATGAAAAAAACGTCAGGCAAAGGAGGAGAAAATAGGGTAATACGGAGAACCTGTGCAATCTGGGCATGAGAGTACCTTTGACACAACTTTTTGCTCGCACAAGGTTAGGACGAGCCTCTCTTTTCCGAAAGGCGGATTTCTCAAATTATGCTATCCGCCTGACCAGTCACTAATGATGACAGCCGAGCCTGGGGGAAGTTCTGCTTATCACACAGCCCTGTGAACAGGGCCGCAAAAATCACGGAATTACGTAAAAGAGAACGGCAAAGAAGTGCAAGATGCCACCGGCCAGCACAAATAGGTGCCAGATAGCGTGATGGAAGCGCAGGCTGCGCCATAGGTAGAAAGCGATGCCACCTGTATAACAGAGTCCCCCCAGCACCAGTAGCCACAGGCCACCGGTCTCAAGGCTATTCGCCAGCGGCTTGATCGCCGCGATTACCACCCAACCCATTAGCGCACTGAGAGTAATCGACAAGGCGCGGATTTTTTTCAGCGGCGTGAACTGGATAATCAGTCCCAGTAAGGCCAGCCCCCAGATAACCCCGAACAGCCACCATCCCCAGGGCCCGCGCAGGGTTACCAGGGTGAAAGGTGTGTAAGTTCCGGCTATCAGTAAGAAAATTGAAGAGTGGTCCAAGGTACGCAGTATTGCCTTGGCGCCGATATGGCTGACCGAGTGATACAGGGTAGAGGCGAGGAAACACAGGATCAGTGTTGACGCGTAAACGCTTGAACTGACGATATGCCAGGCATCGCCACGCAAAGCGGCAAAACCGCAGAGAACGCCCAGGCCAGCGATGGCTAGAAGGGCTCCGACACCATGAGTGACGCTATTGGCAATTTCTTCTGCGAAGCTATAGCGGCTGGCAACGGAAACGGTTGAAGTCATAGATTGGCCCGGTTGAATTCTGGTCCCGAGCGCTCTGAAAGCACCCGACCAATAACTTGAATCAGGTCTAATGATCAGAGGCCTCACCTAAAATAGCAAGGCCAGGATCAGACCGGCTATTCACAACCGGGTCAGCAAGACTTATTCGCTGGCGTTTTGGATTCCCATTTCACAAAGAGCGGAAGAAGCGCGAACAATAGTCTCATTCCTGTCTGGACCGGTAGAAACAATGTCTACCGGCGCTCCCACCAGCTCCTCAATACGAGCGATATAGGCCTTGGCATTAGCCGGCAGATCCGCCTCACGACGCACACCGAAAGTATTCTCGGTCCAACCTGGCATACTCTCGTAAACCGGTTCCACACCCTCCCAGCCAGCGGCATCAAAAGGCACTGGCATCTCTTCGCCAGCGTTGTTGCGGTAACCCACACAGACCTTCACTTCCTCTAGACCGTCAAGCACATCGAGCTTGGTCAGGCACAGGCCGGAAATGCTGTTGATACGGATCGCATGGCGCACTGCCACTGCATCGAACCAGCCGGTGCGGCGTTCACGCCCGGTAGTTGCACCAAACTCTTTACCCTTCACACCCAGGTGACTGCCAACTTCACAGTCCAGCTCGGTCGGGAAAGGGCCACTACCCACACGGGTGGTGTAGGCCTTGGTGATACCCAACACATAGTCCAGATACAGGGGGCCAAAACCGGAGCCTGTGGCTGTACCGCCGGCCGTGGTGTTGGAGG
The DNA here is from genome assembly GCF_007183175.1 of Microbulbifer sp. GL-2. Lineage (NCBI taxonomy): Bacteria > Pseudomonadati > Pseudomonadota > Gammaproteobacteria > Cellvibrionales > Microbulbiferaceae > Microbulbifer > Microbulbifer sp. GL-2. The sequence goes on from NZ_AP019807.1 coordinate 1,248,835, forward strand.
AGGTTACAAACGGATAGGTGCCGTGGTCGATATCCAGCAGGGATCCCTGGGCACCCTCAAACAGAATATGCTCACCTTGCTCACGAGCGTCGTGCAGATCACTGGCTACATCAGTGATCATCGGCACCAACTGCTCGCGCCAGACTTTCGCCAACTCCAGGGTGTCCTCGTAACTGACCGACTCCACCTTGTAGTACTGGGTCAGGGCAAAATTGTGATAATCAATCAGCTCCTTGAGCTGGTTGCAGAAATTGTCCCAATTACACAGATCCCCGAGGCGCAAACCGCGACGGGCAACCTTGTCTTCATAGGCCGGGCCAATTCCGCGTTTAGTGGTTCCAATCGCATTATCACCGCGGGCCTTTTCACGAGCTTCATCAAGCGCCACATGTACTGGCAGAATCAGCGGGCAGGCCGGTGACAGGCGCAAACGATCCCTGACTGGAACACCCTTCTCTTCCAGGTCCTTCATCTCCTCGAGGAGTGCTTCGGGGGATAGCACCACGCCGTTGCCAATCAGGCAGGTTACGCTGGGGCGCAGGATACCCGAGGGGATCAGGTGCAATACAGTTTTTTCACCATCGATGACCAGGGTGTGGCCGGCGTTGTGTCCGCCTTGAAAGCGCACCACCAGGGAGACCTGCTCTGTCAGCAAATCGACAATCTTGCCCTTGCCCTCATCACCCCACTGGGTTCCCAGCACTACTACGTTCTTGCCCATCTGTAAAAATCTCTAACTCAGGTTTCTCTCTGCGGGAGTTTTAGGCCCCCGACATCAATGGATCTTGCGGCATACACCGCACCTATACCGGCACATCCACTGCGCCCACTATCAATCAGTCCCGCGATTTTACTACCCAGGAACCGCCCTCAAGTACCAGCTCGCGGTCGCAGCGCGAGTGAAGATCGCTATCCGCACCATCAGACAAGGTAGCGATTACCACCTCTCCACGCTTGCGCAGCTCATCAACTATGCGCCAAAGTTCGGCACCCTCCACACCACTGGATTCCGGAGCACGAATGGCCCCGGCGCTTGGCACGGCCCGATTACCCAGGGTATTCAGGGCCACCAGATCACTACTGAAGCCTGTAGCCGGGCGATCCCGCCCAAATACCGCACCAATACCGTTATAACGTCCGCCGTTGGCGAGAGCCTGGCCGTGACCAGGGGTGTAAGCAGCAAAAACCAGCCCTGTCTCGTAGTCGTATCCGCGCACTTCGCTCAAATCAAAAAATAGCTCCACTGCCGGGTAGCGCTCGCTCAGGGCTTCAGCCACCTGAAGCAAATCGGATAGTGCCGCCAGCAACGGCTCAGGTGCTCCACTGAGCAGCTCGCGAGCCCTTGCCAGACATTCCAGTCCACCGGCAAGACTCGGCAACGCCTGCAGCCAGGCGGCCACCTGCACATCTGCAACATTTGCGGCAACCCAGCTTCGCACATCGGCACTCGCCTTGTTTTGCAACAGGGCAGATAGTTCACCACGCTGGGCCTCGCTCAACCCCGCCGCTTCGGCAAGACTGCGGTAAATAGCCACATGACCGAGATCCATGTATATCTGCTCAATGCCGGCAACCTGCAGGCTCTCCAGCATCAGCGAGATTACTTCAATATCGCCGCTTAAACGGTCCTCGCCAAATAACTCAGCACCGACCTGGAGTGGAGCGCGCGAGCCCATAGCAGTGCGCGGCCGGGTATAGAGAACCTGGCCCGCGTAGCACAGCCGGTTGGCGCCAACGCGAGGGAAACTGTGTGCATCAATCCGCGCGGTTTGTGGAGTGATATCGGCGCGAATGCCGAGAGTACGGCCAGAGATCTGGTCGGTGACCTTAAAGGTACTCAGATCCACATCGCGCCCCATCCCAATCAACAGGGATTCGGTAAACTCCAGCATCGGCGGTATTACCAACTCGTACCCCCAGCAATGGTAGAGGTCCAGAAGTCGGCGGCGCAGGGTCTCAACCTGAACGGCATCCGCAGGCAAAATTTCAGCGATGCCATCCGGCAACATCCAGCGATCAGCTTGAGTCATGATGAAACAGGTTTATCAGGGTTAATGAGGTGCGCCAGCACCTTCCACAAAAAAACCGGGCGAGGCCCGGTTTGCGTGATTTTAGCACCAACTGCCGGCAGGAAGGTAGGGCTGTCGCAAGGACAGCCGCTGCCATTTGCCCGGCAGGTTGATTTATTGCCCTTTGGGGTCCTTCAGATAGCGGAAAAACTCACTATCTGGGTCCACCAGCAGCATATCGGACTTACTCTGGAAAGACTCTTTATAGGCCTGCAGGCTGCGGGTAAAGCTGTAGAACTCGGGATTCTTGTTATAGGCCGCGGCATAAATTCCGGCTGCCTCCGCATCCCCGGCACCACGCAGCTCTTCAGACTGGCGATAGGCCTCGGACTCGATCACTACCCTCTGGCGGTCTGCGTTAGCCTTGATACGCTCACTGGCCTCCTGACCCTTGGCGCGGTGATCCCGCGCTTCCAGTTCACGGCCGGCGCGCATACGCTGGAATACCGACTCAGAAACTTCCGGTGGCAGGTCGATACGCTTTACGCGCACGTCGATCACTTCCACACCCAGGTTCTTCTGTGCAATCTGGTTCAGGTTCTTGGTGATCTCTGACATCAGTTCATCGCGCTCACCACTGACCACTTCGTGTAGATCGCGCACACCAAACTGGTTACGCAGGCGGTCATTGATCTGCTCCGACAACAGACGAACTGCATTGCGCTCGTCACCACGTGTGGCAATGTAAAACTTGCTCACGTCGGAGATACGGTACTTGGCGTACGAATCCACCATCATGAACTTGTTTTCGCTGTTGAGCATACGCACCGGGCTGGAATCAACCGTTTGGATACGCGCGTCAAACTTGCGCAGTTTTTCTGCAAACGGAATCTTGAAGTAAAGCCCCGGCTCGTAATAAGTCCGAACCAGCTCACCAAATCGCAGCAGCACCGCTTTTTCGGTTTCCTTCACCACGAAGGCACTGGAGGAAATCACCAGAATGCCGACCAGTAGGACGGCAATAATTCCCAAAGTTTTGTTGTTCATTCCACCACCTCCTAGCGGACAGACTGGCTGCGACGGCCATTGGTAGCGTCCTGGCGCAGGCGCTCGACAATACGCTGGTAGACTTCCTCAATCACTATCGGTGAAGTGTCTTTGCGCTGTCCCGCCTGACTGGTGCTTTCCTGGGCCAATTTGTCCAATGGCAAATACATCATGTTATTGCCACCTTCGACATCCACCATCACTTTCGAGGTGCTGGACATCACTTCCTGAACCGCGTCCAGATAAAGGCGCTCACGCGTCACTTCCGGGGCGAGTTGGTATTCAGTCAGCAGCTTCTCGAAGCGCACCGCCTCACCGCGGGCACTCTCCACAACGCGAGCCTTATAACCCTCAGCCTCTTCGATAATCCGCTGGGCCTGACCGCGAGCCACCGGGATTACCTGGTTGGCATAGGCCTGAGCTTCATTCTGCAAACGAACCTCGTCCTCACGGGCCTTGGTTACGTCATCAAATGCGTCCTGAACTTCGCGAGGAGCCTTGGCGTCGGTCAAGTTGACCACATCGACAAGAATACCGGTCTGGTAGAGGTCCAGATATTCCTGCAGACGCTGCTGGGTATCTGTGGATACCTGGGTCCGGTTCTGAGAGATTACGCCGTTCAAGGTCAGGGAACCGACCACATGGCGCAGGGCACTGTCAGTCGCCTCCTGCAGACTTTTTACAGGGTCACGCACACGCAGTACATAGGACTCGGCATCACCAACCTGCCACTGTACGGTCAATACCACTTCAACGATATTGGCGTCTTCGGTCAGCATCTGGCCAGTAGTGCGCTCGGTACGTACCTCGGTCATATTGACCTTGGTAACACTATCGATCAGCGGTGGATTCCAGTGTAATCCGGCAGATTCTGTTGAGTGGTATTTGCCCAGGCGCAATACCACCGCCTGCTCGTTGGCATTGACCTGATAGATCCCCAGGCCCCCATAAATCAATACGGCGAGACCAATAAGCAGCATCCAGGGAAAATTACCCGTGCCTGTACTGGGACTACCCCCCCGAACAGGCCGCCCAACTTTTGTTGGACTTTACGAAATAACTCATCAAGGTCTGGCGGGCCATCGTTATTACGATTGCCACCGCCGCCACCGCCCCACGGGTCTTTGTCTTTGCCACCCGGCTCATTCCAGGCCATTTAACTTACTCCAACTCTGATCATTTAAGCTTTGTCTCCGGCGGATTCTAGCATCCCCCGCCGGTAAAATATTGCCGCCAGAACTCAGCTGGAGGCAAGTTTGTCGCAATCGCAGTCGCGTAGAATTCTTTCTCTAAGGCAAGCAGGGGGTTAATACTCCTGCTCGCTACTATCCTCCTCACCATCTTCCTTCGGCAACCATTCGGGACCTTCACCATCGACTGTGAACCGGGCCAGCAGACGCTGGAAGTCGCTGCGCGGTAACAATAGCTGAAGCTCACAGTCGCCATTATCGCGATAAATCTCGCTCTGGATGGCGTTGATCTGGTACAACTGCGCGCGCAGGCGGGAGTGCTGGGGTTTCACCACCAGCTGACCACGCACCATCTGTTCGCCCAGGCGCTCAGCGATCGCTTCGATTAGCAGCTCACAGCCAACACCATTCGCCGCAGACAGCCACACCGCACGCGGCACGCCGCTCTCATCGCGATCGATGCGCGGCTCGCAATCAGCCAGCAGGTCAATCTTGTTATACACCAACAACTGCGGCAGGTCCGCAGCGCCAATTTCCTCAAGTACACTCTGCACCTCTTCGATCAAGTGCAGGCGATTCTCTGCAGCGGCATCTACCACATGCAGCAACAGGGTGGCCTGGGCGGCTTCCTCCAGTGTGGCTCGAAAAGCCTCCACAAGCTTATGCGGCAGGTGCGATACAAAACCTACTGTATCTGCCAATACCATGGCGCCAACATTGGGTAATTCAACCCGGCGCATGGTCGGGTCCAGTGTGGCGAACAGCTGATCGCGCACATAGACCTCGGCATCGGTGAGGCGATTAAATAAGGTGGACTTGCCGGCATTGGTGTAACCCACCAGCGATACTGTGGCCACTTCCGCACGAGAACGCGCGCGCCGACCCTGCTCCCGCTGGCGCCGGACTTTTTCTAGGCGCTTCTCAATGGAGTCGATACGTGCACGCAACAGGCGGCGATCCGTCTCCAACTGAGTTTCGCCCGGTCCACGGAGGCCGATACCCCCCTTCTGGCGCTCCAGGTGGGTCCAACCACGCACAAGCCGGGTGGCCATATGGCGCAACTGTGCCAGCTCCACCTGTAACTTACCCTCATGGGTACGCGCGCGCTGGGCAAAAATATCCAGGATCAAGCCAGTCCGGTCGAGCACCCGGCATTTCAGTTCGCGCTCAATATTGCGCTCCTGACTCGGGGAAAGGATATGATCGAAGATCACAAGCTCCGCGCCCTGATCTTTTACCACTTGGTGAATTTCTTCCAGTTTACCGCGCCCGACAAAAGTTTTCGGGTCCGGCGTTGCACGCTGGCCAAAGATAAAGCTGACCGGATCTGCTCCGGCAGAGAGGGCCAACTCCTCAAATTCACGAGGGTCATCGGGACTGTCGATTGCGGAGAGTTCTAGGTGTACCAGTACGGCCAGCTCACCGGATTCCGGTCGATCGAAAAACAATGGGAAATCTCTATTGCGGAAACGGGCAATAACCCGCCTTCCAGGCTGAAGTGGCAGCTGGCAAACCGCTAAGGGCTCGCTCGGCTGCTGGCGCCCCGGTAATGGGGGCGCTGGTCAAATTGCGCGGTTCAATTAGCTAAAGGATTCGCGCTCACCGCCTTCTCCGTTACCTTCACCACCATGCTGCGCCGCCGGGTTAAGCAGGGGCACGCGTACAGCGCGAGACGGTACAACAGTAGAAATGGCGTGCTTGTATACCATTTGGCTGACGGTATTTTTGAGTAACACCACAAATTGGTCGAAAGATTCAATTTGTCCTTGGAGCTTGATGCCGTTCACCAGATAAATAGAAACCGGGATACGCTCTTTGCGCAGTACGTTGAGGTAAGGGTCTTGTAAGCTATGCCCTTTTGACATCTTTTTTCTCCTTGTCAAAAAGCTGAATGCGGTATGCAGGCTGCAATCGTATCCGCGAAGTGCGCGGATCAAAAAACGACTGAGGTTGAATACGCGTGTAAGTAGTGTAGTAGCAAGCCGGAAAAGGCCGGCCCTTTGAAAACTGACTGAATGAGCTTGTCGTTTATTAGCCCAACCACGTTATGGATGCTCAAGCGAGAAATTTCAAGGCTTCCGCCAATATTTCGTCATTCTCACGCTCCTCACCATCTGTATTCTGAGTATGTAAAGTTTGTAACTCCGGCCAGCGTCGCAACCAGGTCAACTGGCGCTTGGCCAGCTGCCGCGTAGCGGCAATACCCGCAGTAACCATTTCATCGTAATCGATACGGCCATCCAGGAACTGCCACACCTGGCGATAACCTACCGCTCGGATCGCAGGCAAGTCCTCGTGCAGGTCGCCGCGAGCGCGCAGATCGCGCACCTCTTCAACAAATCCATCATTGAGCATCCGCTTAAAACGCAGCTCTATGCGCTGGTGTAACAGGGCACGGTCCCTCGGCATAATCGCCAGCTGGTTCACTTTGTACCGCTCCTGTACCCCACCTCCAGCTTGCTCACGACGCAGCTTGGAAAGAGGCTCTCCGGTGAGACGGTAGACTTCGAGCCCCCTCTCAATTCGCACTGAATGGTTCGGATGTAACTCCGCCGCCAATTCGGGGTCTACTTCGGCCAGTTCTGCGTGCAAAGCCGGCCAACCCTCTCGTTCCGCACGCGCCTCGATGTCTGCACGCAATTGTGCATCGGCCCCAGGCAGTTTTGCCATACCTTCTAGGAGAGCACGGAAATACAGCATAGTTCCGCCCACCAGTAAAGGAATCTTACCCGCTGCACTGATTTCGTCCATAGCCTGGAGAGCATCCCTACGGAATTCCCCTGCGGAATAGGACTCACTGGGATCGCAAATATCGATAAGACGATGGGGGTAATGCACCAGCTCTTCAGGGCTCGGTTTGGCGGAACCCAGATCCAGGCCACGATAAACCAGGGCCGAGTCGACACTGATCAACTCTACCGGCAGATTATCTGCCAATGCCATGGCCAAATCTGTCTTGCCCGATGCAGTGGGGCCCATCAGGAAAATTGCGCGGGGTCTCTCAACTGGTGTGTGCTCGTTCAAATCACCACCCATTTTTAACACGCGGCTATTGACCACGCATAAACCACTTATCCATATCCGCCAGTTTAACCTGGGTCCAGGTGGGGCGGCCGTGATTGCATTGGCCACTGCGTTCGGTGCGCTCCATATCCCGCAACAGGGCATTCATCTCAGGTAGCGTCAGGCGGCGGTTGGCACGCACCGAGCCATGACAGGCCATAGTGCCTAGAATTTCATTAATTCGCTCACCGATACGCTCGCTATCCCCCTGTCCTAACAAATCAGAGAGAACATCGCGTACCAGTTGCTCCACTTCTGCCCCGTGCAGCATGGTGGGCACTTGGCGCACCAACAGGGTCTCAGGCCCGGCTCGCTGCAGTACAAAACCGAGGGATGTAAAAACCTCACTGCGCTCTTCGAAACAGTCCGCCTCTCGCTGGCTTACCGCCAGACTCACCGGTACCAGCAACGGCTGCGCCTGGATACCGCCAGCGGCATGAGCAGTTTTCATGTGCTCATACACAATACGCTCATGGGCGGCATGCATATCCACCACAATCATGCCCTGCTCATTCTGCGCGAGAATATAAATCCCATGTAATTGAGCAATGGCGAACCCCAGCGGAGGTACCTCTTCGCCAGAGCCCGTCTCGTCAGCCACAGATAATGTCGCCACCCCAGCCACACTGGTAGTCGGTTCGGTCCCGACAGCTACCGGCTCAGCAACTGCAGAATTTTCCTGATATGGCCGATGCAGAGTACCGTAAGCGTTCATCTGCTGTTGCAGGTTTGCCGGGGATGGTTTACTGCTCAGCGGCATTTTCTGCTGCCCGGCAAACTCTCCAACCTGGATCCCGGAAGCTCTTCCCGTATCCGTAGGTTGAGCGGCCTCTGCCACTACTTCCTCAACAGTTTCCTCCTTTTGTCCGGGGCGTACATCGGCCAGCGCTCGATGTAGGCTACCAAACAGGAAGTCATGTACCAGACGGCCATCGCGGAAGCGTACTTCGTGCTTGGTGGGGTGCACATTGACATCCACAGATGCCGGGTCCAGCTCCAGATAAAGTACAAATGCTGGGTGGCGACCGTGATAGAGCACATCGGCAAAAGCGCGGCGTACCGCGTGGCTTACCACCTTGTCGCGGATGGCGCGGCCGTTGACATAGAAGAACTGCAGGTCGGCCTGGGAACGCGAGAACGCAGGCTCAGCCACCCAGCCCCACAGGCGCAAACCACTGCGCTCGACATCGATATGTAGGGCATTCTGCATAAACGCAGGGCCGCAGATCTGGGCCACACGTCGCTCCATCTCCACACGGCCACTACCCGCGCGCAAGTTGTGCACACCCTTGCCGTTATGACGCAGACTGATGGAAACATCGAAACGGGACAGTGCCAATCGCTTGATGGTGTCGTCAACGCGATTGAATTCGGTCTTTTCCGTACGCAAGAATTTCCGTCTTGCCGGAGTGTTAAAAAACAGGTCACGCACATCCACCGTGGTGCCGCGCGGGTGGGCCGCCGGCGCCAGCTGCGCCTGCATATCGCGGCCCTCCGCACTCACCTGCCAGCCCTTACCACTCTCATCGCGGCTGCTGGTCAGGGCCAGGCGTGCCACCGAGGAAATACTGGCGAGAGCCTCACCGCGAAAGCCCAAGGTAGCAACCGCCTCCAGATCCTCCAGTGCGTGGATCTTCGATGTGGCATGGCGGGCCAGTGCCATAGGCAGGTCCTCGCGCTCGATTCCTTTTCCGTTATCGCGCACTTTCATACGCTTGATACCGCCGTTGTCGATATCCACTTCCAGGCGTGTGGCGCCGGCATCGAGGCTGTTTTCCAGCAGCTCTTTGACCACCGAAGCCGGGCGTTCCACAACTTCACCAGCGGCGATCTGGTTGGCAAGACGGGGCGATAATTGCTGGATACGTTCGTGCATGGATTCTGGCCTGTTAGTGCTGCTTTGACCGGTCCGATAAGGCGTCTGGTTTCAAGTGTTGTTAGCCTGAGGGAATGCTCAGCGTCTGCCCAACACGGATAATAGAGGTATTGATGCCATTGGCTTTTTTTAACGCAGCCACTGAAATCTTGTAGCGCGCAGCAATACCGGACAGGGTCTCGCCGCGGGCTATAACATGGCGCCGCTCCCTAGCATCCTGATTAACCGCCAGCCAGGTTCCCGCCGGTGGGCGACTGCTGAAGTGGGCCACTATACCGTCGCTGATTTTTTGTGCCAGTTTACGTTGGAATTTCGGGTCACGCAGGCGCTTTGATTCCTGGGGATTGGTGATAAAGCCAGTCTCCACCAGGATTGAAGGCACGTCAGGCGAGCGCAACACAGCGAAGTTGGCCTGTTCCACCCGCTTCTTGTGTAAATGGGTCACCGATCCCAGCTGTGTCAGTACACTGGCTCCAATATCCAGGCTCGCATTCATGGTGGCGGTCATGGACAGATCCAACAATACACCGGCCAGAGTGTCATCCTTATCCCCCAGATTCAGGCTGCCAGCACCCCCAATCAAGTCCGATTCGTTTTCCCGCTGGGCCAGGAAGCGCGCCGTTTCACTGGTGGCGCCCCGGGTGGATACAGCATAGACACCAGCACCGCGGGCATCCTTGCGGGTAAAAGCATCTGCATGGATAGAGACAAACAGGTCAGCCCCCCGTTTGCGACCAAAATTTACCCGATCGCGATGTGCAACGTAATAATCACCGGAGCGCACCAACTTGGCGCTAAAGCCGCGCTTACTATTAATTCGCTTATTCAGCTGTTTGGCAATGGCCAGCACCACATCTTTCTCCCGCAGCCTGCCGGGCCCCAGGGCCCCGGGGTCCTCACCACCATGCCCGGCATCAATAACCACTACAATATCTCGCTCCCGACTGACCTGTTGCAGGGTTTTTTCCTCGCTCTTGACCTTGTCGTAAAGGTCTATTACCAAGCGATCTGGCAACTGCTCGTGGCGGCGCAGAGCGAAACTGCGCGGCTTGATCTGTTGTTTGAGGTCGAGCACCACGCGTAAGTCTTTCTTGTTTTGACGCGCATGGCGTAACTGAGCGATAGGAGTATCTTTTAAATCCAGTGCATCCAACTGGGCCTGCAGCTTGGTATCAGCAATATCCACCACTACCCGGTGCGGCCCACTCAGGGTAAAGAGCTTGTGTTCCGCCGGCCCGCTTAAATCAAAAACTAGGCGCGTATGATCCGGCGCACGCCACAGACGCACACCCTCCACTTCTGCCGCCTCCAGCGGCACTATCATCGCCAGCCCAAAAACCAAGGCCACCAGTGTCCGCCACATCAAACTCATTACATCCCAGTCCTTTCACTTATTGTTATTCACGCACCCTCTAAACAAGGTCTGCTCATTAGTCCCGCAACAATTTTTCCATCATACCGAGCACTGCGCTGCCTCGGCCGGTGCAGGCAGTCAATAGTAGCTGCCTGCCACTATCTGGAACTTCCAGGTCCAGCTGCAAATCCGGCTCCGGCAATACACCGGCACCGCGCTCCGGCCATTCCACCAGACTCAGACAGTGGGGGGCGAAATAGTCCCTCACTCCCATAAACTCCAACTCTTCAGCATCACCAAGCCGGTACAGATCGAAGTGATAAACCCGCTGGGCGCCCATTTCATAGGGCTCCACCAATGTATAAGTGGGGCTCTTTACTGCGCCCTCATGGCCAAATGCTCTCAACACTCCTCGGCAAAAAGTGGTTTTTCCAGCACCCAATTGACCGTTCAGGTACAGGGTCAGCCCCTCCTGTAGACCACTGGCCAGGCAGGCTCGGCCCAACGCCTCTCCGCCAGCCACCGTTGCCTCTTCGTCCGCTAAATACAATTTGAGTTCACTCACAGTCAGTCCACCAACCGTCGAATCCAGGGCAGTAAATCGGTCGCCAATAAACCGCGCTGACCCTCCTCTGCGGCACGGTTACCCGCTTCTCCATGCAGCCATACCGCCAGGCGAGCCGCCTCCACCAATGGCAGGTGCTGGCCGATCAGTGCAGCAACAATTCCCGTCAGCAGGTCGCCCATACCACCGGAAGCCATACCCGGATTGCCTGCGTTAATCAGGTCGACACCACTTTCATGGGCGATCACAGTACCCGCACCCTTAAGTATCACCACACCACTGAATTTCTGCTGAACTGCGAGAGCTGCCGCACGGGGATTGGCCATGACTTCCGCGGTATCAATGCCAAGCAGACGCGCCGCCTCTCCCACATGGGGGGTCAGTACCCAGTCATCTCGCTTCATGCCGGCCAATACCCGGCCTTCGGCCAGGATATTCAATGCATCGGCATCCACCACCAGGGGCACCTTTGCACGGCCAGCGCGGGCAAGCAGCTGCTCACTCCAGGGAGAGCGACCGAGGCCAGGGCCTACCGCAATAACACTGGGGCCTTCAATAAGTGGCTCCAGTTCCTGTCCGGAAATAACCGGGTGTGCCATCACTTCAGGGCAGCGAGTCAAAGCTGCGGACAAGTGCTCCGGGCGGGTGGCCAGGGAAATCAAGCCAGCACCAGCGCGCGCGCTGGACTGGGCGGCCATTAATGCTGCTCCGCCAAAGCCGCTGTCGCCACCAACGATCAGGATATGGCCAAACTGATTTTTAAAACTATCCGCTGCGCGCGCCGGTAGGCGTTTAATACTCGCCGCCGTGTAGCGTTGTGCCAAGGCCTGAACGGCGCTATAGGCTTGCGCAGGAGCACCCAAGTCCTCGAACTTCACCTCGCCACACAGTGCCGGACCCCGGCCGCAGTAGAGGCCCAGTTTGCGCCCAATAAAAGTCACCGTCATATCTGCCGTGACAGCGAAGCCGGCGGCTCCTGTATCGGCGCTCAGGCCGGAGGGGATATCCACGGCTAAGACCGGTCCAGGGCTTTTCTCAATTCTCTCCACTGCGTGGGCGACATCTGTGCGCAATTCCCCACTAAACCCAGTTCCGAGCAGGGCGTCCACAATCAGCGTGTCACCGTCGGCACTATCCAGCTCGGCGAGAGAGGTCAACACCTTTACACCCTCGCGACGGGCATAGTCGTGAGCCTCACGCGCATCACCCTGCAGTTTTTTCGAATCGGTACAGGCATAAACAGTAACCGGTATCTTTTTTTGCGCTGCCAGGGCCGCAATTACATAGCCATCCCCTCCATTGTTACCGCCGCCGCAAAAGACCTGGATGCGGCCAATATCAGGCCATTGCGCCTGCAAATGCTTAAAGGCGGCGCGGCCAGCGCGTTTCATTAATTGAATGGAAGGGATTTCCAGCGCAGCTAAGGTTTGTCGGTCGAGTTCCCGTACCGATTCGGCACTGTACAGAGGTTGTGGCGTATCCATGCGGCTCCCGCAATGTGGTCAAGAATTCATCTGTGGCAAAATAGGCGATTGCATCGCTGTCAGTTGCACTGACAGCAAAGTATACCGCCCCGGCCAAACAATGTGCTTGCACGGGATATCGAGCTGCTTTTACTTATGACCGAATCACTGCTCGCCGAATTAGCCGACCTGATTAAAATCTGGGGGCGTGAGCTGGGCTTTCAGCAAGTAGGCATTACTGATTGCCAGCTGGAAGAGGATGGCGAGCGCCTGCGTGCCTGGATTGATGCGGGCTACAACGCAGATATGGAGTGGATGGGCGCTCACGGAGAAAAGCGCTGGCGCCCAGAACTACTGGAGGAAGGTACCATCCGAGCTATCAGTGTGCGCCTCGACTACCTGCCTCCAGATACCCAACCAATCAAGGTGCTGAAAGACTCCAGCAAGGCCTATGTCTCCCGCTATGCCAATGGGCGCGATTACCACAAGTTGATTCGCAAACGCCTGGCCAGCCTGGCCAAGAAAATTGATGCTTTCTGTGCCGAACACGGTATCGAATCAAAGGGACGCGCCTTTACTGACAGCGCCCCGGTAATGGAGCGGGCACTGGCCCGCAAGGCCGGTCTCGGCTGGGTGGGCAAGAACTGTTTACTGATCAATTCAAAGGCCGGCTCGTTCTTTTTCCTCGGCGAGATCTATACCAACCTCCCCCTGCCTATTGACAAGGGTGACTTTGCCGACGAGTGTGGCGACTGTGTGGCTTGTCTCCGGGTATGCCCAACTGATGCATTTATCGGCCCCCGCACCCTGGATGCGGGCCGCTGTATCTCCTATCTAACCATCGAAAATAAAGGGTCAATCCCCGAAGAGTTTCGCGAGCCCATCGGCAACCGTGTTTTTGGCTGCGACGACTGCCAGACAATCTGCCCCTGGAACAAATTCGCCAAGCCCACCGCCGAGCAGGATTTCCACCCGCGCCACGGACTGGATAACGGCGAGCTATTGGCGCTGTTCAACTGGAGCGAGGAAGAGTTTCTGCGCAAGACCGAAGGCTCGCCAATTCGCCGTATTGGTTACGAGCGCTGGCAGCGCAACCTGGCGGTTGCTCTCGGCAATGGCGAAGCCAGCGATGCGGTTTTTGATACCCTGGAACACGCGCGAAAAATTGCCACACCGCTGGTGCTTGAGCATATCGACTGGGCCCTGGCACGTTTGCGCAGTGGCCGAAAGCGCAAGCGCAAGATCAAGCGCGCCCCCAGATAAGGGGCGCGGCGATACACAAAATGAAACAGAGAATCAGAGACGAAAAAATGTCTCGCGGTAATGGCGCAGCTCCTCGATCGAATCGCGGATATCATCCAGAGCCAGATGATTACTATGTTTTTTTACACCATCCAGTACTTCCGGGCGCCAGCGCCTGGCCAGTTCCTTCACCGAGCTCACATCCAGGTTGCGATAATGGAAATAGGATTCCAACTGCGGCATATATTTGACCAGAAAGCGGCGATCCTGGCCGATAGAGTTACCGCACATAGGAGAAGCGCCCTCCGGCACCCAGTGCCGCAAGAACTCCAGGGTTTCCCGCTCCGCTTCCCGCTCGGAAATATTTGACTCTTTTACCCGCGCCACCAAACCGGAGCCACCATGTTGCTCAGTGTTCCAATCATCCATGGCATCCAACAGCGCACTACTCTGGTGAACCACCAGAGCTGGGCCCTCGGCGAGGATATTGAGGCGCGAATCGGTCACTATGGTAGCGATCTCGATAATGCGCTCTTTTTCCGGATCGAGGCCAGTCATTTCCAGGTCAATCCAGATCAGGTTGTTCTGGTCCACAGGGTTCTCCTCAAACTTTCCGCGCAAGTTACCGCAACTCCCCTGCAATAGCTATAATCCGCCGCTGATCCCCAGGTGCCAGCGCATGAGTAAACGCAAATTGAACCGACGCCAACAATGGCGAATCAGCAAAATCCAGCAAGAGCGAGAGGCGCGCGCGCGCAAACGCGAACAGTCAGCAGAACAAGCGATGGATGAAGTCCAGCTGGCCCAGGAACAGACCGGCCTGGTGATCGCCAATTACGGCACCCAGATATTGGTGGAAAGTGAGAGTGATTCCTCCCTGCGTCAGCGCTGCCACCTACGCGCCAATATCGAGACACTGGTTACTGGCGACCAGGTAGCTTGGCGCCCGGCTACCAGTGAGAGCGACGGTGGCTATGGCGTTGTCGGCGCGCGCCTACCCCGTACATCGGAACTGCAGCGACCAGATCGCTACGGTGACTTGAAAACTGTGGCCGCCAATATCGATCGCATTGTTATTGTTATCGCCCCCTATCCTGAGCCCTTTGCAAACGCCATCGACCGCTACCTGGTGGCTGCGGAAACCACGGGTATTGCCCCTATTTTGTTGCTGAACAAAATAGACCTGATCGACGACAGCAACTGCAAGACCCTGGAAGAGCTGCTGGCTCCCTACCCCGATCTGGGCTATCCGGTACTCAAACTCTCCACCAAAACCGGGGAGGGCTTGCCCCAATTGCTGGAAACCCTGGCCCAGGGCAGCAGTGTTTTTGTAGGCCAGTCTGGCGTGGGTAAATCCTCTCTGGTAAACGCCCTGCTCCCCAGCGCCGGAGCGCGCACCGGCGCCTTATCGGAAGCCACTCTAAAGGGGACTCACACCACCACCGCGGCGGAACTGTTTCATCTGCCCAGTGGTGGCGATCTGATAGACTCCCCCGGCATCCGGGAGTTTGGCCTATGGCACATGGAGGAGGCCGCACTACTGGAGGGGTTCGTTGAGTTCCGCCCATTTATTGGCCATTGCCGCTTTCGCGACTGCCGCCACCAGGGGGAGCCCGGCTGCGCCATCCACGAGGCACTAACCAATGGCGAAATTAGCCAGCGCCGTATGAACAGTTTTCTGCACCTGCGTAACAGCCTGGAATCGGAGAATAAATATTGAACCTGATTATTGAGGCGGAGGATCTCGTCGCCGAGCTGGAACACGAAGAGCTATTAATTGTCGATCTTAGCTCCAGCCAAAATTATCTGAGCGGCCATATTCCGGGTGCCTTACACCTGCCGTTCCATGTCTTGATGGCGGGTACACCTCCGGCACCGGGGAAACTGCCAGATCTGGATCAGCTGACTCATATATTCCGCTCTATTGGTCTGCGTCCGGAAACCCATGTAGTCGCCTGTGATGACGAGGGTGGCGGTTGGGCAGGACGTTTCCTGTGGACACTGGAGGTGATTGGCCACCGCAACTACAGCTACTTAAATGGTGGCATGCGCGCTTGGCGCGGTGCGGGGCTGCCTCTCACCACTGAGGAGCCGCAGATCACCCCCAGTAATATCGAGGTATCCATCGACACAGCCTCAACCATGGATGCCGAGCAAATCCAGGCGCAACTGGACAACCCGAATTTCACTGTCTGGGATGCACGATCACCGCAGGAATATTCGGGCGAACGGGTACTGGCCATGAAAGGTGGGCATATCCCTGGTGCCATCAACTGCGAGTGGACCCAACTTATGGACCCCCAGCGCGACTTGCGTATTCGCACTGATGCGAGAGAGTTTCTCGCCGAGTTGGGGATCGATGATAAGCACCGGGTCGTTACCCACTGCCAGAGTCACCACCGTTCCGGCTTTACCTGGCTCGTGGGTAAATCCTTGGGCTTCGATATTTGTGCCTATCCCGGTTCCTGGAGCGAGTGGGGCAACCTGCCCGATACGCCGGTAAAACAGTAAGAATCACCGAGAAACGTTGTAATTCTATGAATCCAAAACTCTTTGCCGCACTGCAATACCTCACCCCGCAGCACGTCTTGTCCCGCGCTGCCGGCTGGCTGGCAAACACCGAAATCAAATCGATCAAAGACCCATTTACCCGCTGGTTTGTGGAGAAATATGGCGTCAATATGCTGGAGGCGAAGGAGACCGACTACACCGCCTATCGCACCTTTAACGATTTCTTCACCCGTGAACTAAAAGAGGATGCACGTCCAATTGTCGCTGGTGAATCCAGCCTTGCCTGCCCGGCAGATGGCGCCATCAGCCAACTTGGAGGCATCCACAATGGCCGTATATTCCAGGCCAAAGGGCATGATTACAGCCTGTTGGAACTGGTGGGCGGAAATCCTGAATTGGCAGCAGAGTTTGATAATGGCCACTTTGCCACGGTTTACCTGTCACCCAAGGATTACCATCGGGTACATATGCCCATCGCCGGCACCCTGCGCAGCATGACCTATGTGCCAGGCCAACTGTTCTCAGTCAACACAGTCACTGCGGAAAACGTGCCTCGCCTGTTCGCTCGCAATGAGCGTCTGGTTTGTGTATTCGATACCGCCGCCGGTCCGATGGCGATGATCTTGGTCGGCGCCATGATTGTTGCCGGAATTGAGACCGTTTGGACAGGCCAGGTAACCCCGCATAGACGCGAAGTACGCAGCACCAATTATCTCGATAATGCGCCGATTCACCTGGAAAAGGGCGAGGAGATGGGTCGCTTTAAACTGGGCTCGACAGTGATCATGCTATTTGGCGCGGATCAGGTGCGCTGGTTGGACGCTTTGGAGGCGGAATCTCCTGTGCAGATGGGTGAACACTTTGGCAACCTAGTCGCGGAGAAAGACTGATACTCAGGCAAGTTTGAGGGGGCGGATCACACCGCCCTTCGCGGATAATTTATTCGTTTGAAGCGTTCAGCTATTTCACTAGGCGCGAAACAAAGCGAGATAACTGTCCACTGCCTTTAAACAGATAATTATCCCGCACTGCAGCAGTATCCACCTGCGGGTAAGCGCCGGGCTCTATATCACGCACAATGCTGATTCCCTCATGGGCACTCATCTTACCTCGCTCAACCAGCTTTTTCTCACGGTCCTCGGCGGCAGCCAAATCGAACAGGCGGGGCTTGCTCAATTGGCGTTTTTGCTCATCCAACACAATCATCACCTTGGGCCTGAGGCGCCGACCATAGGATTGCTCCACCACTACACCCACTTCACCGTTAGAAAGCTCAACCTGGGTACCTGTGGGATATAACCCTATCGCCTGGATAAACTCAACGACCAACTGCTCTTGGTAAGCGATACCACGCAAGTCATACAGGCCCGCGACTGCACTAGATGGGGCCACTGGTTCGCTGGCCCCGCGAGGGTTTGTGGCCTCATCGTAATATGTCACGATTCCACACATACGGGCCAACACCGGTATCTTGTCGCCGCGCAGGCCGTCCGGGTAGCCGCTGCCATCATGGCGTTCGCGGTGACAGCGCACAATATTTATTACCTGGGGGTCAATCTGTGCATCGGCGGCGAGCATACCTGTACTGTGTTGCACAAACTTTCGATATTCCAGCTCGCTGCGTGGATTGCGCTGCTTCATCTGCAACACTTCAGCGGAAATCGCCAATTTGCCCACATCCTTGAGCAGGGTAGCCACACCTAACAGTAACAGTTCACGCCTGGCCAGACCGATATGGCGGCCAAACAGTACTGCCCAGATACTGGCGCGTACCGAGTGACTATAAGTGTGCTCATCCCTATCGCGTACCCGCGCCAGCCAGGCGAATGCATCTGGGCTGCGCAATACACTCTCCACCAGGTCTTCCACCACCCGGTTAACCTGTTGTAACGGCAGTGGACGGTTACTGGCCACCAAGCCCACTACCTGCCCCATCCCATGTAAAATCTGCCCATGCAGCTTGCGCGCGTTGCCAGCCTCACGCCGGGCGGGTTGCGGTGGTGGATAGGCTTTGTGGGAAACTGCGACTGGGCGACAGGGAATGGAAACGCGGGAGGCACTGCGCCCCTGTGCGGTCGCACTGGCATTACTGCGGCCAACCAAGCGACGCAAGGTTGCACCTGCGCTGCCAACGGTTTTGTGAACATCTACATAGACAAAGCGGCAGTATTTCTGCAGCTGACGAACCTCCTCCAGATCGCGGATATAAAAACCCTGTAACGCAAAAGGTGTCCGGGTCCAGGGCCTGTCCAGCCTGGATACAAACATGCCGCGTTGAAGGTCACCAACAGAGATTTTTGCCTGTTCTATTGCCACTTGGAGAGGTGCCGACCGCTGAGATAATTGCCTGAAAGCTGCCCAAACCACAAGGTTGGGCAAAAAGCCGGGACCCTCTGGAGCAGGCGCACATTTATATCACGGAGAGATATTGACGAGCACCCGCCCAAAGTGAGACTGCATTCACAGACTCAGACACTAGTTACCACAATTAAACGTGATACTTCGCAGAAAGCTCCACTACAGCCTCAATCATGGCGCCGGCATGAGCGGGGTCGACCTTTGGCGTAATTCCATGGCCAAGGTTGAATACATGGCCGCAACCGTGACCAAATGCCTCCAGTATCGATGCCACTTCCTGGCGTATTCTCTCGGGGCTGGCATAGAGCACTGAAGGATCGAGGTTGCCCTGTAAGGCCACCCGCTCACCGACTCGGGCGCGGGCAATGCCGATATCTGTAGTCCAGTCCAGTCCCAGGGCGTCTGCGCCAGTTTCCGCCATCGCCTCCAACCACTGGCCACCGCCTTTGGTGAACAGGATCGCCGGCACCCGGCGACCGTCCACTTCTTTGATCAAGCCACCCAGGATGCGCGCCATATAATGCAGGGAGAACTCGCGATAGGCACTGTGACTAAGTGCTCCACCCCAGGTATCAAAAATCTGTACTGCCTGGGCGCCAGCACGAATCTGTGCATTCAGGTAATCAGTGACAGAGTCGGCCAGTACTGACAGCAACTGGTGCATCAGCTCGGGACGGTTATAAAGCATTTCCTTACAGCGGGCGAAATCCTTACTGGAGCCACCCTCGATCATATAAGTAGCCAGTGTCCAGGGGCTGCCGGAAAAACCAATCAACGGTACGCGCCCATTCAATTCGCGGCGAATGGTGGACACCGCATTCATTACATAATCCAGATCGCGTTCACTGTTGACCACTTCCAGGGCTTCAATGTCCGCAGCAGTACGCAGGGGCTTGTGGAATTTCGGCCCCTCGCCCTCGGAAAAATAAAGACCCAATCCCATGGCATCGGGGATGGTGAGAATATCAGAGAACAGGATCGCCGCATCCAGGGGATAGCGCTCCAGGGGCTGCAGGGTCACCTCACATGCCAGCTCGGTGTTGCGACACAGGTCCATAAAACTACCGGCCTCGGCTCGGCTGGCACGGTACTCTGGCAGATAGCGGCCCGCCTGGCGCATCATCCACACTGGCGTTCGATCCACGGGCTGGCGCAGTAGAGCGCGAAGGAAGCGGTCGTTTTTCAATTCGGACGGTTTGGTATCAGACATATGCACACCGAGCGGGCTAAAAAGGCGGCCATTGTACAGGGGGCGGGGCCACTATAAACAGGGTGGAAAAAATATAGCGGTGTTTGGCCTGCTAAACCCGACGGGATATTCAGGCTGGAAAAGACGCAGAGGGTCTTTGTCAAAAACACGCTCACACTGGTAGAGAACAGCAGCAAAGTAGAGAGCAGGGAGGAGTAGCCCCCTCCCATAACCGACAGGAGGAACTCAGATATCCAGGTAGTCGAGGATACCCTCACCGGCCTGACGCCCTTCCCAGATAGCGGTTACCACCAAATCCGAACCGCGCACCATATCGCCACCAGCGAAGATTTTCTGATTCGATGTCTGGAATTTGTACTTCTGTTTCTCTGGGGCGACAACGCCACCCCAATCGGCAACCTTAATATTGTGCTCGGAAAACCACTCAGCTGGGCTCGGGCGAAAGCCGAAAGCCACCAATACAATATCCGCGGGTATCACCTCTTCTGATTCGGGCACCACCCGTGGACGGCAACGGCCATTTTCATCTGGTTCGCCCAGTTCTGTGGTCACCACCTTAACCCCAGAGACCTTGCCATCACCGACAATCTCCACCGGTTGACGGTTGAACAGGAATTGAACCCCTTCTTCCTTGGCATTAGCCACTTCACGACGAGAACCGGGCATATTTTCCTCATCGCGGCGATAGGCACAGGTCACGCTCTTAGCACCGAGGCGAATCGAGCTGCGGTTACAGTCCATGGCAGTATCACCACCGCCAAGTACCACCACACGCTTGCCTTCCACCGATACAAATTCGGAAGGATCTTTCTCCCAGCCCATATTGCGGTTCACATTGGCCACCAGGAACGGCAGGGCATCATGAACTCCCGGCAGTTCCTCACCAGGGAAGCCTCCGCGCATATAGTTGTAGGTACCCATGCCCAAGAAAACCGCATCGTAATCGCTGAGCAACTGCTCGAAGCTTATGTCCTTGCCCACTTCGGTATTGAGGCAAAACTCCACCCCCATCTCGACAAACACTTCGCGACGCTTTTGCATCACTGACTTTTCCAGTTTGAACTCCGGGATACCAAAAGTAATCAAACCGCCGATCTCCGGGTGTTTGTCGAATACCACCGGCTGCACACCATTGCGCACCAGGATATCGGCACAACCCAGACCGGCGGGGCCGGCGCCCACAATCGCAACCTTTTTGCCGGTCTTTTCCACATTGCTCAAGTCCGGGCGCCAGCCCAGGGCAAAGGCAGTATCGGTAATATACTTTTCCGCATTGCCAATGGTCACAGCACCAAAACCATCGTTAAGGGTACAAGCTCCCTCACACAGACGATCCTGTGGGCATACGCGGCCACAGACCTCCGGCAAAGTATTGGTCTCGTGACAGAGTTCCGCCGCCTCAATCACATTCCCCTCACTAATCAATTGCAGCCAGTTGGGAATATAATTGTGTACCGGGCACTTCCACTCGCAGTAGGGATTACCACAGTCCAGGCAACGGTGCGCCTGACTGGCTACTTGGTTCTCGCTGAAGGGTTGGTATATCTCCACAAATTCATTGGTGCGGGTAATAATATCCTTCTTCGGCGGATCTATGCGGGACACGTCGATAAACTGGAAATCATTATTCAGTCTGTCTTTCATACTGTTTCTCCACCCCAGCCTTATTCGCCGCGCTTGCGCACGTCAGAAAGAAGATCCGCAAGACTTGCCGCCTTGGGTTTAACCAGCCAGAAACGGCTCAGGTAATCGTCGAAGTTATCCAGCAACTCCTCACCCCAGGCACTGCCGGTTTCGCTGGTATATTCCTCAATTACCTCGCGCAGGTGACTCTGGTGCGGCTCCAGAATCTCACTGCTGATCCGGCGTAGCTCAATTAGTTCATGGTTACAACGGTCGAAGAAATCCCGCTCCAGATCTAACACATAGGCAAATCCGCCGGTCATACCGGCACCAAAGTTAAAACCGGTGCGTCCCAATACTGCAACCATACCGCCAGTCATATATTCACAGCAGTGGTCACCGGCCCCTTCCACAACGGAAAAGGCGCCGGAGTTACGCACAGCAAAGCGCTCACCGGCACGGCCGGCGGCAAACAGCTTGCCCCCGGTGGCACCATAAAGGCAGGTATTGCCGACAATACTGGTGTCCTGGGAAGCGAAGGTACTGTTCTCCGGGGGACGGATCACCAGTTTGCCGCCGGCCATGCCTTTGCCGACATAGTCATTGGCATCCCCTTCCAGATACATTTCCAGTCCACCGGCATTCCATACACCAAACGACTGTCCAGCTACTCCTTTGAGACTCAATTTAATCGGTGCTTCCACCATGCCCTGATTACCGTGACGCTTGGCGATTTCACCGGACAGGCGTGCTCCCAGAGAGCGATCGCAATTAGTCACGTGATAGCTGAACTCACCTCCAGCGAGACCCTCAATGGAAGGCAGGATCTCTTCCACCATACGCTCGGCCAATTCGCCCTTGTCCCAGGGTTCATTTCTGGCAAGCTGACAGGTTTGCGGTTTGCTATCGAGCAGCTCATCGGTATGCAGCAGCGGCGACAGATCGAGCTTCTTCTGCTTATCGGTCTCGCCATCCAAAACACGTAGCAGGTCCACGCGGCCAATCAACTCTTCCAGGCTGCGCACCCCCAACCGCGCCATCCACTCGCGAGTCTCCTCGGCAACAAAACGGAAAAAGTTCATGGCCATCTCGGCGGTGCCGATGTAGTGCTCATCGCGCAGGTTTTTGCGCTGAGTGGCGATGCCGGTAGCGCAATTATTCAGGTGGCAGATACGCAGATATTTGCAACCAATGGCGACCATCGGCGCAGTGCCAAAACCAAAGCTCTCGGCGCCAAGAATGGCTGCTTTGATCACATCGAGGCCGCTCTTTAGGCCACCATCGGTTTGCACGCGCACTTTATCGCGCAAATCATTGACTCGCAGGGTCTGGTGGGTTTCCGCCAGACCCAGCTCCCAGGGAGACCCCGCGTAACGAATAGAGGTAATCGGACTGGCGGCGGTGCCACCATCGTAGCCGGAAATGGTAATCAGGTCCGCGTAAGCCTTGGCCACACCGGCAGCGATGGTGCCAACCCCTGGGCGCGATACCAACTTCACTGACACCAACGCATCGGGGTTAACCTGCTTCAGGTCGAAGATCAGCTGGGCCAGGTCCTCAATAGAGTAGATATCGTGGTGAGGTGGCGGTGAGATCAGGGTCACGCCAGGCACCGAGTAGCGCAGTCGTGCGATCAGGCCATTCACCTTGCCGCCGGGCAACTGACCACCTTCGCCGGGCTTGGCCCCCTGGGCCACCTTGATCTGTAATACTTCCGCATTCACCAGGTAGTGCGGTGTCACCCCGAAACGGCCGGAGGCAATCTGCTTGATCTTGGACACTTTGTCGGTACCAAAGCGCGCCGGGTCTTCACCGCCTTCGCCACTATTGGAGCGGCCACCCAGGCGATTCATTGCCTGCGCCAGAGATTCGTGAGCCTCAGGAGACAGCGCCCCCAGAGACATCGCCGCAGAGTCAAAGCGGCGCACAATTTGCGCAACAGGTTCCACTTCTTCCAATGGCACTGGCTCGAGATTCTCTTTGAATCCGAGCATATCCCGTAAAGTCGCTACCGGGCGTTGGTTTACCAACTCCGCATAATCACGCCAGGCAGAGTAATCCCCTGTACTGGCGGCACGGCGCAGCGCGGTCACAACATCCGGATTAAAGGTGTGATATTCCTGGCCATGTACATATTTGTGCAGCCCGCCGGGAGAGACCGGTTTGCGCGCCTTCCAGGCAATATTGGCGCGGGAGGCCATATCCGCCTGCAGCTCAACAAATCCGGCGCCTTCAATACGGGTAGGTGCGCCGGGGAAACACAGGTCCACAACATCCTTGGAGAGGCCCACCAATTC
Source organism: Microbulbifer sp. GL-2 (assembly GCF_007183175.1). Lineage (NCBI taxonomy): Bacteria > Pseudomonadati > Pseudomonadota > Gammaproteobacteria > Cellvibrionales > Microbulbiferaceae > Microbulbifer > Microbulbifer sp. GL-2. The sequence goes on from NZ_AP019807.1 coordinate 1,272,643, forward strand.
AAACAACATGGCACCGCGATAAGAAGCTACCGTGGAAATTCCCATCTTTGAAAGGATTTTCAGTAAGCCCTTGATAATGCCATTGCGATAATTTTTTTGTGCTTCTGCAGCATCCAGCAAAAGTTCACCGGTATCGATCAGGTGATTGATGATGCTGTAAGAAAAGTAGGGATGTACAGCCGTGGCACCGACACCAACCAGGCAAGCCAGCTGGTGCGCATCTCTGGCACTGGCGGTATCTACCACAACATTGGAATCACAGCGCAGGCCAGCATGCACCAGATGGTGGTGCACTGCGCCGGTGGCGAGCAACGCGTCAATAGGCAAGTGGCCTTCGCGAATATCGCGGTCTGAAAGAACTACGATTACTGTGCCAGCGCGCACTGAAGCCTCAACCCTCTCGCACAATCTTTCAACTGCAACTTTCAGGCCCTGCTCAGCAGGATCGTAATTCAGATCAAATATTTCCGCATCAAAGCCGGGGCGATCCAGCGATAGCAGTGCGGTGTATTTCATATGGGACAGAACCGGGGAAGACAAAATCACCCGGTCAGCGTGTTCTGGCGTCTCCTCAAATACAGATTTCTCACGCCCCAGACAGGTCTCCAGGGACATCACCACTGTCTCCCGCAACGGGTCTATGGGCGGGTTTGTGACCTGGGCAAATTGTTGGCGGAAGTAATCATAAAGGGAGCGATTGTAGCGCGACAAAACTGCCATCGGCGTGTCGTCACCCATGGAACCGACCGCTTCCTGGCCGGCTTCCGCCATGGGGCGCACTACCTTATCGCGCTCCTCCAGAGAGGAACTGAATAATTTTTGGTAGACCTTGAACTGCTGGTGGGAAAAATTGTTATCGACAGGGGCGGTAACCAGTTTCGAGCGAATACGTCGCGCTTTCTCCTTCAGCCAGCGCTTATAAGGCTGGGCCCGCTTGAGCATATTGTCGATGTCGGCGGTGTGGTACAGCTTACCTTCGAGGGTATCCACGGAAAGCATCTGGCCGGGCCCGAGGCGCCCCTTGGCTACCACGTCTTCAGGCGCGTAATCATAGACGCCGATCTCTGAGGCCACGGTAATAATATCGTCTTTAGTAATCACCCAGCGGGATGGGCGCAAACCGTTGCGATCGAGTGTACAGACCGCATAGCGGCCATCGGTCATCACCAGGCCCGCGGGTCCATCCCAGGGCTCCATATGCATGGAAATATACTCGTAAAAGGCGCGTAAATCTGCGTCCATACCCTCAACATTCTGCCATGCGGGCGGCACCAGCATACGCAGCGCACGGTGTAATTCCATCCCTCCAGCCAGCAGCATTTCCAGCATATTATCGAGGCTGGAAGAGTCGGAACCCTCGCGATTTACCAAGGGGGCCAGTTCATTCAGCTCCGGTATCAACTCTGTAACGAACTTGCTGGTGCGCGCTACTGACCAGTTACGGTTACCAGTGATGGTATTGATCTCACCATTGTGGGCCAACATCCTAAAGGGCTGCGCCAATGGCCAGCGTGGCATGGTGTTGGTGGAGAAGCGCTGGTGGAATACACAAATTGCGGTTTCCAGGCGCGGATCGGCTAACTCTGGAAAAAACTTTGGTAGGTCCGCCGGGATCGTCAAGCCTTTGTAGGAAAGGACACTGGTGGAGAGACTGGCGATATAGACATCGCCACTTAACCGTTGCTCAGCTCTGCGGCGTGCAACATATAAACGCGCATTGAAGCGGGCTTCTCCCAGCGGCTGCTTGGCATCATTGATCAGCAACTGTTCAAAGTGTGGCTGACAGTCGTGGGCAATAGGTCCGAGACATTCTGGATTGGTGGGCACAGTACGCCAGCCGACGATATGTAACCCCTGGGCCTCCAACTCACGTTCTATGGTTTGGCGTGCGCTTTGGGCCTCGCCTTCGCCGAGGGGCAACATTACCGAACCTACTGCATAGTTATCGGTCAGTTCGGCACCAAACAGGTCACGGGCTACGCTGCGCAGGAATGCATCGGGCTTCTGAAGCAGCAGGCCACAACCGTCGCCGGTCTTTCCGTCGGCGGCGATACCACCACGGTGGGTCATGCAGGTAAGGGATTCAATGGCTGTCTGCACCAACTTGTGGCTCGCCACTCCATGCAAATGAGCGATCAGACCAAAACCGCAGTTGTCTTTAAACTCATCCAACTGATACAGACTGCTACCCATAGAATTCCTCGTCACTATCGATTGGGGGACCACAGGCACTTCCAAAGTCATGCCTGCTATGGGCAAAAAATGCTCAAAGCTCGCGCTACACTCTCCTGCGGTCCCTAGCTAAAAGATCCCGAGATAAAAAAAGCCCTCTGGTGGGGCTTTTTTTATTGTTCTTGTTGGCGGTCGTCATACCCCGCCATTATTTTCGGGGGGCGCGCAATATTACTTGTCCAACACTGGATTTTCAATATTTTACAGTTTTTATATCTGCGAAAACTTAATTAGGCAGATATATTTCCTGTATAGGTGGTTTCCAGTGATCTAGTCCTCCGATACAGGAGTCTTGCGAGGTGATCATCACTTGGCACCACAGTTCTTTAGCGCTTCTATAACCATCTCCCTAGGTGTGTCATCGACTACTTTTGCATCACCTAATGCCTTTAACAACACTAGTCGCAGCTTTCCATCCACCACCTTTTTATCCACTTGCATGGCTTTCAGGAAATGATCAACCGTCATGTCCACTGGGGATTGCTGCGGTAGCTGAGCTTTATTCAGGAGGCTCCGCACCCGTTCTAGCAGCACTTCATCTACATCGCCTTGCAGACGTGAAAGCTCCAGTGCCATCACCATCCCCGCCGCAACCGCTTCGCCATGTAACCAGCGCCCATAGCCCTGTACGGCTTCAATGGCGTGACCAAACGTGTGGCCAAAATTCAATATGGCGCGTCGCCCAGCCTCCCGCTCATCGTTAGCCACCACTTTGGCCTTATCCCGGCAACAGCGATCAACAGCGTAGGCCAGCACCTGCGGATCGCGACTCAGCAGGGCGTCGATATTGTCCTCAATCCAGGAAAAAAATGGTTCATCGCAAATCAGCCCATATTTAATGACCTCAGCAATACCGGCAGAGAACTCCCTGTCCGGCAGAGTCCGCAAGGTGTCCATGTCCGCCAAAACCAAGCGCGGCTGATAAAAAGCCCCGATCATGTTTTTGCCGAGTGGGTGATTAACACCAGTCTTGCCCCCAACGGAGGAATCCACCTGTGCGAGGAGGGTTGTAGGCACTTGAATGAAATCTACACCACGCTGGTAACTGGCAGCTGCGAAGCCACACATATCCCCAACAACCCCGCCACCGAGCGCAATCAGGGTTGTCGTACGGTTATGGCGTTGCTCTAGCAGGGTGTCAAAGATACGGTTTAGGGTATCCAGGGTCTTAAAGGACTCTCCATCAGGCAATTCGACAACGTCGACCTTATCGAAGCTGGACAAGCCTTTCTTTAATTGCGCTAGATATAAGGGGGCAATGGTTTCATTAGTAACAATACAGACCTGCTGTCCTCGAATATAGGGCAGTAGATACTGTGGATCACCCAGAAGTTTTGAACCGACAGTAATGGGGTAGCTACGCTCCCCCAGCTCTACATTCAGGCAATGCATTGTGCTCTCCTTCCCGCTACCGCTGAGAATCAGCGAATTGAGTAAATGAGACGCACTTTAGCATAGTGTGCTAAGGGGTTATTGGGAGAGGGAGCCCTGTAAGCGTTCAACCACCAGAGCTGAAGCCTGCTTGGGCGTTAAGTGGTCTGTGTCACAAATAATATCAGCTACTTCACGATACAGGGATTCGCGCTGGTGCAATATTTCTTCGATACGCGCACGTGGATCAGGGACTCTTAAAAGCGGCCGGTTACTGTTTTTGGAAGTGCGTTCGAATAGTTGATCCACGCTGGCCTGCAGATAGACAACGTGACCATACTTCTGCAATTGTCTGCGGTTCTCTTCCAGCAGTACTATGCCTCCACCCGTGCCGATAACCTGGCACTCTCCATGGCACAACTCTTCAAGCACTTCGCTTTCACGACGACGAAATCCCGCCTCCCCTTCTACATCAAAAATCCAGGGAATATCGGCACCGGTCCGCTCTTCCAGTACCTTATCGGTATCGGCAAACGGCAGCTGTAATTGTGCAGCAAGCAATTTGCCGATAGTAGATTTGCCGGCCCCCATAGGGCCGACTAAAAATATGGAACGGTTAATCACTTAGAGTAAAAGTTCTCGTCTTCCATAATACGGGGGGTTATGAACATCAGTATTTCACGCTTATCATCTGTTCTGATAGTTTTCTTAAACAGATTACCTAGGAAAGGAACATCCCCCAAAAAGGGAACTTTGGTTTCACCTTCAATAACGTTGCTCTCAAAAACACCGCCTAAGACGATTGTTTCACCATTATTAACCAATACCTTGGTCGTTAGGGTATTAACATTAATGGTTGGGACCTCAGTAGTACCGCTTACACTAAACAAATCCCCTACACTATTCTGCTCAATACTCAGGGACATGATTATATTATTATCCGGTGTTATCTGAGGTGTAACCTTCAACTCTAAAACAGCTTCTCGGAATGTGACGGAAGCGGCTCCTGACGATGTAGCCTCCAGGTAGGGAACCTCTACACCGGATTGAATGGTAGCTTCTTGCTTATCACCAGTTACAACTTTAGGTTGGGAGATAATTTCAGCTATGCCCACCTCTTCCATAGCAGAGAGTTCTAATCCCAGGTAAAAGTCATTTTTTAAAATTGAGTAGGCGATATTACCTGCGGGATTACTTACGCCCAAATCAACCAACAAGGGCTCAAACTCCCCCTCCAAGGCACCAAATGTAGTTTCATCTTTTAAGTTTTGTTTCCCAGAGAAAAGACCCGACCCACCATCATGGGTTACAAAATCCCACTGAACCCCAAGCTCACGCTCAAAGTCACTATTTGCAGTAACAATACGAGCCTCAATCATTACCTGGCGAATAGGGATATCAATCGCTTCTATCAGCTCCCGGAACTGAGCGATTTTTTCCTCCGTATCAGTAAGGATGATAGTATTAGTTCGCTCATCAACGATCGCACTACCTCGACTAGACAAGATACTTGCCTCACTTGTATCCTCGCTGCCCCCTGCAAAACTCCCTTGTCCTTGGTCATCTCCATTTTGGCCAGAAAATAACTTGAATAACTCACCAGCATCAGCGTATCGAACACTAATGTATTCTGTCCTCAATGGCGCAAGTTCTCGTAATTGCCTGCGACTCTCTAATTCCTGGCGCTCTCTCTCCGCAATTTCTGCTGCCGGAGCAACCATAATGATGTTGCCCTCCTGACGCTTATCTAAGCCTTTTGCCTTTAGAATTAAAGCTAAGGCCTGATCCCAGGGAACTCCATCAAGACGTAGCGTAATACGGCCCTGAACTGTATCACTGGCAACCAAGTTCAGATCTGTAACGTCTGCGAAAATCTGAAGTGCTGAGCGTACTTCTATATCTTGGAAGTTCAGGGATATTTTCTGACCGGTAAACTGAAACTCCTTTTCTTTTTCACGAATTTCTTCGTTAGACAAAGGCTTAACACTTAGAACATATTCCGTATCCGCCTGATAAGCCAAGTAGTCATACTCAACATCTACGGGATCAACGGCAATAACCGTATTACGCCCATCAAAGTCTACGGTTATAGATTCGACTGGTGTAGCAAAGTCAGTAACATCTAAGCGCTGACGTAATGATTCAGGCAATGTTGCCCCTAAAAAAGTCAGATAAATTTTCCCCTTGGTACGCTCCACATCAATATTCACTGCCGGATTCGATAGGCTAATTATGACTTTACCCTCTCCTCCTTTGCCTCGACGGAAGTCTACATTACTTATGCCGACATCCTCAGACGCACGAAACTTCTTACTACCACCCAGGTCAAGACCAACTTCGCGGGAGGAAGAATCTGACTGAATATCCACAGTAGAAGTTGCTGCCGTACCAGCTCCAATTTCCATCACCAACTGATTCCCCTGGCGCTCACTGGTATAAACAGGAAGCTCATCCAGATTTACAATTAAGCGGGTACGGTCTTCACTAGAAACGATCACAGCACTTCGAGCAGCACCAATTCCGAGAGAATACTTCTTTTCAGGTAATACACTTTCAACACCTACAAAATCCATTACGATACGAGCGGGCTGTTCAATGGTATAGCCAGTGGGCTCTGGAGGAATATCACTAAAAGTTAAGCGTAACTGCACCTTGCTTCCCGGCAATTCAGAAAACTGGATATCATTAAGCTGGTTAGCCTGAGCCTTCGATGCAGCAGCAAATATGAATACGGCAAGCAGTAATAACTGGAAAGGGACCAAAAACTTGGCAAAATGCTTATTAATCATTATCCGTTGTCCTTCTCTTCCAACGCGAGTGCCCTCGGCCTCTCAATCCAGCCTCCGGTACCATCTGGTATAATTTCTAATACGTCGAGCTGTGAAGCTGTCGCATTCACTACCCGCCCATGATTTTTGCCCAAGTAATTACCGACGGTGATTCTATGGATACCGCTATCTCCGTCTTCGACCAGTGCCCATAACTGGCCATTAATAGATAGTGTACCCACCATAGATAAGGCATCAAAATTTACGCTCTCTAGAAGCTCCTTTTGCCTGGCTAAATCTGGAGCGACTTCCAGCCTACGACCAACTAATCGCTGCTCCGACTCTAATATTGGACGAGTGAAAGGGCTGCGTTGTGCTGCTGAGCTATAGACATATGGACTATATGGGGTAAAGGTGGGGATAGGCTCGACCTGCCCCTTAGGCCTTCGCTCGATTTCAGCCATTCTCTCATGAAGGTCACTATGATCTGCATCCAAGCTACAGCCTGTAAGAGCAAGAAGGGTAGCCCCAATGACTACATTTCTGATCATCCTTCTTCCTCCTGATCCTTGTAGCGATATGTTTTCGCATTGATCACCATTTCAAGCAGGCCGCCGCCATCTTTGTTGGTTGAAATAGTGAAATCATGGAGAGTCACAATCCTGGGCATGCCAGCAATTCCGCTCACAAAAGAGCCAAATTCATGATACCCACCTTGAACTTCAATACGAATAGGCAGCTCTACGTAAAACTCACCAATTAATTCATCCTCTAAGGCTACCTTCTCAATAGTAAGCCCGCTCCCACGGCCATACTCATCAATATCCTCAAGCAGACCTGGTACCTCAGTATCTTTCGGTAATTGCTTCAATAAAGCGCCAAAAGTTTCCTTCATCTCCACTAGTTGGTCACGGTAAACATCGAGGTTCGCAGCTTCAAACTGCTTAATTTCAAACTGGCCAAAAAGTTCTCTTTCTTTATTGGCAGCTCTCTCCAAGTTGGTATAAAGATTACCAATCCATAAGTAGTACCCGACCGCAACCAAGATAGATGAAATAATCAGTAAAAGAGCAATACGGCCTGCCAAGGGCCACACCCCAACTCTAGAAAAATCGATATCATTGATATCGAGATCTTGAAGTTGCTTAAGAGTATCTGCGAGAGCCATTGTTAAATTCCTTTAGTCGCCAGTACCTACTTGCTCACTTTCACCGCTATCATTCTCTCCGCGGCCGCTCAACTTAATAGCAAGCTGAAATGCACTGGCCTGCTCACCATACTCCGGACTTGCAGTGACATCAGTCAATGCAGGCGACTCATACCAATCAGACTGGTCCAGGTTACGCATAAAAGATGATACCCGGTTGTTAGACTCCGCAATCCCAGACAGGTCCAAATTTCCACCTTCGCGTTTAATCTCTAGCAACCAAAGCCCTTCGGGTGTTGCCTGTACCAATTCATCAAAATAACGTACAGCCAGAGGCCTGTTACCCTGTAACTCCTGGATAACTCGCATACGGTCAATCAGTTCTTGCCTTTTTTTCTTGAGTTCCTTTATTTCAGCTACTTGCTTATCAAGGGCATTAATTTTGATCTGAAGCACTCGGTTACGCTCTTCCTGATCGGATACCTGTTTATCCACAGCTTTCATCCACAAGAAAACAGATAATCCAGCAGCCAAGACCACAAGAAAGGCTACTTGCTGAAAGTCCTTTTGCTTCTTAGCTCGGTATTCCTGACGCCAGGGAAGTAAGTTAATCTTGGCCATATCAGTACTCCTTCTCCCGCATCGCTAACCCTGCGGCAATCATCAACGCAGGTGCCTCATTGGCCAGAGATTGGCGATTAATTCGCGAGGAGAGGCTCATCCCATGGAAAGGATCAGCGACTAGAGTGGGTTTACCCAATTTCTCACCAACTAACTCGGATAACCCCTCCATTGCTGCAACGCCACCGCTGAGTAGGATGTAATCCACATCGCTGTAGGAAGTGGAAGAGTAAAAGAACTGTAATGAGCGGGTAACCTGCTGGATTACCGCATCCCGAAAGGGCTCCAGTACCTCTGCATAGTAATCATCCGGTAATCCACTACCGCCCTGGTGCTTGGCCAGAGAGGCTTCCTCCGCGGAAAGACCATAGCGGCGCTGGATTTCGTCGGTAAGCTGGCGACCACCAAAAAGCTGTTCTCGTGTGTAAACAGTTTTGCCATCAATAAGAACTGACAAGGCGCTCATGGTGGCGCCAATATCAACTACTGCAACAACCATTTGCTCCTGAGGTGGGAATTGATCCTCCAGCAGGGTGTATGTCCGCTCTATGGCATAAGCTTCCACATCGACTACACCAGCCTCCAGATCGGCCTCGCTGAGAGCGGAAATCCGCTGCTCAATATTCTCGCTGCGACATGCCGCGAGCAGAACTTCCACCTGCTCCTCGCCCTTTTCAGATGCCCCCTGCACTTCGAAGTCCAGGCTCACCTCCTCAAGCGGGTAGGGAATGTACTGGTCTGCCTCAAGAGCTATACGCGCCTCCAGATCCTCATCGGAAAGATCCGCAGGCATTTCCAGGGTCTTGGTGATCACAGCCGAGCCAGAAACGGCTACCGCAGCGCGGCGCAAACGGGTTTTAGATCGGCGTACCACCTTACGAATAGCCTCAGCTGTGGCACCGACATCATTGATGTTCTTGTCCACCACCGCATTGGGTGGCAGGGGTTCCACGGCATAACTTTCGACACGATATTTATTGCCATTGCGACTTAGCTCCAGCAACTTCACTGCGGTCGAGCTAATATCGAGTCCCAGCATGGCCTTAGGGCCTTTGTCCAAAAAAGGGAAAATTCCCATTTTTCTTATCTTTTCCGTGGGTTATGAAAGTTTGATGTTATAGCACTTTAAATTACCGCTTCAACCAGCATTTGCATAGGTAATAGCGCACAATATTCGTATAATTATTCACCGACTCATAAAGATGAAGTACACAGAAGCAGTTTCATGACCGTAAAAGCCCGAAATCGTCTACTAGCACTGCTCTGGCTCTGCCTGGCCGGAACAGCCGGCGCAGCCATGACTTTCGCCAGTATTTATCTCTATCTGAAGCCCGGGCTGCCCTCCGTTGAGAGCCTACGGGACATACGTCTGCAGACCCCCCTGCGTGTTTACTCACAGGACATGAAGCTGATTGGCGAGTTCGGGGAGAAACGGCGCAACCCTATCACCATTGAACAGACCCCGGAACCGTTTATCAAAGCAGTATTGGCCGCCGAAGACGCAAGCTTTTATTCCCACAATGGCGTCTCTATCAAGGGGTTAATGCGCGCGGCCTCGCAACTGATACGAACCGGCTCCATCCAATCGGGCGGCAGCACTCTGACCATGCAGGTGGCGCGTAATTTTTTCTTGAGCAGAGAGCAACGATTTGTACGCAAGTTCAATGAAATCCTGTTGTCCTTACAGATTGAGCGCGAACTCAGTAAAGACGAAATTCTCGCCCTTTATATCAACAAGATCTTCTTAGGTAACCGCGCCTATGGCTTCCAGGCCGCAGCCCATGTGTACTATGGCCGTGATATCAAGGAGCTGAACCTGGCACAGTGGGCCATGATGGCTGGCTTGCCCAAGGCTCCCTCCACCTTCAATCCCATTGCCAACCCAACCAGGGCTCTAGTACGCCGCAACTGGATACTGAAGCGGATGCTCGACCTGGACTATATCGACCAAGACGAATATAAACATTCCATCACCGCTCCGGTAACGTCCAGCTATCACAGCCGCGACCTGGATTTGGACGCCCCCTACATTGCCGAGATGGCCCGTAAAGAAGCGGTAGAGCTGTTTGGTGACAACGCCTATACCGATGGCTACCAGGTCATTACCACCGTTGACAGTCGCCTGCAGGACCAAGCACGTAAGGCCTTACAACATGGTCTGGAAACCTACGACGCCCGCCACGGCTACCGCGGCCCAGAGCAGCGCCTACCTCCAGAGCTGCTACACGACAGCGACCAACTTATCGACTTACTCAATGAGATACCGGTATTGGGCGGTCTGGAGCCGGGAGTAGTAACGGCGGTAGAGCCGAAGCTGTTGCAAGTTCAATTGCGCAACCGCCGAGTAGTTGAAGTCCCCTGGGAAAACGGTCTTAAATCCATACGCCCATATATCTCTGAAAGTGCCCGTGGGCCATTGTTAAAAGCCGCAGACAAAATGTTCGCCCCTGGCGATGTTGTGCGGCTGCGTCGTGTGGAGGTTGGAAATACGGAGGACAGCGAGAATAGTAACCAGGTACTGAGCGCTGCTGAGGAAGTAGCTCAGCCAGACCCCTTTGCGGAACCTGAAGAGGAAAACCTGAATCCCCAGGAGCCTCAAGTTACTGAAGAGTGGGAGCTGGCCCAGGTGCCAGCGGCTCAAGGAGCACTGGTTTCCATTGCACCTGAAGACGGCGCCATACGTGCTCTGGTCGGCGGCTATGACTTCCGCCAGAGTCACTTTAACCGCGTGACACAAGCGGCTCGCCAGCCAGGCTCGAGCTTCAAGCCCTTCATCTACGCATCGGCTATTGAACGCGGCTACACCGCGGCCAGCATGATCAATGACGCGCCAATCATTTTTGAAGAAACCAACCTTCAGGATGTTTGGCGTCCCGAAAACGATGGCGGCACCTTCCTCGGCCCCACCCGTTTGCGTATGGCCCTGTACAAATCACGCAACATGGTTTCTATTCGTTTGCTACAGGCGCTGGGGTTGGACTATGCCCTCGGCTTCGTCGAAGGCTTCGGCTTTGATCGCAGTAAGCTGGCACGCAATTTGACTATAGCCTTGGGCAGCTCGGCCCTGACCCCGTTGGAGATGGTACGCGGCTACGCCGCCTTCGCTAATGGCGGTTACCGGGTTGAACCCTACTTGGTCGATCGGGTACTCGATGTTAACGGCGAGGTGCTCTACCAAGCCCTGCCGCTTACTGTGTGTAACGATTGTCCTGAACCCGGTAGCGAGCCTCAGAATTTTAACCGGGAGCCCGTAGACCTTGCTGCACTGCAGCAGGACGAAGAAGGGCCGGATCAAGGGGAGGAGCCCGCCGAACTGCACGTACTGCCTGTTGGTCCTATTGACCCGTCAAAAACCCAGGCTCGCCCCCTTGCGCCCCGCGCCATGTCATCTGAGACAGCTTACATCATGGACTCCATCCTTAAGGATGTAATCAAGAAAGGCACCGGACGTCGCGCCCGCGCCATGAAACGCGGCGATATCGCTGGTAAAACCGGTACCACCAATGGTCCACGCGATGCCTGGTTCTCTGGCTATAGCCCCCATTTGGCCACCAGTGCCTGGGTCGGTTTCGATTCCTACGGCGAACTGGGCAAGAATGAATACGGCGGTTCTGCGGCATTGCCAATCTGGATTGAGTTTATGACTGCGGCCCTAGAGGGATTACCGGAACGCCACCTGCCCCAGCCAGACGACATAGTAACCGTGCGTATCAACCCCAAGAATGGACTGCGCACCTCTTATGGCGGAATGTTTGAGATTTTCCGTACTAACCGAGTACCCAGCCGTGAGGTCTATAACCCCTACCGCAACAGATATACCGACGATGATATGGATATGCCAGGGCAGGAACAGCCAAGCGAATCCCTACCGGAGGAACTGTTTTAGTAACGACCACTCCAGCAACGTCCAGGAGTAATTTAATACTTCAAAAAAAGGGGCCACTTGGCCCCTTTTCCTTTTTGTCTTAGCTCCATGCTAAAAATCGCGGCCTTTACTCTTGAGCGAGCCTCAATCGAACTCTCGGTACTTGAGGCAAGCCCGCTCTAATCCCTGCAGATCGGGAATAACAGCTTCCTCACCAGACAGTGCAACGTGCATCAACTCACCAGGATTCAGCGTCTGCTCACGCAGTGCCAGCTCCTCTGGGGTCACCCGTACCAGGCGCGGTGTACCTTGGAGGATAAGGGCAAAATACGGCAGATCGCCATCGGGGTTACCAGAACTGAGTACTGCGATACGTCCATTCTCAGAAGTTCCCCCAAGAGCCTCACCGCGCATCACATCAAAAGACAACAGTGGCAACCTCAGTTCACGCCAAATCAGGTCTCCGAGGTACCACTCAGGGGCATCGTAAACAGCCACTGGTGTCTGCATTGCGATGACCTCAGAGAGGCTGTCCACCGGCACCAGCATCTGCCCCTGCTGCAGAGGCAGCAGCAGACTGCTCACCTCTTGAGGAACATCTACCGACAGCGCTTCAACTTCACTCATTGCCTATCTCTTATCTGTAGTCTTTCAATCCAGTTCCAATTTGCTTCAGCTACCCACAGCGGTAGCACCGGCATATTCGCGAATAGCCTCTAACAATACGTCTTCCTGGTAAGGCTTGCCCAGATAGTGGTTAACCCCAAGTGACATGGCGTGATCGCGGTGCTTGCTGCCGGTACGCGAGGTAATCATGACGATGGGGATATCTCGCAAACGGCTGCTGGAACGGATATGACGTGCAACCTCAAAGCCGTCCATGCGCGGCATTTCGATATCCAGCAGGATCAAATCGGGGATCTTATCCTGTAGTTGGATTACTGCATCCTGGCCGTCTTTAGCAGTACTGACCAGATAACCCTCGCGCTCAAGGAAGCGTGTGGTTACCTTGCGCACCGTTACCGAATCGTCCACCACCATTACAGTTTGCTGGCGATCTTCCGGCCCCGGTTGCGGCTCGGTCTGAAGTTGCAGTTGTGGCAACTCTGGGCGCGCCAGCTGAGTCGCCTGACGACGCAGCAGAGCGTGGGCATCGAGAATCACCACCACAGTGCCATCACCGGTTACAGTGGCCCCGGAAACTCCCTGCACCCCGGCAAATTGAGGGCCCAAGCTCTTTACCACGATCTCCCGGCTGCCGCGGATAGCATCTACCTGCAGGGCCATGGCATGCCCCTCGGAGCGCACCAGTAATACTGGCAACTGCATATCATCGACACTGAGCTTGGGTTGGGCGCCGGACTTCAGCAGGGTGCCAAAGTAATTCACTGCATAAAGTTCACCGGCATACTCGAAGCGGGCGTCCCCTGAACGGTAGTAATGCTCCAGCTCGAAGGGGCTGAGTCGCACAATACCCTCGATGGTATTGAGTGGCAGAGCGAAAAGATCCTCGCCAATTTTAACCATCAGTGCACGGTTAACTGATACGGTAAATGGCAACCTCACAACAAATTCTGTGCCGCTTCCCGCCTCGGAATTGATATGTACATTGCCACCGATCAGCTTGAGTTCGGCGGAAACGACGTCCATACCTACACCGCGACCGGAAATTTGCGTTACTTTTTCCGCAGTGGTAAAGCCCGCCTGCAGGATAAACTGAAGTATCTCATTGTTGGAAAGCTCCGCATCCGGGCGCATAAGGCCACTTTCCACGGCCTTTTCCCGCACTCTGATCAGGTTGACGCCAGCACCATCATCGCGGATTGTCAGGATCACCTCACTGCCTTCCCGGGCAAGGGCCACATCAATACGGCCACGCTCGCTCTTACCTGCTGCGAGTCGCTCCTCCGGCATCTCTATACCGTGGTCCACCGCATTACGCAGCATATGCTCCAGTGGTGCCACCATGCGTTCAAGCATGGATCGGTCCAGTTCACCTTCCACATTGGAGAACACCAGTTCCACTTGCTTGCCGAGCTCCGCACTCACCTGACGCACAATACGGCGCAGGCGCGGCACCAGTCGGGAGAAGGGCACCATGCGGCTGCGCATCAGGCCTTCCTGCAATTCGGTATTTACCCTCGACTGTTGCAGCAGCAAAGTCTCAGTATCCCGCGCTTTGTTATTGAGGGTTGAGCGCAGCTCCATCAAGTCAGAGGTGGATTCCAGCAATGAGCGGGACAACTGCTGGATGGATGAATAGCGGTCCATCTCCAAAGGATCAAAGTCGCCATCCTGCTCTGCCAGCTGCTCCTGGCGGAACAGAATTTGTGCCTCGGTCTCACGGTCCAGACGACGCAGCTGTTCATTGAGACGCAGCAGAGTCACATCCATCTCATCGAGTGCCAGGCCGAACTCACTCATCTGTTCTTCGAGACGACCGCGTGAAATAGCGGTCTCACCGGCAAGGTTTACCAGCTCTTCCAACAGTTCGGCGGCGACACGTACCATCTCCTGCGGCTGATTGCGTGTAGGTGCCACCACTTCAGTATCCGCATTGCCGGGCTTGCGTATAAACGGCAGTACATTGCCAGTTTCCTGGCTTTCTATCGGCTCCGGTAGCTGCGCAGGCGTTTCAACTGACAGATTAGAGAGGTACTCACCTGTTTCCGCCACGGGCGCCAGCTCTTCTGTTGCAATCTCTGTCTGGCCCTCAAGCGAAACGGCTTCTAAGGACGCCTCATGAGAGGTTAATTCGCTGGCGGAAACCTCCATAGCAACAGTCGATGCCAGTTTCTGATCCGCCCAGTCGGTACTGATCAGTTGAACGAAGGCTTCCAGCTGCTCACCCGCCATCCAGGCGCGTACAGTTTCAACACCATCGGCAATTCGGTCGTGGATACCGTGGGCATCGGCAAAAAATGCAGCCGAGGGCCGGGAATTGTCACGCATCCCCTCAATTACAGTTTCGAATCGGTGGGCAACCTCACCTAGCCCCATCAAGCCGGCCATACGTGCTCCGCCTTTAAAGGTGTGCAGCACCCGCTTCAATGCTTCCGCCTGTTGACGGCTTTCCGGCGCATCCTCCCAGCTCTGGATCAGCTCTTCCAGCTCGTCGCTCAGCTCGCCGGCCTCTTCCATAAAGACATCGACCACATCTGGATCGATGTCGGCCAGCAGACGCTGCTGTTCAGCAATCTGCTCCTCGCTGTGAACAATACTGGGCTCGACTGACGGAGGTGTTGATAATACCGGCTCCTCCTCTCTTATCTTCACCTGGGAAGCATCCTGAGAAACAAATTCAGGCTGCCCTTCGATAACTTTTTCAACGATGCTATCGGCTGGTGTTTCAGAGAGTGCCAGGTATAGGTCGTCCAGTGTAGGTTCGGCCATTTCCGCCGCCTTCACCTCTACCGACTCAGTCACTTCGATCAAACTGTCGGATTCGATGACCTCTGCAGGCTGCTCAGGCCCAAACTCTACTTCGAGTACGGGCTCGGTAACCTCCAGTGCAACAGCCACTGGCTCAGGCTCTCCACCCAAGGCCACAACAGAGTCCAGCTCCTGGGCTTCAATACCCAGCTCGCTCAGGTCGTAATCTTCCTCACCGGCCTGGGTATTTGCCTCGCCCTCGGCCAGGTAACGCAGCGCCTCTTCTACCGCCTCACTGACTTCCGGCAGGTCCTGGGCAGCCGCAACAGCATCTACCAGGTCGAGCAGCTCGTTGTGCCCCTGTTCCAGGGATGCCCAAAGTGCCGGCTCTTCCTCAAGTTTGCCAGCCAACACCTTGCGGTAAACTTCCAATAACAACTGCGCCAGCTCGGCTAATGTCGGAAGCTGCGCGCGACTGGCCGCCTCTTGCAACACATTCAGCTCTTCTGCAACTTCGTTGACCTGGGACTTATCAGTGGGATTTGCTCGCCACTGGTTAAGCATCTGGTCCGCATCCAACAGGACACGCATGCCATCGGCCATCAACACCGCAAGCAGTTGCGGATCTACCGCCCTGGGCTCATTAGCTTCACGCTCACGAATCAGATGACCGACAGAGCGCTCCTGCAACTCCGCTACACGGGCGACAAATTGCTCTGACTTTTCTATCTGCAAGGGCTCCGTCGCACGAATCAGTGCCAACACCTGGCGCACATAGCTGGCGCCGTCACCGATTAGCTCGAAGATATCCGCATCGATCGGCACCTGATAAATACGCAGCTCTTTCGCAAAGCGTTCCAGCGGCGCCATCATCTCGGCGACCACCTTCACTTCCGCCATATGGGCAGAACCCTTCAGCGTGTGCAGAGCTCGGTGCAATGGGTCACTGGGTACCCCATAAACGGGAGCCGCTGCGCGCATTTCAGCGAGGAAATTATCCACAACAACCAGGTGTGTCTCAGCTTCCTGAGCGAAGATCTCCCACAGCTGCGCACGGTCATCACTACTATCTTCTTCAACAATATCGCTCGTCGAAGTCGCGACAGCCTCTTGCGCCAACAGCTCTTCCGGAACTTGCCCCTGACTGAGCTGTTCAGCCCAGGCCTGTAATTGCAGAGTCAATGACTGGTCTGGGTCCCCACTGCCGAGACGGAAAGCCTCAACCATAGAGGGCAGCTTATCGAACACCTGTTCAATCAGGAGTACATGGGCCTGCTGTGGTTTGACGCTGTCATCGATGACCCTATTCAGCATATTCTCTACTGACCAGGCCAATTCACCGATATCCAGCGCCTCCACCATCCGGCCGGAGCCCTTGAGGGTATGGAAACCGCGCCGGAATTCCACCAGGGCATCCATATTGGCGAAGTTAGCTGCCCACTCAGGGAAATAGTTGCCAATATGCGCAATGACTTCACTGGCCTCTTCGAGGAAGATTTCAATAATCTCATCATCGATCAGGCTTTCACTATCATCGACCAGAACCTGGGCCTGTACCGGCTCCTCGATCTGCTCTTCTTTCGAGTCAGATAGCTCAGCCACTGCCTGAGGTTCTACGACAGGGTGTTCCACCCCTATTGCAACAACAGTTTCAGCTTCGGCATTTTCCCCGACATCTGAGAACCCACCGTCCTCTTGGGCAGCGGCGCCAGTAATTTCTTCCTCGACAGCGGTCTGGGCAGCCTCAGCGCCACCACCCATTTCTACAGAGACCTCTTTCTCAGTCCCCGTCGATTCAACGGCAACAGCTAGATGATCCGTCAGTTCACTGCCCGCTTCCGCGTTAACCGCGAATTCGGGATCAAACAGATCAAAGCCATCCCCCTCACTCAACACCTCGGTCTGGGGCGCCTCAGTTTGAGGAGTAACCTCTTTCAGAGCCTCGACTTCTGTAACCTCAGGTGCAAAACCCAGATTGGCAACACTGTCTTCGGCCAGTGCCAGCAGCATTTCAGTATCTTCCAGCCCTTCAGAGCGGCGCTCCAGGTAATACTCAACACTGGTTATCGCATCGGCCAGAGTATCGAGCATGCGCCATTCGGGCTGCTCGGCCTGCTCAATCAAAGCCTGATTGATATAGCGGTTGCAGCAGGCAATGATTTCGCCCGCGCGCTGATAGCCAACCATTTCCAGACCGCCGCAAACTTCCTGCAGGCGCTGGGGGACCCGACTCAGGTAACTGATATCCCAATGGCTGGCGACATATTCCATTACCGCCTCTTTAACTGCCTCCAGACCTAGGCGCGCCTCGCGCAGTACTGAATCGGTGGCATCTCCCATAATCGGCTGATCATCATCGACCTGCTTATTGCGATCGACAGTGGCAGCCAGGGCCGAGTCGAGCTGAACCAGCTCACCGGCAGCGCGTAGCAAGTACTCTTCAACATCCGCGCCGCGCGAGGCATCACGCAGGTATTCATAGATACCGCGGGCGCGGCCGCGCTGTGGCTCCAGCCCCAGAACGCCAAGGGTATCCGCGACTCGCTTGGCCACTGCGGCAGTCTCACTCAACGGCGGCTGTTCGCTCGCAGCACCACTCGGCTCCAGTGCCTCGCGAACCAGCTGTAGCTCCTCTCTTAATGCTGTAATCGCAGTGCCGAGGGCTTCTGGGCCCATGGCCAGTACATCCTCGGTATCGGGCCGCGGAGTGCCTGGCACTGCCTTGTCCAGAGCAAATCTCTGGTACAGCTCCTGGCAGCGCGGGCCACTGGGACCCGCCAGGTAAACATAGAACAGCAGGTTGCGCAGGAAGCCCCCGTCGAGGCGTGCATCCAATACCTTGGCACCGCGGCCCTGTAACAGGCGGAATTCCACATCAACCCTGCGTAGCAGGTGGCGCAGGGCCGGTTGTACATTGATACGATGTTCGCCGAGCGCCTCAAATATAGCCAGCAGCACTTCCCACTGGGACTGGCGCCGGCTGCCGCTATACAGCAGCTGCATTTTCTCGACGATTTTATTCAGATAAGCAAGGCTCTCACCGCTGTTTACATCCCGGATGAGGCCGGCGGCAGCGACGTGGTACATCTTGCGCAGCTTGGTCACCAGGTCCTGTAAACGCGTAGCGTCGCTGGTCAGCGGCTGGCGCTTGCCAACAGTGCGATCAAGGGAGGACAGGTCCGGAGAGAAAAGTGCGCCTTCAGTAATAAGGCGCTCGCGGCGTACCGCGCGCAAATCATTGAGCAGGGGCAACAGCAAGACCGCGTTGTCGCGGCGCTGGAAGGAGACTTTCTCCAGGTAGAGTGGCAACTCCAACAGGGCACGCATAAGGAATTCACGCGTCTCGTCGGTATTTTCAACACCACCGCTGGCGAGAGCCTGCACCAGTTGCTCCATCTCTTCGGCAAGCATTGCTGCGCCGCTGAGTTGAGCCATATGCAAGCTGCCATGCACCTGGTGAACCAGGGACAAACTGTTTTGCAACAGTGTTGCACCCGCTTCCGGATCCGTAGCAAAAGTCTCGAGAAACTGACGCGCCTGCGCCAGAGTCTCGTTAATTTCACCTATCAGCCAATCCAGGGCCATGAAGTTCGGATTGTCGTGACTCACGCCAAGTCCCCAATAATTCATTCTCTACGCAGGCGCTATACCCCAATGCGAACCTGGGTTCGCGGATTTTTGGAAAGTACTCCGTGCGCCCCTTTGCGCCCAGTGACCACTTGGTTACCGGGCTCTATTTTGTGGGTTAGGCCAGAGCCCGGTCTTCGCGGGACTCCAAGGAATTGGATTCTTCGCTATCGATAGTGAAAGTCTCCGCATCCATCTCCGGCAGTTCCACATCGTACAGTTCGCTATTTGTCTCGACGCTCTCCTCTTGCGGCAGCTTGAAGCCGGCAACGGATTCACGCAGTGCACTAGCGGTTTGTGCCAGGTTACCAATGGATTGGGCGGTAGCCTGAGTACCAGCGGAAGTCTGCGAGGTAATTTCCTGAATAACGTTCATCGTGTTGGAAATGTGACCCGCAGAGGAGGCCTGCTGGCGGGCAGCGTTGGAGATGTTCTGAATCAAAGAGGCCAAATTGCTGGATACGCTCTCGATCTCCTCCAGGGCAACACCGGCGTCCTGTGCCAGACGGGCACCACGTACCACCTCAGTGGTGGTTTGCTCCATAGAGATTACCGCCTCATTGGTATCGGACTGAATCGCCTTTACCAGGCCTTCAATCTGTTTGGTCGCAGCGGCGGAACGTTCCGCAAGTCGCTGTACCTCATCCGCAACCACCGCGAAGCCACGGCCGGCATCACCGGCCATGCTCGCCTGGATGGCAGCGTTCAAGGCCAGAATATTGGTCTGGTCGGCAATATCATTAATCAAGCTTACGATATCACCGATCTCCTGGGAGGACTCACCCAGTCGCTTGATTCGCTTGGAGGTATCTTGGATCTGCTCGCGGATATTATCCATGCCTTTAATGGTGTTCTGTACCACCTTGGCGCCGTTGCTCGCAATATGTACCGAGCGCTCTGCTACCTGGGCTGATTCAGAGGCATTGGCAGATACCTGGTCAATCGTCACCGCCATCTCATTCACAGCCGCGGAAGCTCCGGCAATTTCTTGCGCCTGGTGCTCCGAGGCCTCGGCGAGGTGAAGTGCAGTCTGCTGGGTTTCCTGGGACAGGCCGGATACTTCCTGCGCGGCGCCGTTAATTCGGGAAACCAGTACGCGTAACTGGTCAATGGTGAAGTTGATCGAGTCGGCAATCGCACCGGTGAAAGCCTCGGTTACCGTAGCCGAGGTGGTCAAGTCACCATCTGCGAGGTCTGCCAGCTCATCCAGCAGCTGCATAATAGCCTGCTGGTTACGCTCGTTGGTATCCGATTCCTGCAACAGGCTGCGGCGGGTACCAGAGAAGGCCATTCCCATCATCGCGAAGATCAGAAGCACGAATGCCGCTGCGAGGATGGTAATGGTCATGTTGTTAGGCTGACGTTCATCCGCAAGGTTTACGATACGGTCGTTCAGGGTACTCAGGGCTTCGAGCAACTGCGGCGACGAGGCGATAATGCCATCTGAGGCCTGTCGTGTAGCAAACAGGGCCGGGGTCGCTTCAAAGATCTCACGTACAGAAGAGCTTACAAACTCGAACAGCTCAGTAATCTCATCAAGGGAGCGGCGAGCTTCTTCATCGGTAACGCGGGAGATGCCCATCACCACATCGCCGCTTTTCATACCATCTACGACTTTACCGAACAGGCTGGCATCTGTATTGAACTGGTCAGCAGCCGACTCAGCATCTTCACCACCCTGCAGCATCTTGTCGATATTTCGCCCGATACGTTCCGCACGCCATACCTGTAACTGCGCCTGTTCCACCTGATTGGCCGGGGCGTTATTCGCAAGCAGGATCTCTACGATGTTGTTGTGCTCGGCCTGCAGTTCGGGAAGCGAAGCACTCAGGGTCGTGGCAACATCATTCAGGAAGATAATGGTTTCCTTGTTACCGATAATGGTGTCCACCTGTTCGCGCAGTTTGCGCCAAACAGTGCCGTAGGTAGCAAGTTCAGCATCAAGCGCCTTGCGGCTACCCTTATCCATACCCTGCAGCTGGTTCCAGGCAGTAGCCATTTGTGCGGAGACTTTCTCAAGCTCGGCAAATGCCTCATCGTCGCCGGAAGTGGCCGCAGGTGCGTAAGAAACCACCTGATAGGAAAGTGCACGCAATTCTGCAACTTGTTGCAGGTATTCCTTATCGCGGTCACTGCGGGTCTGCACCAAATAAATACTGACAATCAGTCCCGCCAGTACGGCGAGTACCAGCAGACCCAAACCCAACGCGGCAGGATTACTGCGCAGCGCGGAAAAGGAACTCTGGGAGCCTGTTTTCATAGTTTACTCCTAGCGGGCCCTAGTATGAGGCCGGTTTAATACTACTTTTACTTTTAACGCTTTAACGACAATGGCCCTCAGTCAGTACGGACATCCCTGCACCGCTTGCGGGTCACTCCCGATACTCCAAACATCGAAGTACCGGAAATAATCAGATTGGGTTTTTAATGGACAGCTGCGTCCATAAAGCGGGAATCATTAATCAGAGCCCGCATATCGAACACCAACCACCGGTCCTTCTGTAAAATAAATTGACCGTGCACCATCGGTGCAAACGGCTCAATCAAATCTGTTGGTGCCTCACGGGCATATTCAAATGCCAGGTGCTGCATTCCATGCAACCCATCGACAATCAACCCCACATAGGTTTTATCCCGTTCCAGCACCAAAACCCGGCGTTGCTGACGCGGTCCAGTGAGGTGGCCACCGTAAAAAGCGGCGAGATCAATCAGGGGCAACAGGCGGCCACGTACATTGGAAACCCCTTTTACCCAGGGCTCTACCCCTGGAATAAAGGTGTACTGCGGCACTTCGAGCAGTTCCACAACATCGTCCATTGAGGCGACAAAGTTATGGCCTAAAAGAGAGAAGCCGATACCGGTCCAGTACGGCTTAATTTCCTGGCGGCCAGGCAGACCAGTAGCCTGCGCTTTAGCGCGCCGCGCGATATCAACAAGAGCTAGATAAGGTGTTTGTGACTGCACTTT
The DNA here is from genome assembly GCF_007183175.1 of Microbulbifer sp. GL-2. Taxonomy (NCBI): domain Bacteria; kingdom Pseudomonadati; phylum Pseudomonadota; class Gammaproteobacteria; order Cellvibrionales; family Microbulbiferaceae; genus Microbulbifer; species Microbulbifer sp. GL-2. The sequence continues at coordinate 1,294,613 of NZ_AP019807.1, forward strand.
GAGCAGCTGACCGTCAGGCCAACACCTCCTCAATAGCACTCAACAGTTTGCCCTCATCCACAGGCTTGGTCAGATAGGCTTTAGCACCCTGACGCATACCCCAGACGCGGTCTGTATCCTGATCTTTTGTGGTAACGATAATGATTGGAATTCCTGCGGTACCGCCGTCTTTACTCAACTGGCGAGTGGCCTGGAAGCCGTTCAGGCCCGGCATCACAATATCCATCAGGATTAAATCCGGGCGCTGTGTGCGCGCCACATCCACACCATTCTCACCATTCGGTGCAGTAATTACTGCGTGACCATTCTTTTCCAGAATCGTGGTCAGCTTGTGTGTTTCGGTAGGAGAGTCATCAACTATTAATACTCTTGCCATCATTTCCCCCATGACATCTTCTAATCGGCAATTGAGCAACAACGACAGCACTTGGCGGTTTTGTTGTCATTATCTTTGCTAGCATGTGCCAAGTTTGCACTTACTACCAATTCACTGCCCGACTACAACATTTCTCACATCCGGTTAGACGATGAGATCTGTGCGTCCCCAATTTAAAATTCCCGCCTGTGGCAGGTCAGTGGCTCCCGGGGGAGCCTTATTCTTTTTTATAGATCCGCTTCAAGCCGCATGATGCGGTTTAGCGTGGGCGGATATTGCGCCCAAAAGTTCGCTTTTACTAAAAGGCTTGGTCAAATATTGATCGCAGCCAACCACGCGTCCTTTTGCCTTATCGAACAAACCATCCTTACTCGACAGCATTACAACAGGGGTGGAACGAAATTCACTGTTATTTTTAATCAGTGCGCAGGTTTGGTAGCCATCCAGGCGAGGCATCATAATATCGACAAAAATGACATCCGGACGGGAGTCCGCAATTTTTGCCAATGCATCGAAACCGTCGGTTGCAGTGACAACGGTGCAACCCGCCTTTTGCAGCAGCGTCTCGGCAGTGCGGCGAATTGTCTTACTGTCATCAATCACCATTACAGTCAGACTTTCCCAGTTAAGCTCCATAGTCTTTTTTGAATCCCCTGTTTACTTATTTTCGGGCACGCGAAAAATTTTTCCTGCACCCTTATTTGAACCGCTTATGGGGTCTGGGTGTCTCGCTTAGCCAAGATCGCACACTGGGTGGAACTTTTATCACAGAACCCAAAGTGAATCTACCAGAGTCGACATACCCCTAGCGACGCAGTTCAAATTATCACCACTTTGCACTCCCACCCATTGGATCGTGTTAAAAGGTTGCACCTTGGCGAGGCTGCTTTTACCTTATCCATCCTACAAGTTGGGAGTGGCGTTTATATAAAAGCCACAACAACCGCGGCGCGGGATAAAATATCCCATCAAATATGGAAGCCCATATGAATTACTCCCTCGGTGTGGTGATGGACCCCATCGCCCAGATCAATTTTAAAAAAGATACGACACTTGCACTGTTACAGGCCGCACAAGACAGCGGATTCCAACTGTTTTATTTTGAACAGACAGATTTGTACCTGGACAATGGGCGAGCCGTTGGCAGGGCCCAGCCACTCAAGGTATTTGATGATGCTGAGCATTGGTTTTCTCTGGATGACCCCAGGGAAATGCTTTTGGGCGAGCTTGACACGATTTTGATGCGTGTCGACCCACCTTTCGATAACGAGTACATTTATTCCACTTACATTCTCGAGGCCGCAGAACGCGAAGGCTCACTGGTGGTAAACAATCCGCAATCCCTGCGCGATTGTAACGAGAAAATTTTCGCAACCACTTTCCCACAATGCTGCCCGCCAGTGCTGGTCAGTAGAGATATGCGCAGGCTGCGAGAATTTCACAAAACTCATCAAGACGTAATCTTCAAACCATTGGATGGCATGGGTGGCGCCGGTATTTTTCATTGCAAACCAGACGGCGCCAATCTCGGCGCAATACTGGAAATGCTTACTGGACATGGACGCCAGCAGATTATGGCGCAGCGCTATATTCCCGAAATCAAAGATGGCGACAAACGTATCCTGGTTGTCGATGGCGAGGCTGTGCCCTATTGCCTGGCACGGATTCCTGAAGCAGGGGAAACCCGCGGCAACCTGGCCGCTGGCGGCCGCGGCGAAGCACGCCCGTTGACTGATCACGATCGCTGGATCGTGGAGCAGGTCGCTCCCACTCTCAAAGAAAAAGGATTGTTGTTTGTTGGTCTCGATGTTATTGGGGAATACCTCACAGAGATCAATGTCACCAGCCCCACTTGTGTCCGTGAAATTGATGCGGCCTATAACACCGATATTGGTGCGCGACTGATGAGCGCCATCACACATCGCCTGGCACAAAAGAGTTAAACTGGGCGTCTAGTTTTAATTTATACCCAGGCTGTTTGCCGATGAACGGGCCGGGCGGAAAGCCGAGCGAAGCGCTCGGCAATAAATAGCAGTAACCGATAACAGACAATGAACTCCACCGCCAACACGACGCCATTTAACGCAGCTCAGCGCGAGCGTTTTGTGTTCACGCTATTTCTCGCCGGCGCCATCCACGCGCTGGTAATTTTTGGCGTGGCTTTCGCCGCGCCTGAGGGGCGCCAGGCGGCCCCCACCCTGGAAGTTACCCTGGCCCAGCATCACTCAGCACAGGCGCCGGAAGACGCCGACTACCTGGCACAACATAATCAACAGGCCAGCGGCACCGCCGACACCCCCAGGGAGCTCTCGAGTAACCGCCGCGCGGAATTTGCCGATACGCAAATTCATAATGTGAATCCGTTGCCACAACAACAGGCTGCACGTCCGGCAGACCAGCGCCGGCAATTAGTCACCACTATTGGCAAAAGTCCACTGCAGGCACCTGAACTCCCCGCCGAGGACAAATTCTCCGAGGAAAAGCGCGGCGATGCTCCCAGCGATTTGGCCCAGACCAACCCAGAGATCGCCAGCCTGCAGGCCCGCCTGGATAAACTCCGCCAGACTATCGCCCAGCGACCACGGGTGCGCCGACTCACCTCGGTGGCGACTAAAGCTTCTGCCGACGCAGCCTACCTACACGATTGGCGCCAGAAAGTGGAGGCCATCGGCAGTGATAACTTCCCCGAGGAAGCCCTTCAGCGGCAGATTACCGGTAGCCTGCGCATGATGGTGCGCCTGCTACCCACTGGCGCTGTGGAAGAGGTGGTGATTCTCGAATCCTCTGGCGAGCGCATCCTCGACGATGCCGCACAGCAGATCGTTCGTTTGGCAGCCCCCTTCGCCCCCTTCCCCGCGGAAATCCGTAAAGAAGTTGACCGCCTGGAAATCATTCGCACCTGGCGTTTCGAGATGACCGGGTTTTCTACTTCCGCAGGTGAGCTACCCAAGCGCGGCTAAACTTGCGTTTCACTCAGGCAACTAGAATCAAGCTATGCCCAACTCGAACATCGACAGTGACCTGACCCACGGCAGCCTGCGTGGCCAATTCCTCCTGGCCATGCCTGGCATGGAGGACCCGCGTTTCAAGCAGACCGTGGCCCTGATTGTCGAACACAGTGAGGAGGGCGCCATGGGCATAGTAATCAACGCCCCCAGTAAGGTTCATTGGAAAGAAGTGTTCGAGCAGCTATCCCTGGAAGACTCCAGCCTGCGCGGCGATGAAACAGTATTGCTAGGTGGCCCCATGTCTACAGAGCAGGGCTTTGTTCTGCACGGCGCTGGTGTACAGTTTGACTCGACCAGCGAAATCAATACCGAAATCAGCCTCACTGCCTCCAAGGATATTCTCGAGTCCCTCGCTGCGGGGCGAGGCCCCGATGATGTGTTGCTGGCCTTGGGCTATGCCGGCTGGGGGCCCGGACAGTTGGAACAAGAGCTATCTGAAAATGCCTGGTTGACCCTCCCAGCTGAACCGGAGATCCTGTTTGCAACGCCAGTGGAAAAACGCTGGCAAAGCGCTGCCGCTCGCCATGGTATTGACCTCTCTGGACTGGGTTCACAGGCCGGACACGCATAATCACTTCCACAAGGTAAACGCCTCTTTCGCGTTGAACACCCACAATTCAAATTGCCCGATTTATGAGTAAACCTGTTACTGCACTCGCCTTCGATTTTGGCACCCGCTCTATTGGTCTCGCTTTTGGCCAGAGCCTTACCGCCAGTGCCACAGAGCTCCCTCCCCTGCCAGCGAAGGACGGTAAACCGGACTGGGACAAAGTCCAGCGCCTGATTGAGGAGTGGCAACCCCACTTTTTGCTGGTGGGCCTCCCACTGAATATGGATGGCAGTGAAAGTGAATTTGGCGCGCGCGCGCGTAAGTTTGGCCAACGCCTTCATGGGCGCACCGGCCTGCCGGTGGAGATGATTGATGAGCGCCTCAGCACTCGCGCCGCTAAAGAAGAGGCCGCCGAACGCGGCCATCGCGGCAGTTACGCCGACAACCCGGTGGACTCCATCGCCGCGCGCATTATCCTCGAGGATTGGTTGCGGGCACGGGATTAACAATTGCCACCGTTTTGGCCGCGGCTTGCAAAAACCACTGTGGGTCCCGGTCTGGTAGAATTGCTTTCCCACTCAACCAAGTGATCGAGCAGTATGCCCATTACCCGCATCCGCATCGCCACGCGCGAGAGCGCCTTGGCCCTCTGGCAAGCCAACTACGTCAAGGACCGCCTGCAGCAGGCACACCCAAAACTTCAGATTGAGCTGCTGCCCATGACTAGCCGCGGCGACCAGGTACTGGATATTCCCCTCACCAAAGTTGGCGGAAAGGGGCTCTTCGTGAAAGAACTGGAAGTGGCCATGCTGGAAGGGCGTGCGGACATTGCCGTGCACTCAATGAAAGATGTACCAATGGAGTTTCCCGAGGGGCTGCATCTGCCAATCATCTGTGAACGTGAAGATCCCCGCGATGCCTTTGTCAGCAACCAATACGCCAGTTTTGAAGAGCTGCCCCAGGGCGCCGTAGTGGGCACGTCTAGTCTGCGTCGCCAATGCCAGTTGCTTGATCAACGCCCGGATTTGCAGGTCAAGTTCCTGCGCGGAAACGTCAATACCCGCCTGGCCAAACTGGATGCAGGTGAATACGATGCAATTATCCTTGCAGCTGCCGGCCTATTGCGCCTGAAAATGCGTGAGCGCATCCGCAGTTTCCTGCCCACTGATGTATTGCTGCCTGCCGGCGGCCAGGGCGCCGTAGGAATTGAGGCCCGCAGCGACAGCGAGTTGGATACCCTGCTGCGTCCCTTGCATTGCACCGAAACTGCCGCCCGCCTCAGCGCTGAACGCGCCCTGGTCAAGCGCCTGAACGGCGGCTGCCAGGTACCGATTGGCTGCTATGCAGAACTGCAAGGTGAGAACCTGTGGCTGCGCGGCCTGGTCGGTAGCCCGGACGGAGTAACCATGATTCGTGCAGAGTGTCGCGGTGCCGCCGCTGATGGTAAAACCCTCGGCACCCAGCTGGCAGAGCAGCTGCTGGCCGACGGCGCCGACAAGATTCTCGACGCTCTCTGAGACCCACTCCAAGATGTCCGAATCGCTGCGCGGCAAACGCATATTAACCACGCGCCCGGTACACCAATCGACAAGCTGGTGCGTACTCCTGCGCGCAAAGGGCGCCCAGGTCGACAATATCCCCATGCTGGCCATTGCGCCCCTCGAGGCGCCCGAAGCACAGCAGGCTATCAAAAACCGGATTCTCGATTTCGATCAGGTAGAAGAGGCAATTTTCGTCTCGCAAAATGCCGTTCGTTACGGTATGGACTGGCTGGAAGGCTATTGGCCGCAGCTTCCCCTGGGGCCGCGCTATTACGCTATTGGCGCTGCCACCGCCAATGCACTAAGCGCTCGCGGTGTCCAATGTGAGCATAGCGACGCGCATATGAACTCGGAGGATTTGCTCAACCTGCCTTCTTTACAACAGGTGGATGACCGACGCATCCTGATATTCCGCGGCTCAGGTGGGCGTACCTTGATCGGCAACACTCTACGCGAACGCGGTGCCCATGTAGATTACTGTGAGTTGTACCAACGCACCCTACCTCCCGATGCCGCAGACCACCTGAAAAAATACCACGCCACAGTGGACGCTATCAGTGTTCACAGTGGTGAGACCCTGACAAACCTGTCCTTGTGTATTGAACAATCCTCTCTGATGCGATTGCGTCAGGCAGCGATTATCTGTCCCAGCCAACGGGTTGCGAAGCAAGCAAAGGACTTGGGCTTCCCTCTTGTCTACCCCGCTCTGAATGCCAGCGACAGCGCTATGCTGGAAGCAATGCATAGGGCACTGTGCTGAATTACAGTCAGATTTCCAGCCCTATTGGGTAAAAAATCTCAAAACGGCGCCACCTCAGCTATTAAGCTCAGCGCCACTCGCTATAATTCGACGACAATTTCCAGCTACGCCGCCATGCCCATGACTAACGATAAATCCAAGGACAACGCCTCTACCAAAAACGTCGCGCCTACCACTGGAGACGCGGACAAGGCGAAGGGCAAAAGCAACTTTGCCGCGGCCGCTGAAAACAGGCCTTTAGTCAGTAAATCGAGTGGCGGCTACTGGTGGTGGTTGGTGTTTATCCTGCTGCTCATCGCCCTGATTGCTTTTGCCTGGTTCAGCTGGCCACAGATGCGCAATAGCATCAATACTCAGCTGGGCTTCCTCACCTCAACAGGTGATGAGTCGCCCCAATCAGCGACAAATACCCAAGTGCCAGAACAGGAACCTGAACAGAAGCCAGGGCATACCATCGCAAAGTCGACAGTACAGGCACCCCACCAACCTACAACTCCCCCCCCGAGTCAACAGCTCAATCAGTTACAACAGACCGATGCGAACCTTCGCAATCAGATTCAGTCACAGGCAAGCATTATTGCGGAGCTGAAACAACAGCTGGCTGGTATGCAGCGCAGTATCACCGCACAGGGCAACCGCTTAAGTGAACTGGGCAATGTCAGCCGCCAGGACTGGCAACTGGCTGAAGCCGATTACCTGCTGCGTATGGCCAACCAGCGTCTGATGCTGGAAGACAACAGCCGCGCCGCTCTGGGTTTGGTGGAGAAGGTCGATACGATTCTGCGTCAGGTAAATCTGCCGGATTTATATGGCGTACGTCAGCAGCTGGCTGAGGATATTACCGCTCTAAAATTGGTGGAGAATGTTGACCGCGAGGGGCTTTACCTTCGCCTGCGCGCATTGGAAGATCAACTGATTCAAGCCAGCATACAACCGGAATTTGACATGGTTCAGTCCCAAACGGAGGAATCACAAGCAGAGCCGGTACAGGAAGAGCAAACACCCTGGGAGCACAGCTGGCAGCGGTTTACCGCCTTCCTGCGTGACTCGGTTCGCCCCATTGATGGCGACATAAACCCGGTTATGCTCTCTCCACAGAGTGAAACACGCTTTCGCCAGACTTTGCGTTTAAACATGGAGCAAGCGCAGCTGGCCCTGTTGCGCGGTGACTCAACTGTCTACAAAGATGCTCTCGACAGCGCTCGCGAACTGCTGCTGACTTACGGCACAGCCAATGCTCAGCGCAACGCACTGGCCGAGCAGCTGGCTGAATTAAGCAAGCAGCCCATCCAGGCAAAAATGCCCGACCTGAACGCCTCACAGCTGGCACTGTACAATTATATTGAGCGCCTGCACAAAACCTCCGGTCGGAGCGATACTTCACCGGGGGAGACAGCCCAGTGAGAAAAATTCTTTTTATTGCTATAGCCCTACTGTTACTTGGCGCTCTGCTGCCGCAAATCAATCATAATTACCCTGGGTACCTGGTAATCGGCTTTGGCGGTGCAGTAAACAAAGGCTATGAGATGAACCTCTGGTTCGCCATAGTCGCGTTGGTGGCTATTTTACTCGCACTGTTTTTACTGGTCTGGCTGGCCCGCAGTCTGTTTCGTGCAGTGCGTGGCAGTGTCGACCGCCTGCGCTTCGGTCGCCAGCGTATCGCGCGTCGGCGCCTCACCAGCGGCTTAGTGGAGTTTATGGAGGGCAACTGGTCTCGCGCCCGGCGGCAGCTACTGAAGAGCGCACCGCGCTCCGAGGCACCACTGATCAATTACCTGGCTGCTGCGCGCAGTGCCTTTGAGCTGGGGTTTCGCGAGGAGGCCAATGAGCTATTGGCGAAAGCCGAAGCCTGTGGTGAGGATACCCGCCTCGCAGTGGCTCTAAGCCAGGCTCGAATGCAGTTGCAAGACAAGCATTATGAACAGTGTATCGCCAGCCTTAAGCGGGCCAAACAGCTGGAGCCCAGGCATCCGGCCTTGCTGCAGCTGCTCAGGCAAGCCTACTATTCCCTGGGTGATTGGAGCAGCCTTCGAGAACTACTGCCAGAGCTGGAAAAGAGTGCCAATATACGTGACGAAGAACTGCAGCAACTGGAGCTGGAAGTCTACCAGCACCAACTAGTTGAGGCCGCCAGCCGCAATGACAGTGAAAAACTGCAGAAAGTCTGGCACGGCCTGAACGGACGCTGGCAGCGAAATATTGGGTTGCGCAGCCAATATGCGCGGCTGTTGCACCAGATCGGTGACGATACCGAGGCGGAAAAGCATCTGCGCTGGCTGCTTAATCGGGAATGGGACCCCAAACTGGCTGAGCTGTATGGCTGTCTGACCGGGGCCGATGCCAGCGCACAGGTCTCCAATGCCGAAGGCTGGCTCAAGGAGTATGGTGAAAGTGCAGACCTGCTCACCTGCCTCGGCCGCCTGAGCATGCGCAATGAACTCTGGGGCAAAGCCCAGCAATATTTCGAGAAGAGTCTTCTGTTGCGCCAGGACCCGGTCACTTCTGCCGAACTCGCCCGCCTGTTCCAGGCACTGGGGGAAAAAGAGAAAGCTGCACGGCTTTTCCAAGAGGGGCTGATGCAGTCAGTCAAAGATTTACCGCAACTACCAATGCCTAGTCAGGACAAGCCCCTGCTTGGCGTCCACGCCTGACTCTCGCCCTTGTGGGCCCGTGCCCGGGCCCTTTCCCATCGGGGCTAATACTTATAAAGTAACTTTGCTGCCTCCAGTCAGGTTTTGAGAAAAGCTCATGAATCTCTTACACCTTAACGCTTTTATCCAGCTGTTATTCTGTGCCCTGCTACTGACCAACACACAGTCTTATGCGGATAGCGCGGTCAAACCTCAGGATGCACTCCTGGGCAGCTACGAATACCCCTACCCGGTCAAAGTATTTCCGCGTGATTGGCTGAACCAATCTTTATCCATGGCCTATATGGATGTACCTGCGGGAGAGATGACAACTCTGCAGGGTACGGTCCTGTTGTTACATGGTAAGAATTTCTCCGGCGCTTACTGGAAGGACACTATTGCTGCACTCAGCGGGCGGGGCTACCGGGTGATTGCGCCGGACCAGGTTGGCTTTGGAAAATCCAGTAAACCCCTAAAACAATATACTTTTCACTCTATGGCGACAGACACCAAAGCGTTACTGGAGCATCTTGGGGTAAACAGGGTTGCGGTGGTTGGCCACTCCATGGGTGGTATGTTGGCGACACGCTTTGCATTGATGTACCCACAAACAGTACAGAAGCTTGCTCTTATAAACCCTATCGGCCTGGAGGACTGGAAGCGCATCGTGCCCTATGAGCCTTTGCAAAAAGCTATCGCCCGGGAACAAAAACAGACGCCCGAAAGTATCCAGCGCTATATGTCCAACGCCTATTTTGCCGGTGAGTGGCAGGCCCGATACGATCCCTTACTTGATATCCAGGCCGGCTGGGCCCTCGGGCCAGATGCCAAGCACATGGCCGTGATTGACGCACTCACATCCGAAATGGTTTTTACCCAGCCAGTACTCTATGAATTTGCCAATCTAAAAATGCCGACCCTGTTGATCATCGGTACCAGAGACCGTACGGCCATTGGCCGCAACCGAGCGCCAGCGACACTCAGGGGCTCCCTGGGGCGCTATGATCAGCTGGGTCGACAAGCAGCTGAAGCAATCCCCAATGCCAAACTCGTGGAGCTTGCCGGTGTTGGACACCTACCTCAATATGAAGATTTTCCGGTATACCTCAATGCACTGAGTCACTTCCTGATTGAGAAACCTCGGTAACTCCAGGCAAATAGCGGCTGCGTTATATATGAGCAGGTATTGTGATAACGTCATGTTAAGTCCGATTGGCAACCTGGAATCACAAGCTAACAGTTACACCTCCCCATCTAGAGACTCTCAAAGCTAGGTACAAAATTGATAGCAGCTAATTATTGTAAGAGCCCAGATAAGATTTATTTCAGCTCTTAATCTGTGCGAAGACTCAAGCAGGGACTTAGGAGTAAGCTCCCTGCTGACACAAAAAAATCCCTACGAGTGCAATTGGAATTAAGCGAGGAAACTAAATATTTGCAAACATCCCTGCAAATAACAGCATTGCAAAGAAGGTGATTACACCTTGTAACAGCGCAATAAGGATCCCTTTTAAAAAACCTGTACCCAAGACCAGCATATAGGCAATGGCCGCCAGCGGAATTGTCAGTAAGATACCAGCACTATCACTAACCCCTGGTAACATACCTCCCACAATTCGCTGAATGATCAAAGCCAAAAGAAGGGCAAAGAGGCAATAAAAAACCCCCGTATTCTTCGCTCCCAACATGGCTGCCGCCAACTTTAGTGGCAAAACCAGTACTGCCACCATTATAATTACGAAAATAATCAATTCCATTTTTCACCACTCCTTGATTTTGTATTTATTTAAATCAATCCCCATACTCAATAAATTTGAACAACGCCTGTCGCCATATGCCAATTCGCTGACCGCTAACTTTAGAAATGCCCAATCTACACGGCGGGAAAACCCACAAATCCCCCCCAGCGCCAAGCTATAGCACTAAATTTTAAGATCTCCCGTATCATACTACTTTATATGATTGGCGATGAAGCAGGCGTATAAAAAAGCTGGCAACAAAAAACATTGTCGCCGCTCTATCTCTAAACAAACTAACAAAGGTGTAGTTTATAAAGCTATGACAGCTTATTTACGCACAAGCTTCATTGAAGATGGCGCGATACTCCCATTCTCAATATAGCTTTCCTTACGTAGTTTTTTGTCATGCTCTAACCACTCAAAGGCAAGGCTATGTTGGTGATCTGCGGCTAAATCCGTAAGGTTCGTGGCGTCTTTAAAAGAAAATACAATTTGCTCGCCCCCTCCATAAGCGTCAAGCTGTAACCAGGGCCGATTTCCCTGTAGGCAATAGTGCGTAGCCGGCAAGTTCTCGTTATCAAAATGATAGAGTGTGATTTTCCTCTACTTAACCAATTCTCTAGTAGCACCGTGCCGCCAGCCGTTTTGGAGAAACTAATGTAAAGCGTCTCACCACTACTCCCCTTCTTCCTCCAATCCCCCAAAGGGACCTCATCTTTTCAAGTGATACCTTCTCCGGTGAGTTAATCTCACCGGCTATTACATTCATTGGGAAAAGGAGAGCGCAAATAAATAGTTTACTCAATTGCATTTTTCTAGTCACAACAAATTGGCCTTCCTTTTTTCTAAGAGAACAATTGGCAAAAGAGATCCAACAGAGCAACAAAAATCAAATCGGAGCTTATTGAAAAAACTTCCACCTTAACGACATCAATATCAAACAAATACACCTTAATATATTTTTCCTTAAAGCAGATCTATATTTTCATAAGGCGTTTAGCAATTTCTTTCATTGCATTTGCAGATTTCGCATCTGCATCACGATTCATCAAAATAATAAATCCATCTTTACTCTCTGGATCAAAGTACATTGCAGCAAATACACCCAGATCTGTCCCCATATGTCCAATTAGCCCATGGCGATCTCGCCAAAAGAAACGCTGAGAATTCGAAATGGATTCCGGCAACTGCAGACGAAACATTTCCTGGTGCATATCTTCCGATAAAATCATCCTTCCAGACTTATCACGATTGTGCAAAATAGCTATTAAAAAGTCACTGAGATCTGCAATACTGACTCGAATTCCCCCATCTGGATACTGGGGGTTTCCATTATGCGGATACGGGTAGAATGTTTTGTACTCGAAGGGAGGATTAATGTATTTTCCTACAAGGCTATTTAACTTTTCTGATTCACTGTCGGTACACAGGCCGATAAACGGTACGCATTGTTGTACCTTATAAGGTACCGCAATGGAGTTCAGATCCATCCCATTGAGCCTCCAATGTGCACTATCCATTTCCAAGCTATGAAATAGAGTATCCCTGCTGTAACTAGCCAGCGACTGACCAGTAACTGACTCTACCAGCAGTCCGGCCAAACCAGCTGACAAATTACTATATTTCCTACTCTCTCCTGGCATGGTATTCAGGTAGTAATTCCCGTCACCATAGAGGCTGCCATTTTTCGTAAGCAAGGTACGCAAGTGGCGCTCAAGACTAATTTCTGGATCGCTGTTTTTAGAGTAACTGGTATAATCGTAGTAATCTTCAATACCTGCAGAATGACTTGCAAGGTTTTTCAGAGTGATTTTTTCATTCACTGTATAAGGGTTATCTACTTTAAATGGTAGATATGTATTGATATCGAGTTCCAGTTTCCCCTGATCGACCAATTGTAATAGTGTAACACCCATTATTGGTTTGCTAATTGAAGCAATATTAAACGAGGTATCCAGAGTAACAGCTTTATCAGTTTCCAGGTTAGCCATTCCATACACTTGCTGAAAAGCAAGCTCTCCCCCCTTTACCTTAGCCACTGCCATACCTGGAATTGCCGCTTCGCGCATAATTTCCGGTATAAAAACCTGTATATCATCTATTCCACTACTCTTTTTTTGCTCACTTGGCAAGACCAACCAAAAAAACAAATACCTATAACAAGTACACCAATGGAAAAAATTATTTTCATAGAAATTGCTCAACCATATCGTTTTTTTGACAGTAACAACGTCATCCAAAAGATTCGACGCCATTGACTCTGTCAATAGATGCAGTTGATTAATTACTTTAGTAGTGAGAGTAGGCTTCTGAATTCAGCTCTAATAGAGTTGATTCAACTTATAAGAAAAATAGAGCGCCCGATCGGGCACTCTACTGAAAAGGAATAAATTAAATGTCGAATAATTAGATTATTTGAGTCCCAACTTGGACCAGATTTCATCGACTCTTTTAACTACTTCTGGATCTTTCTCAATGGGGATTCCCCACTCCCTGTCAGTTTCACCTTGCCATTTATTAGTGGCATCGAAACCGATCTTGGACCCCAGCCCCGATACTGGAGAAGCAAAATCCAGATAGTCAATCGGAGTACTTTCCACCATTACCGTGTCCCTTGCCGGGTCCATACGGGTTGTCATAGCCCAGATAACATCATTCCAGTCCCGTGCATTTACGTCGTCATCGGTGACGATAACAAACTTGGTGTACATAAACTGGCGCAGGAAGGACCAGACTCCCATCATTACCCGTTTGGCATGGCCGGGATACTGTTTTTTCATCGTCACCACAGCGAGACGGTAAGAACACCCCTCAGGCGGTAAATAGAAATCAACTATCTCAGGGAATTGCTTTTGCAAAATCGGTACGAATACTTCGTTAAGTGCCTCCCCCAAAATAGCCGGCTCATCAGGTGGCCGTCCAGTATATGTGCTGTGATAAATAGGTTTTTTGCGATGTGTAATTTTCTCCACGGTAAATACCGGAAAGCGATCAACCTCATTGTAGTAACCGGTATGGTCTCCGTAGGGACCTTCATCCGCCATATCATCAGGGTAGATAAAGCCTTCCAACACATATTCCGCGCTGGCGGGAACTTGTAAATCACTCAGCAGGGCTGTGGTCACTTCAGTTTTATCACCGCGTAATAAACCTGCAAATGCATACTCTGATAGGGTATCAGGAACCGGAGTGACGGCTCCCAGGATCGTGGCAGGATCTGCGCCCAGTGCGACAGCCACTGGGTAAGGTTGGCCGGGATATTTATTACACCAATCGCGGTAATCCAGTGCACCGCCACGGTGACTGAGCCAACGCATAATCAAGCGATTTTTACCAATCAGCTGCATACGATAAATACCCAGGTTCTGGCGCTTCTTCTCCGGCCCACGGGTAATTACCAGTGGCCAAGTTACCAGGGGTGCTGCATCACCTGGCCAGCATGTCTGGATTGGCAGCGCAGTAAGATCCACTTGCTCTTTATCCAGCTCAATCTGTTGGCAGGCGGCTCCCTTGACAACTCTTGGTCCCATATTCAGGACCTGCTTGAAAACTGGTAGTTTCTCCCAGGCATCGCGCAGATTCTCTGGTGGCTGCGGCTCCTTAAGGAAAGCGAGAAGCTCACCTACCTCACGCAACTCTTCGATGCTTTCCCGCCCCATTCCCAGCGCCACCCGCTCGGTAGTGCCAAATAAGTTGGCCAATACCGGTGTGTCGAAGCCCACTGGGTTTTCAAACAGCAGGGCCGGACCACCGCTACGCAGCACACGGTCAGCAATTTCTGTCATCTCTAGATTGGGGTCAACAGGGTGCTGAATTCGTTTCAACAGGCCGCGCTTTTCCAACAACTTGATAAAGTCGCGCAGGTCTTTGTATTTCATGAGTTACCGGGCGAAGAAAATAAACCAGCATGCAGTGTAAAACAGAAAAGACAAAATGGGGAATGGCGCCCTGATCAGGGTGCAAAGGGGCAGGAGGGAGAAACGACCCGCAAACCTTAGGCAGCGGGCCGAAAAAATCTTAAGCTTATCGCAAGCTTAGAAGCGGGGGCGACGCGGACGATCTTCGCGGGGCTTAGCTTCGTTAACGCGGATGTTACGGCCAGACATAGGCTGGTCGTTCATCTCTTCGATTGCTTTGCGAGCTTCGTCGTCGTTAGGCATTTCTACGAAACCGAAGCCTTTAGAGCGACCAGTCTCACGGTCGGTAATTACAGTAGCCCGAGAGATCTCTCCGAATGCGCCGAAAGCTTCGTGCAGGTCGTCAGAGGTTACCGCGTAGGCCAGATTTCCAATATAGATATTCACAAAAGGTTCTCACTAGATGTGTGGGCTGTCGTGCAGTCACAAATGAATAACCAGCTCCACCAGATTATTCATTTGAGATTGGCCCTTTAACGGAGTATCTCCTGAGCCAATTCGGTCGGGCGCCGCTCAATAAAATTCATATCCAGCGCCACGATGTGGAACTTTATATGCCTAATAGCTCGCCTTTTCAACATTAATCAGCGTAAATATTCGCCTTATTCAATCCAGAATATAAAAGGCGCCTATGCTGGCGCCTTTTATATATAAAAATTATTTCCGTTTCATGGACAGGAAGAATTCGTCATTAGTCTTGAAATCCTTCAACTTATCCACTAGGAATTCAGTTGACGCCACATCTTCCATATCGTGCAAAAGTTTACGTAAAATCCATACCCGCTGCAGCTCACCCTCAGGCATTAACAACTCTTCACGGCGGGTACCCGAGCGACGTACATTAATTGCCGGGTAAACACGTTTTTCAGCGATCTTACGATCCAGCTGTAATTCCATGTTACCTGTACCTTTAAACTCCTCGAAAATTACTTCATCCATCTTCGAGCCAGTATCAATCAGTGCAGTAGCAATAATAGACAGACTTCCGCCTTCTTCAATATTGCGCGCGGCACCAAAGAAGCGCTTGGGGCGCTCCAAGGCGTGGGCATCCACACCACCAGTTAGTACCTTGCCAGAACTCGGCACCGTAGTGTTATAAGCACGCGCCAAACGGGTAATGGAATCCAACAGGATCACTACATCTTTTTTGTGTTCCACCAGACGCTTGGCTTTCTCAATCACCATTTCAGCAACTTGGACGTGGCGTGCGGGCGGCTCATCAAAAGTGGAGGCAACCACTTCACCGCGTACTGAGCGCTGCATCTCAGTCACTTCTTCCGGGCGCTCGTCAATCAGCAAAACGATCAGATGACATTCAGGATTATTGCGCGTTATGGCCTGGGCCATATTCTGCAGCATAATAGTTTTACCCGCCTTGGGCGGAGCTACGATCAGGCCACGCTGCCCCTTACCAATCGGAGCCACCAGGTCAATAATTCGACCGATCAAGTCTTCGGAAGAGCCATTGCCACATTCCAGACCGAGGCGTTCATTGGGGAAAAGAGGTGTGAGGTTTTCGAAAAGAATTTTGTTACGGGCATTTTCCGGCTTATCGAAATTAATTTCGTTAACTTTCAAAAGTGCGAAATATCTCTCACCTTCTTTTGGTGGTCGAATCTTTCCGGAAATCGAGTCACCCGTACGCAAATTAAAACGGCGAATCTGGCTGGGAGAAACGTATATATCGTCCGGTCCCGCAAGATAAGAGGAATCAGCGGAACGCAAAAATCCAAAACCGTCCTGAAGGATTTCCAGTACACCGTCGCCGTAAATATCTTCACCGCTTTTGGCATGGCGCTTGAGAATATTGAAAATAATATCCTGTTTGCGCGACCGGGCCAGGTTTTCCAGGCCCATACCTTTGGCTATTTCAATCAACTCTTCAATGGGTTTGGTTTTTAATTCGGAGAGATTCATACCAATTGCTTATTAAGGTTTCTGTTGTCATTTGGCGCGGACACGCCGGAAATTATTTTGGGGAGGGGTTTGAAAATTAGAGATTTGCTCATTTATTTGCCCGGTACACTTGGGTGGCCATGTCTATCGGAAGCGTAATACCTATCAAGCTTTAGCTCTCCATAATCAAAAGGCAGAGCACTATCAATAAGCTCATTCGAGGAATATACACGCCGGGGATGGTCAGGGACCCTGTGGAGGGGCGTTTTCTTCAGCTGGTCATCACTGGATTCACAACTGACTGAACTATTACAGAATTACAGCCAGTATAACGGGTGTTTTCCATCCTGCAAAGAAATTTACCTTCTTTGCAGGATGGACTGGTCAGGATTACAGCTGGCTATCGATAAACTCGGTCAACTGGGCGCGAGACAGGGCGCCGACCTTGGTACCTTCCACATTGCCACCTTTGAACAGCAGCAGGGTGGGAATGCCGCGTACATTATATTTCGCTGGGGTTTCCTTATTTGCATCCACGTCTACTTTGACGATCTTCAGCTTGTCGCCATAGTGGCCCGCCAGGTCATCCAGGACCGGAGCGATCATTTTGCACGGGCCGCACCACTGAGCCCAGAAATCTACCAGCACCGGGCCTTCAGTCTTGAGAACCTCAGCTTCGAACTCGGCGTCAGTTACATTGATGATTGCGTGCTCGCTCATATTGCTTTCCTGTTCTTTAGTTACTCAATGCGGGACCACCGCGCGCGCATCATCTCACGATGCAGGCTGTGGGAGTACAGCCGAAATGCGCCATTAAGCGCGTAGATTGGGGCGCTGATCTGCTTTTCAAGTCCCTGAAGTCACGGCTGCTCCAGGAAGCGCTGCAGAATCTCATCAAGATAGTCGAAGCCGAATGTACTGGTGGCGATGCGCCGCTCCAGTGGCAGTACCAGATCCATTGCCATCAAAGTCGACCACTGCCGCTGTAACACCCCCAAGGGTAGGCCTGTGTAACGGGTGAAGGTATCAGTGGGTACGCCGTCAGCCAGGCGCAGCGTATTCATCAGGAACTCTAGCGGTAGGTCTGCAGCCTCCACCAAATCGGTATGAGGCTCAACCAGTTGCCGATGAAGCAATTCACCACCTGCTGGTGTGATGCTCATATAGTCCCGCGGTGTACGCGTACGCCGACTGCGCAGGATCTGCCCCTCGTGAGGCAATGTCACCTTACCGTGGGCACCAGCTCCTAAACCCAGGTAATCACCAAACGACCAATAGTTGAGGTTGTGACGGGACTCAAGCCCCCTCCCGCTATATGCGGACACCTCGTAGCGGAGATATCCCTCCTCAGCGAGAAACTCTCGTCCGCTGCCCTGTATGCTGGCAATCAATTGTGAACCCGGTGTAGAAGGCGGTGCGCTGTAAAAGGCCGTGTTGGGCTCGATAGTGAGTTGATACCAGGAAATATGCTCTGGCCCCAGGGATACGGCGCGGCGCAGGTCCTCCAGCGCCTCCACTTCCGCCTGCCCTGGCAGGCCGTGCATCAGATCCAGATTAATATTGTCGAAGCCGGCCCTGCGTGCCATCGCCAGCGCACTAGCTGCCTCGTCTCCGCTGTGGATTCGCCCCAGGTTGTGCAACTGGGCGGCATCAAAGCTCTGCACCCCAATCGACAGCCTATTGACTCCGGCTGAACGATAACCGGTAAATTTTGCCTGTTCAAAGGTACCGGGATTCGCCTCCAGAGTGATCTCGACACCCTCGACAAAGCCTACCAGCTCATCAGCCATGACCAGGATTTGCCCGATAGCTTCCGGAGAAAACAGGCTCGGAGTGCCGCCACCAAAAAAAATGGACTGCAGCTTGCGTCCCTGTACCCAAGGCAGTTGGCTCAGCAGGTCTCGACGCAACTGTGCCACATACTCTGCTTGCGGTAGCGCGTATTCGGTATCCGTGTGATCCCTGGCAGCCTGGTGTGAGTTGAAATCACAATAGGGACATTTGCGCACACACCAAGGGATATGCACATACAGGCTAAGTGGCGGCAGCTCCAATGTGTCGTTGTCAGTCAAGATCGATACCCGCCATCTGCTCATGCCACATGACCTCAAACAACGCCATGGCCTGGGCACGATGACTCAGACGATTTTTTACCTCCCGCGGCAGCTGTGCCGAGCTCATACCCTCTGAGGGCACCAAGAAAAGCGGGTCATAACCGAAACCCTGCTCACCCATGGGTTTCTCCAGGATACGTCCGCGCCACTGGGCACTGCACACCAAAGGCACCGGGTCATCATATCTGCGCACAAAAGCTAAGGCGCAGTGAAAACTGGCATCGCGAGCAAGAGTTTCGACCCCATCAAGTGCACTGAGTAACTTACTGTTATTGCTCGCATCGGTGGCCCCCTCACCTGAATAACGTGCCGAGTAGATACCTGGGGCACCGCCCAAGGCATCTACCGCTAGCCCGGAGTCATCAGCCAGTGCTGGCAAGTCGCTAATACGGCTGGCGTGGCGGGCCTTGATCAGGGCATTCTCGATAAAACTCAGGCCCGTTTCCTCGGCATCGACTACATCGAACTCGGACTGAGGTAGAACCTCGATTTTCCAAGTACTGAAAAGTTGGGAAAACTCACGCAATTTGCCGGCGTTACCGCTGGCCAGGACAATTTTATTTATCATGCTGTATCAAATAAAAAACGGGCCCACGGCCCGCTATGGATTCTTAATTGGGTGGAAGTCCGCCACACCAACATGGCTTAGCGATGGTGCTCGCCCCTCTAGGGCCGTTCCAGTTTGCGACGGAAAGTAACCCTTTCCTTTTTACCATTGGGCAAGGTGACATCAACATTGAAGGTGAGAGTTTCTTCGTTCTCGAAGCGCAACGGCGCCAGATAGTAAACTGCATCGCCCTCGCGAATCTCAGCAAACTTCAAAGGTCGTGATTGCTGGATCAGATTGGTTGCGTTCCCAGATATCTCAGCACTAAGACCATGAGTGCCACCATCCTTCTTGACTACAGACACATTGACGTAAGCGCGGTCCCTGGCGCGTGCCAATTGATACTTCTGTGCAATATCCGGCTGGATAAAATCACTGTTGAATACCGAGTAGATTACCCGGTAGTCACCGAAATCCTCATGGCTCTTGATAATGCGGGCCTGTTGCGCAACAGCGCCAGCGGTCACGAAAAGCAGGGCCAGGGTGGCGGCTGCGGCAAGGATGCGATTCACGCTTTACCTCCAATTGTTATGAGCGCCAACCTCCGGTGAGTTGACACTGAATTCCATTGGCGGGCCACCTTCTCGGCGGCGGCCGCCAAAAACTGCAATTTGCCTCCAACCAGGGGGCAAAAACTTGGCGCAGATATTAGTTTAGCGAGTTAGATGATATATCGCTGTCTCGCCGAATAAATTTGGTAAAAAGTCTTTAAAGGTTACGCCTATTTTCGTCTCGGATACTACCTGGCGGTGCAAAATAGTCCAATCGTTCTGTTTGCACAGCACTTCAAAGTCCCTGAAAGTACAAAAGTGAATATTAGGTGTGTCATACCATTCAAAAGGTAATAGGTCAGAAACGGGCATGCGCCCCGAAAATGCCAGGTGCCAGCGCGCCCTCCACTGCCCAAAATTGGGGAAAGTGATAATGCAGTCACGCCCTACCCGCAGCATCTCACGCACCACTTCATGCGGGTGCCGCAGTGTCTGCAGTGCCTGAGTCATAACCACGGCGTCAAAGCTGCCGTCGGAAAAGTTACCGAGCCCAGTATCCAGGTTTTGCTCGACAACATTGACTCCCCGCTGCACACAACGGGCTATTTGCTCCGGGTCGATTTCCAGGCCATAACCAGTCACATCCTTGTTCTTGTCCAACTGTTCCAGCAGTGCGCCATCACCACAGCCCAGGTCCAGCACCCGACTGCCAGGCGCTATCCACTCCTGGATTACATCGAGATCTATACGCATCAACATGTCTCCCCTGTGGGCTCTGTTGCCACCCTCTGCATATAGGCGCGGAAGATTTCCTCATAGCGCTTATCAGGGAGCAGAAATGCATCGTGGCCCATGGCAGATTCAATTTCGGCAAAGCTCACTGGGGCATTGGCGTGTATCAGGGCATCGACAATCTCGCGCGAACGCTCCGGCGCAAAACGCCAGTCGGAAGTAAAGGCAAGCAACAGGAAACGGCAACGAGCATTGGCAAACGCCGCCACCGGGTCATCACCGTATTCCCGTGCCAGGTCAAAGTAATCCAATGCACGGGTCATCAGAATATAGGTATTGGGGTCGAAACTGCTGGAGAAGGCGTCGCCCTGGTAGCGCAGGTAACTCTGGATTTGAAATTCGACCTCCTCGTCGGCACCCGGTTGGAAACTGCCGGAACGCAGCTCACGACCAAACTTATTCGCCAGTCCATCATCGGAGAGATATGTGATATGGCCGATCATACGCGCCACCGCCAATCCCCTGCGCGGCAACTTATCCAGCTCCAGATAACGCCCACCGCAAAAATCCGGATCGGAAGTGATAGCCTGGCGTGCAGTTTCATTAAAAGCGATATTTTGCGCCGAAAGCTTCATCGCCGATGCGATCACCACGCAGTGGCGCAATCGCTCAGGGTACTCCAATGACCAACGCATGGCCTGCATACCGCCCAAACTGCCACCGATAACCGCAGCCCACTGCGCAATTCCCAACACATCGGCCAGGCGCGCCTGGCTGTGGACCCAATCGCGAACCCGCAGAGGTGGGAAATCCGGCCCCCAGGGCTTTCCTGTAGCGGGGTTGATGAAAACTGGCCCGGTTGAACCGTGACAACCGCCCAGGTTATTGAGAGAGACCACAAAAAATTTATTCGTGTCGATTGGCTTTCCAGGACCGATATAGTGATCCCACCAGCCCGGCCGCTTGTCATCGGGGCTGTGTCTTCCCGCAGCATGGTGATGCCCCGACAGAGCGTGGCAAATCAAAATTGCATTGCTGTTATCGGCGTTTAATTCGCCATAGGTTTCGTAGACCAGGGTGTAGTCCTGCAATACGCGCCCGCAGGCCAGCGGCAATGGCTCGCTAAACCTGTAGCTCTTTGGCACAACTATACCGACAGAATTCACGTCGGCGGTACTCTGGACCTCCCGGGAGGCAGTGGGGCTTTCCGTTGACAAGGTATTTTATCTGTCAGGTTATTTGGCGGCTGGCAAATGCCGGAACAGAGAGTTTACGGGAGCCCTGCAACTTATGACAGTTATCACAACCGCCAGTTAAGAACCGCCAAGCCCCTCTCAGGTGGTGAGAGAGGCTTTCAGTCGTGTGACATTGTGGGCGCGAGGCGCAGGAGCCAGCGGTTGAGGCGCGGAGCTGCTGTGGCGCAGCAACTCTTCCAGCGCTGAAAGAGCCCGGTCATTGCGCAGTACTTCGTCTTCGAGAGTACGCAAGTCAGTGCGCCGGCTCCGAGTCTTCTGTTTTAGTTCAGTGAGCTTGATCAGGTGGCGGTTGAGCAGGTGTTTCTGGTACTGAGCGTGCTGCTTCAATGGCTCGAGCGCCTGCTCCAACCAGTTTTCCGCCGCATCAATGATCTGGCTGTAGAGCCGCCCCACTTCACTTGCGAGGGTGGTGATAAAGCGCTCGCTCAGGCGGTTGCGTCGCGCCAGGAGCAGTTGTGGTGAACGGCGCAACTGAGCAGCCTGGCGGTGCAGGCCACGCAGAGTGGCACGGAATTTCCGGGCGCTGAAATATTGCTCAACACTATCCACTTTCTTCAAACTGGAACGCTCGAAAACCGCATCCAATAGCCGGTTTGCCTGGTCCACCTCCCGCTCCAGATTGGCGAGCTGGTGATCAACCCCTTCCATAAAGGTGTCAATAGCCTTGGCCAGCCCCATCGGCGTCCAGCGTTTATGCAATTCCTTGCTGGTGTCATCGATTAACAGTTGCAGTTGCTGGGTGGAGATAGGGGCCAGCAGGGAAGTACTCTGACGCATCAACATGCGCTGACTGGATTTGAGTGTGAGTAATTCCTGGTGGCAGAGCTTATGCTGCTCACGTACAGTCTGCTGCAGCTGGCCCAGCTCCGCTAACTGTTCCTCGGTGCTGGCGCTGTTGCGCTGCAGGTGAACCAATGCGGCGCGGCCGCTATTGAGGCGGCGCTTGAGGAGATCGCGAGTGTCCGCCATCAGTGTCAGGGCCTGATGTAATGAGCGGTGCTCCGCCACTTTTTGGCGGTGCTCCAACAGGCGCTGCACCAGCAGTTTTTCGAAGTCTGCAAAGCGACTGTTGCGCAGCAGGTCCATATCCCGCTGCTGGCGGGCAAGCAGCGCCATTTTTGCCGAGACCCCAGCAACACTCTCCTGTGGCACAGATAATAGCTTGGCGACCTCCGCACTCATACGCCGCAACAATAAGTCTGCATCCTCATCGGGATCATCCCAAAGGACATCGACTTTATTCAGTAACGCCATCACCGCTGTGCCACGGTGCTCGCGCAATGGCGCCAAGTGAGTCTCCCACATATTCATATCGGTGCCACTGACACCTGCATCCGCAGCCAGGAGGAAGGCCACCGCCTGGGCACCGGGCAAGGTACTCAGGGTCAATTCCGGCTCATTGCCAAGGGCGTTGAGCCCAGGCGTATCGATAATCCGCAGGCCCTGGTCCAGTAGTGGATGTGGCAGGCAGATCAGCGCGTAGCGCCAGGCGGGAATTTCTACCAGATTGCCTTTATCATCCAGGTGGCGACGATCGAAGCCATAGCGGGCCGCCTCCTCAGGCATCACCGATTTGGTCGCGGCCACCTTCAACAGCGCTGAGCGGGTAGCCTCAGGGTCATTGGCGTCGAATTCATGGGTTACCCACTTCTGTGGGATCCGGCGGAAACTCTCCAGGCTGGTATTGGTAGCCAGGGTTTCGATTGGCAACAGGCGCAGACTGGCGCGCTCGCCACCATCACTGAAGATTTCCGTGGGACACATGGTGGTGCGCCCCGGCTTGGAAGGTAACAACCGCTGGGCGTAAGTCTGCGACAACAGCGCGTTAATCAGTTCCGTCTTGCCACGGGAGAACTCGCCGACCAGCACCAGGGTAAACTGGTCGTCGGTGAGTAATGCACGGGCCTGCTGCACAACCTGGCAAGCTCCGGCGGAGTTGGGGAAGTGTTGCTGCAACCATTGGTTGAACTGGGCGAACTGGCGATCCAGGTTCTTCTTCCAACGGTCGTAATCGGAGATATGCTGGCGTAAAAGTGCGTCTTCCATTTCACGGTGTTCTTTTTATTCATACCTTGCAGACATGGACCCAGTCATCCATTGCGAAAGCTGGGGCCGTCAGCCATTAGTATACGAGTCTAACACCGCGCCAGATGCGATCCAGTACGCGCGCTGCAAGAAAACTGGCAGCGCCAATACTTAAAAGCCGGGAATATGCCAGAAAAGGCTGTAAACGAAAGGGGGCATATTCGCCATCTGTGCGAAACCGAACAGCAATTTGTCTGCCACTGTAAGCAGGATAAACACGAAGATCGGGCTGATATCGATCACCCCCAGTGGCGGGATCAAGCGGCGAATCGGTGCGCAGAATGGCTCCAGTAACTGGCGCAACAACATTAACGCCGGGTGACCGCTATGAGGTGCAATCCAGCTGAACACAATGGAGATCAGCATCCCTACAAAGACCACCGCAATCACTGTGGCCACGCAGCCTATCAGGGACCAGAGCAGTGCACTAAGCGGGTTAAACAATCCATAGCCCGCCAACAAGCCGCAAGCCAGAATCATCACCAGCCCCACCAACAATGCCAGAACCAGCGAGGCCATGTCCAAGCCGAAAAGTCCCGGTATCACCTTGCGCAACGGTAATAACAGCGGGTTGGTAATTTTAACAATACCCTGGGAAATGGGGTTGTAGAAATCCGCGCGAGCCAGCTGTAGTAAAAAGCGCATCAAAACCACAAACAAGAACAGGATACCGAGGGTCGCCACCAGGAAGACGCCGATATTACTGAAGGTATTTGCCATCGAAAAACCCCAAAGAGTAAATGAATTACGGCAACGGTTGCGCCGCTTTTAAATCGTATTTTCTAGCGGTCCAGTTCCCTGGCCATTTCTGCGGCACGCTCGGCACAGTCGCGCATCGCGTCCTCTACCAGCTGGGGAAGGCCACCCTGTTCAAAGCGCTGCACCGCACGCTCAGTGGTTCCGCCCGGTGACATCACATTGCGTTTTAACTGCGCCACATCCACATCACTGACCATGGCCAGTTTGGCGGCGCCCAAGGCAGTTTGCAACACGAGACGCTCGGCATCAGCACGAGCGAAACCACTTGCAGTGGATGCGTCGATCATCGCCTCCATAAACTGGAAAAAGTACGCTGGAGCAGAACCAGCAACAGCAATGACCTGGTCAATGCCCTCCTCCTGCTCCACCCAAAGGGAAATTCCCACCGCATTAACAATACGCTCGGTAATAGCGCGGTGCTCCGCAGTCACTGCAGCATCGGCATACAAACCAGTTACGCCCGCTTGGACCAGCGCCGGGGTATTGGGCATTGCGCGTACAACCGGCAAATGTTCACCTAGCCAGCGTTGGTAAGCCGCCAGGGGGATACCCGCTGCAAGCGTAATTACCAATGGCTTCCGCCCTGCCAGGTGCGGACGCAGATCCATACAGAGATCGCGCATAACCTGAGGTTTGACCGACAGCACAATCACATCGGCCTCATCAATCGCAACGATATTATCGTCGTGTACCTCCACTCCATGACGTTTGGCAAAGGCTTCCAGTTTAAGAGGATCGCGCCCAGTGGCGACAACTCTGTCACTTGGGTATCCCGCTGCGAGCAGGCCACCAATCACTGCGCCGGCCATATTGCCGGCGCCGCCGATAAAAACGATTTTGGGGTTTGTTGCAGTCACTCGGATTACCTCGACGAGCTCTCGGCTCAGCTGCTGTGAATTTCAGTCGCTATTCTCCCCATTGGGGATTTCGCTAATATGTGGTCGCTCAATTCCAATAACAAGAGAAACGCGCTCCTGCGCGTTAGCCAAGGAGAAAAAAATGCGTAAATGGCGCTTCTTAGTCACGGCCATACTGCTCGGTGCATCTGGCTTTGCCAGTGCGGTGGAAACACGTACCGAAAACAATGGCCAACTAGTATTGCAGGATATCCCACCAATTCCCCAGAGCATTGCCGATCAACTGAACCGTTATCAAAATGTGCGCTCAGCCAGCTTCCGCGGCTGGGATATGGATGGTAGCGGAATGTATGTCAGCACCCGCTTTGGTGAGGTAAATCAACTCCATAAAGTAGATCGCGCCGGCGGCGCCCGCCGTCAGTTGACTTTCTTCCAAGAACCTATCGGCAGTGTCTCGACCCGCCCAGAACGCCAACAACTGGCCTTCACCATGGATGCCGGCGGCAACGAATATACGCAGATCTTCCTGTTCGATGCCCAAAGCGGCAAAAGTGAGATGATCACCGATGGTGAGTCCCGCAATGGCGCCATCCTCTGGAACAAGCAGGGCTCAGCCATAGCCTACCAGAGCACTCGCCGCGACGGTAAAGCCAACGATATCTGGCTGACCACCTTTGACAATGAAAAAAAGAAAGACCAACTGATCCTGAAAGCTGAAGATGGCAGCTGGTGGGGGCCAAGCGGCTTCTCTCAGTCTGGTAGCCAACTTCTGGTGCTGCAGTATGTATCCTCCACCCGCTCCAAGGTCCACCTTTTGAACCTCGACAGCGGAGAACTGAATCTGCTCGCCGGTAGTGATGAAGGCGACTCGCGCAACTTCCCTGCCGGCTTCAGCTACGATGACCGTTCCGTATTCCTGGTAAGTGACAAGGGGGGTGAGTTCACTCAGTTGATCCGCATGGACCTGCGCAGCGGTGATGAAAAAGTAATCACCACTGATATCCCATGGGATATCAGTAGCTTTGTACTCAGTGAAGATGGCCGTCGCGGCGCTTTTGTCGCCAATGAAAATGGTATGTCATCACTGTACCTGTATAACCCGCGCAATAACCGCTACCGCAAAGTAGATTCCCTACCCATCGGCGTTATCGGTGGTATCGAGTTTTCGCCGGAAGGCGACAAGCTGGCAATGTCCCTAAATACGCCTAAAACGCCCTCTGATACCTTTGTTCTGGAACTGGGCCGACGTGCGTTATCTAGTGGCGACCTTAATCGCTGGACCTTCAGCGAGGTAGGCGGCCTCGATACCGAACAGTTTGTCGAACCCGAGCTGGTGCACTATCCGACCTTCGACAAGGTTGACGGCAAACCCCGGGAAATTCCAGCTTTCGTATATAAGCCGCGCAATATGAAAGGCCCGGTGCCGGTTATCATTTCCATTCACGGCGGCCCAGAAGGCCAATATCGCCCATTTTTCTCCAGCACTTATCAAATGTGGTTGAAAGAACTTGGAGCTGCGGTAATCGCACCCAACGTGCGCGGTTCCGCAGGTTATGGCAAAAGCTACCTGGCTATGGATAACGGCTTTAAGCGTGAAGATTCGGTGAAAGATATTGGCGCCCTGTTGGATTGGATCGCCACCCAGCCGGATCTGGATGCCAAACGTGTCGCCGTGTTTGGCGGCAGCTATGGCGGTTACATGGTACTGGCCAGTGGTGTCCACTATTCCCATCGCCTCAAGGCAGCAGTGGATATTGTCGGCATTTCCAACTTTGTTACCTTCCTCACCAATACCAAGAGCTACCGCCGCGATTTGCGTAGAGTGGAGTATGGTGATGAGCGCAATCCGGAAATGCGCGCCTTCCTGGAGAGAATCAGCCCCAACAACAATGTGGAAAAAATTCAGGTGCCCATGTTCGTGGTGCAGGGCCAAAATGATCCACGCGTACCGGTCACTGAAGCCGAGCAGATCGTTAATGCCCTTCGCGAAAGCGGCAATCAGGTGTGGTACATGAATGCACTAAATGAAGGGCACGGTTATCGTAAGAAGGAAAACAGCGACGCCTTTACTCAGGCCACTGCACTGTTCTTCGCCGAACATTTACTTGGCAAGGAATGGAAAAAGAAATTGGCATTAAACGAGTAATAATACTCGACACAAAAAAAGCGGCCTTCAGGGCCGTTTTTTCTATCTATATTGGCCAGCAATAACTACCAACCCATTTAGGAATAGGTTTCCACTAGTGCAATCAGATTTAAAGCAATTGCCACCATCCACAGCCAATGCCGGCTCTCCGGCCACAATAAGCGGGAGACTGTATTACTAAGAAACCTGGTAATCATTGATATCCTGGGAGATAAAAACGAGAGTAAACAAATAAATGCCAGCCACTCCAAGGCTATCCAGGTAACCAGCGGGCTCTGCGTCATAGACAGGGTCATTGCCGCACATAGGGTTAATCCCAATAATACCACCTCGAGAACCCCTGATTTTGTCATTCAATTTCCCTAACAAACAATGGGTTAAGTGCAGGCACCTCACGCAGAATAATTGCGTGTGCCAAAAATATCTGTACCAATACGCACAATGGTCGCACCACAGGCAATAGCCGCCTCCATATCTCCGGACATCCCCATCGAAAGAGTGTCCATAGTCTGCTCGGGAAACTCTTGTCGCAGGCTTTGCAACAAGCTGGCCAGCTCGGCAAAAGGCTCCTTCTGAGCCTGGACATTCTGTCGCACGGCGGGAATTGCCATTAACCCGCGTAAACGCAGCCTCGGCAATTTCACCACTTCACGCGCCATAGCCACCAAATTTTGCACAGCTATGCCAGACTTGCTTTGCTCGCCATCGATATTCACCTGCAGGCATATATTGAGCGGTGCCAGATCTTTAGGCCGCTGTGACGAAAGACGCTGGGCAATTTTCAATCGGTCAACGGTGTGTATCCACTGGAATCTCTCGGCCACAGCCCGACTTTTGTTCGACTGCAGCGGCCCGATAAAATGCCAGTGAATATCCAGATCGGACAGGGCGTCCTGTTTTTCCAGGGCCTCCTGTAAATAATTCTCGCCAAAGTGGCGCTGTCCCGCCTCATAGGCAAAGCGCAGATCTTGTGCCGGCCGTGTTTTGGAAACTGCCAGCAGGGTAATTTCTGCGGGGTTGCGATCGCAGTTGTTGCAGCATGTCACAATCCGCTCACCTACTGCATTCAGGTTTTCGACGATTGTCTCTTTGCGCATATACTGGGGCCCTTACCGAAATGAGTGGCGATTTTACCTGAGCCCAAACAAGAACCATAAGGTAGCAGTATGGATATCACTGAACTCCTCGCCTTTAGCGCCAAGCAAAACGCCTCGGATTTGCATCTCTCGGCCGGCCTACCGCCGATGATTCGGGTGGACGGCGACGTACGCCGCATCAACCTGCCGTCCATGGAGCATAAGCAGGTGCACAGCCTGATCTACGAGATCATGAACGACAAGCAGCGCAAAGATTTCGAAGAGCTGCTGGAAACGGATTTCTCATTCGAAGTGCCCGGTGTAGCCCGTTTCCGTGTCAATGCGTTTAACCACAACCGCGGTGCCGGTGCTGTATTCCGGACTATTCCCTCCAAGGTACTGACCATGGAAGATCTGGGTATGGGCCAGGTCTTCAAACAAATATCGGATACCCCTCGCGGTCTGGTATTAGTGACCGGGCCCACAGGTTCCGGTAAGTCCACTACGCTGGCTGCGATGATGGACTACATCAATGACAACAAATACGAGCATATTCTCACCATTGAAGACCCGATTGAATTCGTGCATGAGTCGAAGAAATGTCTGGTGAACCAGCGTGAGGTACATCGTGATACCCACGGCTTTGCCGAGGCACTGCGCTCAGCACTGCGTGAAGACCCGGATATTATCCTGGTGGGTGAAATGCGTGATTTGGAGACCATCAGGTTGGCACTGACCGCTGCGGAAACCGGCCACCTGGTGTTTGGTACCCTGCACACCACCTCCGCTGCCAAGACCATCGACCGGGTTGTGGACGTATTCCCGGCACAGGAAAAAGCGATGGTGCGTTCCATGCTGTCGGAATCCCTGCAAGCCGTAGTCTCCCAGACCCTGATGAAGAAGAACGGCGGTGGCCGTGTCGCCGCCCACGAAATTATGCGTGGCACCCCAGCGATCCGTAACCTGATCCGCGAAGACAAAATCGCGCAAATGTACTCGGCTATCCAGACTGGTGCCAGCGTAGGCATGCAGACCATGGACCAATGCCTGGAAGACCTGGTGGCTCGCCGTATCATCAGCCGCGAAGTCGCGCGTGAAAAAGCCAAGATGCCGGATAACTTCTAAGCGGCAACACATTTGGGCCCGCTGGCAGGGCCCTACTTTGTCAAAAATAAAACGCGGTAAACACCATGGAAATTGAAAGACTTCTACAACTGGTTGTAGAGAAAGGCGCTTCGGATCTGTTTATCACCGCCGGCATACCCCCCTCCTTAAAGCTGCACGGCCGAGTTGTGCCCTGCACAAGTACTTCACTCACACCAGAGAAGGCGCGCGAACTGGTGGTAGGTACCATGAACGAAAAACAGCGACGTGAATTCGCTGAACAGAAGGAACTAAACTACGCCATCGCCGTGCGCAACGTGGGACGCTTCCGGGTCTCAGCTTTTTTCCAACGCAATCTGGTGGGTATGGTACTACGTCGTATCGAGACCAAGATCCCTACCATTGATGGTCTCAGCCTGCCCGATGTGCTCAAAGACTTGGCGATGACCAAGCGCGGCCTGATTATTTTCGTCGGCGCCACCGGTACCGGTAAATCCACATCCCTCGCATCCATGGTCGGCCATCGCAATGAGAACTCCAAAGGCCATATCATCACTATTGAGGACCCTATCGAATTTATCCACCAACACCGCGGCTGTATTGTGACCCAGCGTGAGGTTGGCCTGGATACCGAATCCTTCGAGGTGGCCCTGAAGAACACCCTGCGACAGGCGCCAGACGTTATCCTGATTGGTGAGGTGCGCTCCCGCGAAACCATGGACCACGCCATCGCCTTTGCCGAAACCGGTCACTTGTGCCTGTGCACGCTGCACGCCAACAACGCTAACCAGGCGTTAGATCGTATCATCCACTTCTTCCCGGCGGACCGCCATCAGCAGCTGTTTATGGACCTGTCGTTGAACCTTAAGGCGATGGTAGCTCAGCAGTTGGTACCCACTCCGGACGGCGACGGCCGCCGCGCCTGTCTGGAAATCATGATCAATACCCCGCTGATGTCGGACCTGATCCGCAAGGGCGAGGTACACAAAATGAAAGAATTAATGAAGCGCTCCGGCGAGCAGGGTATGCAGACCTTCGATCAGGCCCTGTATGAACTCTACGACCGCGGCGAGATCACCTATGAAGATGCCCTCGCCCACGCCGACTCCTCCAATGACCTGCGCCTGATGATCAAACTCAAATCTGAATCAGATGCCGAATATTTAAACAGTGCAGCAGGGGAATTGAGCCTGCAAAACGACTCCGAATATGGTGATGGTGGGCCGCAACTGTATTAAAGCTCAGTAAACCCGGTCCAAGCCAAGGGCACTGGCAGCGCTAGCGCTGCCAGTGCCCTTCCGCATTTTTCGCCCCCCACTCTTCAACAACAATAACAAAATCACATATACCCCCTGTTCCCGATAGTTTTCCTCTTCAGGAGTTAAAAAGTGCCCATTAAAAATAATATTGCTCTAGTCACCGGCGGAAGCCGTGGAATCGGTGCCGCAACGGCGCGATTACTTGCTCAGCAGGGATACCACATCGCAATCAGTTATCGGGAGAGAAAAGACTCGGCCGAAAGTCTGCTGAATGAACTCAAAGCCTTAGGTACTGAAGCAATCGCTGTACGTGCTGATATTTCCTTAGAAACCGATATCACACATTTATTTAATGAAGTCGATCGGCAACTTGGCCCCCTGCAATATCTTGTGAACAATGCCGCAATCCTTAAGCCACAAATGCGCGTTGAGGCAATGGATGCGGAGCGAATCGACCAGGTTCTTCGCACAAATGTCACCGGTACGATTCTCTGCTGCCGCGAAGCCATAAAAAGAATGTCGACCAAACATGGCGGCGGTGGCGGAGCCATTGTCAATATCTCATCCGCCGCCAGCCGCTGGGGGTCACCCAACGAATATATTGACTACGCAGCGAGTAAAGGGGCAATAGACACCCTGACTATTGGCCTAAGCCA
Source organism: Microbulbifer sp. GL-2 (assembly GCF_007183175.1). Taxonomy (NCBI): domain Bacteria; kingdom Pseudomonadati; phylum Pseudomonadota; class Gammaproteobacteria; order Cellvibrionales; family Microbulbiferaceae; genus Microbulbifer; species Microbulbifer sp. GL-2. The sequence continues at coordinate 1,326,172 of NZ_AP019807.1, forward strand.
GGAGCTTGCCAGCGAGGGAATCCGCGTAAATGGGATACGACCAGGTTTTATCTATACAGAAATGCATAAGGATGGCGGGGAGCCAGACAGGGTGGAGCGATTAAAATCTGCAATTCCCCTCGGCCGGGGCGGTCAACCAGAAGAGGTCGCTGCAGCAGTAGCCTGGTTACTGAGTCATGAATCGGCATTCACTACCGGCTCATTTATTGATGTCGCAGGTGGGAAATAGGATAGAGATTTATGTTTGAAGCACTGTTTTCCCTGATTGCAGCCACGGGTCTGTTACTCGGCTCTCCCGGCCCTGCGCCACTTGCACTGGCAGCTTCGGGAGCGACATTTGGAGTGAAAAAGAGCACCGGCTTTCTTGTCGGTATTCTGCTCGGGCTGTGCGTAGCGATTGTCGGTGCCACTGCCGGGGTAGCGGCGCTGTATTCTGCCTGGCCTGGGGCCCGTTTGGCAGTGCAGATATGTGGCGCGCTTTATATTGGTTACATCGCAATCAAAATTGCCACAGCCCCGGTATTGGATCGAGACCAGTCGACAGCTGCCCAACCGCCATCCCTTCTGGATGGATTTATTTTTAATCTGCTCAACCCAAAAGCCTACGCCGCTTTTTTAGCGATCTTTTCCCAGTTTCTGTTACCTATTGAGGAGAGCGGTTTCAGCTATGTCGCCACAGGGTTGGTCTGCTTAGTAGTCGCTGCCGTGGTGGATTTTACCTGGCTATGCCTGGGTGGCAGCCTACGGCCACTATTCCACAAACCAAAACAGGCGAGAGTGATCAGGGTGTGCTTTGCCCTATTGATGGTAGCTGCAGTATTGTTTGTTTTTCTGTGTTAAAAAACTGAATACTCAGCATATCTCCGTAATTAGTGCTTTTACCGAAGGCAGCATGCGCCGGCTTACCAGCGGTGCTTCTGCCACACCCTCCAACTCTATCCGGAAATGACTACCGTCCCTGCGTAGCCCGATAATATGCTCCGCGGCCACCAGAGCACTACGGTGTACACGTACAAAACGCTCACCGAATTCACTTTCCAGTTCTTTTAAGGATTCGTCTAGAATCGTCTCACCAGCAAGGTGATGAGCCACGACATATTTACTGTCGGCTACCAGGCATCGTATGGTATCCACCTCCAACAACTCTACCCCGCGGCGGCTCACAGCCTTAATACGGCTTCGGCCATGGGGCTCCTCTCCGTCCTTTTTATCTAACAGTTTTTGCTGTGGCTTGCACAGGCGCTGCGCCTTCTCAACAGCCTGGCGTAACTGCTCTACATTAACCGGCTTTAACAAATAACCCACGGCTGTGGTAGAAAATGCCGGCAAGGCAAACTCATCGTGGGCAGTGCAGAAAATGACCGCCGGCGGGCAATCTCGAGTGGACAGCTGTTGTGCCAATTCCAAACCGCTGCCACCGGGCATCTCAATATCGAGTAAAACCAGATCCGGATCGAGAATCTGTACCTGCATTATTGCGGCTTCAGTATCCGCCGCCTCGCCCACAGGGGTGCAGTTATCGATCGCAGTCAGTTGCCGGTTCAGGCGCGCACGGGCCAGGGGTTCATCATCGACAATCAGGACTCGCAATTGGGTCACTCCATCACCTCGGCCTGTCTGGTGGAATTTGCAGCAGCTTTTATATCCCGCCGAGCCGCCTCCCGGGGAAACAAGGGTAGCTGCACAGCCACCCGATAGTGCCCGCCTTCCCGATAGGCGGTAAATTTGAAGCGATCACCGTAATAGGCGGCAAGGCGCTGACGGATATTCTCCATAGCCATGCCATTACCTTCGCTGGACGGGCGCACAGTTTCCCGCGGCAGGGGATTATCGATTGAGATCTTGAGGGCGCCATCCTTGGCTGCAAGGTTCACTGTGATTGTCCCTCCCTCACGCAGCTGGGCCACGCCGTGCAGCACGGCATTTTCAAGTAGGGGTTGCAACAACATACTGGGTAGCTGGATTTCCTCCAAACCTTGTTCCAACTGCCATTGCTGTTTCAGGCGCTCTCCCAGTCGTAGAGCTTCAATTTCCAGATAGCGCTGTGCCAGATTGATCTCCTGTTGCAGTGGCACCAGCTTTGGGTCGGCAAGGCTGGCTCGGAACATTGCGCACAGGTCCTCCACCAGACGCTCGGCGCGATCCGGGTCCACGGCAATCAGACTGGCCAAGCTGTTCATACTGTTAAACAGGAAATGTGGGCGAATACGGGACTGCAGTGCTTCAATGCGAGCGCCCAGCTCAGCCTGTTGCTGGTTGTACAGCTGCTGTTGCAAGTAGGCGTAACGCAACACGACACCGGCACAAATAGCCCCAAGCAGGCAGTCGCTAGCCAGGCCCCACCAGTCGAAACCGGCCTGTAACAGTAGCGCTCGCAAGTAGCGTTGCATTCCCATCACAATACCCAATACCGCGAGCACTGCTGAAAAACTGATGGCGCCGGCACACTTGTGCGACAGCTTGGCCAAATGGGGACGCAGGTGACAAAGTACGGCAGCGGAAGGCAATATCACCCATTGAATCACCAGGGATACTAACCCCAGTCGTTGCCAGCTGAATTCGCGCAACCCATCCAGGGCCAGAACCAATACCAGAGCCAGCAGTTCCCCCATGAGCACTAGTGCGGCCAGGGAGGTGACGCTACAAAGGTCGGGCAGAAAAGGCAAAGCGCCACGAGACGCAGAATCCTTGCCAGAACTGTCAGTTTTTCGAATTTTCTGCGATATAATGCCTGCCGGCCTGGGAAATGACATGCAGTTGTTATTCTTGATTGTCCCTAAGTTCGAAGCGCAAGATACCACCAAGCTCCCCGGCCTTTCACCTCACTGCAGCCAGGAAAACCATGAGCAAAGACAAAGCCCCAACTGACTCCACCAGCAACCCGGCCGCCAAACTCTGGGGTGGCCGCTTCAGCGAAGCCACCGATGCATTCGTAGAGCGATTTACCGCCTCGGTCTCTTTCGACCAACGCATGGCACTGGAAGATATTCAGGGCTCCCTCGCCCATGCACAGATGTTGTCGGAAGTGGGGGTATTGAGCGCAGATGAATATCACAAGATTGCTGATGGATTGAAGGATATCGCCGAAGAAATCAAAGCGGGGCAGTTTCCCTGGTCAGTACAGTTGGAGGATGTGCACATGAATATCGAAGCACGTCTAACCCAACGAATCGGAGCTACCGGTAAAAAACTACACACTGGCCGCTCCCGCAACGACCAGGTGGCAACCGACATTCGATTGTGGCTACGCGGCCGTATCGACTTGATTTGCGCCGAACTAACCCGCCTGCAAACAGGTCTGGTGCAGCTGGCCGAGCGTGAAGCTGAGACCATCATGCCGGGCTTTACCCACCTGCAAAGCGCACAGCCGGTAACTTTTGGCCACCACCTGCTGGCCTGGAATGCGATGCTGACAAGGGACTATGAACGACTGATGGACTGTCGTAAGCGGGTCAATCGTTCGCCCCTGGGTGCAGCCGCGCTGGCTGGCACCAGCTATCCGATTGATCGTGCACGTACGGCCGAATTACTGGGTTTCGATGCTCCCACCGAGAATTCGCTGGATTCTGTCAGCGACCGTGATTTCGCCATCGAGTTTTGTGCCTTCGCAGCCCTGTTGCTCACCCACCTGTCCCGCGCCAGTGAGGAACTGGTGCTCTGGGCTTCAAGCCAGTTTGATTTTATCGATCTGCCGGATCGCTTCTGTACCGGCTCCTCGATCATGCCGCAGAAAAAAAACCCGGATGTGCCTGAGCTTGTACGCGGCAAGACCGGCAGAGTGAACGGGCACCTGATCGCCCTGTTGACCCTGATGAAGAGCCAACCGCTGGCCTATAACAAGGATAATCAGGAGGATAAAGAGCCCCTGTTCGACGCCGCTGATACCGCTCTGGACTGTCTGCGCGCTTTTGCAGATATGGTGCCGGCACTCAAGGCGAAAAAAGACAATATGCTGGAGGCAGCGGCCAAGGGCTTCTCCACTGCCACAGATCTGGCCGATTACCTGGTGCGCAAGGGCGTTGCCTTTCGCGATGCCCACGAAATTGTCGGCCAGTCAGTATCCTTTGCCATCGAGCAGGATAAGGATCTGGCGGAACTGAGCCTGGGCCAGCTGCAGCAGTTTTCTGCAGAAATCACTGAAGATGTGTTTGAGGTCCTTACCCTGGAAGGCTCAGTAGCGGCGCGAGACCATATCGGTGGCACCGCACCAAGGCAAGTACGCGCAGCCTGTACATCCGCACGCGAAGCCATTGCTCAGCGCTAGTTGTTTAGAAATACAGAAAAAGTAAAGCTCGCGGGAAACCCCTCCCCCGGGCTTTCTTTTTAAAGCTCTAACCTGCTTTGCCACCCCGCTAAAATCCCAGCCCGCGGTTACTCACGGCTATTCGATATCATTACGAAGCTCAAGTTTGCTGTGTAACTACTATTCGAAAAAAATAATAGCTGGAAATCGGATAATCACTTCAATTCCGCAGTATCGGGGTTCCAACGGGCATTCCAGAGCTATATCGCTGTTATTTTTTGATGTACGAAAAGTTCATCGTGATATTTTCCCGAGGCAAAATTTCAAACAGCCAAGAGGCCCAACCACAATTATTACTGGTCAATCTCTAAACTGACTGCTTCACCCTGCTGCTCACTCAGCACGCGATCAAGCAGAGTGGGCAGGTCCTCCCCGGTAGTCCCACACTTCCAGCCGGGGCTTTGGAAGGCCAGGTGGTAACCGCCAGATTTAGCCGCCACCCACAACTCTCGATTGGCCGACTGGCGCGAGAGGATCACCTGGCTCCCGTTGTCCTCCAAAGTAAGGGTCAAAACCGACCCGCTGCGCTCATAATCAATATCCCAGTCACACTCGTCCAGGGCATCCTCAATCGCCATCAGGCTCTGCTCAATGGCCGCTTCGTATTCCGTTTGGCTCATCTTTTGTTACTTCTGTTACCGTCTACTGTGATGAATTTATTCGGCCGCTATACTATCAGGCTTTTGCGGAACACCGCTTCGAAAGCCCGAGTGCAGGATGTCACCCATGCCGAAAAAATTGCTTTTCCCCTTCCTCGCCCTGTTAGGCGCCTCTGCCCTAACAACTGGCTGTGGCCAGAAGGGCCCGCTATACCTGCCCCAAGCACCGGCTGAACCTGCGCCGAGTATCACCAGCGGCCCACCCACCACAGTGCCCACTAGCAGTACTGCGGTAGAACCCAGCGGGCCTGCCATTGAGCCAGCAGATGAAGCAGTGGTTGAACCTTCAGTAGAAGAGCCCCTGTACGAGGAATTCCCAGAAGAGCAAGAAACTGAAAAATGAGTGAATTCAGTTATCGTGAAGGCAGCCTGTGGGCTGAAGAAGTCTCCCTGGAACAGATCGCCGAACGTTTTGGTACTCCCACCTATGTATACAGCCGCTCTCACTTCGAGCGTCAATACCGGGCCTATGCGGATGCCCTCGGCAACCATCCTGGCCTGATCTGTTATGCGGTAAAGGCCAACAGCAACCTTGGCATACTGTCTCTGCTGGCTCAGCTGGGAGCCGGCTTTGATATTGTCTCGGGCGGCGAGCTGGAACGGGTTTTATTGGCCGGTGGCGATCCCTCTCGGGTAGTATTTTCCGGCGTCGGCAAAACTGCCAATGAAATGCGCCGTGCGCTGGAAGTCGGGGTGCATTGCTTCAATGTCGAATCCGAGGCGGAAATGCAGCGTCTGGAACAGGTTGCCGCCGAGTGCGAAACCATCGCACCTGTCTCCCTGCGGGTAAATCCGGATGTCGACGCTCAAACCCACCCCTATATTTCCACCGGCCTCAAGGAAAACAAGTTCGGCGTCGCAATCGACCGTGCATTAGATGTCTATATGCATGCGGCCAACTCCCCGCACTTGAAAGTGATCGGAGTGGATTGCCATATCGGCTCACAGCTTACCGAAGTAGCCCCCTTTCTCGATGCCCTGGAGCGCCTACTGATGCTGGTGGACGACCTCTCCAGTAAGGGCATACAGTTGGAGCACCTGGACCTGGGAGGTGGCTTGGGTGTGCGCTACCGGGGAGAGGAACCACCACCTGTAGCGGATTACCTGCAGGCGGTGATCGGGCGTATCGGCGAGCGCAATCTCGGCCTGATATTGGAGCCGGGGCGCTCCATTGCGGCCAACGGTGGCTTACTGCTGACCCGTATTGATTACCTCAAGCGCACCGAGGAGCACAATTTCGCCATTGTCGATGCGGCCATGAATGATAACCTGCGTCCAGCCCTTTATCAGGCCTGGCAGGATATAGTGCCAGTGACCCCCGATCACGGTGAAGATGCCATGTGGGACATCGTCGGGCCAGTATGCGAAACCGGCGATTTCCTCGGTAAGAACCGCGCCCTCGCTCTACGGCAGGGACAGCTGCTGGCCATGCTTTCTGCCGGCGCTTACGGATTCACCATGAGCTCCAATTACAATAGCCGCCCTCGCGCAGCAGAAGTTCTGGTCGACGGTGACAACACCTATCTGGTACGAACGCGAGAAACCTTCAGTGACCTGGTAAAGGGAGAAACGCCAGTACCGGAAAAAGTCTGACTCTTTGTGGCGAAATAGATGTCAAAATAACAACTTTGGTGCCGCTACTCGCAGGCAGCCCGTGTGGGCCAGAGAGACGCCAATATCGGTCAGATACAGAGAATCACTAGAGAAATGGAATGCGCATTAAATTCAGCAAGATGCATGGGCTTGGCAACGACTTTGTGATGCTCGACGGCATCAGCCAGAGGGTCAAACTGTCCCCCGATAAGATTCGCCGAATTGCCGATCGCTGCCTGGGCATTGGTTGTGACCAGGTTCTGCTTGTGGAGTCACCTCGCGACCCTGACGCAGATTTCCGCTATCGGATTTTCAACGCCGATGGCAGCGAAGTGGAAAACTGCGGCAATGGCGCCCGGTGCTTTGCACGCTTTGTGCGCGAACGCCGCCTTACCGGCAAGAAACGCCTGAAAGTGGAGACTGCTGGGGGCATGCTGCAACTCAAAGTCATGGATAGCGACCAGGTCAGCGTGGATATGGGCGCCCCAGTGCTGGAACCGGAACTGATTCCCTTTAACGCCGATCGCTGCGCCGAAAGCTATCCCATTGATGTTCGCGATGAGACATTTACTATCGGCGCCTTATCCATGGGCAACCCCCATGCGGTACTGCTGGTAGAGGATGTCCAAGAGGCTCCCGTGAACCAGCTGGGTCCGCTGATCGAAACTCATCCGCGCTTTCCACAAAAGGTCAATGTAGGCTTCCTGCAAATTAACTCCCGCAACGAAGCACAGCTGCGCGTGTTTGAGCGGGGGGTGGGCGAGACCCGTGCCTGTGGCACTGGTGCCTGTGCCGCTATGGTCTATGCGCACCAACGCGGGCTGGTGGATGATCAGGTGGAGGTCCGCCTGCCCGGTGGCAACCTGACAATTCACTGGAGCGGACCGGGTCAGCCGGTTACTATGACCGGGCCCGCGATCACGGTTTTCCACGGGCAAATCATTATTTGAATAACCTTGCGGGCAAGGTGGCGACTATTCGACCTCCCAGGGAGTTCTGTGGCGCCTGTCGATAGTGGGTCCTTACCCACTGGAGCTGTCAATTCACCTCGATCCCGCGCCAATGTGAATGGACCATGATGGAACAGACAGACGCCAATCAAAGCTCTGAAGAGATTGTCGCCGGCAGCCACAAGGAAATGCAGCGGGATGACAAATTGCTTGCGCGGCAGGTAGCCCGCTACCTGATGCAGAATCCCGAGTTCTTTCTCGACAGGATGGACCTGCTCGAAACAATCAAGTTGCCGCGGGATAATGGCAAGACCGTGTCACTGATGACGCATCAAACCAACTTATTGCGCGAACGCAATATTGAAATGCGCCAGCGCCTCGATCAACTGCTGCATAATGCCCGTGATAACGACCAGCTTTTCTTTAACAGCCGCCGCCTGATCCTGGCCCTGCTGGAGGCGCGAGACATAGGCGAAGCCACAGAAGCCCTCTACTCCAGCTTCGCAACCGATTTTAACGTTGAGTTCACCAGCCTGACTCTATTCGAACCCCTGCCCAGCGCCCGCAGCCTGGGCCAGGTCCGTTCCAGCTCCCACGCAGGCGCAGAGACAGCTATTGGCGGAATTCTTCGCAATGGCCGCCCAGTATGCGGAGCCCTGCGCCCCGCCGAGAGGGAGTATCTGTTTGGCGAAGGCTGGCAGGATGTGGCTTCTGCAGCCGTGGTCCCCCTATGCAACCAAATGGGGGTGCTCGCCGTAGGCTCATCCGATCCTCAATACTACCGCTCGAGCCTCGGTACCCTGTTTCTCTCCTATATCGGCGAGGTATTGGAGCGCCTGCTTCCCAGGTTTGTTAGTCGCTAAACCGGACTCTACTAAATCCATCCTACGGGACATCAAACTCAGGCCCCCAAAAAATAATATGCCGCCAACCAGGTAAGGGTGGCGGCAAAGCCCTGCTGTACTAAATAGGGCGGCTGCCGTATTTAGGCTGTGGTTTACGCGGGGGATCGGCGGTAACTTCTGGGTCAACCTCATTGATTGCCCCACCACCGGCGAGAAATTCCTCAACATCCGTGCTCAGTTGACTCCTGGCACGTTCACGAGAGGTGATAGAGCGCTCTTCGGCAAATTCCTCGGAGTCCTTGCTGCGAGAGTTCTTACCCTGATCTTCATAACCATCTTTCATAGCTAAAACCCTGTAACTCTTACTCCTGTTACAGAGGGAGTACCTCTGTGCCGCCCCTTCCCGCGACATGATGAAACCGAAAGCCACAGCCTGTGGCGATCCCCTACCGCATTAAAAGCGGCGATTAATATATAGGCACTTCCCATCAAGGCCGCCAGCTACAAGCAATCGAGGCAGTAGAGTTTTTTGTTGGGACAAAAACCAAGGAATATTGCGGTTTGTTATGGTGATTTAAGCGACAGTGTAGAAATGTGTTACAGCTAAAGAATGATCACAGGAGAGCAGGGGAAGAAGGTGAGACAGTTAAAACAACAAAGCCCCTGAAGGGGCTTTTGGGGTGGCCGTGACGAATAGCCTAAAAAGCAATTAATTTACCAGTCGGTCAAACTGCCTCGCTACCGGTTTCACCGGTGCGGATCCGGATAACTTCTTCCAGCGCAGTAATAAAGATTTTACCATCACCAATCTTACCAGTCTGCGCAGCTTTAGTGATCGCTTCAACGGCAGAGTCCACCATATCGTCATCAACCGCCAGCTCCAGTTTTACCTTAGGCAGGAAGTCCACTACATACTCTGCGCCGCGGTAGAGTTCTGTATGCCCCTTTTGGCGACCAAAGCCCTTTACTTCGGTCACTGTCATCCCCTGTACCCCGACTTCGGACAATGCCGTACGCACATCGTCCAACTTGAAGGGCTTTACTACGGCCGTAATCAATTTCATTTCTTGTATTTCCCCTGATTAGTCTTCTTTGCGGGAACCTCAGCCAGGAAACTGCCCCGGCACGAGGCAGCACCATCGCAGAGCATCTATTTGCTCATAAATTCCGGATAAGCTTCCATACCACATTCAGCCAAGTCAACACCCTCTTGCTCCTCGTCTTCACTGACACGGATGCCAGTCACTAATTTGAGCAGGTACCAAACCGCCAGGGAGGCAATGAAGACCCAGAGGAATATTGTCAGCGCTCCGATCAACTGACCACTGAGGGTGGAATCATCATTGGTCAGTGGGACCAGCAACAAGCCAAGCAAGCCAACAACGCCGTGTACAGAAATGGCACCGACTGGATCATCGATCTTCAGTTTGTCCAAAGTGATGATAGAGAAGACCACCAAAACGCCGCCAAACATACCGAACAGGGTTGCTTGCAATGCAGTCGGCGTGGAAGCCTCAGCAGTAATCGCCACCAATCCGGCCAAGGCACCGTTCAGCAGCATGGTCAGGTCAGCCTTGCCAAACAGCAGGCGCCCTGTAATTAATGCTGCAATTGCGCCACCAGCCGCAGCAGCATTGGTATTGAGAAACACCATAGCCACGGAATGCGCGCTGGCCGCATCTCCCAGCTTAAGCACGGAGCCACCGTTAAAGCCAAACCATCCCATCCATAAAATAAAAGTCCCCAGGGTAGCCAATGGCAGGTTTGCACCGGGAATGGCATAGACCTGCCCATTGGGACCGTACTTACCCTTGCGCGCGCCCAGTAGCAGAACGCCAGCCAGTGCTGCCGCTGCACCAGCCATATGAACAATGCCTGAACCGGCAAAGTCGGAGAAGCCGAGATCACCCAAGCTATACAGCCCGAAAACCTCTTTGCCACCCCAGGTCCAGGAGCCCTCAAGTGGATAAATAAAACCAGTGAGGACAACGGCAAACGCCAGGAAACTCCACAGTTTCATACGCTCTGCCACAGCTCCGGATACAATAGACATGGCCGTAGCAACAAACACTACCTGGAAGAAAAAGTCCGAGGCTCCTGAATATACGGAATCGCCGTCAAAGCCATTTTCCGCTGAATCCGCCAGTACACCGTCGAGACTGAAGGCCTCAATGCCTGAAAGCATCCAGTTGCCATCATACATAATGGCATAGCCTGTCATCAGGTACATAATGCTGGCAATTGCAAAAAGCGCAACATTTTTAGTGAGAATTTCGGTAGTATTTTTTGAACGCACCAAGCCAGCTTCCAGCATGGCAAAACCAGCGGCCATCCACATCACCAGCGCGCCGCATACCAAAAAATAAAAGGTATCAATTGCATATTGCAACTGAAAAACTTGATTCTCCATTTCTCTCTCCGTTCAAATCTTAATATTTTTAAAATTATGATCAGCTTTTATGTTTGACTTAAATCGCATCGCTGCCGCTCTCACCTGTGCGTATCCGCACAACCTGTTCTAAATTGGAAACAAATATTTTCCCATCGCCGATTTTGCCACTGTGGGCACTGGATCCTATCGCATCCAAAACCGTATCCAGCTGTTCATCTGTCACTGCAATTTGCAGCATCGTTTTTGGCAGGAAATCCACCACATATTCAGCGCCGCGATATAGTTCCGTATGACCTTTCTGCCGTCCAAATCCCTTTACTTCACTAACGGTAACGCCATTAATACCACTCTCCTTCAGAGAATCCCTTACCGCATCCAACTTGAAAGGTTTTACTATTGCAGTGATTAGCTTCATGTCGCCCCCAAAATAGTACCCGCATCAATTGCGTGCAGTTTTGTTACCAGGTATATGTAGCACCGGCTAGTAAAGTGGGTTCACACCAATCTGTGTCAAAACATTCTGAGTCACTCACATCAGAGCCAACTAATGCGGCACTAAGATTTAAATCGCCATATTCTTTACTCAGGGAAACTGAATAATCGATATAAGAATCGGACTCAAAGAGAAATATTTCTTCATCAAATAGGTTTAGACCTACATGCAGGTCCAGACTAAAATCAGCAGGCAGGGAAAAACTATAATCGGCATAGGGGTAATAAAAGGCCCCGGACTCAGCCCAGTAATCATCGGAATAAGCAAGACCTAAAGTTAAATCTGAAAAACTAAGACTTCCATAAATTTCCTGGTAATCTTCATCCCTGCCACTCCCGTGGTAGGCATAATAAACATAACCAACGTCATAGCTGACAGAGTCATTTAAATCCGCACTAAATCCTGCATAAAAATCCTGTTCATAATCAGTTTCATCATTGCCGTAATCGAAATCCACTTGCGAAGCCCAGGTGCCTACATAAAAACCATTACCAAACTCTAAATCCATTCCCGCCTGAATAGCAGGACGTCCATCAGACTGGCTAATTCCGCGAAACTTGTAATCCGAGACCAGCCCTGCATTCACACTAAAACTCGCACCGTTTCCCTCAGCAAAAGCTGTACCACCAACAGCCAAAACCAAGGCAGCGCCTGTGAAGACAGTGGCGATCTTATGCATTTTAATTTTCACCTTTGATCCTCCAAGATTTCTATAAATCTGATTTTTTTGATACCTGTAATGGCGCCGCCTGCAATCGGTCCTGCACTGTCGGGTATGACAGAGGGTCTCCTGCGTCTTGTGAACCGCTACTTTCCCGGACTCCCAGTGATCGTAAATGGCACACCTACTCCGGTTGATTGCATGGTTAATGCCAAAGCTGCAGCACCCAATAAAATCAATGAGTTAGAGAGAAAAATAAAATTGGAATTAATACGAACAAAAGGACGAGGAAGCCCTGTGCACCAAGATGGCCCTATTTGCCCTCATATGCACAGAAGTGGGGAATCCATGTAGAGCCAAGAATCAGAATAAGGCACTATGAGCCTGCTTTTGCGTAAAAATGCTGTGGGTTACAATCTGGTGCCAATAGATAAGATTTACTGAGCGAGGAATTGCCTGTGGCCGCGGATAAACTGCAACAGCTGCTGAAAGAGCTGCAACTACAGGGCACGGTGGTCACAAATGACCTGCGCAATGCCCTGGAGGTCTCCCTGGACAAATTACCGCTGGTACCCCAGCGCGAATTCGATACCCAGGTGGAAATCCTGCGGCGAACTCGGGAGAAACTGGCCCGCCTGGAAGACAAAGTGGAAATACTCGAGCAGGCCCTGGCCCAAAGGGACTGCAAGCCCGAAAATTAATCATTCAGGGAGCCAGTTCAAGGATGGTATTGTGAGCCTCTCAGTAATCTATACCCGCGCTCAATTGGGCGTATCCGCCCCGCTGGTCATCGTTGAGACGCACCTGGCCAATGGGTTACCTGCCTTCCATATTGTCGGCCTGCCCGAAGCAGCGGTCAGAGAGAGCCGCGATCGGGTACGCAGCGCCCTGATCAACAGCCATTTTGAATTTCCCCAGCGCCGTATCACTGTCAACCTGGCTCCCGCAGACCTACCCAAGGAGGGCGGACGCTACGACCTCGCCATTGCCATCGGCATACTCGCGGCCTCCGGGCAAGTTCCCGGTGAATCACTGGAAAACTATGAATTTATTGGCGAGCTGGCACTTACCGGTGCTCTGCGCGAAATTAGTGGTGCACTGCCCGCAGCCATCACAAGCGCCGCAGCCAAACGGAAACTGGTAATACCCCTGGAAAATAGTGCGGAGGCAGCCCTTGCGGGGGCAGAAGTTGGCGCTGCTACTTCATTATTACAAGTCTGCGCAGAGCTCCATGGGCGGGAAAAACTACCCCGAGCTGAACAAAAGGTCGATCAATCAGTTATTGACTGCCCGGATCTTGCCGACGTTCGAGGTCAATTAAAGGCCCGGCGCGCCCTGGAGGTAGCAGCCGCCGGTGGGCACAACCTGCTTTTCTATGGCCCACCAGGCACAGGTAAAACCATGCTGGCCAGCCGCCTGCCAGGAATATTGCCCCCTCTCACCACTACTGAATCAATCGAAGTGGCCGCCGTTTACTCCAGCGCAGGCTTGCCCCATCAGAGCCTGCGCCCTTTCAGGGCTCCGCATCACAGTGCTTCACCAACCGCTTTGGTCGGTGGCGGCAGCACCCCAAGACCCGGTGAAATCTCCCTCGCCCACCGGGGCGTCTTGTTTCTCGACGAAATGCCCGAGTTCCCCCGCCACGCTCTGGAGATACTGAGGGAACCTCTGGAGAACGGTGAAGTGCGTATCTCCCGGGCACGGGCCCAAGTCACCTACCCCGCTCACTTTCAACTGGTTGGGGCTATGAATCCCTGCCCCTGTGGCTATTTGGGTGAGCCCCGTTGCCGTTGTACGCCGGACCAGATAGACCGATATCGCAACAAACTCTCTGGCCCTCTGCTGGATCGTATCGATATGCAGGTAGAAGTGGGCGCCATGAATGCTCTGCAATTACAGGATGCAGCCGCCGGAGAACCATCGGACAGTGTCAGGGAAAGGGTCTGTGCTGCGCGACAGCTGCAAACTCAGCGACAGGGCACCACCAACAACTTGTTAAAAGGGGCGGAGCTGGAAACCCACTGCGTGCTGGGAGAAAAAGAGAAACACCTGTTACGCCAATCGGTAGAAAAGCTGGGACTCTCCGCGCGCAGTTATCACCGGGTACTTAAAGTGGCCCGCACCCTGGCAGACCTCGCTAGTTTGCAGAGGATCAGCTCAGCACAAATTGCTGAGGCCTTGGCCTACCGCAATTTGGATAGGCGCCAAACAGTAATTTCTTCACGCTAGAAAGTATTTCGTCAACCGTCCCATTAATAAATAACAATATCCTAATTTGGTATAGCAACCCTTGATCTATTGACCACCGCAAGAATATAGTTATCATGATAACTATATTCTTCTTGATGAGCAGAAATCATGAATCACAACCTCTTCATTATCGCCAGAATTTCTCCCAAGACTGAATTCTTCGAGCAGGCCAAGCAGGCCATCCTCTCCATAGTGGCAAATACCCTTGAGGAAGAAGGCTGTCTCCAGTTTACTGTGCACGAAGACGGAGAGTCTTTGTTTTTATACGAAGAGTGGCGCAATCAGGATGATCTCGAAAGGCATTACGCAATGCCTTATATCGCGCCGATATTCGAAGCCTACCAAGAGTGGCTAAAAGGGCCGGTAGAGATCAATAAGCTGAAGAGGTTGGCTTAATACCCCTATGTTTTTTCTCAAAGAATTGCCCTCGCAGCAGATGGTTGAGGGATATACCAAACAATTTTCTGTAAAAGATCCCGCTGCCATTCAGGACGCACTTACCATGATGCGGGATGCAAGCCTGCTTTTGCGGGAACTGGAAAGCTATTTTTCCGAGCACAGCACTTCGCAGCTACGTTTCTTAGTGTTGATCGTTATTGACCGAGAGCCACAAAAACAGAGTTTATTAGCTTCAGAAATTGCAGAGCGTATCGATGTTTCCAGACCGGTAATGACACGCACTCTGAAAAGTATGCTGGAGAATAAGCTTATCACCATGGAAGCCGACTCCAGCGATGGCAGGGCCAAAAGTATAGCACTTAGCAAGAGTGGAAAACTATTTTTGAAGAAAATATTACCAGGATACTATCAGGTAATATCCAGCTTTATGGAGGGACTGAAATAATGAAAAAATCTTTACTACACGCCCTATGTATATGGGCGCTGGTTTACCCTATTGTCACTCTTCTTCTATTAGCGCTACAGGCGCTGGAGCTTCAAATCGCTATCGGATTCAAGGCCTTGATAATGACAGCTGTTCTCGTCCCACTGATGTATTTCTATCTTGTCCCTAAGGTAAATCAATTTTTGGCCCGGCATTAGTTCTGCCAGGCCATGTTTTATATCGCCAATATCTAATCAGCTGAACCTTTCTCAGTCTCTAGCTTTTTATTTAATTTTGCTTCCGCTTTCTCTGCATATTGAAGACAGCTCACTGATTTTTTCTGCGTAGCCATATTTTTAAACTCCCAGCCGCTGGCAGGTGCATGAGGGGTGAGTAGTAAATCACAAGGTAAATCGCGCACATGGGCAAAGCTTGTGCGGAAGTCCTCTACGATATTGGGGTAGCGGCGATTATCAATCAGTTGATAACCAGGTGCTGTAAGGCTATCCACATAAGCGATGTCTGTAGTTTTACCTTCAACTTTGTCTTCCCAGGTCCAGGCCATGCTACCTGGTGTATGGCCTGGGATAAAATGTACGCGTAGACGCAAATTTCCTAGAACAACCTGCTCGCCATCATGCAGGATACGATCCGCCTTTATCGGCGGATATAAGATTTTATCGGCAAAGTGAATATCATTGGCTCCACCGCGAGCCATTAACACAGCTGACTCGGCATTGGTTACTACCTGTGCACCAGTCACGCGTTTTAGCTCAGCTAAGGAACCTATGTGGTCTGCATGGGCCTGACTGTGCAAGATTAATTTGAGATCCGTGGGGGCGACTCCCAATCGGCGCATATTCTCCAATAAATGCTCGGCCGTCTGCTCCATGCCACCATCAATTAGAATCGAGCCTTCTTTGCCTTTTAATAACAGTGAGGTAATTCCCTCGGTACCTACTTGCCATGTGTTATCTGCAATCCTTAGAGGCGCTACTGGCTGGCGCCAGGATTCTGGTACTTTGTAAGTTTCCAGTTGTGGTAAGACAGCAAAGTTTTCCGCTGCTGAAAAACTGGAATAAGCTGCTATTACTATTGCGGCTAACTTGATTCTTATATTCATCTATCAGTCTCAACTTTTACCGGCACCAGAGATACACCCGGGAGCCCCATTTCGTGCAGTCTTGTTAATCCATCCAGCAATTCTATCAAAGACTTTTCCCCGATGATTTACACCTTCTTTATCTGTCATATAGTGATCGTAACCGGGGTACTCCCAATAAGTCAGCTCACAACGTCCGGCTGATGCGTAGGCATCTCGTGCTGCTCGGCCGGAACTGACCGGGGCAGATTTATCTTCTGCACCCTGGATCAATAATACGGGGGCATGGCTGTTCAATAAATCATTGACCGGTACCCGATCGGCGACATCGGCCCACCAACGCATAGAGTTTCCACCCCAGACTTCCGCACTTTTAGGATTAGCTTGGGCATAGGCGAGTTTGGCATCTACCTCTTTAGCTACATGGGGAGGAACCAAACTCTTTAACACTTGAGAGAATGACTCCCCCAGCCCACTGGAAAAGACCACTGAGGCATCGGGATTCAACCGGGGCGCCAGTCGTGCAACAAGGTCACCACCCTCGGAACCACCAAGCAGGACCAATTTGCCATTCCACCAATCAGCGCCACGCAATTCGTTAACAATTTGCACCACATCTACTGTGCGCTGCTCAACCGTGTGATTAGCCACATATTCCTGGGAGCAATCTTTAAATTGCTCTTCGGGGCGGTCGGCATGAGTTACGCCGTATTTTTCTACCATTAAAATCGCATAGCCCGCGGCCATCCCCTTCGCCTGCTGCAGAGTGGTATTTTTAATAGCTGGCAGGCAGCCGGAACCCTGGGCCAGCAGGAACAAATCATATTTACCCTGATCGGACGGTTTCTCCAAGGACCAATACAACGATGATCCATCCGGGCGCTTACTGATATTGAGAAGAGGTTCGGCAGACACGCCGAGATGAATAGCCGCTAGCAGAAAGCCCGTGGCCGTTATAAAGATTGATTTAAAAGAAAGCCTCTGTCCCATAGCGAAAACTCCCTGCCCTCACCTGGAAACGAAGGCGAGGGTATATTGGCTTGGTTATTGTTAGTAAAAGGGCTAATGCCCACTCACTTATCCGAACCCAGGCAAAAGCAATGGTTCCCAAGCTAACAGAAGCTAATCACATCAAACTTTTTTCCAATTATCTGCACTTAAACGATACAGGCAGTGACGCTGCAAAGGGTTTTCGTTGGGAATCGACGGATGTTCAAACACCAGCGCATCCCGCTGCATACCCAGCCGCTCCATTACTCGTTGGGAGCGAATATTTTGTAACGGCGTGTAGGAAACTACTTCCGTAAGCTGTAAGGTACCAAAGGCTACCTGCAGGGACGCACGCGCAGCTTCGCTAGCATAGCCTTTACCCCAGAATGGGTGAGCCAGTCGCCAGCCAATCTCTACCGCCGGGGCAAAGGGCAGGTCATCGGTAACATTTTTTATACCGACAAAGCCGAGAAACTCGCCGGTTTCTCTAAGCTCCAGCGCCCAGAATCCCCACCCATAATTATCTATATGCGTGCGACTACGCTCGACACCGGCATCACTTTCTTCCCGTGTAAGTAGCGCGGGGAAAAACTCCATAACGCTGGGGTCGGCATTCATTGCGGCAAATGCAGGTTTGTCTTCCTCGCACCACTGGCGTAGCTGCAAGCGCTCGGTACTTGGTTGTATTAATTCAGGCATCGGAAAATCACTGTTTTGTTATCTGTTCTCGCTGAAAGTCTTCAGCCGGTGCGACCATAAAATCACACAGATCAAGCCATTCGCGATGCTCTGGGTAAGCCACTTCTACAAAACCCAGTTTTTCATAGAGCCCCCGTGCCGCCAAATTAGTACGCAGAACAAACAGGGAACATTCAGTTACACCCAAGTCCCGGATACCGATTTTTGCGAGCTGAGTAACCAGAGTTCCCCCCAGACCAGCCCCACGATGATTGGGGGAAACGATTAAACGCCCCAAATGACAGCGGCCCAGGTGGAGGTAATATTGACCGAAGGCCAGCATCCCCCCCTCACAGTCCTGAAGAACATAGCTTGGCAACTCTGGCCAGCGGCAATCTTTAAGAAAAGACGCCTGATCGAAAGGGAAACGAAAATTTGGGCCACCCCACTGTTGGCACTGCTGCCGATCCGGCAACCAGGACATCAGAGTCGGCAGGTGCCTTTGCTGCAATGGCCCCAGCCTTACGCTTTCCATTGTTACTCCCCCCACCTACTTGCGACTTTTTGCCAACCACTGGTCCAACTGGTCGGCAAAAGCTTTGCGGTCTGCCTGGTTTAATGCCGGTGGCCCGCCGGTATGTACACCACTGGAACGCAGGGTATCCATAAAATCCCGCATATTCAGGCGCGCACGAATATTGGCTTTGGTATAGCGCTCACCACGGGGGTTCAGGGCCTCGGCATTCTTATCGATTACTTCAGCTGCCAGGGGAATATCGCTGGTAATCACCAGATCACCCGCTTCGCAACGCTGTACGATTTCGTTATCGGCCACATCGAAGCCGGCGGTAACCTGCAAGGAGCGTATATAGCGGGATGGAGGCACCTTTACCGCTTGATTTGCCACCAAAGTCATTTCTGTGGCTGTGCGCTCTGCAGCGCGGAACAGGATTTCCTTGATGACTACAGGGCAGGCATCGGCATCGACCCAGATTTTTGTCATGGTTGTACAGCCTTTTCGAGTGTGTCGGGCGGCGCGCCCTCATCGCATTTCTTACAGTTGAGCTGGAAACCCAGCATCGAATCTCGCCCCGCCTCAGTAATCACCCAGGGCCTGTTAGTCCAGGGCGGATTGTGGCGCACATGCTGGAAGTGACCACAAGCGAGTTCGGCCACCCAATGATCTTCATCATCCAGGTGATAGCCAGCAATGGGTTGCTGCATGGGATTTCTGGTCCGGAGAATAAGGCGCAGTTATAGCCAATCCCACTGACAAAGTACACGCATGTCCGGACGTTCACTCATGTGCTGGGAGGATAAGAGCCAAGGCTGATAGAATCCCCCGCTCTCTCGCCAAGCGAAAATGCAGCTCCATCTATGACCCAACTCAACCCCCGCCAGTCAGAAGCAGTGAAGTATGTCGACGGCCCCTGCCTGGTGCTGGCCGGCGCCGGCTCCGGCAAGACCAGTGTTATCACCCGCAAGATCGCCTACCTGATCGAGCAGTGTGGCTACGCCGCACGCAATATCGCCGCCCTCACCTTTACCAATAAGGCGGCGCGGGAGATGAAAGAGCGGGTGAGCAAGCTGCTGGCGGGCCCTGATGGCAAGCGCTCCAAAGCCAGCCACGGTCTCACCGTATCCACCTTCCACAACCTGGGGCTGAACATCCTGCGCAAGGAGCATCGCGCCGCCGGATTTAAGCCCGGCTTCTCCATCTTTGATGCCGAGGATGCCCGCGCCCTGATCAAAGAACTGATGTTGCGCGATGGCGACCTGGATACAGACCTGCTCGACCGCGTACAGAACCAGATCTCCAACTGGAAGAACGATATGCTCACCCCGCGCCGTGCCCTGGAGCAGGCGCAGAGCCCCGGAGAGCAGGCCATTGCCATCGCCTACGATCGCTACTGCGAAGCTCTAAAGGCCTACAATGCCGTCGACTTCGACGACCTGATCCTGCTGCCGGTACAACTGTTCGACAAAGATCCTGAACTGCTGCAACGCTGGCGCAGGAAGATCCGCTACCTGCTGGTAGACGAATACCAGGACACCAACAATTCCCAGTACTTGCTGGTGAAACTGCTGGTCGGTGGGCGCGGTGGCCTCACGGTGGTGGGAGATGATGATCAGTCTATCTACGCCTGGCGCGGCGCACGCCCGGAAAACATGAGCTCGCTCAAATCCGATTTCCCCAACCTGCGCCTGATCAAGCTGGAGCAGAACTACCGTTCCACCAGCCGTATCCTCAAAGTCGCCAACCACCTGATTGCTCACAACCCTCACGACTTCGATAAGGCACTGTGGTCTGACCGCGGCCTGGGGGAAGAAATTCGCGTGCTCAAAGTCGCCAATGAAAACGAGGAAGCGGAGCGGGTCGCCAACGAGATATTCCTGCAAAAGAGCCGCCGCGGTTGCAAGTTTATGGATTTTGCCGTGCTCTATCGCGGCAATCACCAGGCGCGCCTTCTTGAGATGAAGCTGCAAGAGCATCAGGTTCCCTACCAGATGTCTGGCGGCACCTCCTTCTTCGCCCGCGCTGAGATCAAGGACGTGATGGCTTATCTGCGCCTGCTGGTAAACCCGGACGACGACAACGCCTTCCTGCGGATTATTAACACTCCGCGCCGCCAGATAGGTACCAGCAGTCTGGAAGCATTGGGCAACTATGCCAAAGGCCGCGAGATCTCCATGTTTAAAGCCTGCTCAGAGCTTGGCTTTAAGGAACATATCAACGAGCAGGGCTACGAGCGCCTCAATCGCTTCGCCCTGTGGCTCGAAAATGTGCAGCGCAACTGTCGTGATACCACCGCCAATGGCGCCTTGCGTGAGATGCTGGAGGATATCGACTACGCCGGCTGGCTCTCGCAAAACGCCAGCAGCGAAAAGGTGGCCGAGAAGCGCATGGAGAATGTGTACTGGCTGCTGGAAAGCCTCAACAAGATTATGGAAGGCACCGACGATGAGCTGGAGCAGGACATTCGCCTGGAGCAGGCCATCTCCAAACTGATCCTGCGAGATATGCTGGAGCGCCAGGAGGAAGAGGAAGCCACCGATAAGGTCAGCCTGATGACCCTGCATGCCGCCAAGGGCCTCGAATTCCCCCATGTTTTTATGATCGGCATGGAAGAAAACCTATTGCCGCATCGCAACAGCATCGAAGATGACAATATCGAAGAAGAGCGCCGCCTCACCTACGTCGGCATCACCCGCGCCCAGCGCACCCTAACCATGACACTGGCGGGCAAGCGCAAGCAGTTCGGCGAAACCCAGGACACCACGCCCAGCCGTTTTATCGACGAACTGCCGGAGGAGGATGTGTTATTGGAAGGCTTTGGCAAGACTACGCCGGAACAGAATCAGGCCAAGGGGGAGGAAACTTTGGGGTCTTTATTGAGTATGTTTGATTGAGGAGTATGATCCTGTCGATCAACTCTGCAAACAAAAAAGGCCACTCAATGAGCGGCCTTTTCGATAGTAAGTAGAAGCTTACTTACTGTTATCCACCATGTAGTCCACAGCGGCTTTAATCTCACCATCGCTACAATCCATACACAGGCCCTTAGGCGGCATGGCATTGATGCCATTAATAGCATTGGTATAAAGAGTGTCCATGCCCTTGGCAATACGCGGTGCCCAGGCAGCGGCATCACCAAACTTGGGCGCACCTGCAATACCCATAGCATGACAGGTTGTACAGCTGGCATTGTAAACAGCCTCACCGCTACGGGCGCCGCCACTTGCACCCTCAGGAGCAGCCGCTACTGCTGCCGCACACTCCTCGCCTTTCATGCAGGTCTCACCTGCTGGAGCAATGCGCTCTGCAATCTTTTCATCAACAGACTGCTGGGCCACTGCCGCAGCCGCACTGACGGCCAGTACCGCCACAATACCCAAAATACTCTTCATACTATTCCCCCAAAGGACCGAAGTGAGATGGCCCGTAGACTATCGATTTACTGCCGCAAACTTCTACGCCGCGCATTATAAGCACTGTGCCGCCCCCTGCCAAAGCCTACTTGGCTCCACTATAAGTCCTTTCGCACACCACTACCCTTCTGTATAATCCGCCTCCCACTGGCACGGTAAGCCAGTCAGCCGCCCGTAGCTCAGCTGGATAGAGCGTCGCCCTCCGGAGGCGAAGGTCAGAGGTTCGAATCCTCTCGGGCGGGCCATATACAAAGAAGCCCGCTTATGCGGGCTTCTTTGTATATGGCTAACTCCCAGGTTTTGTTCGAACTCAGGTTCGACTCGGAGGCAGCAAAGCTGCCGGAGAGCAGCGAGCCCAAAGGGCGAAGCTAATCCTCTCTAGTCCCGCTTTAAACAATTTATATTGTGTATAGACTCATGCGAGCTTAAGTCCGACGCAAAAGTAGCTTAAAAAAAAGCCCCTACCCCAACGGCACCCCCAAAGGCTCAATCACTACTTGCTGCCCTGCCTCCGCACTACCACTCTCCCGCGCCAAAACAATAAAACAGTTAGCTGCAGCCAGGCCGGTAAGGATATGGCTTCCCTGGGTACCAACCGGCTCTACCACCAAGGTTCCACTATCATCGGTGCGATATACACCTCGCTGGAAATCGGTACGGCCGGGCTTTTTCTTCAGGGGTTTTAGAAGTTTGGCCTGCAAGGTTTGTGGGCCATTCCATTGGTCGCCTTTCATTACACTCAGGGCGGGCACGGCCAACTGGTAGAATGTAACCAGGGCGGAAACCGGGTTACCGGGTAAGCCAAAGAAAGGCGTTCCTTGCAGGAAGCCAAAAGCAAATGGCTTTCCGGGCTTCATCGCCACTTTCCAAAAGCCGATCTCTCCCAGTTCTTCCAACACTTCACGAGTGTAATCTGCCTCACCTACAGAGACACCGCCGGAGGTAATAATGGCATCGGCCTCTTGGGCCGCACCCTGCAAGGCATCAGTAATGGCCTGTTTATTATCTGGCAATATGCCCAGATCCAAGACCTCCAGATCCATCTGAGCTAAGGCGGCCAAAAGAGCGATGCGGTTGCTATCGTAGATATCGCCCTTGCCCAGGGCTTCACCGGGCTGACGCAGTTCATCACCAGTGGAGAAAAGTGCAATTACCGGCTTACGCGCTACTGTGACAGTGCCTACACCTGCGGCGGCAAGAAGGGCGATGTGGGGAACACTGATACGTTCGCCTGCGTTAAGTAGAGGAGCGCCTTCAGTTACATCTTCACCACAACGGCGAATATGGTCGCCGGGGCGAACTTCGCAATTAATACGAATCGACTCGCCCTGAGCATCGACATTTTCCTGCATCACCACGGTATCAGCCCCGGCAGGTACTGCGGCGCCAGTCATAATGCGCACGCAGGTGCCTGGGTTCACCACACCATCGAAGGGTGCGCCGGCAAAGGATTTACCGATCAACTCCAGCGGTAAGCCACTGGCAAGGTCTTCAAAGCGTAGAGCGTAACCATCCATGGCGGAATTGTCGCAGGGCGGCAAGTTCACACCAGATGTGACATCCTTGGCCAGCACCCGGCCATTCCCCTGTGCCAACGGCAGGGTCTGGGTTCCACTTACGGGATCAAGCGCCTGCAAAAGTTTTTCACGGGCGTTTTCTATGGGCATTAAGCCAGGCTGGCTGCAACAATCGGTGGTGGGCATGGAAAAGTTCTCTTACTTCATTCCTTGAGTTTGGGCACAGGTTGAGTCAGTGGGAGCGATCCTGGGACTCCGAGCGTTTTTGATTGACCATCCACACAGCGGCTTCCACGCGGGAACGCATCCCCAATTTCTTCAACAGATGTTTGACGTGCACCTTCACAGTTGCATCACTAATATCCAACTCACGGGCAATGAGTTTGTTGCTGAGGCCATCGGCGATCAGCTGCAATATCTGATATTCGCGGCTGGTAAGGGTGGAGAGAGTATCCGCACCGGAGTTGTCTGGCTTGCGCAGGGCCGAGGCGAGAATCTCCGTAAGGCGCTGGCTGATAGCGAGCTTGCCGTGGGTGGCCTGTATTACCTGATCGAGAATATCTTCCGGTTCCATATCCTTAAGAAGATAACCATCGGCACCGGCGCGGATACAGGACACAACATCGGCATTATTGTCGGAAACCGTCAGTATCACGATGCGTGAAGATACATCGGCAGCGCGCATCGCACGCAGTGTGTCGAGCCCATCCATGCCACGCATATTCAGGTCGAGCAGGATTAGATCTGGCTCATGCTGCTTGGCCAACTCCAGCGCTTCCTCCCCGCTACTGGCCTCAGCCACCAGCTCCAGGCTGGGCTCCATGGCAAACAGCTGCTTGAGACCTTTGCGGAACAGGGGATGGTCATCGACCATCATTACCGTGGCAGAAGAAGTCATGAGAGATCCTACTTCAGTAGTGGAAATTGGTTTAAATCTGAACAGTGACTTTACCATAGCGTCTATCGGCTGCGCTTACCCCCAAAGAGGTAGCTATTACGCGCGGGGGCAAAAGGGTTACTTACTGTTGGTAATTGAGCAGGCTCAAGCCCCGGCCCATAGTGGCTTCACGAATCATTTCGAGGAGGAGTGGCCGCCGTGTCAGACATCTACGAGTGGGCCCCGGAGGACAGCAAATTCTGGCAGTCCAAGGGCAAGAAAATCGCAAACCGCAATTTGTGGATATCCATTCCCAGTCTACTGTGCGGCTTTGCCGTGTGGCTCTACTGGGGCATCATCACCGTTCAAATGCTCAATCTTGGCTTTCCCATTGCCAAAGCCGACCTGTTTACCCTAATGGCGATTGCCGGTCTTACCGGGGCTACCCTGCGTATTCCCAGTAGCTTCTTTATCCGATTGTTCGGTGGTCGCAACACCATCGTATTCACCACCGCGCTGCTAATGATCCCTGCCCTCGGCACGGGTATCGCCCTGCAAAACCCGGAGACCCCATTGTGGGTATTCCAGCTGCTAGCGCTGCTATCTGGTATCGGCGGCGGTAACTTTGCCTCTTCCATGTCCAATATCAGTTTCTTTTTCCCCAAGGAAAAACAGGGGCTGGCACTGGGTTTGAATGCGGGCCTGGGTAACTTCGGTGTTACCACCATGCAGATTCTGGTACCACTGTTTATGACCTTTGGCGCTTTTGGCGCTGCCGGTGGCGACCCCATGACCCTGGTGAGCAGTTCAGGCACTCTGATTGGCAAGATCCCCGCCGGTTCAGAGGCATGGATTCAGAATGCCGGCTTTGTATGGTTGCTGTTTTTGGTGCCGCTGGCCTTTATCGGTTGGTTCGGTATGAACAACCTGCGCACCGAGGAAGTTACCCCGGACGTGGGTAGCACCCTGGGTGCTGTCATCAAGATGACCATGATGCTGGGCATCGGTTTGATCACCGCCGTGGTGGGCCTGTGGCTGTTGCTGCCTGAAGCAGCCAACGGCTCCGGCTTCGGTGTGCCCAAGGAGATCGTACTGGTTCTGGTAATTACTGCCACCGTGTTCGGCCTGAAACTGCTACCCGGTGAGATCAGAACCAGCCTGCAGCGCCAGTACCGCATCTTCAACAACAAGCACACCTGGGTAATGAGTGTGATCTACACCATGACCTTCGGCAGCTTTATCGGCTTCGCTGCAGCTTTCCCGCTGGCAATCAAGGTCATCTTCGGTTACAGCCATGTGATGGTGGATGGGGTAATGACCCACGACACCATCAACAATAATGGCCCGAGCGCTCTGATGTATGCCTGGATGGGTCCATTCATCGGCGCCCTGATACGCCCGGTAGGTGGGTGGATTTCCGACCGCATCGGCGGTGCCCTGGTTACCCAGATCTGTGCAGCAGTAATGGTAGGAAGTGCCCTGGGTGTAGCCTACTACATGAAGGCGGCCTACGGCTCAGCCACTCCGGAAGAGTTCTTCCTGCCCTTCTTCCTGCTGTTCCTGCTGCTGTTCGCCGCTACCGGTATCGGCAATGGCTCTACTTTCCGCACCATCGCCATGGTGTTCCCGAAAGAACAGGCAGGCCCGGTATTGGGATGGACCTCCGCCGTTGCCGCCTACGGTGCCTTCTACATTCCCAAGGTTTTCGGTGAGCAAATCAAAGCCACTACCCCGGAATATGCACTGGCAGGTTTCGCCATCTTCTACGCGGTATGCCTGGTGATTAACTACTGGTTCTACCTGCGCAAGAACGGCGAATTCTACAATCCTTAATTCGGTTTCACTCACGGGATACCGTTGATTCGGGGAGGTTTAACCTCCCCTTTTTTGTTATTTGCTATGCACCGTTAGGGAGGGAATACCTTTTCCCAAAACCCGCTGTAAATACACCCCTGTACGTTCGTAATCGGCATCCATGCCTCATACGGCCTTGAGAAAAGGTATCCCCTCCCCTCAACCACAATTAAACCCCTACATTCCGCAGACGTTTCCAGCACTAGGCTAGTTGGGCAAGTTCAAAAAAATAGGAGACTTACAAACCGGCAAGACTACCGGCCTTAAACTGGGCAAAGTAGGTAGTGCCTTCGCATAGTTTTAGGCGCTCGCAGGAGAGGCGGGAAATATCTGCGTAGAACACCTGATCAGCAGCGGCTAACTGTAAACGAATGCGGCCATCGGTAAGGTTCTGCTTAGCTGCTAAAGTTACCGGCAAGCAGTTGAGGATACTGGACAGGCCCGGCTTCTCTACACTGAGGCTGATATCTCCAGCTTCCAACAGAAAAGCTGCGGTATCACCTTTGCGATAATGGCCTGCCACCCTATCTGCAAAGATGGAAATCCCCCCTAAATCCAAAGTGAGCAGACCATCGTTTAGGGATTCCACTCGCGCTTCAATCCGGCTGCGACAGCTATCCCCTACACCGTGGCTATCCAGGCGCTGGGCAACTTCAGCTAAAGAAAGTGGTGCGGACAAATTGGCAGAATCCATCCACAAACAGCGCTGGGCCAGCAGCTGGATTTCATCAAAGTCGTGACTGGTCCAGATTACCAGCGCCGGATATCGGGCCCAGAAATCCCGTAGGGTAGGCAATAGGCGCCGCAGTACCTGGGCGCGGTCAACCGCTGATAGTGGCTCATCAAATAATTGCAGCGGCGCGTTGTTAAAAAGCTGGCGTAATACAGCCACTCGCTGGGCCTCTCCGCCAGACAATAGCTCCACCGGCTGATGGAGTAGCGGTTCAATACCAAAAGCCTCTAACAGCCGATCACACTCCTCCCTAGGCAGTGGTCTGTGACTGTATCGGCGGGCCAGTGCCAGGTTATCTGCCACTGACTGGCCGGCAAACAGGCGGCTGTCCTGAAAGCCCAAAGAGAGAGTTCTTTTGTGGGTAGCCAAGGCGCGGCGTCCGCGCTGCCAGACCGTATTGGCAAAAGAGATATTGCCATTGCAACGCAGCTGTCCAGCCAAGGCCGCCAGCAGCGTACTCTTGCCACCGCCGGAGGGACCGGTAAGACCAAAAACCCCGCTGGCAGGCAGGCTCAATTTCCACGGAGTGGCTGGATTCAAAGAGGTCACCAGCCCATTGACTGTGAGCCCGGCAGAATCTGAAGCAGTGGCAGCTGTACCAAACAAGGGTAAGGTAATTTCCATTAGCCCAATACCCCCATCACCGGCTTAACGCCCTCTTTATTTGAGCCGCGTGGAGCCAACATATATCCCAGCCAACGAGCCAGTAGTAAGAGTACTGTGGTAATCCCCATTAACATCAAAGCCAGTCGGTGCGCCGCACCGTACTCCATTGCTTCCACATGTTGATAAAGAGCGATAGAAACTACCTGGGTCTCACCGGGTATAGCGCCACCAATCATCAGCACTACCCCGAACTCACCCAGGGTATGGGCAAAGGTTAAAGCGCAGGCACTCACAATAGCGGCGCGACTCGCCGGTAAAAGAACTTTTAATAGTGCCGCCCAGGGCGGAATACCCAGTGCTGCGGCAGCCTGGGTCAGGCGCTGGCCATTGGCATTAAACGCGGCCAACAGCGGCTGGACCATAAACGGCAGGGAATAAATCACTGACGCAAACACCAGGCCGGTAAAGGAAAACACCAAAGGGCCATCAAAAATGTGTGACAGCCACTGCCCGGGGGCATAGTTGGGGGAAAATAAAAGCAGTAAATAAAAACCCAACACCGTGGGTGGCAGTACCAACGGTAGGGTAATTAATACCTCTATACCGTGGCGCCAGCGGCTCTGCCATTGGCTCAATTTCCAGGCCAAGGGCACGCCGATAATAAACAGGAGTAAGGTAGTTAAGCCGGCCAATTTTAAAGTTAGCCACAGGGCCTGCCAGTCGGCAGCGGCGATATTCATAAGCCACTCCCTCCATCTCTACTTCGATCTTGAATCGGCAAAACACCGTAACCCAAGTGGTGCAGCTGCGCCTGCACTTCCGCTGAACGCAAATAGTCAGCGAGGGACTGCGCCTCTTTCGGCCGACGGCTCTGGGTGGGAATCAGCAGCTGTTGTTCAATGGGTTTGTACAAATGCTGCGGCAGCAACCAGTAGTTGTCGCGGCCGGCTGCTTGCATCTGGCTGGCGGCGACAAAGCCCAACTGCACATTGCCAGAATCCAGCATTAAATAGGCTTGGCCGGCATTGTGAGCCCGGGCTAATTGAGTTTGTTTTTTCTTCCACAAATCCAGGCTCTGCAACGCCTGCCGAGCGGCACTGCCGAAGGGTGCTACTTTCGGATCGGCTAAGACGATTTTATCGGGCCAGGTTTGCAGTAACTGCTCGATATGCGATTCCGATTTTGGATGCCAAAGCGCGAGTAAACCCAGGGCGTAAGTCTGTCGACTGTTGCCCAGTGCCCCACCCTGCTTTTCCAACAGTTCGGGGCGCTCGCGATCGGCAGACAGGAATAAATCGAAGGGCGCGCGGTGCGCTATTTGCTGGTAGAGCACCCCTGAGCTGCCGCTACTGATTTGCACCACACAGGCATGGCGACGCTCAAATTCCGGCAGTACCTCTTCCAGTGCCGGGCGGAAGCTGGCTGCTACCGCCACCCGCAAGGTGCAGTTATCCGCATTAACCGGCAGCGCGATGGCCACCAGTAAAGCGGATAGCAGCAGGCTCAGCCGGCGGACCACTTTTCCATCTCCGCAGCATCACTGGCCCGAGCTTCGACCCAGCGCTCTGAAGGCTTACCGGACTCATCCGCAACCGCTTCGCGCTTCCAGAAAGGCGCCTCAGTTTTGAGGCGATCCATGATGTATTGGCAGGCAGCAAAGGCGGCCTGGCGGTGGGGGCTGGTAACGCCGACAAAAACAATCTCATCGTTGATCTGCATGGGGCCAACCCGGTGGACGATAGTCACACGCCCCAGGGACCAGCGATCGCGAGCATCATTGATAATCCGTTGCAGGCTTTTTTCAGTCATGCCCGGATAGTGTTCCAGGTCCAGGCCGCAGACATCACTACCGGCATTGAAATCGCGTACGGAGCCCACAAACAGGGCGCAGGCACCATCACCACTGTTGCCTTGCAGCGCAGTATATTCAGCCGCTACGTCGAGGGGCGTTTCACAGACTTCGATACGATCAACGGCTTTCATACGAACACCACTAGCCGCCGGTAACCGGCGGGAAAAATGCAACTTCATCCCCCGTCTTTACCAGGGCTCCGGTTTCTGCCAGCTCCTGATTCAGGGCCATACGGATATCATCCCTTTGCAGGTGCGGGCTCCAATCCGGGTGCCGTTCACATAGGGTTTTGCGCAACTCACTGAGACTGCCGGAAAAGTCCTCCAGGGTAATCTCGCCCATGCCCAATTGCTGGCGCAGACGCGCGAAAAACAGAACCTTTACCATCGCTTTACACCTCTGAAATTTTTACGCCTTATCTGCGGCATCGCCGCGCCAGTGGTCGCGCTTACCGCCGGTTTTTTGCAGCAGGCGGGTCGGGCCGATTTCCATCGCCGGGTCCACGGCTTTGCACATATCGTAAATGGTCAGCGCCGCTACCGAAGCTGCGGTTAACGCTTCCATCTCTACCCCAGTCCGCCCAGCCAGGCGGCAGAAAGCAGTGATATGCACACTGTGTTTTTCCGGCTGTAATTCGAAATCCACCGCTACTTTGGTCAACGCCAGTGGATGGCACAGGGGAATTAAATCCGAGGTTTTCTTCGCAGCCTGGATACCGGCGATGCGAGCTACAGAGAGCACGTCACCTTTTTTGTGCGCCCCTTGACTCAGCAGTGCAAAAGCCTCTGCACTCATACAGATGCTGCTCTCGGCCAGGGCGCTGCGGTCGGTGACGTCCTTCTCGGTAACATCCACCATGCTGGCTTCGCCGCGCTGGTTTAAGTGGGTTAACTGGCTCACAAATTACCCCCGGCTCTCGCAGGGCGCGCTGGCAAAGCGCACATGGGGGATAAAGTTACAGGGCTTGTGGCGGGCATCCAGCTGCTCCAGCAATATGCCTTCCCAAGCCGTGCGGCAGGCTCCGGTGGAACCGGGCATACAACATATCAGTGTGCGGTTAGCGAGGCCGGCGAGCGCGCGGGATTGCACGGTGGAGCTGCCGATATCCCCAAGGGAAATATGGCGGAACAGCTCGCCGAAGCCGTCGACGGTTTTATCGAACAGCGGACTTAGGGCCTCTGGCGTGGAGTCGCGATCGGTAAAACCGGTACCGCCGGTCACCAATACCACCTGCACTTTCGGATCGGCAATCCAGGCGGAGACCACCGCGCGCATCTGGTAAACATCGTCCGGGGTAATGTGCTTATCTGCGAGCTGATGGCCGGCAGCTTTGAGGGCTTCCACCAGGTACTGGCCAGAGGTATCAGTCTGCTCGTTGCGGGTATCGGATACGGTAAGTACCGCGATATTGAGCGGTACAAATTCTTTGCTAGCGTGTGCGGACATAATCAGTGGTCTCTCAAAAAACTGTTTTCTGGAGTTTTATCCGGCGTACTCAAGCCGAGATAATCTGCCGGCGTATTGATATTGCGATGCCAATCGCCGGCACTTTTTATGGGTATGGATTTGGCCCCCAGGCGGCGCAGCAGTGCGCCGACAGAATTGCGCGCACTGCCTTCGACGGCACGGCGCAAATAATCCAGGCAGTCACCATTTAAAGGCAGCCACAGGGGAAAAAAGAAGTTTTCAAAATAACAGGGCCGGCCACTTGCCTGCCCCTCTGCCAATAACTCTGCGAGGTGCTGCCGGCCGAGCAGGGGCATATCTACCGGAATTACCAGGGCTGCATCGGCACCGGTTGTCAGGGCTACCGAATAAAGGCCTCCCAGAGGGCCCCGTTCTGGCACCAGGTCTTCAATCGCTCCGGGGCGGGCGCCGCTGGTGACGACTTTTGCCAGCGGAAGCTCACTCAGCAATGCCTTAGCATGCTGCAAAAAATTGCCCTGTTGGGGGTGTGCCAGCAGTGCCTTGTCGCGGCCCATCCGGCTGGAGCGGCCGCCGGCCAGCACCACGCCGATTATCGATTTACTAACAAGAGCCCTGTCCATAACCCTAGCCCCCCAGCATCGCCAGGTTGTGGGTAGCGCCGGTGAAACCTTCGTGCAGCTGGTGGCCTGCGGTCTTATCGACTATCAACTCGCGGATATGGGCCGCCAGCGCCTCACTATCGCCAGCGGCGATGATTTCGCGCATATCAAAGCCCTGGTCGGCAAACAGGCACAGGTGCAGCTTGCCCTGGGCCGATACCCGCAGGCGGTTGCAGCTTGCACAGAAGTCTTTCCCGTAAGGGGTAATCAGGCCAATACGGCCGGCGTAATCGGGGTGGAAATACTCCCGCGCCGGGCCGGCATCGCGGGTGCGGATAACCTGCTCCCAGCCTTCCCGCAGCAGCAGGGTTTCTATATCGCCACCGGAGACATGGTTGCTGGCGAAGAACTCGCGGTTATCGCCGGTGCGCATCAATTCGATAAAACGCAGAGTCACCGGAGTCTCGCGAACCCAGGCGAGGAAATTATCCAGCTCGGCCAGGTTGTATTGGCGCATCAGCACTGCGTTGACCTTGGTATCGATACCCAAGGCCAGGGCGCGATCCAGGCCTGCTAAGGCTTTATCCAGGCGATTGTGCCCGGTGATATGGTGAAATTGATCCGGGTCGAGGCTGTCGATACTGACATTCACCTGATCCAGCCCGGCGCGGTGCCAGTCGTCAATCTGACTGGGCAGGCGGTAACCGTTGGTGGTGATGGCTAAGCGGCGAATCTTATCGCTAGCGCTCACGGCTTCGAGCAACGGCACCAGGTCTTTGCGCAGGGAGGGCTCTCCGCCAGTAAGGCGCACCTTTTCCGTCCCCAGTGAAGCGAAAGCGCGCACTAATGTGCCCACTTCAGCGACTGAGAGAGGATTTTCCCCTTCCAGGGAACGTCCGCAACCGATGCCCTCGGGCAGGCAATAGTTGCAGCGGTAGTTGCAGATGTCCGTCACGGACAGGCGCAGGTAGTAAAACCTACGGCCAAAATTGTCTTGTAACATTAAACGCCTTTCCAATTTCGGGAGGCCGCGCAGTTTCCCGCTAGACCCTGGTGGCCGGTACGGCCACGGTCCCGGCACCTTGCAACGTCAATAAAAAACGACGCGGTTTAGGTAGCGGGACTCGGTGTTTAAACTGATGTCAGTGTATCAAGCTGGTTAATTTATGCTTGGGGCAAAGGTGGTACTCCTTAGGTACTCATAGTGATGCCAACCGTTAAGGGAAATAACATCACAAAATGGAAATTCAGTGGGCAGAATTACTAAAAACCGAAAAATTCCTCTACAGAAATTGATCGGTTTTTACAGGGAAAACCCCGGCCGTAGCCGGGGCCTCGCTATGGAGTCATTGCTATCTGCTAGAAATTAGCAGTCACCATCAGCCAGAACTTATCAGTATCCAGCTTATAGTCATCAGCCTGATAAGAGGCATATTTAACCAGTGCAGAAATATCCTCTGTAAGCTTACGCCCGTAGCTGATATTCCACTCATGGCCATAATTTGCGGAACCTTCATTCGCATCAAAATTGTGATAGGCCATATTCAAGTTACCACCAGCAATTTTCATAGCACCGCTGATATACATATCCTCAACGCCATCACCGGGGGTTGCCAGGAATTGGTCGGTGTAACCCTGGAATTTATGCAGGGTAGCCAGAGGCGTTTTAAAGCCGACACCGTTATCTGAACCCAGCACTTCATAACCAAGCTTCGCGGCCACCGGGCCCAAGTCGGTACCCACTTCTGCCAGGTAGTAGTCCGCACTGTAGTCGAAGGGGTTATCCCCAATATCGTTCTGACGTGCGTAACTCAGATTGGCTTTTACAGGGCCGAAATTCCCTTTGTAATCCACCCCATAGGTGCGGCTGGCATTAGCCACTAAGTTTTCCAAGTCGAGGTTATAAGCAAAACCGCTGACTTTATGTCCCTCGGCAACCGGATAGCTTGCGTGTAGCAGCTGGATATTGCCTTCGAATTCGGCATTGGAGCTATCTTCACCAAAAATCCGGTTTACGTTGTACACGTAGCTGTAGTCCAGCTGCAGGCTATCGGCACTGCCGTACTGGTAGCGTATACCGTCATAAGTTTGCTCGTTCTGTCTCCAGCCAACGCCACCGACAAAGCGCTGGCCATCCAGATTGATACGCTGACGCCCAGCGGTAACTACGGAATTCACTCCGTTATAGCGGATATAGGCTTGGTTAATTTCGGTACCATCCGGGTCGGCAACTACCGGGTAATTGCCTTTTCCATTGACGGTAGAGTTGTAATTATCGTTACCTACGGAAGTGACATCATCCATTTCAAGAAAACCGGTAAAGCCATTGTAGCTCCCACTGCGCCAGTTAAGGCGGGTTCTCAAAGTGGACGCGGTCGCGTCTCCATTTATGCCGTCCTGGTCATAATCTTCCTGGTCGACGATCTCCACGCGATAACGCAGATTCAATCCGACCTCACCGGATTTAAGCGCGTCGACAAGAGTGGCATTTTCACCATCCTGTGCAGCGGCCTGCAATGCGACAGTGCTGCAGGCACCCAACAGTAAAGCACCGAAAATTTTGGGAAATCTGGAAATGGTCATTACGCTTTTCCTTTGCAACAACGGAGTGAACAGTGACAAATTACAACTTTTCATGTGTGGTTGAAACCACAGTTTTTTTCGGCAGAAATAATACTTACCCCCTATCCTTTACGCACACGTAATTACAAGTTGGTAGTGGGTACTACCTATCCGGCAAGGCCGCGGAACTGCCGGCTTCATCATGCAAAAAATTATTTTGCTGGGCAAAAGCCAAACGCTGCTGATAACCCTCTCTCTGGATAGCCAAATACATTACCAACATACAAATCGCGAGTACGCCGTAGAGCAACATAAACGCAGCGCTGTGAATACCCACCAAATCCTGCGCGATACCAAACAGGACCGGCAAGGTAAATCCGCCCAGTGCACCAATCGTGGCCACTGTGCCACCGACACTGCCCATGTGCGCCGGAAAATTATCGTGTAGTGCCTTGTATACCGAAGCGCGCCCAAATCCTTGCGCTATACCAATTACCAACAGCAGCAGGGTAAACAGTTCAATGCCCACCTCGATATTTAAATGCACATCCCGTTCCACCCCGTGAATCGTCATACTGGTCGGGGGGTAACTAAGGAAAAAAAGGCATACCAGGCAAGTCCAGAAAACACTCCAATTCACCGTGCGCGCACCGTAGCGATCTGCAAACCAACCACCCAGCGCACGCATCGAACTGGACAGGGCTACAAACAGCAGAGTCAGTGCCATCGCCGCCGGTGTACTGACTTCGTAGACCGACAGATAGTAATTGGGCAACCACAGTAAAAGCGCGAGAAAGCTGCCGAAAACAAAATAATAATAGAGCCCGTAACGCCATACCTTGATCTGCATCAGTGGTCGTAGATGGCTATGAATATTTGCTTTGTCACGACTGCGCATATAGCGGGTCTCTTCCGGAGCAAAAAATTCGAATAACAGCATCATCAGCAGAATGCCCAGTCCATAAACTGGCCCAATCCACTCGCGTCCGAGCCAGTTCTGGATCGCTGGGGCCAGGGCCAAAGTGATAGCTGCTCCGGCATTACCTGCACCAAAAATGCCCATAGCAGTGCCCTGCTGCCTCCTTTCGAACCACGGATTGATATAGCGAATCCCCAATACAAAGGACACACCGGAAACACCCAACCACAAACCTGCAAGAAGATGCGCTCCAAAACTTTCGATATAGGGCAGCAGTAAAAGGACCGGCAGCAGCAATAGCATTTGCAAGAGGATGAGTTTTTTCGCAGAAAAATATTCCACCAGTAATCCGGCGGGAAAGCGCAGCAGTGCTCCGCTCAGGATCGGCGCCGCCAGCAATATGCCGTATTCAGTGGCTGACAAGTCAAGCTGCCCTCGAATCTCTACGCCAAGCACCGCGTAGAGCGTCCATACGGAAAAGTTGGCTGCGAACATAGCCGAGGCAAATATCAGCGCGCGCCCGGCGAGTTGCTGTGTATATTGCACGGCAGATTCTCCCAGTTTTTTCATCTTTTCGGCAAATAAATTTGGTCATCACACCGATAGTCCGAACACTAGCTACCCACTTGGATAACAGGGACTAAGAAAGCACAGTAGCTTTTGCTTGAACGGTGGAAGCCTCTTGCTTGCAAGATGCA
This sequence comes from Microbulbifer sp. GL-2, assembly GCF_007183175.1. Taxonomy (NCBI): domain Bacteria; kingdom Pseudomonadati; phylum Pseudomonadota; class Gammaproteobacteria; order Cellvibrionales; family Microbulbiferaceae; genus Microbulbifer; species Microbulbifer sp. GL-2. The sequence continues at coordinate 1,361,486 of NZ_AP019807.1, forward strand.
CAAAATTCCCAGTGCCGACAATTACTCCCAAAAACCTTTTGGTGACAAGACAATTTTTCACCCCTACTCACCAAGGGGTAGTTGCCGCGATACTCACAGTACTGGCCCGCCTACAGCGCTAACCCAAAGGGATTACTCCACACCATTCGGATATCACTACCTCCCCTGGCTACCCCCTTTGCGCGCTTTTCCTGTGACGCTGCTCAAATACTATCGACCATATCCCTATCCACCTGTAAAAATTTCTGAGAAGCCGGAGAAAATAGTCATGAGTCAATCCAGCGGCCTCAATTTATTTAATTGGGGCGATCCCAAAATAAAGACGCTGCACGTTACTTGGTTTGCGTTTTTCCTGACTTTCGTGGTGTGGTTCTCCCACGCTCCGCTGATGGTCTTTATCAAGGAAGCGTTCGACCTCACCAGCCAGCAAGTAAAAGCCCTGTTAATCCTCAACGTGGCACTCACCATCCCCGCCCGTATCATTATCGGTATGCTGGTGGATAAATTGGGGCCGCGCCTGGTGTACAGCGGGCTGCTGATGACCTCATCTTTAATCTGTTTGGGCTTTGCCACCGCAGACAGTTATGAATCCCTGGCCCTGTTCCGCTTCCTGCTGGGATTTGTGGGTGCCGGCTTTGTAATTGGTATCCGCATGGTGGGTGAATGGTTCCCAGCCAAGCAGGTAGGCCTGGCGGAAGGTATTTACGGCGGCTGGGGGAATTTCGGTTCTGCTGCCGGTGCCATGACCCTGCCCACCCTCGCCCTGCTGTTCGGCGGTGAAGACGGCTGGCGCTATGCCTTGGGCCTCACCGGCATCATCGCCGGCCTGTACGGCATCATCTACTACCGCGTAGCCCGCAACACCCCTAAAGGCTCCACTTACTTCAAACCGAAGAAGAGCGGCGGCCTGGAAGTGACCAGCAAGCGGGATTTCTATTTCTACCTGCTGATGAATGTGCCCATGTACCTGGCACTGGCAGCGCTGGCTTACAAACTGTCTCCCAGCGGCGTAGCCCTGCTGAGCCAGAATGCCACCTACGTGATGTGGGGACTGCTGGTAGCACTGTTCGCCTTCCAGACCCGTATGATCTGGAATGTAAACAAAGACCACCTGCGCGAGGGTGTACCGGAACTGGAGAAATACAACTTCAAGCAGGTAGCCATCCTCGACCTAGCCTACTTCGTCACCTTCGGCTCAGAGCTGGCCGTGGTTTCTATGCTGCCCCTGTTCTTCCTGGAAACCTTTGAAGGACTGAGCCCGGTGAAGGCCGGCCTGCTCGCCTCTGGCTTCGCCTTTATGAACCTGGTGGCCCGCCCAACTGGTGGATACTTCTCTGACAAACTGGGACGCCGCCGCAGCCTGATGTTCCTGATCGGCGGCCTGGCCGTGGGTTACTTTGTTCTGAGCCAGATCAATGGCGGCTGGTGGATTCCCGCAGCGGTAGTTGCCACCATGTGCTGCTCTTTCTTTGTGCAGGCCGGTGAAGGTGCTGTGTTCGCCATCGTGCCCCTGGTAAAACGCCGCATGACCGGGCAGATTGCCGGTATGGCCGGAGCCTACGGCAACGTAGGTGCAGTAACCTTCCTCACCGCCCTGTCTTATGTCAGCTACAGCCAGTTCTTCCTGATTATCTGCGGCGCCGCAGCGGTGATCTTCTTCGCCTGCTTGTTCCTGGAAGAGCCCAAAGGCAATATTGCCGAAGTGCTGCCAGATGGTACCGTGCAGTTAATCAGCGTGGAGTGATCGGATAGCACTGACCAAGTAACACCCGTAATAGAGGGCCACTGGCCCTCTTTTTCGCTGTTTGCCAGAGGGGACGATAGAAGAGAGGAGAGCGCTGTGAGCGAAACCCATTCCGGGCTCCAAGCAGAAGATACTGCCAACCTTGAAGCCCAAGCACCACAATTGAGCCACGGCCTCTGCACCCGTGCCGGTATCAAACCGCAGAACGAAGACGCCGCACTCTATCACTGGCCAGACAGCCCACATTTGCAGGAATACCTGGGTGCAGTCGCCGCGCTGGCAGACGGCGTCAGCTCCGCCGAAGCCGGTGCCCAGGCCAGCCACACCGCCACCGAACAATTTGTGCGGGACTACTACAAAGTGCCGGATACCTGGTCTGTGGCCCACGCCGGACAAAAAATCCTCGCCTCCATTAACAGCAAGCTATACCGCAAGAGCCACGACTTCCCGCAACAGGAAAAGGGCTTCCTGTGTACCTTCTCTGCCCTGGTATTTAAATCCCGCACCGCTCACTACTTTCATATCGGTGATAGCCGCATCTATCACCTGCGCGGCGATACCCTCAAATGCCTCACCCGTGATCACAGTATTACCCTGGCACACCACCAGCAGATGCTGTCCCGCGCGCTGGGAATGGATACCGGCCTGCAAGTGGATTACGGCCAGCTCAGCCTGGCTAAGGACGATGTACTGCTAATTACCAGCGACGGCGTGCACGACTTTATTGAACAGGATTTACTGCGGGAGCTGTTGGCAAATACTCAAATAAGCGAACAGGAAACAGCGGAAACCCTGGTGCGCCTCGCCGAGGAAAGCGGCAGTGACGATAACCTCTCCGCATTAGTGGTAAAGGTAAAAGCATTGCCACAAACCACCCTGGACGACTACAGCCGCCAGCTTACCCGCCTGCCCTTCCCGCCAGAGTTGGAACCGGGCATGGTATTGGATGGTTACCAGGTAGAGCGGGAGCTGTTCTCCTCCCAGCGCAGCCAACTGTACCTGGTGCGCGACAGTGCCACCGGGGAAATCCTGGTAATGAAAACCCCCTCGGTAAATTACGAGGACGATATCCACTATATCGACCGCTTTATTCAGGAAGAGTGGATAGGCCTGCGTATTCGCAGCCCCCAAGTAGTGCGCCTGCACCGGCAGACCCGCCCACGCACCGCGCTCTATTACCTGATGGAATATGTGCAAGGCAGCACCCTGGAGCAGTGGATCACCAACAACCGCTTTCCCAAACCGGCGGAAGCGTTTCGTATCCTTAAGGAGATTGCCACCGGACTACAGGCCTTCCACGATCAGGAAACCATTCACCAGGATTTGCGCCCAGCCAATATCATGATCGACGGCGACGGGCGGGTAAAAATTATCGATTTCGGCTCAGTTTATGTCGCCGGCAGTGCCGAGATTTTTCGCCCCCTGGAGCACCCGGAAGCGCTGGGCACCGCCAGCTACTCCGACCCCCACTATATCCTCGGGCATAACAGCGGTATTCGCGGCGATGTCTACGCCCTCGCCACCATTGCCTATGAGATGTTTACCGGCGAACTGCCCTACGGCGAAGAAATCGAGAACTGCCGCTCCCACGCCGACTTCGAACGCCTGCGCTACCGCACCGCCAGCCAGTTTAATCCCGTAGTCCCCATCTGGTTCGACCGCGCCCTGGAGCGCGGATGCAGTATCGACCTGGAACAGCGCTATTCCACGCTTACAGAGTTTATGCGCGACCTGGCCAATCCGAACCCGGACTACTTGAGGGAAGATCCTACTGAGAAAGGGGATGCTTCCCTTTTTTGGAAGATTCTTTGTGGGATTTGGGTTGCTACTTTGTTGGCGGTGGCGGCGTTGTTTTCGTCTAGTGGTTGAGACCTGAGATACCAGGTACGATAGACCCACTTAAGAATATGCAGACTCAGAATATCTATAAAGGGCTCTGGTTTAGCAGATAGTTTTGGGCGTATATCATCCATCACACTTTCTCTGTTTCGCTTTGATATACACCGCTGCACTTAACGATTACATATTTTGTCATTGGTGCAGATCAAGAGTAGCTTCGTAAATTTACGATAACGGATGCGCTTACTTATTAATTCTTAATAGTTTAAGTCTTTAAAAAAAATAACAAGATATAGTACAGTCGCAATATATCCACTAAGATAATTTTAGCCGATGCTGGCCAACCTGATGAATGATATGTCTTTTTCTGGTTAAGCTGGCTTTCCATTCTTGAAATATATTGACAAGTGATATGATGCAGCTTCTTTTGAATACGCTGTTATAGATCATTATGAGTACCGAAGAAATATTTAAAATAGCTGCAGCAATTATCGCTTCATTCGGCGGCAGTGCATTATTACTTGGCGCTTTCTCTCACTGGTTAGGAAGCTTATGGGCTAAGCGAATGCTGCAAGATGAAAGAGCAAAGCATGAAGAAAGCCTTCAAAAATTAAAAGCTAAGAATGAGGCTATCCTAGAAGACTTGAAAGCTCAAATAGACACTCTGAAACAAAAAGAGTTGAATCGCCACTTTGATAAACTAGCAATCTATAAAGATGTAATTCATATTATTTCAGAAATTCTACGAGAGTTAGAAGCTATTGCTACATCAAAGCAAGAATCTATCAGTTCAGAAATTGAGCATTCGTTCGCATTAAATCGAAATAAAGCTTACGGTTACATATCGCTAGTTTCATGCCAAGATGTTTTGGACAGATACAATGAAATGATTGACTTCTTTATACCATTGCTTTACGAAGGTGAGCATGCAACATGGGCTGAATTAAGAGAAAAGGCTGACTCAATGCTAAATGCTATGCGTGTTGACCTTGAAATAAATGAAGGCGAAGTTATGTACAGAGGTACAAGATGATTTATAACAAGTACTCGGACCCAATTTACGCTGCGCTTAAACTTGCTCGGTGTTCCGGACATTAAGTGTCTAGAGTATTAATATGATTTCGAAACCTGATCTAATAAAGATGTTATGGGGTATCGCAGTCCACAATAACTTCTAGATTGACTTAAATATCAAAATTATTGACGACGATGGAGAAATTATTGCAAAATCAGAGCAGGATTTTGCACGTAAAATTTGAATTAATTTCCTGCAAGTTAAATCCGAGTTAAATAAAATTGGTGTGAATAGTAGTATTGATATTCCAGCTACTGTTTTATCTAGAAAGATTCCAAAAATTTTAAAGGGAACAAAGGCGGCCGAATATCTAGATATTTGTATTGAGCAAACAAAGTTGTTTAGCAATGAAAATAATTAACAATTTTATCAACGAACGTCACTGCATGGTTGGATAGCCTATGGGGTGGTCTTGCCAGTATACTGCCCGTTATAAGACAATATGTGAATGAGAAAATATGATGAAAATAGCGGCTTCTATATTAATTATATTATTTTTAGGGAGTTGCTACCTCGTTTGGCTAGATGATCAAAATTGGAGAGACATAATACCTATAGAATTCGATCTAGGTAGCACGCTCCACAGTAACAGTGATTTACAAGGTATAAGAGAAGCTTGTGGTGTTCATATATATGAGCTTGAAGAAACAACTTTAGATAAAATCAAAGCGGAGGGTCTTGAATTTCTCAATACAGCCAAACAGGCACGAGGGCATAGCAGATTTTATTATAGCTATGGGGAATGGATGCATAGTCCAAGAAAGGATTGGACAAGACCTGAAAACTGGGTCTATGAACTAATGTGCGCAAAGATGCCTACAAAGCTACAAGGGATCATTATTGATAGTGCAACAGCACCAGGCTCTTTCTACTCCCACGGGCAAGAGAAAGTTCTTATGATAATACCTGATCACAAAATCTTAGTTTTAACGCACAATGGTTAAACTATAATCATAAAAAAATGGGCAAGCGGACAAATCACTCCGTTTTCGGCTTCGTAATTTGCCGCTCTTTCAAACCTCTCGTAATCGCGAAACATTTTTTCACCGATCTTCATTTCCCAGAATAGACCCTTTTTGTAAACGAATATATATTTCCTCACGATGAACGGATAGGGATTTAGGAGCACGTATCCCTATCTTCACCTGATTACCCTTAACTTCCAAAACTGTGATTGAGACATCGGCCCCAATCCTTAAGTTTTCACCAGTCCGGCGCTTTAAGATCAACATATTGATTTCCTACTGATACTGAAACCATAGGTAAACCTTCCTTGGCGGAAGGCTAAGAAAGTAACGTTGTGAGTAAATACGGGTGGTGCGCGGGAACGGTAGGCATAGAAGAAGAAAAGGCAGGCACAACGCTTCCAAAGCTTGGGGAATCGCTCCAAGCCGCTGGATGTACTCCACTTTATTGAAGACGAGCGGGTTTCTAGCGTATGATCCATATAGCCATCTTGATACTCTGATTATCAATTTGGTCAGCTGGCCCCTGGTGTTGCTGCACCTTGGGTCAGCGCCTTTTACTTACTCTTACGTCACGCTATCGTTCTCCTGTGAGAAGATGGTTCTTTAGAAAACTCTTAGATATCTTGATTCTCTCGAATCCCTTTGGTCTTTGGTCATCGGCATTCAAAAAGCCACCCAATTCCGGCCAAAATACCAATAACTATCTATCGATTCTACGCAGCTTTGACACTAAAACAAACTGAATAAAATCCAATAAGATCATTTTTGTGCCTATATTTTTGATGGCGATGCCCACTCTATTAAGTGCTTCAGGCCTTAATATCCGGTACGTAAGTCCCTTTCTACTCATAAGTAATTTTTCTAACCCGGACGATCCTATTGGTAGATAGTTTTTTCTGGATAGAAAAGCTTCTCATTTTTGGAATCAGTGGACCAAATGATATGATGCGATTTATTTTGAGTATTCTGATTTACCTTCGGTAGGGTGTAAAAGTGTATAAGTACTTCGGGTTATTAGCGTTAATATTTGTATCTGCCTGCGCTACAAATATACCGGTAGAAAAATTAAGTGGTTTAGAAGCAAGAACACACCTTGATCATGAATACTGGAGCGTCTCACTGCCAGGCAAGTGGAGCCATGAGGATAGTGAGGGTATGATCATCGCAACATCTCCAGAAGGTCAATATGCGCTCTATATCACGGTTTATACCGCCTCAGAATCTGCATCCAGCATAGCCTGGGGCAACGAGGAGATTAAGCATCTTAAGTCTGGAAAATATTCAAGGCCGGGATATCTTTTTGACTTTCAAAAAGAGCAGAGTTATGAAAAAAACGGCAATGCTTTCTACGAGCTTGATGGCATAGATGTAAAGAATGAAATGAGGCTTTATAGCAAAGGAATACATCTAGGTAATAAATTATACACAGTATCATTTCATGATTACTATTACACCGACTCGCAAGAATCAAACAGTATATTGAAATTGATTCTTAACTTGTTTGAGACAAAAGAAGATGAAATTAAATGGGAAGCTATAGAAAGCCTAATCCAAGATAGTACAGCAAGTATAAGTTTTCAGCATGACCTTTAAGGGGAGATCACATACACCTCGACCTGTACAGATATTGAATGCCCGTAGATATCTAAGCCAATAGGATGTATAACTATTGATGAACTTAAGACCAATCAAAACTCTACTAATATATTTGCTAATCCCATGAAGAAGATAGTGATCTTATCTTTAATGATGTTAAGTTTGTATACGTTAGGATTCTTTACTCAAGCCTTAGCTTATTCTCAACTGGGTATTAATCTTAACAAGTATCTATATGCTCCATGGATCAAACATTTAGAAATGGACAACCCTATAAAAGTAACTTATAACAAAAGCGTAGAGTTCTGGTGTTCTCGTGTAGAAGGATGCAGTTATCAGAACCCTAATCTTTGATTGGCCACAGCAATCGAATCGATTTATTAATTAGATGTTATTAGTAATTAGGAATGTCTCCCAATGAAATGGAGCAAGTTGAAATCTCTAGTTGAAGAAAAATTTTCTCCATCCCTGGATGGCCGTATCTCTATCAACAGTACCAGTTATGGAAACTGTTCATGTGGACATGCCTGGTTGACACTTAATAAGGAAGTCATAGCAAATTTCTGTACAAGGGCTTTTTGGAATAGAGCGAGTGGTGATTACTATCGAAAGGATAATCGCTGGGTTACTGATTCCGAAGTGCCTAAGCATGTAAGTGAAAAGCAGAAACTATCCTATGGTGAGATGGAATATGGAGAGTTATCTCGGCAAGATGCCTATCAAGCCTGCTGGGAATTCGTTCATACCCTCAAAATTGATGAAGCTATAAACTCCGAGAATCCATTGATTCAATCCCTAGCTACACTGGATAAGCGTTTAGGCAAACGTAGACTTAAAGAAATCAATACTTCGAATTTACACCCACTAGCAAAGAAATTATTGAGCTTTAGATTAGAAGCTGAAGGCATTAGAGCCCCGACCAACACATAACAAACAACCTCAATGCAACGCCCAGCAATCCAATTGTCTTATTTTTTATCCGACAGATTTGAGTATTTTATATCTATTATGAGAAATGTATTAATACTTACTGTTCTATTTTTCAGTTATGATGCCCATACAGAATCTTCAATAAATTATTCTATTGGAGTATCTATCGAACATATAATCGAAGGTGGGGCGAAAGTAAAAATAAAGTCAGATAAGCAATTAAAGTATAATATTAATCTGTCTGAATTTAGGGATTGTATATTCGAAAAGGCTATCTTGAAAACAAAAAGTGATAAATTTCCAGATAAGATACTGATGCCAGTCGAAGGCTGGTTTTCATTTTCTATTGAACCAGAAACTAGAGACAGTACTTTCATAACTTTATACTGCGAATCAGGCAAGTATGTCGTTTATACGATTTGGTTGTAATCCTATGTATGACAAGTGATATGATTCAGCTTATTTAAAATTCCTTGTCAAGGGGCACTATGAATGACCGCGCATTTACAAAGCTGATCGATTTTCTGGAAAAAGTTCCTGCGATTCATGGTACTGTTGTAAAAGGATCAGATGAAACAGGTCGCTGGTGGGTAAAGTTTGAGATCGATATAACTCACCAGTTCGCATGGCACACTGTTCAAGAATTTGGCCATGTTCTAAATTACCTTTCTGTGGATGAAAGGTTGCCGACTTCGTTTCATCCAGTATCTCCACCTCCTTACATGAATGGCGGACCGGAAGAGTTTTTATCATGGGTCATTGAGTGCCATGATCCTGAATTCAGACCCGGAACTTGCGCGGAGTGGCTTTTGGGGCGCTTACCAAGGCCCGTAGAGGACTTGGAGCAGTGGATCGCGGAGTAACATGATATTAGATCCATATTCGATAACCTACATTCCGTGCTTCCGCCACGCTAGCACAAGACGATTTCATCGCAGTAAGGATCGGGGAAAACTAATATAGCCACTAAAATAGCTTTGTCACCATTAGCCAACACACTGATTGGTATGTTTTTTATTTAGAGTGATCCTTTATTTTTGGGATATATTTAAAGGTGATATAATGCAGTATTATTTTTAAAATACTGGTGGCTTCACAAGAGGTATCAAATATATGAATAAAATATTTACAATACTGGCATCCATAGCTATTACGTCATGCGCAAACAACACTAATGTTACAAACTTTCAAAGCAATGGAAACCTAGAAGCATCCAAGCCAGCATCGTGTGTGGATATTAATGAGCTCCAGGCTAATCAAAATCCTGCTGATATATTTGCAGGCATGAAGACATGCCTAAACTCTGAAAATTATTCAGATGCAGCAAAAATGTATTACGCTGCTATGACTTATGGAATTTATGACACCAAAAGGGTTAGCGATAAAACATCACATCAAGGCATCATAGTTCTTCGCATGAATACATTAAGCGGCCTTTCGGAGCAACAGTTTTCTCTTCTACAATCAGAGATCAATGCGATCTTGGAAAGTAATGAGCAGGTATGCAAGGCTTTAAGTGAACGAGGGCTACCGACCTATCATCCAAAATACATGATTCAGCATGGTATAGGTGCTTTCACCGACAACCAAGCTAACAATGGCCTAGTTGAGAACTTTGATAGTCAATCAGCCTGGTCTGAAGCTATTGATAAAACAGTTAAGTGCAAACAAAGCTAACATGCACTTGATGTCGATCTAATTTTCCGCTTTGCTCCAAATCTGCTAAAAGTACGAAGGTTAATAGTCTATGAACCAAGAATATGGTTTGATATTTTCTTTATTTTTGCTAGCAGCTTTTAATCTTTACGCTTCATACAGATGTATACGTTCTGATTACTCCCATAGGGCTCAAAAGATCATCCAATGCATCCTGGTTTGGCTATTTCCATTGGTTGGCGGTTTGGTGATTATTCATTTTTCGGAACCAATGGATACAAGTCCAAATTATAAATCGCCTGACGTTGCGCCAAGCCAAGATGCCTACCCTACCTCCAATGGAGGTATAGGAGGGGATTAAGTTCATACATCAATACTTAGCATGCGCCGGCGCGAAGACAAAACGTCACATAAATGAAATCGCTCTAAGCAGGTCGTTCAATGTGCGACAGCTATAACCAGGCCAGGTAAGATCGCCCAGCCGGTGGCTGGGCTGTACAGCCTACGCTCCACCTTGAGACATGTGACGCATGGGGAGCTTTCTGAATTGATAGAAACAGAGTTGTACACGCATTCCATGGAAATTCTGACCCGAGTATCATGAACCGGTGCAATACTCGTGCATTACTCACTTTCGACTTTCAGGGCAGCGGTTGTCTTTACTGCCAACCAGCTACCGAAGGTTTGGGCGGACCAACTTGCGCATAACTGAGCACTGGCCCGAAGCCGCTATAATCAAATTCGCGGGATAGGCTTCGCCTAGTTTGTTAAATTCTTGCGAGCTGCATGACGGCTCGGTCAACCTTAACGTTAGACAGTGGTAGATGTCTGTCCATGCGTTCGACCACAATCGGACGCGAACGGAGAAGAATCGAAAAATGAATAGTGAACAGGCCGAAGCGTTTCTGGATGAGATGGCCAAAGCGGTATGTGATCCAAACGCTGATTCTAAGGTCACCGACCGCTACTTTACCGAAGACTTCGTGCAGGTTATCGACGACACAACGATTGGCCGATCCCAACTCGATTCGCGTATCAATTTGTTCCGAATGGAGTACTCGGCCGTCAGGTTCGACTACCTTTCCGTGATTGGCGAGGGCGATCGGATAGCTGACATGCATCTGGTGCATGCGACGGCGAAAGATGGCCAACAGCTCACGATCAAGGTAATCAGTCTGTACACGCTAAGAAACGGCCGGATCGCGCGCGCCGAATCCCTTAGCCGCCTTATCGAAGGGAATCCGGAGGACCTGCAATTACTCGTGAGTGGTGAATGAGGCGGACGGCCGGCGTGGACCTCGGTTTTACTGGAGGCAATAACGCGAACCGCCTCCGGGTATCGGTTTTGGCTAAGTCCTTCAACTTCCCTTGGAATTGCTTGATCAGCTTACGAGTCGCCCAGAGATTCATGATCATCGAAGGCAACACCCAAGTGCTAACCGAAGCATCCCCCAGTCCGGTACTCACATGCCAACTGCTACGAGGACATATCACATAACAAGTGACTATGGTTGCTCGTCAAGCCTTTAAGCCATATTTTCATCCTAGTAGGTTTTATTTTCCACCATGGTATTCAGGATGGTAAGTTGCTTTCTCATACAGGAAATGAGAGCCAATTTTTTGGGTTTGCCAGCGTCGACTAATCGCTTAAACATCTGCTTTAATTTGGGATGATATTGCAAACAATAATCGGCAATTCCGCTTTGTGGGCAGCACAGACAAACTCCAGTTCTAGCCTTTCGGTGGACTCGATAAGTACTCTTTTGGGTTTAAGGGGTTGCAGTCGTTTAATGTCGTGCTTAATACCATTTTTATCATTGGTAACACTAAAGAATTGGCCAGTTGGTCTCACAAAAATATCGAGTTGCTTGCTGCCAGTATCGATACCGACATTGATCTCTTGAGGTTCCATAAGATAAGCTATCTCTACCTTGTTATTCGGGCTCGAGGCCCACATGACTATTCGAGTTATGCCTAGTGAGTGTCTGTCACGTTCCTACTTGTTATCGGTCTTTTAAGAGCCGGCAATACAACGAACTGTGGCAAACAAAGCCTTCGGTGGCCGCCGAAGGTGGGTCTCAATTTACCCGTTAGCGAAATGGGTTTTCAACATCAGAATTGAGCAGGAACAACCATACAAGGCCAGTACTGCGTGCTCTACCCTCTGCTGGCGGCGTTATACTTAAGGAGAGATAAGTGCCTTTTAACTTATCAGAAGAACAATTAGCCCAAACTGAAGAAGAGCTCGGAGCTAAGTTGCCACACGAATATCGTGAAGCAATGAAATTGGATAATGGTGGCGAAGCGTCAACGGAAGAAGATGACTGGGAGTTCTATCCGATTAAGGATACATCAGATAGAGAGAGGCTCTCGAGTACTTGCAATCACATAATCAACGAAACTGAGTCATGTAAAGGTTTCGGTAATTTTCCAGAAGAAGCAGTGGCAATTGCAAGCAACGGCCTAGGCGATCAAATGATCTTCATCAAAGAATCGGAGCACTTCCTAAAAGGCGTGTTTTTGTGGCTTCACGAAACAGGAGAGCTGCAAGAGTTAGCGGCAACATTTAATGAAATCGAAAAGCTATAACTAGGCCGAGCAGCATCGCACCAATAAGCTGGTGCTGGACCGCGCTACACTCGGCCGCTGTTGGCGGCGTTATGACCTGGGAGGTCAATTGAGAAATAAGTTAAATAAAAGAACCTTAATTCGATGGAAGGTCTATATAGATCGTTCAAAGATGTATATCGGTTATATTCAGTTTTTGCTAATAATTTTCGTTTTCATCAAGTCTTTTGGAGAAAACACCTTCACAGATCTAGTTTTTCAATTTCCCTATGTATCTATCCCAATAATTCTTGTTGTCTTCGTATTCTGCTCTTTGGTACTGGGTTATATTGATTCTAAGTTAGGATTGAGAGAAGAAGAAATAAGGAACCACTCTAAATCAAATCCTGTTCTAACTGAGATTTCTACTTCTCTAATTGAGTTGCATAGGAAGGTCGAGGAAATTGAGAAACAAAATAACCGGCAAGAATCATAACAATGCGTTGCAGGCCAACGGCTAACTTTGTGCACTTTATGTGTGGTCGCTGCGTTCCCATTACCTTGAATAAAGCACACAAGGTTATCCGCGGCTGAGCGCAGCATTATGCATCAAAAGAAATTATAGAGTAAATGCAAATGAAAGGGTATTTGGTTTTAGATTTCTCAATTAAAGTATTAGAGAGCTTCTTAGAATACGCTGAAAAAATACCGGCATTTATTGAAAAGCATGGCGGCAGATACATTGTAAAAGGAGTGATTCCAGAAAAAATGGAAGGCAATTGGATTCCGGAGAGGTTAGTGATATTGGAATTTCCATCAACTGAAAAAGCAAAAGAATTTTTAGCTGATCCAGAAGCACAGGATCTATTTGAGATACGTCACAAGACAACTAATAGTCAATTAATATTGGCGGAGGGTTGTATTTAATCAACCATACAAGCGCAGTACTCTTCTGCAAATAGCGCGGTTTGGCGCGGCCTATACGCCGCTTCACTTTGTTTCGACCGCCCATGTATGCAGCGTTATATTCCACCCAATTTCAACCCCGCCTGTTGGCGACACGCTTGCAATAATTTTGTAACGGAACTCTCGTTACCTATGATTCTTGCTATGGCTACTGCACCAATGAGCATTGCAGTTACTGACAAAATATCATCTTCGTCGCAATCAACATAGCTTTTAGCGTATTCCAAAATTGCTTTGTTCATGCCATCGTAGATGCTTGCATAAGTTGCTTTTGTTTCTTCATCCTGCATGGTTATATCCGTAGCTAGAAATGCAAGTGGACATGGGTATTCACCCCGCACATGCTCTAAGCTAAGGTATCCGTCAAGTAGTAGGCATAGCCATTCCTTATCGGTAGTGCCATCTGGTTTAAGTTCAGCAAGCTTAGTGCCATTGACTGCAAATTTTAAGGACTCACGATACAACACCGCCTTGCTGTCAAAATGAGCATAAAACGCTCCTCTGGTGAGCCCGCAATCTTTCATCACTCCATCCACTGTAACGCCATCAAAACCCTTGACCGTAAAAAGCCTGAATGCGCTTTCAAGAATTCGTCTGCGAGTAATTTCCTTATGCTCTTTTGTATAAGGCATGAGTTCTTATGTGCCCACAATTTAATATGATCTGTATCATATATTATATGTCGTTTAACATGTAGCCTTATCTTAAACCGAAAAAAATAAAATAAATGAACATAATCAACGGTTATATTTCACGGAGATGCGAAATTGAATAAAATAAAAGGCGGCTGTCATTGTGGTTCTGTAGCTTGGGAATTTGATCTTCCTATTAAGACAGTAGTGAAATGTCATTGCTCCATGTGTAGAAAGTTACAAGGCTCTGATCACAGTACATATGTTGTTGTTCCAAAAGAACAATTCTCATTATCTAAAGGTGAAGACTCGGTTATCAGTTACCAAGCTACCGAAAAATCATACAAAAATTTCTGCTCCACATGTGGAACACCAACTCACCTTTTTAACGGAAAGCATTTCCCGGAAGATTTTGTTTTACCACTAGGTATAATTAAAAATTATACTGATGAGCTAGCACCACAGATCCAAGTGTATACCTCAGAAAAACCACTTTGGTCGAACATCCATGATGATGTGCCACTATTTAGCTAAGGATATAAATCGGGTAGCCGGTAGCTTCTAACTACCGGCCCCTACACCACCCATCGTGCGGTTTCGCAATGGGCGTTTCCCAATCCGTAATGCATTTCTACTCAACGATAGTGTCGAGCAGGTCTTCATTTGAGTCGAGTGCCATGTCAGTGCGCTACCTCAACTTTATATCCGATTGGAAACATATCGGTAGGCTAGCCCTGTCTTCTAACCCATGGATTTAGGTTCAAGCCTTCACCATGATCAAGGTATTAATCTTGGCATTAGGCTACTATGCTGTCGGCTAAGTTCTGCCAAATCACTTTGGTAATGCTGACCGAGGTGCTGGTGTGTTCCACCACTTTGTTCTACCCCCGCGATGGTGGCGGGTGGGCCTACTTATGGGTCTGCGACCACGCTGGCAGCTTCAGCAATAGTAGGTTAAACAGATCTCCCCAGATAAGAATGTGAACTTCCACTACACAACTGCATCATTTACTCTACCCATTGGATCACATGGCTCCGGCGTCCTTGGCCAACTCGCCTTTAGGTTAAGCTTTATATGACATTTCTGTTCATCAGCTGGTAGTTTTGCTAATGGCCTCTTTCTCTCTATGTTGCAGTTGCCATTCGCTAGTAGTTAGCATTTAATGGAATGCCATTAAATGGTGATCTTCCTACAGGGAAGTTTCACCCTATTAGTTCACGCCTATGCAGGGCGTACCAAATGCCTGCAATCTGATCCCCGGTTGCTGTCACCTTTTTTTGCCACAATACCGGCAAAAAATGCGTCAGTAGCCTCCGGCAATTGAGGCAAGCGTATCTTTCATCGTAATTGGCACTAATTATTATGCTCTTTAAGGGGTCGTGTAAATGTAACCGTTGGCGGATTGAAGTTCAGTTAGCTGGACCGATCGAAGGTTTGAATCCGCGCATTTGCGATTGTAATTATTGCCAAGCCAACCCGTCACTTATTATAAGTGATCCGAATATGTCAGTGGCTTTCATTGGTGATGGGATTTCAACCAAAAGAAATGGTGATCAGCTTGCTAATTTCTACCATTGCAAATCTTGTAATGAACTACTAGCCGTAGGCTGCAATATAAATGGTCAGCTTCGCGGGGCAGTAAATTCCAATTTATTGGAAGACGTGAATCAACTTGGCAATCCTATTCAAATTCAGCCAAGACTCTTGAGTGCCGATGAAAAGCTTGAACGCTGGGATAAGTTGTGGGGTGTCCTTAATGGGTTTTAAAAACCTAAAATATTTGGGCTTTCGGACGCTTCGGTCCGCAGCTTGAGGCTTTATGAATCAGGGAGTAAAAAACAGCGTCGATAACGCCTTGGCGTTTATATAGGAACTGATATGACTAGGTCTGATAAGTTCTGGGATAGAAAAGCAGAGGAATATGCTCGGAGCCCTATTTCTGACGAGGCAAGTTATCAGAAGAAGCTCTCAGATACCCAAAAATTCTTTACGCCCGATATGAATATTTTGGAGTTTGGCTGCGGAACAGGGACTACGGCGATTTACCATGCTCCGTATGTGCAACATATTGAAGCGGTAGATATATCTGAAAACATGCTTGAGATTGGTCGAACTAAGGCCAGGGAAGCCTGCATCGATAATATTAGATTTACCAGAGGTACGTTAACCGAATTCAATGCTGAGTCTGAGAGTTTTGATGCAGTATTGGGTTTAAATGTTATTCATTTACTACCAGATAGAAAAGATGTTTTGGCAGAAGCTGCTAGAATCCTCAAGCCTGGCGGTGTTTTCGTGAGTAGTACCGTTTGTATGGGCAATTCCTATATACGGTTTATTAAGCTCTTAGCGCCTCTGGGAAAATTCATGGGCATAATGCCCGATGTCTTCATCCTAACAAAAGTAAAATTAGCGAAAGAAATTCAAGACGCTGGTTTTACCATTGAAATTCAATGGCAGCATGGAATGCATAATATGGTAGTTTTCATTATTGCGCGTAAAATTGACTCATAATAGTGTTGGCTGAAGGCGACGGGTTTATTGGCCTTACTAGCCAATTAGAGTCTAGCTCCGCGCCAACGTAAAATATGAATAATCTTTCTAAAACTTCGTTATATCTCTAGAAATACAAACCATACTTAGGTACTTAACAGTGAGGATACTCAAATGAATACAAATGCAGTTTGTTGGTTTGAAATTTATGTAAATGATATGGTACGCGCAAAGTCCTTTTATGAGGCTGTTCTCAAGCAGGAGTTAACTCGACTAGACAATCCCGACGAAGTAAAAGATTTTCCCCAGCCCGAGATGTGGGCATTTCCAATGAAACAAGAGCCGGGTGCAAGCGGAGCAATTTGTAAAATGGATGGTGTTGAAGCTGGAGGCAATAGCACTCTTGTGTATTTTGATAGCGAAGATTGTTCTGTTGAACTGGCCAGAGTCGAGACCGCAGGTGGCAAGCTAGTAGTACCTAAAATGTCTATCGGAGATTATGGTTTTATCGCGATAGCCCAAGATACCGAAGGAAATAATATAGGTTTTCATTCAATGAAATAGCTAGCTCTCATCAGCCAACATTAATTTACGTAACAGGTTATTTAAATATCCTACATTGCCTTCATCAAGGAACTAGATTGTGCTCAAAAGTATGCCGGCTTACCCTATTGATGAAATAGGAATTAGCGTAGAATAATTGTTGAATAGCTAAATATAATTACAGGTATGATTCAGGGTATAATTTTATAAAAAGAGATAGATATTCACTATCTAATGAGTTGATTTCTGAATAGCTACGGCTAGCAACTTTGTGCAGTTAACGTTTTACCAATGCAGTCCAATACCATTCCCTATCCAAAGTGCAACTGACAAAGTCGTTACACACTAAAGAACCATTTACCACAGTGCAAGAGGATTAGTTTTGAAAGGATTTAGAATTCTGATCTCCATTTTATTTCTATTCATTAGCTCTACGGCTTTATCAAGCGGCGTTAGTATACAAAAAATATCTGAACAGTTGCACATCTTGAGTGGAAAAGAGTATGAGACGAATATTGGCTTAATAGCAACGGAAGATGGCTTGGTATTAATTGACCCTATGCCAGGAAATAATCAGTTAAGTGGATTAAATGAAGCGATTCAGTCAATTCACAACGAGCCAATCTCTTTCATTTTAAACACACACGCACATTCTGACCACACCGGTGGAAACGAGTACTTCAAAAAGCAAGGTGGAAAACTTATAGAGAATACCTTTAACTTAGATGGCTTTACTCACATTAAAGTCAAGTCTCATTCAGAAATCGACAATATCTATTACCATAAGGAAAGTAATTCTATATTTGTCGGTGATGTATTCGATACTAGCTGGCACCCAACATTTTATTCTGGCGGAATTAAAGGCTTTAATGAAGCGATTGATGCTATTTTAAATCTAGGTGATGATCAAAGCTTGATAATACCGGGGCATGGTGTTCCATCAAGTAAATCCTCATTACTTGAATTTAGGAAAAATACTTTCGAGTGGACAAACAAAATTCAAGAGCTTCATCAAAAAGGGATGAGCATGGAAGAAATAATGATTGATACACAAGTTAAGGACATTGTGGAAAAATTCAATGTAAATAACAAATCTCCATTCCTCCCCAAAAAAGCTTATAGAAGATTTATAGAAAGAACTATTTCAGTGATTAATAACGAGAAAAGCCTATAAATAGGTATTAAGCCCATATAGGAGCCTAAAAATGAGGCTATATATCCAGTTGTTACATGCGTTCTTTTTTTCTTTAATCTCTTTGGGAGCCCAGGCTGTGCAGAGTTGGACGGTCGAAAAAACCAAGGTAAATGCTCGCCTTTACCCAGGTGAGGAGATGCTACTAGCCAACGGCATAGAAACACTGAATTATTTCAAGGCCGGCGATCCGCAAAAACCTCTGGTGATCTTCGTTCCGGGTGGGTTTCATTTAGCTCGTGTCAGCTATGGCTACCCCGACGGCGACGAGAAGGATTTTCTGGCCTATTGGTTTGGACAGAAAGGTTTTTCTTTTCTTGGCGCGTCTTATCCGACAGGAAACAAGGTATATTCCAAGGTCTACCCCGCATTCTCGATTCGTGATTGGGGCAAGCAAGTGGCTGCGGTCGCCAAATACTATGTGGACAAGCATGGTCTTTCGAATGAGATCATTGTTCTTGGCTGGAGCGCAGGCGGGCAGATTACTCAATCAGTTTACGAGGCTTCACAGGCGGCCGGGCTGGATATGAGCCTTTACGTTTCAATTGCATCAACCCCACCTATCCCTTTGCTACTGGCCGCACCGGGTGCAATCTCAAAATCAACAAATGGGCTTTCGAAAGCGCCACAATTCTACGAGTTGTTTAAGAGGTACGTGACTGCTCAGAACAAGATGAACGGGCACGTTATTATTCCTTGGGAGACGTTCGAAAGTGATGTACTCGGAGAAATTCCAGTAGCCCTAAATGCGATTATGATTGCGTCTCGCTATGAAAAGGGTAACTTTGTGCAGGATCTGGATTGGGCAATTGCCGATACAGGAGCCCTTAAATTTACTGACTTCCCCATGGTCGTCACAATCTCTGGTAATAAAGTGCTAGACAATGACCACGCACTGACTGATCGAGGTAATTGGGGGCTCTATCAGGTTCAGCATTTATATCGAAATATCGCTCTTCCTGCTTTGTCAAAATCTGAAAAAATTGATCCCGAGAATTGGCAAAACTTAATGGATCAATTTAGTTACGCAACCTCTGGTGCGCTAAACGCTCGCGTCCCTGGCAATCACTTTTTTTGGTACGGTGAAGTCGGAGCTCGTGAAACAGTTACACAGGTCGAGAGGTTGCGCTTACGTGTGGAAAATGTCCTCTCTTCTGTTGAGGCGTCTGTGGCTAAACTCAATACACCGTAGTATTGCTTGTCCTGAAAAAACCAGAACGCTCCTCCATTTAATTACTCGAAGGCTTAAATTAATATCCGAACTGGGCTGTGAATGGGCCAGTGCGCTCGTATCACGCCGGATTTTTAGCCCCATCCGAAACCGACCACTTCCGTGAATAGGTTGAGCCATGTTCATTAATTTTTGGCACTCATAAATAAGGAAGCGCTCCTTGAAAATAAAATCATCCAAGTGTAGTTACTATACAACTTCCCAGACAAGCCAATTATGCAAAGAATTAGACACTATCACACTAAAGGGCAAATATGAGAAATAAAGCACGGAGTTTCTCTATCCAAGCACACGGAGATCAGAAGTATGGTAGTTTCCCATATTCGGTTCATCTTAATGAAGTATCAAAGATCGCTAGCGGGTATAGCGTAGAAGCTGAAGTAATAGCGTTTCTTCACGGCGTGATTGAGGATATCGATGTAACAGCTGAGGTGATCGAAGCTTTCTTTGGTGAGTTTGTATCCAGATATGTGTGCATACTCAGCGATAAGCCTGGAGAAACCAGAAAAATATGAAAGTCTGCAACATATCAAAAAATGTCAAGGGTTTCCATGTCAGAAGAGATTGCTTCGCTAGTTAAAGCCGCTGACCGCCTAGCTAATATGAGAGCCTGCCTTCGCTCTGGTGATGAAGAGTTCCTTAACATGTATAGAGCAGAGCATGAGCTTTTTCGTAAGTCAGCCTCTCGGCCAAACCTCTGTGAAAGCAATTGGCCAGAAATAGAAGTAATACAAAATTTATAACACAGTAAGTAGGGACGATGGTTTTGAAAATCACAGGAAGATGTATAATATCTTCAGAGTAAAAATATTGTTAATTTACTTATAGTTTATAAATCGATATTCTGTTACTTAGTTAATTGTGGCACTTAGCAAGTGTCGGCTATCCTGTCACATAAAGTAAGCCCAGTGATTCTCTACATTATATTTGATTCAAAAGCATCATATAAATGGATAAAATATGAACTTATTAAAATTAATGACCGCATCTATACTATTAGTTGGTACTGCTTCAGAAAGTTATGCAAATAGTAACTTTTATGTAGGACTGGAACATCGGTACGATTCCATTGATGGCAACCTAACACCCAGCATTAATGCAGTGACTTTATCCGGCGATATGAAGTTTTCCCAGCAATATCAATCATCGGAAATACTAGCTACGTCATACAGTTCGTGGGGGGCTTATTTAGGGTATGAGTTCCATCCCAATTTTTCAATTGAGGCAGGATACTCCCAAAGTGAAGATGAGAAAGAACACTTTTCTGATTCAGCTATCGGCTTGTTAGACGGCGTTAGTGAGGCTCAACTCAAATACCTACGAATTGATTTTCTAGGAAGATATACATTTAAAAACTACAACAACTTGAGCTTAATTGGCAGTTTAGGAGTAATCTCAAGGGAAGTTGAGGCTCATGTACAGTATGAAACAGGTGGTGGCTGTATAAATGAGGTCAGCTGCAACCCCAACTTAATAACTAAGGATAGTGATAGCGCTAGGAGTACACGGCCTCAATATGGAGTGGGTCTTCAATACAATCTTAGCAAAAATACGTCTACACGATTTATGATAAAAGGGCTTCTAAATGATCCCGCCGATTCATCCCACTCAGCCTCTCTTGGAGCACAGTACCATTTCTAGTTCTATCTACATTAAGGCAAGCTCAATTTATTAAGCAGTAAAAGTCTAAATCAGCACAATTAAGTTAATTCAGTACGTGTTTGATGATGCGATTAAGAACCAGCTGCTGAAAAATATCATTCAATATGTAGCCCTATCGGATTGCGACATTAGCAGAATCGTTCGTGATTTATCAAAGCTTTAATGTGTGGATGGGAATATTGGCGATATCTGTATCATCAATGGCCAACAAGTATCACGTTAATTTATCAAATAAAATAGATGAAATTTAACTAATAGCTGCGAATAGCTCTCAGAAATCTCCAATGGACTGGAAATTATCTAATTATGAGACGCAGTTAATTCTCACCCCTCCTCTTTCACCTCACCATAAACATGATAAATCTCCGGCACCCGGCCACGGTCATCCATCCGCATACCCAGGTCTCGAATCAGGCCATCGCGAATATCGTAGATCCAGCCGTGCAGGCTGAGGCGTTGGCCTCGGTCCCAGGCGTGCTGCACTATCTTGGTCATGGCCAGGTTTTGTACCTGTGCCATCACATTTAATTCACACAAGCGCGCTGCGCGCGATTCTTCATCGAGGGACTCCAGCTCTTGCTGGTGGTGAGCGTAGACATCCTTGATATGGCGCAGCCAGTTATCCACCAAGCCACATTCACTGTGACCCATGGCGGCCTGTACACCGCCACAACCGTAATGGCCACACACCACCACGTGTTCCACCTTGAGTACTTCTACGGCGTATTGCAGCACCGAGAGGCAATTAAAGTCTGTGTGTACCACCACGTTGGCGATATTGCGGTGAACGAACAGCTCCCCCGGTGCCATGCCCACAATCTCATTGGCGGGCACGCGGGAGTCGGAGCAGCCGATCCATAAATACTTGGGAACCTGCAGACGGCTCAGACGTTGGAAAAATTCCGGGTCCTTTGCCGTCCTCTCCTCTGCCCAGGCGCGATTGCGCGCGAAGAGTTGGCGAATCTCTGCCACCTCAGTGGGCCTCCCCCGATAAATCCAGGCCGGATATTTGCGCGGTTTGCACCATCTGTTGCAGGTAGTCGCTGGTCATTTGGCGGCGACGTTTTTCGGTCAGGTATTCTTCGATTCGCTCTGCGACATATTCGTATTCCAATGGGCGGCCCGGCTCGCACTGCTCTACATAAATCAAGTGCACGCCGTAGGGTGTCTCCACTGGCTCTGCAACCAAACCAGTGCCCTGCTCAAACACTGCGCGCTCGAAAGAGGCGACGGTATCGCCGCGTCCTACCTGGCCGAGGCTGCCGCCGGCTTCGGCGGAGGAACAGGCAGAGTGGGACTGGGCCAGCTGGGCGAAGGCTTGCAGCGGATTGGCATCTGCGCGGATCTGCTCCAGCATTTCCTCTGCAGCGGTGCGCGCCTTGGCGCAGGCTTCGGAGTCATCCGGTGCCGCCGGTATCAGGATATGGCGCACTTCGGCGAGGGGGTCGGAGCGGAACTTATGCGGGTGGGCTTCGAAGTAGGCACGGCACTCGGCTTCACTGGCCGGGCTCACCTGTAACTCGCCTTTGAGAAGGTCCGCCACTGCGCGATCGAATGCCTCGCTGTGCAGGTCTTCATCCGCTTCACACAGGCCCTGCCCGGCGGCTCGCTCACGCAAAAGCCAGCCGATTACCAGTGCGCGCGCGGCGCAGTAAATTGCTTGGCGCGGTGAGTCGGCGGGCTGGTATTGCATCTCCTGGTAAATCAGGTCTGCAGGGATTTCAGTTCCATTGACGGCCACTACCTCGGCCATTTCAAATTCGCCGCCGGCAGCATCAGTGGCCAGTAATGTATTCATGACTCAACTCCACACTGGGCCCGCCAGTGGCGGGCCATTTAATGATTGCAGGGGTTAGCGCGCTGTTCTGGCGCGGACTACCTGGTAATTGCGGCGGAAGTACTGCACTGGAACACTCCATACGTGCACCAGGCGACTGAAGGGGAACAGCAGGAACAGGGTCATGCCGAGGAAAATATGCAGTTTGTAGATGATGTTCACTCCGCTGATTGCGGCAGCTGCACCAGCACCATCCAGCGTGACAATGGACTGGGCCCAGGCCATCAGTTTGAGCATTTCGGCACCGTCCATATGACCGGCAGACACTGCGATGCTGATCAAACCGAGGATCAATTGGGCGTAGAGCATCAGCAGTATGGTCAGGTCCATCTTGGACGTGGTGGCGCGCACGCGCGGGTTGGTGAGACGGCGCTTAATGAGGATCGTAAGGCCGATAAAGCAGATCACCCCGAAGAAACCACCAATGCCCATGGCCATCATCTGCTTGGTGGAAGCTTCAATGCCCAGGAAGTGCCATACCGCCTTGGGCGTGAGAAGGCCGACAAAATGGCCCGCGAGAATGGCGATCACGCCGATATGGAACAGGTAACTGCCGATGCGCAATTGTTTGCGCTCCAATAACTGACTGGAGCCGGTGCGCCAGGTGTACTGGTCGCGGTCATAACGGATCAGACTCCCCACCAGGAACACCGTCAGGGCGACAAAGGGATAGATGGCAAAGAGCAGCGTATTTAGATAGTTCATCTTGTTACTCCTGTGGTGCGGGCTGGGCAGAATTCTGCGCCGCATCGGCAGCCCAGGTGAGGGGCTGGCCATCGCGGAGCTGGGTGGCACTCGGCCTCGTTATCGACTGGTCGCACTGGTTGGCGCCGGTGAAACTGACCACCTCTTCCTCCCAGATTTTGTCCAGGGCTTCCGGGGTGTCGTCGCGTTCCTCGTTGGCCACTTCTTCCTTAAGTGCAGTCAGATCGACAAAAACGCCTGCCATCAGCAGCAGTGAGTCCATCAACAAGTGATAGGGGCTGTCGCGCTTGGACAGGCGCGCGCTCAACAAGGCGATGACATGGGTGATGTCATGTACCCAGCCGTAAGCCTCTTCACCCTGGGTTGCGCAGAACTCCAGATAGGTGGGCAGGTAGTCCGGTAACTCGCGTTCATTCAGTTCAAGACCGGCACTACGATAGCGCGCGGTCAGATCTACCATGGCCTGGCCGCGATCGCGGGATTCGCCGTGAATATGCTCGAAGATATGCAGGGATACGGCGCGGCCGCGCTCGAACAGGCCGTCGTATTCACTCTGCCAGTCGAGCGCATCCATACGCTCGTAGTGGGAGATAAATGCCAACAGCATGTCGCGCAGGGGGGCATCCAGATCCTCGGATTCCGCCACCCAGTTGGTTAACTCATCCAAGTGCGCCACCAGCTCATCGGATGGGTAATCCAGTAGGCGGGCGATCAGGTTTAATACTTTCATCGGTTTTCTCCGCTCGACCTTAGTCGACCACTTTGGCGGGTATTACTTCGCGCACCGCCTGTTGCTTGCCACCGAAAATATTGGTGCTGTCATTGCCGGTGCTACAGCCGTTGCCGAAACTGAAACCACAGGAGGATTTCATGTCGTAGGCATTCTCGGCGTAGGCCTTGTGGCTTGAAGGCACTACGAAACGGTCCTCGTAGTTGGCCAGGGCCATATAGCGATACATCTCTTCCACCTGCTGTACGGTCAGGCCCGCTTCTTCCAGCAGTTCGCGCTCCTGTATGCCATCCACATGAATACCGCGCATATAGGCGCGCATCACAATCATGCGTTCCAGGGCGCGGGCCACTGGCTTCTCGTCGCCGGCGGTGAGCAGGTTGGCGAGGTATTGCAGCGGGATACGCAGGGTGGAAAGATCGGGGATCTCGGCGCCACGACCCACAGTGACGGTTTCCACTTGGCCTGCCTGAACCGCATTCTGGATCGGGGACAGGGGTGGCACATACCAAACCATGGGCAGGGTGCGGTACTCGGGGTGCAACGGCAGTGCGATCTGCCAGTCGATCGCCATTTTGTAGACAGGAGAATTTTGCGCAGCTTCGAGCCAGGCCTCGGGAATACCTTCGGCGCGGGCGGCTTCCTGAACCTTAGGATCGCTGGGGTCGAGGAAGATATCGCACTGGGCTTGGTAGAGTGCTTTTTCGTCTTCTACCGCAGCAGCTTCTTCGATGCGGTCGGCGTCATAGAGCAGCACCCCCAGGTAGCGGATACGACCTACACAGGTCTCGGAACAGATGGTGGGCTGGCCCGCTTCGATACGCGGGTAGCAGAAGATACACTTCTCGGATTTACCGGTTTTCCAGTTGTAGTAAATCTTTTTGTAGGGGCAGGCGGACACACACATGCGCCAGCCGCGACACTTGTCCTGGTCGATCAGGACGATACCGTCTTCTTCACGCTTGTAGATGGCGCCGCTGGGACAGGCAGAGACACAGGCCGGGTTGAGGCAGTGTTCGCACAGGCGCGGCAGGTACATCATAAAGGTGTTTTCAAATTCACCGTAAATGTCGGCCTGCACCTGCTCGAAGTTTTTGTCCTTTCTGCGTTTCTCGAATTCGGTGCCGAGAATTTCTTCCCAGTTGGGGCCCCATTCAATTTTTTCCATGCGCTCGCCACTGATCAGCGAGCGCGGGCGGGCCACCGGTTGGTGCTTCTGCTCCGGCGCCTTGTGCAGGGTCTGGTAGTCGAAATCAAATGGCTCGTAGTAGTCATCGATTTCCGGCATATCCGGGTTGCCAAACAGGTTGGCCAGTACCCGATGCTTACCGCCGATCTTGGGCTGCAACTTACCATTTTGCTTGCGTACCCAGCCGCCATTCCATTTGTCCTGGTTCTCCCATTCTTTGGGGTAGCCGACACCGGGCTTGGTCTCGACGTTATTGAACCAGGCGTACTCGACCCCTTCGCGGGAGGTCCACACATTTTTACAGGTCACTGAGCAGGTGTGGCAGCCGATACATTTATCGAGGTTCAGCACCATGCCGATCTGGGCTCTAACTTTCATTGCTATACCTCCTCTCGCGTCGGCTCTTTGACGTCTTCGCCATCCAGCCAGTCGACCTTGTTCATTTTCCTGACCACCACAAACTCATCCCTGTTGCAGCCCACAGTGCCGTAGTAATTGAAGCCATAGGACTGCTGTGCGTAGCCACCGATCATATGGGTGGGTTTCATCACGGCGCGGGTTACGGAGTTGTGGATGCCGCCACGGGTGCCGGTGGTTTCCGCCCCCGGTGTATTCACGATGCGCTCCTGGGCGTGGTACATCATGGCCATGCCGTCGGGCACCCGCTGGGACACCACCGCGCGGGCGGCGATGGCACCGTTGACGTTGAAGATCTCGATCCAGTCGTTGTCCTCAACCTCTGCCAGCTTGGCGTCGTTCTCACTCATCCATACGATGGGACCACCGCGGGACAGGGTGAGCATCAGCAGGTTGTCGGAGTAGGTGCTGTGAATGCCCCATTTCTGGTGTGGGGTGATCCAGTTCAGCAGGATCTCTTTGTTGCCGTTGGGCTTTTGGTTCAGCACCGGCTGCACGGTTTTCAAATTGATCGGTGGCTTGTACACACAAAGATTCTCACCAAAGTCGCGCATCCACTCGTGATCCTGGTAGAACTGCTGGCGGCCGGTGATGGTGCGCCAGGGAATCATCTCGTGCACGTTGGTGTAGCCGGCGTTGTAGCTCACATGCTCATCTTCCAGGCCGGACCAGGTGGGCGAGGAGATAATCTTGCGCGGCTGCGCCACGATATCGGCGAAGCGGATCTTCTCGTCTTCCTTAGGCTTGGCCAGATGGGTGTGATCGCGACCGGTGATCTTGCCCAGGGCTTCCCAGGCCTTCACCGCTACCTGGCCGTTTGTTTCCGGGGCCAGTGAGAGAATCATCTCGGCAGCATCTACCGCGCTGTCGATACGCGCGCGGCCATCGCGGGCAGTCTCATCCTTCCAGGTGCGGTTGAGCTTCTTGAGGAAGTCCACCTCGTCATCGGTGTTCCAGCTGATGCCCTTGCCGCCGTTGCCGAGTTTTTCCAGCAATGGGCCGATAGAGGTAAAGCGGTTGTAAGTATTGGGGTAGTCGCGTTCCACCTCGATCATGCTCGGCGCGGTAACGCCGGGAATCAGGTCGCACTCGCCCTTCCACCAGGCCTTGACCCCGAATGGCTGGGCGATTTCGGTGGGGGTATCGTGGTGGATCGGCAGGGTCACCAGATCCTTCTCCACCCCCAGGTGGCCGTCGGTCAGTTCGGAGAATTTCTTCGCGATGCCCTTGAAGATGTCCCAGTCACTGCGTGCTTCCCAGGCCGGGTCCACCGCTTTGGTGAGGGGGTGGATAAAGGGGTGCATGTCGGAGGTATTGAGATCGTCCTTCTCATACCAGGTTGCCGTTGGCAGCACGATGTCGGAGTAGAGACAGGTGGTGGACATACGGAAGTCCAGTGTCACCAGCAGGTCTACCTTGCCCTCACTGGGCGTGTCATGCCAGGCCACATCTTCCGGCTTCTTACCGCCAGCTTCGCCCAGGTCCTTACCCATCAGGCCGTGCTTGGTGCCGAGCAGGTGACGCAGCATGTACTCATGGCCTTTACCAGAGGAGCCGAGCAGGTTGGAGCGCCAGATAAACATATTGCGTGGGAAGTTCTGCGGGTTATCCGGATCCTGGTTGGCGAACTTGAGCGCACCACGCTTGAGCTGCTGCACGGTGTAGTCTTTGGCAGACATCCCCGCTGCGGCGGCATCTTTGGTCAGTTGCAGTGGGTTGATTCCCAGCTGCGGTGCAGACGGCAACCAGCCCATGCGTTCGGCGCGGCTGTTGTAGTCGATGATGGAAGCCTGCCACTTGCTCTTATCGGCCAGGGGCGAGACCACTTCGTCCATTTCCAGCTTCTCATAGCGCCACTGGCTGGCATGGTTGTAGAAGAAGGAGGTGCCGTTCATATGGCGCGGTGGACGCTGCCAGTCGAGGCCGAAAGCGAGTGGGGTCCAGCCGGTTTGCGGGCGCAGTTTTTCCTGCCCTACATAGTGGGCCCAGCCACCGCCACTCTGGCCGATACAACCGCACATCATCAACATATTGATGAGGCCGCGGTAGTTCATATCCATGTGGTACCAGTGGTTGAGCGCGGCACCCACAATCACCATGGAGCGTCCACGGGTCTTGTCAGCGGTGTTGGCAAACTCACGCGCTACCTGGATGACATTCTCGCGGCGACAGCCGGTCACCTTTTCCTGCCAAGCGGGGGTGTAGGGCTTGTCTTCGTCGTAGCTGTGGGCGCAGTTGGGATCGTCGAGGCCGTGCTCAACACCATAGTTGGCCAGGGTCAGGTCGTAGACACTGGCTACTTTCAGAATTTCGCCGTTTTTGTTTTGTACGAATTTCACCGGCACTTTGTAATCGATCACATCGCTGTGGTCGGTATGCTGGAAGTAGTCGTGTTCGTGGGTCTGGCCACCGAAATAGGGGAAGGCCACCTGGGCGATTTCATCGGCGCAATCTTTGAGGCTGAGTTTCAGCTCCACCTCTTCACCGTTGAGTCCATCGCGCTGTTCGATGTTCCACTTGCCCTGCTCACCCCAGCGGTAGCCCACAGAACCCTGCGGGGAAACCAGTTGGCCATCGTGATTAACGGCGATGGTTTTCCACTCTGGGTTATTCTCCTGGCCGAGATCTTCCGCCAGGTCGGATGCGCGCAGGAATCGGCCCTGCACCAGCTTGCCGTCGCGCTCTTCCAGGGTCACCAACATCGGCATATCAGTGGTGGTGCGCACATACTCAGTGAAGTAAGCGCTGGGCTTGTCGACGTGGAATTCTTTCAGGATCACGTGGCCGAAGGCCATCGCCAGGGCCGCATCGGTACCCTGGCGCGGTGCCAGCCAGGTATCGCCAAACTTGGAGCACTCGGAGTAATCGGAGGTGATTACACAGGTCTTGGCGCCCTTGTAGCGCACTTCGCTGAGGAAGTGGGCGTCGGGGGTCCGGGTCTGCGGTACATTGGAGCCCCACACGATCAGGTAATTGGAGTTGTACCAGTCGGCAGACTCGGGCACATCGGTCTGCTCACCCCAGATCTGCGGTGAAGCCGGCGGCAAGTCACAGTACCAGTCGTAGAAACTCAGGCAGTTGCCGCCAATCAATGACAGATAGCGGGCGCCTGCAGCGTAGGACACCATGGACATGGCGGGAATCGGCGAGAAGCCGGTCACCCGGTCAGGGCCGTATTTCTTGGTGGTGTAGACGTTGGAAGCGGCGATCAGCTCGTTGACCTCATCCCACTTGATACGCACAAATCCGCCCATACCCCGGCGCTCTTTGTAGGACTGCGCCTTGGCCGGGTCTTCGACGATGCTGGCCCAGGCTTCCACCGGGTCGCTGTACCTCAACTTGGCCTCGCGCCACAGCTTTACCAGGCGCTTGCGGATCTTCGGGTACTTGAGACGGTTGGCAGAGTACATGTACCAGGAGTAACTGGCACCGCGCGGGCAGCCCCGCGGCTCGTGGTTGGGCAGGTCCGGGCGGGTGCGCGGATAGTCGGTCTGCTGGGTTTCCCAGGTAACCAGGCCGTCTTTGACGTAAATCTTCCAGCTACAGGAGCCGGTACAGTTCACCCCGTGAGTGGAGCGCACGATCTTGTCGAACTGCCAGCGGCGACGGTAGCCATCTTCCCAGCTGCGATCGTCGTCGGTCTTTTCCCCGTGTCCTCCGGAAAAAGGCTCTTTTTGTTTCTTCAGGTATTTCAGTCGGTCCAGGAAATGGCTCATGCGGTACTCCCAGGGCATCGGAATGCGGTTAAAGCATCGGTTTAACGGGAATATAAAAGGCCCCACTCCTGGGATCACCTGACCAAAAAGGGGTAGAAAAGCGACGAACTACCCCTGAATAGGTAGGGAAACGGCGCCAACTGATGGATAAGGTTGTACGCGAGCCCCGGTGTGGCTGGGGCTCCGCTCAAATAACGAGCAATAGATCAAAATTTGTGCAAAACTGGCGTTCTTTGGTGGTACTCACAACTTTTGCTGCCAGCGCGCGGCACAATATGAGTGAGCCATCCATTGCCGCCCGAGAGCGAAGTGAACCAGATATGCTGAACCGAATCCGACAGTCCATCGTCTACCGCATCGGTACCCTGATGCTGCTCACCGTGCTGGTATCCCTGAGTTCAATGATGGCTTCCTACATCATCTCTGATGCCGCCGAAAATGATGCTGCCGCGGTCAATCTGGCCGGCTCCCTGCGTGCCATGAGCTACAGGCTCGCGGCTACGGCGCCTTCCGGTGATATCGAGGCCACCGCCGAACTGGCGGATGGGGTGGCGCGGCGCCTTGAGCGTGTATTGAGCATTTCTGACTTCAGCGCCAGCGACAATCTCCGCGCGGCACGTAACTACCGCAAAGTTATCGACAGCTGGGAAGGCGAGATCCGCCCACTGTTGGAATCCATTGCCGCGGGCCGCTCTGCAATGGATTCCCTACAGCTTGCCGATCGCCTGGAGCCGTTTATCGACGATGTGGATACCCTGGTATTCGATTACCAGACTATCGCCGAGGAGAAGATCACCCTGCTGCGCCTGGTTCAGGTAGGCTCCCTGTTTGCCATTGTGGCACTGGTATACCTGTCCCTATATATCTTGCACCGCTCCGTAGAACAGCCCCTGAAGCAGCTCACCAACCGCTCCTTGAGCATTGCACAAGGGGACTTTAACCAGCATCGCCTGGAGATCGACAGCGAGGATGAGCTGGGGGTGCTGGCACGCACCATCAACTACATGAGCGATGAGATCCATGCGACCCACCGGGACCTGGCCCACCGCGTAGAGTTGAAGACTGCACAGCTGCAGAAGAGCCATGAAGCACTGGATTTCCAGTACCGTTTGGCGCGGCGCATCAGCGAGGGCCCCCTGGCTGGCGCAGAACTGGGGCAGTGGCTGGGGGAGTTCGCCAATGTTGCCGACCTGAATAACCTGGACCTATGCCTGATGACCCCTGAGGGCGAAGCCCCCTATGAACACCTGGTCCAGGGTTTCGGCAACAGCCATTGCAGTGGTAGCGAGTGCCGTATGTGTGTGAGTACCTGCGGCCCTTCCGATGAAGGCGATTTGCGCGTATACCGTTTTCCGCTGGAGGTGGACAAGCGCAATTACGGCGTGCTTATGTGCACCCTGCCACGGGGCAACGATCTCGACGATGAGCAGCAGCAGCGCCTGGCCACCTTTGCCGACAGCGTCACCGCTGCCATCGCCATCAATGAACGTGAGGCTCAGGAGCGCCGCGTGGCCCTGCTGGATGAACGCGCGATTATCGCGCGGGAACTGCATGACTCCCTGGCCCAATCCCTTTCCTACCTGAAAATCCAGGTGACACGGCTCAATCGTGCCAACCGCAGTGAGCAGGTAGACAAGGCCAAGGTGGAAGAAATTATCACCGAGTTAAAAGAAGGCCTGGATTCCTCTTACCGCCAGCTACGCGAACTGCTCACCACATTCCGCCTGCAAATAGGTCCCGGCGGTCTGCGCAGTATCCTGGAACAATCTATTCTCGCTTACCGCGAGCAGCATCCACAGATCACTGTCCTGCTCGACTACCATCTGGACGAGGTTCCCCTCACCCCGCATGAGGAAATTCACCTGCTGCAGCTGGTTCGCGAGGCCTCGCAAAATGCGGTCTATCACTCCCAGGGAGACATGGTGCAGATCAGCCTGACCCAGGCCGATAACCAATCCCTCAACGTGCGCATTCGCGATAACGGTATCGGTATCAGCAGCGCCCCAGAAAAACGCAATCATTTCGGTATGTCGATCATGCAGGAACGCGCCAGCAACCTGAACGGAAAGCTGAATATCCGCCGACGCGATGAGGGTGGTACCGAAGTTCGGTTTAACTTTATTCCTCTATATGCCCGGGAGCGGGAATTAGTTTGGAAGGACGCAGGGTGATAGCACCCTGCCCTAGATAGAAGAGCCACTGGGTACGGATAAATAATCGCCGCACCCAGTTTTTAAAATTGGCGAATACTTCTATTAATAAATTTCAGCGATATATCCCTTTATTTTCCGATTAATTCCCCCTTGTGACGGTAGGTCGCTATGAGGCTAGGTGTCTGCTCATTACGGGGTTCACCCAGTCCCAAACATGCCTAGGGTAAAAAATACTGTCTCCTAAATTGGCCCCAAAAGGCCAATACCTCCCATATATGCTAAAAGTAATTATCGCCAGCCACTCCATGGATTTATACCGATTCATCATGGTGAATAAGTCTTGTTTAGGGGCTGGCATCCCATTTTCTACCGTGCAATGACAATATTGATCTAATAAAGAGGAGAGGTTAATGAAACTGAATTCATTGTCCATCGCCGTTTTTTCAATAATGGCGATGCTTGTACTGGCCTATTCCACTTTCACAACCGCCGATAGCCACAATAAAAAGGAAAAAGATCCATCAACTGCCAAACATGGTGCTAGCGAGAAAGCCTGGTCTGATGCGGGAGATAACAAGCGGTTTACGATCTTTAAAGCTGAGCTAACTACCGCTAATGAAAATATGCTCGGTAAAAAAGTCAATCCACAAACACCCAAAGATGCCAATGGTTTCTTAATCGGCGCCTACAACAACCAGACGCATATGCTGAGCTTTATGGTTGGTTACAGCGATCTATCACAGGACGGAGTCGCCATGTCGCATTTCCACCTCCAGTGTTCGGGCGGTGGCAAGGAACCACCTATTTGCAAACCTGGCAAAGCGAGTGGCCCGATTATTCAAACTATCTGTGGTATGCCAACTCAACCCGGTATGGTCCCCGACTGGCCCGCTACCAAAACAGATAAGGATAAACATGGACTCGAAAAGAAATGCTCTGAGGGTAACAGCGGTTTTATTATGGGGAAATGGCTTGTCGAGGAGCCTTATCGGAAAGGTTTAATGGATAACAAAGTTTTCATTAACTTGCATACAAAACTGGACCCCAAAGGCGAAGTCTCTGGACTATTGATAAAAGATAAATAGTATTCAGTGCATGTTCTGCTTGGCCAATTTCGACAACCCTATGGAGAG
This sequence comes from Microbulbifer sp. GL-2, assembly GCF_007183175.1. Lineage (NCBI taxonomy): Bacteria > Pseudomonadati > Pseudomonadota > Gammaproteobacteria > Cellvibrionales > Microbulbiferaceae > Microbulbifer > Microbulbifer sp. GL-2. Next base: position 1,394,438 of record NZ_AP019807.1, read on the forward strand.
CGGTGATGTCCAACTACACCACATCTTTTTTCAGCCCAAGTTCCCGGGGAGATGCTTACAAAGCGGTAGCCGAAAAAATGTCCCATTGGTGGACACCGGTAAGCGCACCCTTTCTTAAGGTGGGCGACACTGCCAAAACCGGTTTTAAGGGAGAGTCTTACTGGGTTTTCCGCGCCAAAACCTTGAAGCCAGAAAAACTGATTGAACTTGAATGCATCGAGTCAAATATGGTGTCCGATAACGTGGATGATCCCGAGGAGTGGAAGGGCAGCACCCTGCGCTTCGAATTTTCTGACGAGAATAAGGGAACTCTGGTTACTTTTATCCATATTGGCCTATCTCCTGAGATGAAATGCTGGGATATGTGTAAAAGTGGCTGGGACCATTATCTACCAGGTAGCCTTAAGGATTTCTTGAGCGGCAATGGAGGCCGCCCAAATACTTACTAGCAAAAAAAATGAGCTTTAGAAACAGCCTTCTGGTAGGAGACTGCTTGACTAGTGGCCTAATCACAGCAGCCACAACATTTACTACCAAAGCTTGTATTGGGTTGTGTAAGAGCCTCTTTTAATCGTAGGAATGCTTTCTTTATATCGTCTCTAGGTGCTGCAAAATTCACCCGAGCAAACTGGATTGCGTCATTGTCGAACCAAGTACCAGGTGCAGCACCAAAACCGGCCTCAGCCAACTTCCCAATAAGCGTACTATCCTCAAAGCCTGTTTTTGAAAAGTCCAGCCAGACCTGGTAGGTACCTTGTACCGGAGTCATTTTTACTGCCGGTAATTCCTCCAGCAGAAACTGTTTCATCCACCTCAAACTATCCTGAAGATAATCCAGCAACTGATCCAGCCAGGCATCCCCTTTTTCAAAAGCGGCGATAGTTGCAAAAGTAGTAAAGGCATTTCCATTACTCAGGTACATGGATTCAGCCGTATCATTTACCATCTTCCATAGCTTGCTGTTTTTGGTATAGATGTATCCGTTGGAAATACTCTGCATACCAAAAGTCTTGGCTGGAGAACCGATCAAGGCTACATGCTTATCAGAATCCAGAGTCATCAAGCTGGTAAATCGATATCCAGAATAAATAATATCCCCGTGGATTTCATCGCTGATAATTGTTACATCATATTTATTAGCTAGTTGCAGGAGCTTTTCCAGTTCCTCCTTTTGCCAAACCCTTCCAACCGGATTGTGCGGGTTGCATAAGACCATAACCTTAAGCTCAGGAGCCTCAAGCTTCTTCTCCAGATCAGCAAAGTCCATCCGGTAGTATGCATCACTCACACGTAATGGACTTTTGACAATTTTACAGCCTGCACTTTGGATCACTTTGCTGAATTGGTGATAGACCGGCGGTTGAATCAGAACGGCATCACCTTTTTTAGTAAGCTCACGGATTAACAGTGCAATCCCGGTTAATACGCTGGTAACCTGTATAAATTTGTCCGTTTGCAGATATAGGTTATGCCGCCGCTGATACCAGCCGCTAATTGCTCGAAATACCCCCTCGGGATAAAATTCGTAGGCGAATTGCCCTCTATCTACCAACCTCTGCAATTCAGCTCTAATAGGATCGGCTACGGTAAAATCCATATCCGCTACCCAGAAGGAGATTACTTTCTCTGTGCCAAAAATGTTTTTTAGTACCGATGGGCTGTTACGCACAAAGTGATTTTCAGCACTGAAATTATTTTTATCAAAGTCCATCATTGCTCCTACATGTGGTTCAGGGGTTTATGAGAAAAACAGGTGGAACAGCAGACCTGCAAAAATTGCCATACCGAAGATCACTAGCAGGAAAGCCGCTACCATTGGTTTGCGGAACATCGACTTCAGTAGGATCACCTCAGTTAGGCTGGCACCGGCACTGCCAATAATCAATGCCATTACTGCCCCCATACTCATGCCCTTTGCGAGCAGCGCCGCAGATAAGGGGATTACGGCCTCAGCACGGATATATAGCGGGACCCCAATTACTGCCGCGAAAGGGATGGCGAGAGGGTTATCGGTTCCAGCATACTTTGCAATAAAATCTGCAGGTATAAAGCCGTAGGTGAAAGCTCCGATTGCGATCCCAATCAACAGATAGGGCAGTACTTTCTTAAACTGGCTCCAGGTTTCCCGCCAGATCCGCACCCAGCGATTGTCCTGCACGGCACTGAACGCAACGGTACCATCGCAAGCGGCGACTTGGGGAAGGGGTTCATTGCAAGCTTTCTCTTCTGTACAAGTAGTTGCAGATTCAATGACACCACAGCCGCCAGTCTCTGATTTTTTGGGTTTACTCGCACCAGAGCAGCTGCTTCCAGTGTTCCCCTCCAATACCTCCGGGCGAATGAAGCGAGCAAAGTTGAGCCGCTCCAATACATACCCAGCAGTCACTGAAACCACCAGTGCCGTTGCGGCATAAACCAGAGTGACATTAAGGCCGAAGGTCACAAGGAATAGGCCAATAATGATGGGATTCAAAAGTGGCGAAGTGAACAAGAAGGTGACTGTTGGTCCAAAACCGGCTCGGGCTTTCAACAGGCCGCTCAGCATAGGAATGGTTGAGCAACTACAGAATGGTGTCAGACCACCGAGTATCGCCGCAGAAAAATAGCCACGGCCATTCTTTGAGCTGAGAATAGCCTGGATTTTTCCTGACGGCAGGTATTCCTGAATTACGCCAATAATAAAACTAATTACCAAAAATAACGCTGTCAGCTCGATGCCCAGCAATACAAACATGCCCAGCGCCTCTTCAAACATTACAAGAACTTCTTGGGACATTGCATTCATTCCATATTTCTAGTTTCATGGAAATATATTAGTACAGCTTTTTTGTGGCTACAAGTTACTTCTAGTAATATAGAAATATCTAAACCCCAGGAACGCAACAATGCAGACAGAGATAGCCGCCAAGTGCTTCGCTGAGTTAGGCCATTTAACCCGTCTGGAGATATTCCGCCTATTGGTCAGGGGTGGCCCAGAGGGCATGCCTGTTGGAGAAATACAGGCAGCGCTGGATGTCCCCGGCTCCACTCTCTCCCACCACATTACCCGTTTGGTATCTGTGGGGTTGGTAGTTCAACGACGAGAGGGCCGCACCCTCTATTGTGTACCTCAGTATGAAGAACTATTCAGGCTGGTGGAATTCCTGCAAGAGGAGTGCTGTATTGATGGAGGGCTACGGAACAACCTTTAGAGACAGAGATAAACTGACTGAGAGGCCACTACATTTATCGGCCAGCTCTGGTGGTAAAACCGCAAGTTAACCAGGTTAAGGACTGAATAGGAACAACCAGCGTAAAATAGAAAGCAGAATCACTTTCCGCCTATTTAGCTGGCATTCAATAAATAAAAAAATACAATAGTCATGGAAGATGGCCAAAAATAAAATTAGCAGATATTCACAGCCACTCCCCAATCTTCTTCACCCAGCTCGCACAGGATAATATCTGTACCCGTAAGGTCCCGGATAACCTGACCACCACCCTCCCCCTGGGCGCCGTCTATTTCAATCACACTGAATTCCTAAAATACCACAAAATAAATTTGAATATTTTTTTTGAATTACGCAGTAGAGCGCAGTTTTACCCGGTCATTAAGTACGCCGTCGAGGCCACCATACACTGAAATTTTATCAGTCCGTGTACTGACCTTTTCCAGAGATTCCATTTCTTTCAGCCGCAACAACTCAGGGTTATTATCCATCATCTTGACTGCGTTATGCAGGGAGTCTATAGCCTGAGTTTCTTCACGACGTTTGATCAAATTTTCCTCGGATTCCTTTTGCGCTTCCACTACTTGATTAAGAATCATCTTCATATCGCCAGGTAAAATAATATCTTTCACTCCAACGCTGGCAATTTCAATGCCGTATTCGACTAATTTTTTACGAATACCCGCAGAAATAACAATATTCAGGCGATCTTTATCGGCCAACAGACTATCCAGAGTCTGTGTGCCTACTGCCTCACGAAGATGTAACTGTAATTCCCGATAAATAAAGCTCTTGTAGTCACTGAGTTTTAGCGCCACCTTTTGTGGTTCGGTAATTTTAAAAATTCCGCTCAGATTAATACGCAAGCTGACCCGATCCTTGGTAAGAATTTCCTGGCCACTCACCTCAACAGTTTGCAGGCGCATGTCCATCAATTTCACCACGATAGATCGATTGTATTTCCAGAACCCATAACGACCCGGATGCAGGGTTTTTTCCAATTTGCCGTTTACAACCAAAAGACCTACGTGCTCACCGGGAATTTCATTGTAGCTAACCGCCTGGGCGGCAATACGCATTTGCCCAACCTTAACTCCGCGACTAAGCAGACCCAATACATGGTCATCAATGGAGTATTCCTTTGAAATATCCACAATACCCACACGCACGGTTTCACTACCCCTCCACACAGCACGATAAGTACCAGGAGGAAGAATATCCACCAGATGACCGTCCTGATAAAAAAGGCCTACTTGCTGATCAGACAACTCATAGGACTGCAAATATTCACCTAATATTTTTCCATAAATATTCAGCAAGAATTTTGCTTTAATCGCATCAAAAACTACTTCGGTAATATCATAGGTCTCCACCCGCACATCACCGGAAAGCAGCCAGATACGGTGACGTCCAGGGGGCAATACCCTTTCAAATCGACTGCGGCGAAACAGCAATGCACGCTCGTGATCAGCCACATCCACAATCTTCCATATTTTAAAGAGAGATTTCATTTCTCCGATCTCTTGTCTTTTTATTCCTTTTGGGCGGGGCCCACCCAACCACAGGTTGGTCTAATGTTTGTACACAGCAGTTATGCAGAACTTCCCCTCCGCCCATCAAGGACAACACAGCCACTATCTCTGGCCCACGCTGACTATCCTTTGACACAGACTACCTGCTTGAGGGTGTAAACGATTTCCACCAGGTCTTTTTGTGCTGCCATAACCTTTTCAATAGATTTGTAGGCCGATGGGGTTTCGTCGATCACACCTTCGTCTTTACGGCATTCAACATCGGCGGTAGCCGCGCGGTGTTCCTCCAGGGAGACCAGTTTCTTTGCCTTGGTTCGAGACATCACCCGCCCGGCACCATGGCTACAACTGCAGAAGCTTTCCTCATTACCCAGCCCCCGAACAATAAAAGATTTGGCCCCCATACTCCCGGGAATAATGCCCATTTCATCAACACGCGCTCTTACAGCCCCCTTGCGCGTCACCAGTACATCCTTGCCGTAGTGATGCTCACGGGAGACGTAATTGTGATGGCAGTTGACCGCCTCCATGCGCGCATCAAAATCCATTCCCAGTACCTGCTGTACCGCGTTAATAGTGCGCGCCATCATTACCTCACGATTAATGCGGGCAAACTCCTGCGCCCATTCCACCGCCTGCACATAATCATCAAAGTGTTCCGTGCCCTCAGGAAAATACGCTAAGTCACTGTCTGGCAGGTGGATATGCCAGCGCTCCATATCCCGCTTGGCCTTCTCGATAAAGTAGGTACCAATACGATTCCCCACACCACGGGAACCGCTGTGTAACATCAGCCATACGCTACCATGCTCGTCCAGGCACATCTCAATAAAGTGGTTACCGGTGCCGAGGGTTCCTAAATGATTGATATTGTTGGTATTTTTTAATATCGGATGTCTTTCTTTGAGTAGCTCAAACTGAGCTGCCAGAGGTGTCCAACCGCCCAGTACATCATCTGGTACATTGGCCCAAGCGCCCTTATCCCGCCCTTTCCTGCCACGGAAACCGCCGGTACGGCCGTGGGGTACTGCGCGTTCAATGGCATTGCGAACCCCTGCCAGGTTATCCGGCAACTGTGCTGCTGTAAGGCTGGTACGCACCGCCATCATGCCGCAGCCGATATCCACACCCACTGCAGCGGGGATTACCGCACCCAGGGTAGGTACCACACTGCCAATAGTGGCGCCTTTACCAAGATGTACATCGGGCATTGCCGCCACCCATTTATGGATAAATGGCATCTGCGAAACATTTCTGAGCTGAGCCCTTGCCTCCTCCTCAAATGGCACACCCAGGGTCCAAGACTTGATGGGGACGCCGCCTTCCTGCATCACTTCATAGGGCAATGGATTCATCTCTCGCTCCTTTTGAAATCTTGTGAAACCGCGTTTTCATTTCATACGCTTCGTTTGCCATTGATATAGCGAATAGAGTGCCAACTTTGTAAAAATTCCTGATTGCACATTAAATTATTGTTTTTAATAGAAATTTATTTTTATTCAAAGCTTCCAGGCAGCTTTGACAAGTTACAAAATATTTATAAATCTATCTTTTTAGATAGTAATTTAATATTTTAGATAACATGAAAACAGTAGCTATCAGTATTCTCGGTACCACTAAAGACCGGCGTGGCAGGACCGACAAACGCTGGGACAAGTGGCGGCCCAATATTTCCATGTGTCAGCACGATGACCTACTTATCGATCGGCTGGAACTCCTGTTCGACAACCACTCAAAGGGCCTGGCCGACCAAGTTACCGAGGACATAGCGCAAGTTTCTCCAGAATCGGAAGTGGTCCACCATCGGGTTAACTTCGGCGATCCTTGGGACTTCGAGAACGTTTACAGCCACCTGTTGGATTTCGCCCGAGCCTATACATTCAAGCCCGATGAAGAGCAGTACCTGATACATATCACTACCGGGACCCACGTGGCGCAAATCTGCCTTTACCTGCTTACCGAAGCCGGCTATTTCCCCGGACGCTTGCTGCAGACCTCCCCCTCGCATAAGAACAGCAACCTGCCGGGTCAGTACCAGATTATCGATCTCGACCTGTCCAAATACGATCAGATTGCTTCGCGCTTCCAACGGGAACACCAGGAGGGCACCACCTACCTGAAAGGCGGTATCGAGACCAACAATCTGGCCTTCAATCAGATGATCGAGCAGTTGGAGCAGGTCTCTATCCGCTCCGATGCGCCCATTCTGATTACAGGGCCAACAGGAGCTGGCAAATCGCAACTGGCCCAGCGTGTCTATGAGTTGCGCAAGCAGCGTGGAAAACTGGAGGGAGGTTTGGTGGCAGTGAACTGCGCCACCCTGCGCGGCGAAAATGCCATGTCCGCCCTGTTCGGCCACCGCAAGGGAGCCTTTACCGGCGCCACCACACATCGCCCAGGGCTGTTAATGGAAGCTGATAAGGGCCTGCTTTTTCTTGACGAGATCGGCGAGCTGGGACTGGACGAGCAAGCAATGCTGTTGCGAGCCATAGAGCACAAACACTTTATGCCTTTTGGCTCTGACAAAGAAGTGAGCAGTCACTTTCAACTGATCGCTGGCACTAATCGAGACCTTATTCAGCTCAGCCGCGATGGTAAATTTCGTGCAGACCTACTGGCCCGTATTGACCTGTGGACTTACCGCCTGCCCTCCCTGCGTGAGCGTATTGAAGACCTGGAACCCAATATCGATTTTGAATTGGAAGCTTTCTCGAGAAGGTCCGGCCACCTTGTCAGCTTTAATAAAGCCTCACGTGAAAAATACCTCAACTTTGGAGGTTCAGCCCAAGCCAGCTGGTCTGCCAACTTCCGCGATCTCAACGCCAGTATCTTACGTATGGGTACCCTCGCTGACGGCGGGCGCATCACTACGCAAGTGGTGGAGGAGGAAATCCAGCGATTGCGGCTCAAGTGGCAAGCCCCTCAAGACAATTCATCACTCCCATTCGCACGTATTGATACTCTGCTTGGCCCCGGTAGCACCGAGCAGATGGATTACTACGAACAGGTCAAATTGGCAGGGTTGATCCAAGTGTGTGAAGAGTCCAGCTCCATGGCCGAAGCCGGACGCAAGCTTTTCCAGGTGAGTCGCGCTACAAAAAAATCTAGCAATGACTCCCACAGGGTACGCCAACTACTGGAAAAATACGGACTAAAATTCGAGCAGATTAATAAAGCCTAGGGCCCTGTTGAAGCCATTTTGTTAATCTCAACCCAGAACCTCAATGATGGATCATGGAATGAGATACGCTTGCATAACTCCGCTTTTTCTAATTCTCAGTGCCTGTGAGCCGACACAGTTTGCAGGCGGCACCGCCCTGCCAGATGGCTCCGTGTACAAAGGCGACCTTCAAAATGGCCTGTTCCACGGCCAGGGGCAACTGCAATGGCCCGATGGCAATCAATACCATGGAGAGTTTCGCAGTGGACGTATGAGTGGTCTGGGCGTGCTCACCGACACAGAAGGCTGTATCTATGAAGGCGGATTCCTGAATGGAGAACTCCATGGAAAAGGTCGCTATGCCTGCGGCGAAAATCAGTGGTCCGGCCAGTTCAGGGAAGGGGAACTGCAGAAAGGCTCAGTGAAGTGGGCTAACGGTGAAATTTACAGTGGTGAGTTCCTGGGTTTTGATCCCCACGGAGAAGGAGAGCTGACCATCGAAGATGGCAGTCAATATAAGGGCACTTTTGAACAGGGGATGTTACAGCACGGAAGCTACACGGATAACGAAGGCTATAGTTACAATGGAAACTTCAAGTACAATTTTTATTCAGGCAAAGGGGAATTAACCCAACCTGACGGCACGATTATCCGAGCCAACTTCCGCTACGGTGAAGCGGATGGAAAAGGCCAGCGTGTGCGTACTGATGCCGAAGGCAATACTGTTGAGGAGCCCGGTTACTTTGCCGAGGGGGTCTACTTTCCAAGTGAGGCGGCCTGGCGCGCACAACAAGAAATTCCTGCGGCTCAGGCGGAAACCCGCCTTTATAGCGAGAGTGATCGCTTACAAAGCGCTATTGATGCACTGGTACCGCAGAGGCCCGGTGTACGTGATGTATACACACTGCTGGTAGGCGGTGATGGCACCTCTCCGGTTTTTGCCAGGGAATTGGATTGGGTGGCAGAGCGCCTTGGTGAAGCCTTTGATATTGACGGACGCATGTTGCGTCTGAGTAATGGCGGTAGCTACAGTTTCCCTCTCGCCACTCGAACCAGTATCCAGGAAAGTCTCGATGCCCTGGATCAGTTGCTGGACCCACAGGAAGACCTGTTGCTGGTACACCTTGTCAGCCACGGTGCCCGCAACGGCGATTTAACAATTGCCGAAGGCAAAATGCCACTAATTGATCTCTCTGTAGCAGACGGAAAAAAGTGGCTGGATAACCTTAATGCACAGTATCAATGGATAGTGATTTCTGCCTGTTATTCCGGCCAGTGGATTGAGCCCTTAAGTACCCCAAATCGTATCGTATTTACTTCCGCCGCCGATGATAGAACCTCCTTTGGTTGCAGCGATGACTCCCAGCGCACCTGGTTCAGTTCTGCGCTCTATGGCGATGCTCTACAGCAGGGAATAAAAGACCCCAAGGTTTGGTTTAGTACGGCGAACAAAAAGGTCACTGAAATGGAAAAGGAACAAGGGATTGAAGAAGATGCTCACTCCCTCCCCCAGTATTCCATCGGGAAAAATTTCCTGACATGGTGGAAGAAAAACAAAGAAGTCTATTGAAAGTTAAGTCTTGGCAACAAGCGAAAGGAGGTAATCACTTGGAGTTCACAGGCTGTTCTCTGGAATTGTTATCTATTTTATTTTTGGTTGCCGTAATTGCCGGCCTACTCGATACATTGGCGGGCGGTGGCGGCCTGATAACAGTACCGGCCTTAATCCTTAGTGGGGTACCACCACTGTCTGCCTTAGGTACCAACAAATTACAAGGCAGTATCGGTACGGCTACATCCTCTTATATGATGATTAGGAGTAACAAAATAAGCTGGGATGGAATTAAGAACTTAATGCTATCCGCCTTTATTGGCGCAGCCATTGGAACAATAGCCGTACAATTTGTCGATACTGCTTTCTTGTCTTTTATTATTCCTATAGTGCTGCTGCTTATTGCTGTTTATTTTCTGATTTCCCCGTCTATGATTCAGAATAATGATGAGCCAAAATTATCGAGCAGAAAATATAAATATGGGGTAATTCCATTTATTGGATACTATGACGGTATGTTCGGGCCTGGTACTGGATCATTTTTTACCTTGTCAGGCATTGCTTGCAGAGGACAGGATTTATTGACATCCACTGCGATGGCAAAGCCTCTTAACTTCTCTACCAATATAGCTTCTTTAATTGTATTTTTGCTTGCAGGACAAGTTGTGTGGGTCGTAGGCATCCTAATGATGGTTGGACAAGTCATAGGTGCGTGGATAGGGTCGCACTGTCTATTTAAAATTAATCCTACCTACCTGAGAGGAGTAGTCGTTCTTATATGTAGCACGATGCTAATAAAGTACGTCCACTCCATGGGATGGATAGACTTTATCTGAAAACAAGCAGTCTATTAGATTGTACAGAAAAATGGCCAGAAGCGTGTCTGCTTTCTCATGTGCAATCCCGCTCTAACAATTGAGAACGAGATTGCAAAACGATACTTTATGAAGATTTCTGTTCCGCAATAAAGCCTTGCATCTGCTCTTCCAACATTGAAAGCGGTAAGGCTCCATTCTTTAACAGTGCATCGTGAAAGGCACGTAAATCAAACTTATCATCCAGCTCCTTTTCCGCCCGCGCACGCAGCTGGCGAATCTTAATTTCTCCCATTTTGTAAGAGAGGGCTTGGCCCGGCCAGGAGATATAGCGATCCACTTCGGCACGCACATTCGCAGGAGATAGCGAAGTATTGCTGGAGAGAAAGTCGAGAGCCTGTTGGCGAGTCCACCCTTGGGAATGAATGCCGGTATCAATCACCAGGCGTGCGGCGCGCCACATTTCATAGCTGAGACGACCAAAATGCTCGTAAGGCGTAGTGTACAGACCCATCTCCTTACCGAGACGCTCAGAATAAAGCGCCCAACCCTCACCAAAAGCGCTCAAGTAAAGGTTTCGGCGGAAGTCCGGTACATTTTCCAGCTCTTGGGACAGAGCATTTTGCAGGTGATGACCAGGCACTGACTCGTGCAGAGTCAAAGCAGGTAATTCATAAAGGGGGCGCTGATCCAAGCCATAAGTATTCAGCCAATAAGCACCGCCACGGGTACCGCCGATGGCGGCAGGATTATAGGAAGCGGTAGTATAATTGGGAGCAATTTCGCTGGGTACTGGAACTACACCGTAAGGAGTACGTGGCAGCAGGTTAAAGAATTCAGGCAACAGATAATCAATGCGCTTGGAGATATAGGCTGTCTCTTTAAGTAACTCTTCAGGTGTCTTGGCATAGAACTGCGGGTCTGTGCGCAGGAAATGGGTAAACTCTTCAAAAGTGCCTTTAAAGCCAGACTCCTTTATAAGCTCATCCATCTCCGCCCGGATACGCTTCACTTCGGCGAGACCGGTACGGTGGATCTCTGCCGGATCCATATCCAAGGTCACATAGTTGCGGATGTTGTGGCGATAGTAGTCACTACCACCACGCATCTCCTCGGCACCAATGGTTTCACTGGCGGCTTTGAGGTAATCGCCTTCAAGGAAGTCCGCCACGCGGGCAAAGGCTGGAATGGCAACCTGTGCAATTGCCTCTTTACCATTATCACGCAGGCGCTGCTGTTCCGCGACGGGGATCGATGCAGGCATCTCGGCAAAGGGTTTGTACAAACTGCTCTTGGTTGGGTCTTTATACACTTGGGCGCGCACCGTGGGTGCTATGCCCTGCACCACTATTTTCGGCAGCACAAAGCCAGTGCGAATGCCATCGCGCATATTGGCAATATTCTCATCAAAGTATCGGCCGAAGTCCCGGATACGGGCGATATAGTCCTCATAATCGCCAGCACGGGTCATAGCCAGGCCACTATTGGCATCCAGTGCCGAGCTGTAAAAACTATAGAAGGTATTAAGAGGCACACGCTCCAGGAACAGCTCATTGGCTTCGATAGAGCTCTCCAGAACCCAAGCGAGTAATTCCCGGTTGACCCGGTCTGAATCGTCCAGTTCGCTGAGATCCAGAGCATCAAGACGCTGAAGCAGCTCCTCCTCAGTCTTCAGGCGACGCGCTCTATCTTTAGCCGTCACTCCCGGCAACTTGCTATTGTAATCCGACACCCCCATACGACCAGCTGTAATCGGGTCCTCACGCAGGCTGTATTGCCAGTGATCTTCAATCACCCCCTTCAGCTGTTCTGTTGTCGTCGCAGCCCAGGATGCTGGGGCTAAAATCAAAGTGACCAAAACAAAACCAGATGCGTGTTTAAAGTGTTTAGCCAGGGCCTTACCGGGTTTCACAGTGCTCTCCGTCGATATACTCGAATTATTGCTTAATTTATCGAGCCACCTTAACACGAGTGGCTGGGCACAAAGCCGTTTTCTGTGACCGTGGGCCCGGCCATGATTTACGATTGCGTAATAGAGAAAAAGAACAGCGCCGCTGGGAAGGGAAACATTCAGGATAATCCGGGAGCCCCATGGATAGGTGCCCCCGGAATCTTAGGGCAGGCTAGCCTCTGCGAGCATAGGAGCGGATGGAGTATCCACCGCTCAGTCCCGCGGCATACATGGATTTATACCAGAATGACTGGGTAAACCAATTAAAGAATGCGGCACGGGACTCGAACCAGAATTCACCAAAATTTGGATCGAAGAAGGAGATATCCTGGGCTACCCATGCGGACATGGTATGGCCGGCAAAAGTACCGCTCAGGCCTATCTTTTTATAACAACCGGCTCCGCCGGTCAGGTCGCGAATAATCTCTCGAGCCAAAGCACTGGGCGAGAACATACCGCTCTGGCCATTCACCCTGCGTGGATTGTGAACTGCGTGAATCATCCTTCCTCCGCGGCCATCAGGGAAGGCACCGCCGGATACATTCTGACTGACTGGATACAAATTTTGCTCTCCCAACCAGGCTTCAGTAATCATATCCTGATTACCCTGTACACCCGCCTGCTGTAATGTCATCACATGAAAGAGGTGCTGTTCACTCAGGTTGTCATTGGGGCATAACCAACTCCACAAAGTGCCGTCCTCGGAGTGGTATTTCATCCAAAATGCCGACAGGGATTCACAAACACCTCCGGCAGTATCCTCGTGAATGGTGATCTGCGCTTTTACTGGGTCAAAGCACTGGCTGAACCGCTTGACGATAACTCCGTTACTATTGAGCACAGACTGCTGAACCGGCCCCACACGCGTTCCGGTCAGGTTTAGAATTGTTTTATCAACCCACACTGGCACTTCTATTCCCTCACTTTTTCAAGGCAAGAAAGGCGTTTCGAAAATCCTTTTAAACAACTATCACAGAATTTTTTGGACGCCACTGATTGGTTTATGGGCGGCATTGAAGCAGAAAAATTTCATGGTAGACAGGCAAATAGAATGCTTTTTTAATCGACTCTGGCACTATTTTTAAATGCGGCATCGATACTGGCAAACTCAGGAAGACTGGAAGGTATTTGACCAACTAAAATCGACCAACAAATGATTTTTAACCTTATTTTCAAAAATAATTCACATTATTGATATTTAAATCTTATTTGACTTGACCAATATGGGGCATTCTAGTCATGAGTTTCAGCTATAAAAACTACCATAGGCGTTAAAGAAACATACAAAACCAATCAGTTTTTAATTGCTCAAAAAAACAGCTTATCGAAAATAATAAGTCGATAAACGGACTCTATAAATAAGCGTGAGAAACTTTATATTTTTGAGCGTCAACAAACTGCTCGCCCGTAATTAAAAAAGCCCGACCAAATTAAACCCCATAGTCACATAATTGCTATGGGTTCAATTCAGTCGGACTTTTTACAATTTACGGGATTAAGCCTGCTCTACAGTCTGCTCAATACGACCGAAAATTGACTGGCCTTGGGGATCAAGCATTTCAATAGCGATGGTATTACCAAAATCCATAAACGGTGTGCTCGGTGAGCCGTTCTGGATAGTCTCAATCATGCGGATCTCGGCGATGCAGCTGTAACCAACACCACCCTCTGCAACGGGCTTGCCGGCTCCCCCATCCAGTTTATTGGATACGGTACCAGAACCAATAATGGTGCCCGCACAAAGTGGGCGGGTTCTGGCCGCGTGGGCAACCAGTTGGCCGAAATGGAAAGTCATATCCACACCGGCATTGGGCTCACCAAACTTCTCTCCATTCAAATGGGAAACAAGCGGCAGGTGCAATTTACCCTCGCGCCACTTTTCACCCAGTTGCTCGGGAGTCACGCATACCGGCGAGAAGGCGCTGGATGGTTTGGACTGGTAAAAGCCAAAACCCTTAGCCAACTCCGCAGGAATCAAACCACGCAGGGAAACGTCGTTTACCAGCATTACCAGTTTGATGTGGGACAGCGCATCCTCGGCGGACACCCCCATAGGCACATCGTCGGTAATCACGGCAATTTCCGCTTCGAAGTCGATGCCAAAACCATTGCTCTGCGGCATCTTCACAGGTTCGCGCGGAGCCAGGAAGGTATCGGAGCCGCCCTGATACATCAGCGGGTCACTGTAGAAGCTCTCCGGCACCTCGGCACCTCGGGCTTTACGTACCAGCTCTACATGATTCACGTAAGCGCTGCCATCGGCCCAATGATATGCGCGCGGCAGAGGCGATGCACACTGGGTCTGGTCGAAGGCTTCGCCCTGGATTTCGCGGTTTTGCAGGCGTTCGTGCAGTTTCTCCAGCTCGCCGCTCACTACTGCCCAGTTGTCCAGTGCACTCTGCATGGTGGGCGCGATATCGCCGGCTGCTACCATGCGGGTTAGATCATCGCTGACAACAACCAGTTGGCCATCGCGGCCGGATTTAAGGCTGGCTAACTTCACTGTGCCTCCCCTTCAGTTTTTTCCACAAATTCTTCTTCCCCGTGCATCCAGGCAGCATGCCTTGGGGCTTTTTTCGTACGCGACCACTCATCCAGCATATCTTCTGCCACCCGCTTCAGCTCCTTGTGCATACCGGGCTTAGCGGTGTTGGCGGCCAACTCAATGCGGTGGCCATTGGGGTCGAAGAAATAGATCGACTGGAAAATAGTGTGATTAGTGGGGCCCAGTACATCGACCCCAGCCGCTTCCAGTCGCTCTTTGGTCGCGAGCATTTCCTCCATAGACTCCACTTCGAAAGCGATATGCTGCACCCACTTGGGCGTATTTTCATCGCGCCCCATCTCCGGCGAGTTGGGGATTTCGAAGAAGGCAAGCACATTCCCCATACCTGCATCCATAAATACATGCATGTAAGGATCCGGCTCACCGGTTGAGGGTACCTCGTTTTCGGCAATGGCCAACTGAAAGTCCATGCCGAGAAGATCGCGATAGAATTCTACGGTCTCCTTGGCGTCCCTGCAGCGATACGCCACGTGGTGAATGCGCTTAATGCCCATTGAAGCCTCCGGTTTTTTATTCCTTTTCTTTAATTACGCCACGCTTAAGCTGGTCGCGCTCAATCGATTCGAACAGGGCCTTGAAGTTACCCTCACCAAATCCTTCATCTTCCTTGCGCTGGATAAACTCAAAGAAAACCGGGCCGAGCATATTTGCAGAGAAAATCTGCAGCAGCAGGCGCGGTTGACCGCCCTCAGTGGTGCCATCAAGCAGGATTCCGCGGCTCTGGAATTCCTCGGTTGGCTCACCGTGGCCCGGCAGACGCTCTTCCAGCATTTCGTAGTAGGTCTCCGGTGGCGGGGTCATAAACTCCATACCACGCTCTTTCAGACGATCCCAACAGGAAATCAGGTCATCACAAGCAAAGGCGATATGCTGGATGCCCTCGCCATTATATTTCATCAGGAACTCTTCGATCTGACCGCCGCCACCAGCCGCTTCTTCGTTCAGCGGAATGCGGATCTTGCCATCCGGTGCAGTCATGGCCTTTGACAGCAGCCCTGTGTACTCGCCCTTGATATCGAAATAGCGTATCTCGCGGAAGTTGAACAGATCTTCGTAGTATTTGGCCCAGTAATCCATACGACCGCGGTATACGTTGTGGGTAAGGTGATCCAGGGTATGGAAACCACAGCCTTCAGGACGGCGCTCTACCCCCTCCTCCCAGATAAAGTCGATATCGTAAATGGACTCGCCATCTTTATAGCGGTCGATCATATACAGGGTGGCGCCACCAATACCTTTAATCGCCGGCAGGTGCAGCTCCATTGGGCCGGTCTGAACATCTACCGGCTGAGCTCCTTTACGCAGGGCCTCTTCATAAGCGAACTTGGCATCCTTCACACGGAAGGCCAGGCCACAGGCGGAGGGGCCGTGCTCCTGGGCATAGTAATAGGCGTGGCTGTTGGGCTCGTAGTTGGTGATAAAGTTAATATCACCCTGGCGCCACAACTCTACCTCTTTGGAGCGGTGACGGGCGACTCTCTCAAAGCCCATAGCCGTAAAAACGGTCTCGAGAATGCCTTTTTCTGGCGCGGTAAATTCTACGAATTCGAAGCCGTTTAGACCCATCGGGTTTTCAAATAAGTCGGCCATGCAGTCCTCCGTTTTTTATCATCGCAGGCCGTTAGCCGGGGCTGCGGATTGTGGATTTAAAGCGCAGACGAAGTTAGTTGCAGATGTAACTAATGTCAAGAGGGCTCGCCATTAGTCAACCCACAGTTACCAGAAGGCTATTTTCAGTCACAAATATCTGCGCTACTGAGGCAATGCAAAGAGCGCGACACAGTTGTCAGTCGAGTGCAAAAGGGGTAGGGCGAAAAGGCTAAGAAGGCCGGGGAAAATCGGGTGTGACGCAGATTTCCGGCCACACCCGATATGATTAGCGCTCTTTACGGGCACATTTACCGTTATCAGTACGGCACATATGATCTTTGTGAAACTTGCCGCTCATCTGCTCGCATTGGGACTTTGTGACATCACCGGCGCAGGCACTCTCTGCGTGCTGGCAACAGCCGGTTTCCATCGTTGCCATCCCTTTTTTGTCCATCGACTCTTCCTTTTTTCGACCCTCACAGGCGGACAGGGTCAGCACCAGCGCCGCGGCCAGTATTCCAATTGAAGCTTTGAGTTGCATATAGGCCTCCTAGATACCCGGCAGTGGCCGGTAACATGGAAATCGCGGAATCTGCCGCGCATTGCTGTGTGCGACCCGCGTAGATTTACCCGACATTTCCACCAGCTGAACGAGGTGCTGCGCCAAAGTGCGCTGCCCATAGGTCATCCCGCAGATTTACCGGGCCATGCATTGACTGTAGTTCACACTGGCAGCAGAACCGTCTGACTGGCGGGACACTTTCGTTTATTTTCACTTATCGCGCCGTTCACCGCTGCAATACCCTGTTTGTATCGCGGAGAGCCGGTACAATCGCCTCCCGTTTGTCGGGCAATGCCCCAATCCGAATGTATCTATTGAGGATCGCCTATGCTTCTTGCCGCTCTCGCCATTATCGCTGGCTTTATTGTGCTGGTCTGGAGTGCTGACCGCTTCGTTGAGGGCGCCGCAGCCACCGCCAAACACGCCGGTATGCCCACTCTGCTGATCGGCATGGTGATTGTTGGCTTCGGCACATCCGCTCCGGAGATGGTAGTGTCCGCTATCGCCGCACTGGACGGCAGCCCCGGCCTGGCCTTGGGTAATGCCTACGGTTCCAATATTGCCAACACCGGCCTGATCCTCGGTCTTAGTGCGCTCCTTATCCCCCTCACGGTGCACTCAAAGATTGTGCGCAAGGAACTGCCACTGTTGTTGGCAATCACCCTGTTGAGCGGCGCTTTCCTGTGGAATGACAAGCTGGAACGCTGGGAGGGCATCATCCTGCTGCTGGGCTTCTTCGCCCTTATAGGCTGGAGCATTTTCTCTGCCCTGCGGGGCAAGGGCGATCAGTTGGAAGGAGAAATGGCTGGTGAGCTGGAGGAGCACTCGATGCCTCTGCGCGGGGCGATCTTCTGGGTAGTGACCGGCTTGATACTGTTGGTTATCAGCTCACGTTTACTGGTTTGGGGCGCTGTGACGATTGCCGAATCACTGGGCGTCAGCGACCTGATTATTGGCCTTACCATCGTCGCCCTGGGTACCTCGCTACCGGAGCTGGCTGCCACCATTGTCGCCGCCCGCAAGGGTGAGCACGATATCGCTATCGGTAATGTGGTCGGCTCCAATATGTTTAACCTGCTCGCGGTAGTGGGCATAGCCGGCACAATCGCCCCCATGCCGAGCGTACCGCCAGAAGTCCTGTCCAGGGACTGGCCCATGGTCATCGGCCTGACAATCGCCCTGTTCATTTTTGCCTACGGCTTCCGCGGCCAGGGGCGTATCAACCGCTGGGAGGGCGCTGCGCTATTGACAGCCTACCTTGTCTATACAGGCTACCTGATTGTAACAATTACCAAGGCTGCGCTTTGATTTAATTTGGGGTCGCTCCTGGCCACCCCAGCCTCTCGCCAGAATTCGCCCTGATTCGCCATCCCCTAGCCCATTTTCACAGGGCAAAGCCAGCTATTATTGGCCGCATGTTACAACTCATCAGTGGCGAAACACCTTATATGAAGCGGAATTCAATTTTAAAAATCAGTACCCTGGCGCTACTGTTTGGCGTTGGGGTAATCTACCTGTTCAACGCTTCCTGGCTGGCCCCGAAACCCGAGGGAAAGCCCACTTTGATTTCTCACCGGGGCGTGTACCAGACATACAACAGAGACAATCTGTCGCCGGAAGAATGTACTGCAACACGTATCTACCGTCCGCAACACACCTATCTGGAAAATACCATCATCTCAATGGAAGCGGCTTTTGCCCATGGGGCGGATATCGTCGAGATCGACATCCACCCCACTACCGATGGTGAGTTCGCAGTATTCCACGATTGGACCCTGGACTGTCGCACAGAGGGCGCAGGCGTCACCCGCGAGCACTCTTTGGCAGACTTGAAAAAGTTAGATATTGGCTACGGCTACACCTTTGACGGTGGCATCACTTTCCCGTTCCGCGGCCAGGGCATCGGCCTGTTACCCAGCTTGCAAGAAGTCCTGAAGCGCTTTCCTGGCAAACAATTTTTAATCAACATTAAAAGCAATGACCCCACTGAAGCAGAAAAACTGGATTCCTACCTGCGTCAGCATCAGTTACCTATCGATTCCCGCCTGATGGTTTACGGTGGTGACCGACCTATCGACAGGTTACGGGAACTGCGACCCGATGCACTGGCATTCAGCAGAGAAAGCGCCAAAAGATGTGCATTGGGGTATCTGCTGGTTGGATGGAGCGGCTATACCCCCCAGGCCTGTCGCAACAGTATTGTTATGGCTCCCAATACCTGGCATTGGGCATTCTGGGGCTGGCCAAACCGCTTTATCGACCGGATATCCCGCAGCGGCAGTTTTGTCATAGTGCTGGATTATCGTGGCGACAAGAATGGCCTTACCGCCATCTACCAACCAGAAGATTTAAATTACCTACCCGAAAATTACAACGGTGTTATCTGGGTTGAGAAAATCGAGGTCATTGGCCCGCATTTACAAGCCGGCCGATAAATATGGCTATCGTTTGCGCCGCTGCTCCACTCGAGCCAGGTGCGCCTGCAGTCGCTCAATCTCTTCGAGCAGCTCAATGGCCAAGGCTGCACCGGCCAGATTGATGCCAAGATCCCTCTCCAGGGTATAGGCCCGGCGAACCCGGCGCACACAAATACCACTAAACCGCCATTGTGGTTGCCGATGGCGGGGCTCAATAACTCCCTCTTCAACCAGAGCAATAATCCGCTCCGCCGGGACCCCGCAGGCGCGACATAATTCGCTGAGGCTCAGTTCGCTCTCTTCATCCAGGAGAATACCGGTGACCCGTTCGTGTTGTTTAATTTTCATTTTCAGCCCCCCATCGACTTGCGCGGGTTGAATTCAAACTCCTCGCTGAATTGCCGGTAGGCATCGCGCTGGGTATCGGTGTTAGCTGGTGGCGTTACTGTCTGCAATACAACATACATATCTCCCGGCTGCTTGGCGGGAATACCCCGCCCCTTGAGACGTAGCCTCTTGCCATTTTCACTGTTGGCTGGAATCGTCAACATTACCGGGCCATCAGGTGTGGGTACCTGAACCTTGGCACCTAATGCCATCTCCCAGGGCGCCAGGGGCAATTCCAAGTAGACTGTTTTCGTTTCAGTACGGTACAACGTGTGGGGGTTGAAAGTGATTTCCAAATAGAGATCGCCGGGCTTGCCCTCACCTATACCCGGCTCCCCCTGCCCCGCCAGGCGAATTTGCTGGCCTTCGGTAATTCCCTTGGGAATTTTTACATTGAGGGTACGCTCTTGCAGGTGTGGGCGCCCGTCCGCCCCCAATACCGAATGTTTGAGAGTAATCTGGCGGGTACCGCCGCGATAACTATCTTCCAGGTCTATAGTGATGCGAGCGTAGGAATTTTCACCTTGAGCACTATACTGGCGCCGCTGCCTAGTCCCAAACCCCTGGCTAAACCCGCCCCGGCCAAAAAGACTTTCAAAAAAATCACTGAAAGCCTCTGGGTCCGCGTTGGTATAGCCGCCGCCATGAAACTCGAAACCCTGATCCCAATTAGGCGGCGGATGGAAGTCCTGTCCAGACTGATAGCTGGCCCCCAATTGGTCATAGGCCGCGCGCTTTTCGGGGTCCTTGAGCACCTCATAGGCCTCATTGACCTCCTTAAAACTCTCTTCCGCGCCCTCTTCACTACTAACGTCGGGGTGGTATTTACGCGCCAATTTACGATAGGCGCGCTTTACCTCCGCCTGATCAGCATTCCGCTCCAGACCGAGAATCTTGTAGTAGTCCTTGTATTCCATGGCTTTAATAAAAGCCGATGATGCTGGCATCCGCCATATATTTAAGGTCAGAAAACTGAGACAGAGATTATCCAGTTAAAATTTCAAATGTTAGGGTTTGTATTTAAATTGAGGCGCCGACAGAAAAATCGGCGCCATTTGGCGAGTTTAATGACCTGTTTCGTAAAACATTGAGCCCTCCAAGTACTCAATGCTTCCATCAACATAATGTATATAGGCTTCAGCCTGATTAGCAGAATAAGCCCTTACCGTTACAGAGCAGTATAATCCTGAACTACAACCTTTTATCCAATTAATCCGATCAATAGATTTTGTAATATTGGTTATTTCCCAACTTCCCGAAGTTGAATTCCCAAAACTGAAATCCAGGCCACCACACCGGTTCGTACCATTACCAAATACGCTGCCCCCATTTTTTACATTAAGATTACATACAAGATCTGCAGAAAAAGCAGGCAGTGCTATCGATGAGCTAATTAACAAAGAAGCCGCTAATAAAATTTTTTTGGAAATCATTTTTTAA
Organism: Microbulbifer sp. GL-2; assembly: GCF_007183175.1. Taxonomy (NCBI): domain Bacteria; kingdom Pseudomonadati; phylum Pseudomonadota; class Gammaproteobacteria; order Cellvibrionales; family Microbulbiferaceae; genus Microbulbifer; species Microbulbifer sp. GL-2. The sequence goes on from NZ_AP019807.1 coordinate 1,415,619, forward strand.
CCTTTTAGTCTTTTTAATTTCATTATTATCGCAACTAAAACAACAAACCAATCGAGGTTACCATCAAATAACAGTGCTTCCTAGACACGTAAAGAATCTTTAGAAATACGGCTATGTATAAGTTTCCATCTCAAAAGTAACAATTTCATCATTAAGAACGTGCAGCACAAAAAGCACACAATAATAGTTAATTAAACTCAAGAACATAAAGGTCGAATAAATTTCGCGAGCAATGCATATACTTCTTTGAAATCACATGCTCATTTAATATCCAAAAGTATAGATATGTTAATCCGGCAGAAAAGCTATGAATGAAATTTTATACCTCCATCTTTAGTGCTAGATGATGAAATATATTATATAAATTTTATTGAATATACTTTCAGAGATGAACCATATTATTTCAACAGGAGTTTTTGTTTGAGAAAATTTGTACATGTACAGTTATTCTCAAACAAATCAAGGTAAATAATGGTCAGTTAGCGCTCAGCAGAATAAGGATCTTCCGCAGTCAAATAAGCGAGTATTTCCACTTTCTTTTCCTGTGAATACAACCACTCACGGATTTCTTTGACCTTGCTATACAGTTCATCGCCAAATTTGCCTCGATATACTTCAGAAAAAGTCTCCTGAGCTCTATTTTCCCTAATTTTCTTCTGCCATTCATGGGTCACCAGGAAATTTAAGGAGCCGGCAAGTCCCTCAGACTTCAGTAGTTCCCATTCGCCTTTATCCAACCAAATTCCTCCAACGGCAGGACTATAGTCAAGACGGTGCTCACTACCAGCCATAATACTGAGTTTTTGCATAATGGCACCTGATGCCGGGCACAAAATGGCTCGTTTGGAATCCTCGCCAACCACGTTGCTAGTAGCCTTTAGCTCATCAGGAAATTGATACTCAGGGTTCTGTCTTTTCCAGCTCAAATAGTCCTCGACCAGGATCCAACTACCCCCACATGATGAGCAGATATGCGCACGAAATAACTCTTCAATAAAACCTAGCTCAAGTAGCCCCTCTTTACAGCTGGTACAGCGTTTCATATGTTCCTACTCTCAAAAAAAACAACCCGGGGCTGTTAAAACAGGCCCGGGTTAAATATTTTCGTTTTATTAATCTGGTAATTTAGTATTGATCAAGCCCTGGCAAGTCCATGCCAGCATAATTGACCGAAAAATTAAACCTCTATTTCTTCTACCTTATTCAGGCTTCCAACTCCAGCCTCTTTCAGTAGGGAATCTACCAAGGGGGCCATCGCACGGTGCTTTAAGGCACTGCCCACCAGGGCTTCCGGCAGGCTCTGACCTTTACCTTCAGCATCACTATCAAGAATACCTGTGGATGCACGACCATCGATACCGTTCAATCCCTCAACAGAAATAATCTTCATACCATCGATACTCTCCATCGGCTTAACGCTCTCACGGATAATATTAGGTAGACTCTCATGCAGACTGAGAACTTTCTTAAGTGCAATCTGAGCTTCATTAAGACTGTTGTAGGCCTCATTCATCAAACGCTGACCTTCGGCATCTACCGCATATTTCTCGCGGTCTGCTTCAACTTTGATACGAATCGCTTCAGCCTCAGCAGAAGCTTGCAAACGTAAAGCCTCGGCCTTGTCTTCTGCAGCCGCTTTTTCCGCTTCGGCCATGACCTTGATACCGGTAGCCTGGCGCTCAGCAACTTTCTGCGCTTCAATAATTTCAATGCGCTTATCACGCTCAGCCACTTCCACATCCTTGGCTGTGCGTACCTGCTCCTCTGCTTTTACTGCGTCTGCAAGTGCAACATTGGCCTGCTGGTCTGCCAAGGATTGTTCCTTGGATTTTTCCGCAACAGCAATAGCACGCTCCTGCTCGGCAATTTCCACTGACTTCTCTTTGGAAATACGCTGCTCGTCTAGAATTCGCGCACGTTCGATTTCCTGTTCCTGAAGTCGGCGTTCCTTTTCAATCTCAAGTAGCTTGGTGGCCTGCTCGGCAGCGATCTGGGATTGACTAACCTCACGCTGGGCTTCAATTTCAGCCTTACGCGCTGCACGCTCCTGTTCTGCCAGCTCTCGAGCAATATCAGCCTTCTGTGCAGCTTCACGATTCTCCAGCTCACGCTGTTGTTCTAGATACGCATAGCGTTTTTCTTTATCGATCTCCAGCTTCTGCCGCTCAGCTTCGAGATTTTTCTTCTCGATCTGCACCATAGTTTCCTGTTCAACGTCATTGACCTCCTTGCGACGCGCCTCAATAGAGCGGGTCATACTGGCTAGGCCCTCAGCATCAAACACATTGTCTTGGTTAAAGAACTCTTTATGAGTCTGATCCAAACCTGTTAGCGATACTGCTTCCAGCTCCAACCCATTTTTCAGGAGATCTTCAGATACTACCTGCTGCACTTTTTGCACAAACTGGCTGCGCTGCTCATGTAATTCAGCCATTTCCATTTCTGCAGCTACAGAGCGTAATGCATCGACAAATTTACCCTCAATCATCTCCTTCAGTGCTTCCGGATCGAGGGTGCGTAACCCCAGGGTCTGCGCAGCATTACCGATGGCATCCACATCCGGTTTTACACGTAAATAAAATTCAGCGAGTACATCAACACGCATACGATCTTTGGTGATCAGAGCCTGGTGTTCCTTGCGCGATACGGCAAGACGCAGGGTATTCATGTTTACCGGAATAATTTCATGCAAAACCGGCAACACCAAAGCACCGCCATTCATAATTACTTTCTGCCCGCCCATACCAGTTCGAACAAAAGATCGCTCCTTTGAAGCGCGTGTATACAGTCTTGCGAAAATGGTACCGATTACAATTAGGGCGACCAGAATGGTACCGGCTATAAATATAATTTCGGAAAAGTTTCCTATCACTGCTAGATTCTCCATTTAATTATTTTCCATCAGGTGCTGGCTGGTAGGACGGGTTACACGAAAATGCGCTCCCAATTCCTCCACCAGTAACACCTTCTCCCCCTGTTTAAAAGTTTCACTCTCATCAGGCTCCACCATCACATAGTGGCTAGTACCATATTCATCACTAAAGCGGGCTTCGGCGGGTGATCCGGCTTCGGCCTTACCGATAGTAATCACTGCCACGCAGCCAATAAAGGAGTCTCGTCCTACCGCCTCAGTTTCATCACCAATAGCGAAACGGCGTAATAAGTTGCCGACAAAACGCACTTGCGGCAAAGTCAGGAAAAATACGCCCAATGCCAACAGGCCTTCGGGTAATAAGAGACCAAAATTGGACTCGACAAACATCTGGATCAGCAGACCGGTAACACCGAAAGCTACCAGAAAAACCACCAGTAAGATTAATGCTGGCACCTCACCAAAACGCAACCAGCCCAGGACCTTTGTTAAGCCCCCATCCGGCGCATCTACATCAAATTCCGGCAACATATTATCGAGTAAATCCGAAATACCGATGCCGATTAATGTCATCACGCCCTCAAGAACCGCGATCATTAGCATCAATACCAGCGCACCGGTAAATATCAGGTTCTGGTCTTGTAGCAGGAATGCCATCAGGCCTCCGACTTAAGTTTGGCCAATCGCTCTTTAATACGATTGTTGCGTGCAAGTTCCTCAAGTTCTGCCAACTTGCTTGCATCCGCACTGGACTTGGAAGTATGCACTCCCGCTCGTTCCAGTACTCGATCAAAGGCATCTGTAGCCTGCTCCACCTGAGTTTCCGTTTTACGGCTGGAGCCATGCCCATTGTCAGTTACACCATTGGTAATATGCTCGTTGGCCTTAACGAATTCCTTGAGTTGCTCACGCATTTCCCTTTTTTTGCCCTGCAATGCACTGATATAAGCATTCAGCTCCTGCATTTCGCTATCATTCTCAGCTATAGCCTTTTCCAGAACCGGTAGCTGAGCTTCAATATCCATCTGCTTGGCAATCGCAGCCTCCGCCAGGTCATCACGGCTCTCTTTTACCGCGACCTCAATTTGCCCGGCCAGAGCACTATGTCGATTATTTTCCTCATTCAATGCCTTACTGTTAAGGTACTTGGCCGCTTCCACCTTACCCAACTGCTCGCGCACATCGGCAACGGCATCGTCAATTTCACGAATAGCCTGTTCCATTACCAACTGAGGTGTAGCACTTTCCACCGAATCCACTACAGCATTGGCAGATGCTGAGATCAGCCGTGAGATACGTTTAATTAATCCTTCTCTCATAATTTTCCTTCCTTTTACTGTTTCAATTCCCACCAACGCCAGACAAGATCCTTCACAGTCCGATAACTCTTCACGAGGCAATTTGCTAAAAAGAGTTGTGCGTTTTTTGATTTTTACGTCAGCTGTAATACTTTCCTGTATCACAATTAAAATTTTATTTTATGTATTTGGATGATTATTCTATATTTTCACTTTCAAGCCGCTCTCGAATTTTCATAGCCGACTCCTTGTGAATACTGCGAGGGCTACTTTGCTGGGACAACAACAGCATTTTTTCCAGGAAAGCTTCCACAGTTGGCAACAAGTCTTTCTCCAGCGATGGTGCCATTGGCTCAGTGTTAGAACCATTTTGGAATATCGCGGCACTCTCTGAGAGCAACTCCATAACAGCCTCTATGAGCAGGCTTCGTTGGTTTTCCTCCAAATAACGGGCTTTCAGGGACAGCATGGCTTCGGCTGAGGAGAGATAGCTACGGGCTAGGCTGTGTCCGCCAGTAGACTCCCTCGCCATTGCAATAACTTCACGCACTTTTTCACTTTGAGTAATCGCACCATTGCGATCGATCGACATCAGGTACGCATAGTCTTCCGCCGACAGGCGCGCCGATATGGATTGAGATTTATTGAGCATGTTGATCCCTTACTTGCCATGTATACAAAAGTACACACCTGTATTCGCAGGGTCAATAAAAATCCATATGGCTGACTAGCATGGTAGAACCAGACGGCATTGGAAAATATTCACTCGGCTGCTGTGCTATCTATAATTCAGGGAGTTTTCTGTGAACGGTGGTTTAACATCCAGCATTCATTTTTTAATTACACACCCTTACAGCAATTAATCCCGCCATAAAAAAGTCATCCGGACCAAGCATGTGGCGGGCTTTTGGTGACAAACCACCCGGTCACTTCCAATACCAGTAGACGTATTAAATGTCGATACAAAATCTGATTCTCAATGCCGACAGTTATAAGGCGAGCCATTACTTGCAGTATCCATCAGGTGCAGAGTATGTCAGTAGCTATATCGAGTGCCGGGGAGGGGAATTTGAACAGACTGTATTTTTTGGCCTGCAGGCCTTTATAAAACAATATCTGCAGAATGCCATTACCGCTGCCAATATTGACGAGGCCGAGCAGCTACTGCATGCCCACGGCTTGCCATTTTTTCGCGCTGGCTGGGAACATATAGTACAGAGACATCAGGGTTTGCTTCCTTTGGAAATCAGCGCAGTGGACGAGGGTGCGGTGATTCCACTGCACAATGTAACAGTGCAAGTCACTAATACCTGTCCCGCCTGTTTTTGGTTAACCAGTTACCTGGAAACAGCATTAGTACGCGCTATCTGGTATCCGTCTACTGTTGCCACACAAAGCCGGGAAATAAAGAAAACTATTGCCCGATTCTTGCAAGAAACAGCAGTATCTAAAAAGAGCTTACCTTTTCAACTACACGACTTTGGTGCGCGCGGTGCCAGCAGCCTTGAGAGCGCCATGCTGGGCGGCATGGCCCACTTGGTGAATTTCCAAGGAACAGATACCCTCTCAGGAATATTAGGTGCAAGAAAATTCTACAATGCGGATATGCCTGGATTTTCGATTCCTGCGGCGGAACATAGCACCATCACCGCTTGGGGACGCGATGGAGAGGCAGCAGCCTACCAGAATATCTTGAAGCATTTTTCCGGTGAAAACAAAACCGTTGCCGTGGTCAGTGACAGCTATGACCTGTGGCATGCAGTGGAAAAAATCTGGGGCGGCCCATTAAAAAACACCGTCAAAAATAGCGGCGGCACCCTGGTTATTCGCCCGGATTCAGGCAATCCAGTGCAGATTGTTGTCGAATGTATAGAGCGATTGATACGGATTTTTGGCGCTCACACCAATGCTAAAGGCTATCGCGTATTACCCAACTATATCCGGGTTATCCAGGGGGACAGTGTATCGCGAATTACCATCCCTCAAATACTGCAAGCCATGAAGGAACAGCGACAAAGTGCTGAAAATGTTGCCTTTGGTATGGGGGGAGAGCTTTTGCAAAAGGTTGACCGGGACCTCATGAGCTTCGCAATGAAAGCCAGTGCTATTCGCATCAATGGCACCTGGCGGGATATCTATAAGGACCCAATTACAGGCCCGGAGAAAAAGTCTAAGCGCGGACACCTGGCCCTGGTTCAACTAGACAATGGTGAACTTATAACCATTCGCCTGGAAGAACTTGGTCAACACAAAAATCTGCTGAGACCAGTGTTCCGAAACGGTAAACTGCTTATAGACACAAACTTTGACGAAGTACGCAAAAACGCGGCTATTTAGACAATATCCCCTGGCCTCGTCCGCTGCCCAACCATTTGCCTTTAACAAACCTCACTTCACCGAACGAATACTTTACAACAGTGGGCTGCTCCTGTTAGTTGTGCATACCCAAAGTCTGGAGCAAGGGCCCGACCTGGCCTTATTTGTACCGGGCACAATAACAATAAACTCACCTCAAAGCGTGCTGTCGCCTGGTGGGAAAAGGTAGCCAATGGAAAGAAGAAAATTCCTCAAAATCGCCGGCGTCGGCTCCAGTGGTATTTTGTTACCTCTGCAGGGCATTCAAGTCAGCGCCGAGCAGCTGCTCAACGAGGGCATGCACAGTTCACATAAGCGAAAGCTGGCTGACGTAGTCCTGAATACGGCACGTAAAGCCGGTGCCAGCTACACCGATGTACGTATCGGTCGCTATCTAAACCAGTACGTAATGACCCGCGAAACTAATGTTGAGGATATCGTCAATACAGAGTCCCTCGGCGCCGGTATCCGTGTCATAGCCAACGGCACATGGGGCTTTTCCGCCACCAATGACTTGACTGCCGATGGTGTTGCCCGCGCCGCACGCCAGGCCGTCGCTGTTGCCAAGGCTAATGCCAAGTACCAGACCGAACCCGTGCGCTTGGCGCCAGTAAAAGGGGTTGGCGAGGTCTCCTGGCAGACACCCATTCAAAAAAATGCCCTCGAAGTGCCGATTAGTGAAAAGGTTGACTTCCTCATGGAGGTCAATAACGGCGCACTTAAGGCTGGAGCCAGCTATATCCGCTCTTCCTTATATTTGGTCAATGAACAAAAATACTTCGCCTCCAGCGACGGCTCCTATATCGACCAGGATATCCACCGCCTGTGGGCACCAATGCAAGTCACTGCAGTGGATAAGAAAAGCGGTGTATTTAAAACCCGCAACGGTCTCAGCGATCCGGTAGGCAGAGGTTATGAGTATCTGGCCGGCTACGACAAAGACAAAATCCGCGGTCAGACCACGCTCTACAAAGCTTCCTACGACATGGCCGAAGACGCAGCTTTAGCAGCAGATCAGGCTCAGGCCAAGCTATCCGCCAAATCTATTGATCCGGGCAAGTACGACCTGGTTCTGGAGCCCTCCCACCTGTGCCTGACTATTCATGAGTCCGTTGGTCACCCGTTGGAACTGGACCGTGTCCTCGGCTACGAGGCGAACTACGCCGGAACTTCCTTTGCCACCCTGGATAAATGGCGCAGCGGCAAGTTCCAGTACGGCAGCGACAAAGTCACTCTGTTTGCCGACAAGGTACAGCCAGGCTCCCTCGGTGCCGTCGCCTATGACGATGAAGGAGTAAAAACCAAGCGCTGGGATCTTGTAAAAGACGGCGTACTGGTGAACTACCAAGCCACCCGCGACCAGGTACATATGATCGACCAAAAAGAATCCCACGGTTGCAGCTATGGAGATAGCTGGTCCAGTGTGCAATTCCAGCGTATGCCCAATGTCTCCCTGGCACCGGGCGAGGAGAAGTACTCCGCCAAAGATATGATCCGCAATGTGGAAAAAGGGATTTATATCGTCGGGCGTGGCTCCTACTCCATCGACCAACAGCGCTACAACTTCCAGTTCGGTGGGCAGCTGTTTTACGAGATCAAAAACGGCGAAATCGTCGGCCAGGTTGAGGACGTCGCCTACCAGTCCAACACCCAGGAATTCTGGAACTCCTGCTCCGCTATTTGTGACAGCAGCGACTACCGCCTGGGCGGTACCTTCTTTGACGGCAAGGGCCAACCCAGCCAGGTCAGTGCGGTATCCCATGGTTGTTCCACCACCCGTTTCGACAAAATCAACGTAATCAATACCAAGCGCAAGATTTCCTGACCGGCAGCGCAAAAGAATAAGTAATTGGAGAAAAGGCAATGGCAATTCTGAGTAGAAGTGAAGCGAAGCGTATTCTCGATAAGGTTTTAAAATACAGCCGCGCCGATGAAGCTAGCGCACAGCTGGCCGGCAGTGAAACCGGCAACATTCGCTACGCGCGCAACAGTGTTTCCACCAGCGGCATCGTCAACGATATCGAGTTGGCTGTGGAGGCCCGTTTCGGCAAGAAATCCGGTGTAGCTACCATCAACGAATTCAGTGATGCGTCCCTGGAAAAGGTGATGCGCCGTGCGGAAGAGCTGGCCAAACTGTCCCCCGAAAACCCGGAAGCCATGCCCATGCTGGGCGCACAAAAGTATGTGAGTGTGGACGGCTTTGCCAAGTCTACTGCCGATATCACTCCGGACCAACGCGCCAAGGCGGCTGCCGATTCCATCATTGCAGCCAAGGAAAAAAAAGTGGTTGCCGCCGGTTACCTGGAAGACGAGCGCGCCTTTGCCGCAGTCGCCACCAGCAAAGGACTGTTCGGCTATCACGCTTCCACCTCCGCCAACTTCACCGTTACCATGCGCACTGAGAACGGCCTGGGTTCCGGTTGGGCCGAAAGCGATGTTACTGACTTTGGCGCTATGAATACCGGTAGTACATCCTCAGTGGCCATCGACAAGGCGGTACTGTCCCAGGAGGCCCGCGCCCTGGAGCCGGGCAAGTACACCGTCATCCTGGAACCCAATGCGGTCTCCGGCCTTGTAGGTTATATGATGAGTGGCTTCGACGCGCGCAATGCCGACGAGGGTCGTAGCTTTATGAGTAAAAAGGGCGGCGGTAACCGAATCAACGAGAAGATGTTCGACAAGCGCGTGCACTTCTACTCCGACCCCGCCGACCTCAATGTTCCCGCACAGCCTTGGGCCGACAACGATTTTATGCAGCTGGAACGCACCGACTGGGTTAAAGACGGTGTAGTGAAAAACCTGGTTCGCAGCCGCTACTGGGCCGAGCAAAGCAAAGGTGAGGTAGTCGCTGAACCCAAAAATCTAATTATGGTCGGCGGCGATAAATCTACCGAGGAACTGATTAAGAACACCCGCCGCGGCATTCTGGTAAGCCGAACCTGGTATATCCGCATGGTCGATCCACAGTCCATGCTGCTCACCGGCCTCACCCGCGACGGCACCTTCTATATCGAAAACGGCAAGATCAAATACCCGGTGAAGAACTTCCGCTTCAACGAGAGCCCGGTAATCATGCTCAACAATATCGAGGATATGGGCATTCCCCAGCGCGTTGGTATGTGGGGCATGTCTGCCATGGTGCCTGCGCTGAAAGTGCGCGACTTTACCTTCAGCAGTCTTTCCGACGCCGTATAACAGCCGCCCTATTGAGGATGATGAAATGGACAGAAGAAAATTTCTCCAGCTCAGCGGTGCCGGCTTAGGTGTGTCCATGTTGCCGCTATCCGGCAACCTGGTGGCCGAAAGCAAACTCACTCAAAGTGGCATCGATCTCGCTGTTAAAAAAGAGTTTGCCGATGTAGCCCTGAATACTGCCAGCAAGCTTGGCGCCAGTTATGCCGATGTACGCATTGGCCGCTACCTGAATCAATACGTGGTCACCCGCGAAATGAAGGTTCAGGATGTGGTGAATACCGAATCCATCGGTATGGGGATTCGTGTAATCGCTAATGGTACCTGGGGTTTTGCTGCCACCAACGACCTGACACCCGATGGCGTCGCCCGCGCTACCCGCCAGGCAGTCGCCACCGCCAAGGCCAACTCCAAATACCAGCAGGAACCGGTGCAGCTGGCCCCGGTAAAAGGCCACGGCGAAGTCAGCTGGCAGACACCGATCCAGAAAAACGCTATGCAGATCGCTCTGGCCGACAAGGTGGATCTGTTGATGGATGTGAACAAGTCCGCCCTGGATGCCGGCGCCAGCTATATCAACTCCATGTTGTACCTGGTGAATGAGCAAAAGTATTTTGCCTCTACCGACGGCTCCTATATCGACCAGGATGTTCACCGTTTGTGGGCGCCCTTCTCGGTAACCGCAGTGGACAAGAAAACCGGCGGCTTCCGCACCCGTCAGGGCCTCAGCCAGCCGGTAGGACGCGGCTTTGAATACCTGGATGGCCGCCCCGAAGACAAGATCCAAGCGCAGACGGTGCTCTACCGCGATTCCTACGATATGGCCGAAGACGCACGCCTGGCGGCGGAACAAGCTAAGGAAAAGCTTACTGCTAAATCGGTCAAACCGGGCAAGTACGACCTGGTCCTGGACCCCAGCCACCTTTGGCTCACTATCCATGAATCCGTCGGCCACCCGCTGGAACTGGATCGCGTGCTCGGCTACGAGGCCAATTTTGCCGGTACCTCTTTCGCCACTATCGATAAATGGCGCAGTGGTAAATTCCAATACGGCAGCGACAAGGTCAATCTGTTTGCCGATAAGGTACAGCCCGGTTCACTCGGTGCCGTCGGCTACGACGATGAAGGCGTGAAGACCCGTAACTGGGATCTGGTAAAAGACGGTGTGCTGGTGAACTACCAGGCCACCCGCGACCAGGTACATATGCTGGGGCAAAAGAAATCCCACGGCTGCTGCTACGCCGACAGTTGGTCCAGCGTGCAATTCCAGCGCATGTCCAACGTTTCGCTGTTACCCGGCAAGGAGGAGCTGAGTGTTGACGATATGATCAAAGATGTGGAAAAAGGCATTTATATTGTGGGTGCCGGTTCCTTCTCCATCGACCAGCAGCGCTACAACTTCCAGTTCGGTGGACAGCTGTTCTACGAGATTGAAGACGGCAAGATTACCGGCATGGTGGAGGACGTCGCTTACCAGTCCAACACCCAGGAATTCTGGAATGCCTGTTCGCAGGTCTGCGACAAAGATGATTACCGCCTGGGTGGCTCCTTCTTTGACGGTAAGGGCCAGCCTATGCAAACCAGTGCGGTGTCCCACGGTAGTTCCACTGCACGCTTCGACGGTATCAATGTGATCAATACCAAGCGCAAACTGGGCTAGCCATTGATCCACACGGGAGCTGGCTAGCACACCAGTCAGCTCCCAGCATTGGAAATAAAATAAGTAGAAGGAAAGAAGGTGTTCCGTTCGAGACCGTATGAGGCATGGATGCCGATTACGAGCGTACAGGGATGTATTTACAGCGTGTCTCGAATGGAGCACCTTCTTTCCTTTGCTCTCAACAATAAAAACCAACGCAGTAACAGAGTTATCCCGTGTCCCTCACCCGCAAGGCTTTTCTTCAGCGCCTGATCCTGGGTAGCTGCGCCGCAGCGCTGCCGCTGAGCACACGCGCACAAAATACCGCATCGGGTAGTGCGCAGGAGCACTACGATTTTTATTTCACCCGCTTGATGTACGAGTCCGGTGACTGGGATGTGGATCAGCGCATGCCCTCCAACCTGCTCAATTCACTGGTGGAGTACACCAATCTGAGGGTTGATCCCAAAGAGCACATAGTGCCGCTGGCCGATAAAAAAATGCTGCTGGCGCCTTTCTGCTACCTGGCCGGACACAAGCTGGTGCAGTTCACCACGGAAGAGGCAAAGAATTTTCGCGACTACGTCAATCGCGGCGGCTTTGTATTTGTCGACGACTGCAACCACGATATCGACGGCCTCTTTGCCAAATCCTTCGAAGCGCAAATGGCCGAGCTGTTTGGCGAAGACTGCCTGCAAAAGCTCCCGGACGATCACGACCTCTACCGCTGTTTCTTTCAATTCGATGAACTGCCGGTAACCAGCTTTGAATTAAATGGCTGGGGTGATGATCTGGTACACGACTACCTGAAAGCCATTGTTATAAACGGCCGTATCGCCGTGCTCTACAGCAACAAGGATTTCGGCTGCGAATGGGACTACGACTACCGCAACAAGCGCTGGCTCGCCATCGATAACACAAAATTTGCGGTGAACATTGTTATTTACGCACTGACGAGCTGATTATGCTGACCACCCTGGAAAATAGTATCGAACAACAACTGCACAGCCTCGACAATCTTCAGCAGGAGATTGCACGGGTGATTGTCGGCCAGAAACCCGTGGTGGAGCAGATGCTGATCTGCCTGTTGGCCGGCGGCCACGCCCTACTCGAAGGGGTACCTGGGCTGGGCAAGACTCTGCTGGTAAAAACCCTCGCCGATGCCAGTGCGCTGGATTTTAAGCGGGTACAGTTCACCCCGGATTTAATGCCCGGAGATATTCTCGGCAGTGAGATCCTCGAAGAGGATCACAGCACCGGCAAGCGCTTTTTTAAATTCCAGCAGGGCCCGGTTTTCACCAATATCCTGCTCGCCGATGAAATTAACCGCACACCGCCGAAAACCCAGGCAGCCCTATTGGAGTCTATGCAGGAAGGCTCGGTAACCGTGGGCGGTAAAACATTGAAGTTGCCCGATCCTTATTTCGTACTGGCCACACAAAACCCCATCGAGCAGGCTGGCACCTATCCACTGCCGGAAGCTCAGCTGGACCGCTTCCTGTTAAATATTCATATCGACTATCCCGATGAGCGGGATGAAGTTGAAATCCTGCGCTCCACTACTGGTGCCAGCAAGGTCAAACCCAGCCCCAGCCTGGATGCGGAGCAATTGCGCGAAATGCAGCAACTGGTGCGGGAAATTCATGTCAGCGACGATCTGTATCGCTACGTGGCGGCACTAGTGCGCGCTACCCGTATGGAAACCAGCGGCAGCGATACCCTGCAACAGTGGATCAAGTGGGGAGCCGGCCCCCGCGCGGGGCAGGCTCTGATTCTCGCCGCCAAGGCGCGGGCCCTGTTGCAACGACGCCTCGCCGTCACTCGCGAGGACATCCGCAGCCTGTTACTGCCAGTGCTGCGCCACCGGGTGCTGCTCAGCTTCCAGGCCCAGGCCGATGGCGTGCAGATGCCACAGCTGATTGATGAATTACTGACGGCGGTGCCGGAACCGGGCCGGGACTGATCAGCGTGAAATACCAGCCCCCTAAAACCCTGGCCAGTTGTCGCAATCTGGTGTGGCTGTCGCGGCATATCGCCGAGGGCGTAATGCTCGGTGTGCAACACAGCCAGCGCCGTGGCACCGGTCTGGAATTTCATCAATACCGAGGCTATCAAGCGGGTGATTCCATCCGCCATATCAACTGGAAACTGTTTGCCCGCAGCGATCGCTACTATGTGCGCGAGACAGAGCAGGAGAGCCGTATGCACGTGTGCTTTGTGCTCGATACCAGCGCCTCCCTGGGCCAGGCAAGCTTTGTCGAGCCCAGCCTGAATAAACTGCATTACGCCAAGTGTTGGATTGCCAGCCTCTGCTGGCTGCTCAACGCCCAGGGAGACAGCTTTTCCCTATTGGCGTTTAACAGCAACCGGACGATTTATATGCCCGAAGGCCAGGGTGAGAGCCACCAGCGCCAAATCGCCCTTCAGCTACAACAACTCGACGCCAGCGACCACTGGCCAGATCGCGCTCAACTGGCGCCGCTGTGGAAATACTTTGAACGCCCTTGTCAGGTGGTGTTGCTGAGTGATTTTTTTCAACAGGGCAATGAGATCGGTGATTTTGCCGCACGCCTGCATGCCGCCGGCCGCCCCTGCCTGCCACTGCAGTTGTTAGTTGAAGCCGAGCAGACTTTCCCTTTTGGCGGAGAGTTAAAGCTGCTCAATCCAGAAGTAAGCGCCAGTACTCCCGCAACTTTAGAAGTGGACGCCGAGCGGCAACGCCAGTCTTACTTGGATGCTTTTGCTCAAGCACAGAGCGAGTTAAAAGCACGCTTTGCCGCACAGGAGTGTTCACTACAGACCGACCTTATCGAGCAGCCTGTGGAAAAGTCACTGCGGCAATTTATTCAGCTGCACGGCAGGTTGTGCTGAGATGTTGTGGATAAATAACTTATTTCAATCCCCACAGTGGCTATGGCTATTCACAGCGCTGATTATCCCTATCGCCATTCATTTGCTGCGCCGAAGTAATCCACAGCAGATTTCCTTTGCTGCGCTGCAATGGGTACAAAGATATTCACAGAGTCGCGCGCGCCGCCCTATTGTGGATAACAAGTGGTTGCTGCTATTGCGCCTGCTAATCGTTGCCCTGCTGGCAAGTTTATTGACACAGCCGCTGATTAAACGGGAAATTTATCCCCAAGAGGGCGTGATATTGGTGGATCCCAGAATTGGGGCGAGCGAAGCGAATGCATTTATCCACAATTCGCTGCCGCAGCTTGCAGGGGAAGGTTATGAAGTGCTGTGGTTATCCCCAGAAACACCTTCCGCAATCTCACCCCCACCACAAAATGTGGACCTGTGGAAAACTCTATCAGTACTATCACGCCGGGCGGATTTGCGCAGGGCTCATATCCTGTTGATAAACAACGGGGCTCCAGCATCCCACCAGGCACTAAGAGTCAGTCCCCATTGGCAGTGGCACGGCCTCGACAAAACATCCACAGCTCCGAGCCAGGCATTACCGAGTATCGCTTTAATGGGCAAGGCGCCCAGCTGGTGGGCGCCAGTGCTAGAAGACTGGCACAGCAATATGCCGGGACTATCGGTGCAAACTCTGAAGCGAGAAGAGACGCCTAGCGCCGAAAAGACAGATTGGCTTATCTACACAGGCCTCGCACCCCTGCCACAAGCCGTGCTGGAGTTTGTTACAGATGGGGGCCTGTTAATCACCGACAACAGTATCCCCCCTGCCGATAATCTCAACTTCGTTGCTGTGGATAACAGCCAGTCAGCTCAGGCGACCTCAGTGGGACGGGGAAGTTGGCTGCGCTACGAAACTGACTGGTATAGCGAGGCCTTTTATCGCCGTGCGGATTTACCTGAACGCTTATGGCAGCAGTGGTCTGGGCAAGACTGGGATCTGCAACACCAAAATCGTGGCTACTGGTCTGCCAATAAAGTAGTGGCAGACATAGCTGGGGCAGGCCTTCCTGTAGAAGACAGCGAGGTGGAAAACCGTCGTATTGAACAACTGCAACCCTGGTTAATTATCGCCCTACTGTTACTTCTGATCTTTGAACGCCTAATTGCCCTATCGCAACCTCCAGCCATCATGGCGACCGATAGTAATCGGGATGGGGAGGCCGACTATGGATAAGCACCAGTTAACCCTTAACGCTGTGCGCAGGCGCTGGCAGCTGACAGCCCTGCGGCCCTATCTCTGGCTTGCCACTGGCCTCAGCCTTCTGGCTGGCTTGGGTATTTTTGTATTCGGCTGGCCACAGTGGCTATTGCTCGCCTGGCTTGGAATTATTGTTGTAGCAATTCTATTGGATCGCAGCTGGCGCCCCAGCCCCGAGAGCCTATGTCGACAGTTGGATGGACAATATCCACAGCTGCAAGACAGCAGCCAGTTGCTTAGCCAACAGAAAACCAACCTAAGTCCATTGCAGCAATTACAGCGCGCGCGTATCGAAACAAAACTGCAGCAACTGCTGAAGTCGTCTTTCGGTCCAAAAAAACTCCGCAGTGCCCTGACAAATGCTTTTGGTGCCTGCCTGGGGCTATTGTTATTTGTACTTAGCGATTCTCACTTCACCGGGGATAAAACTGAGACCACGCAACAAAATACAGCTATTCCCGTTGCCAAAAAACTCGCCATAACGCGCGCGGCAACCCATATCCAGCCGCCCGCCTACACTGGGATCGCAGCTGACAGCCAATCCCTACAAGTCGATGTGCCGGAGCAGTCTGCAGTCGAGTGGCATCTTGAATTGAATCAGCCGGTGCAAGGGCTGGAAATGTTGGCCGAAGCTGAGCGCTTCGCCTTTTCTCCGCTAGGTAATCTACCCAGTAAAAAATGGCAATTACAACGGACTATCGCTAAGGCAGACTTTTACCAGCTCTCAGTGCAACTCGCGGAGAGCGAAATGCTATTGCCTGAAATTCATAATATTCGGGTGCAAAAAGACAGTGCCCCGGAGTTTACCTTTGAGGCACCCAGCTTGCGCGTCGATACCATTCAAGGGAGCACCGAGGGTATTCCCGTGAAAGTGACGATTAATGATGATTACCAGGTGAGTTCTGCGGATTTATTGGTCACCCTCGCCAGCGGCACCGGAGAAAATTTACGCTTTCGCGAAGAGCGTATTCCACTCACCAGTTTGCAATCCACTGCTTTATCAACAAGCCCCTCGGAAGATAAGAAAGCAGCTCGCTACGATTTCACCCTGCCCATCCACCAGTTTTCCATGGAAGCGGGAGATGAACTCTACTGGTATCTGGAGGCCAGGGATAACCGCGAGCCCAGCGCCAACGTTGCCAAGAGCCAACACTTTATCTTGCGCTGGCCGCAAGAAGAGATTTTCGGGCTGAGTGACAGCGAGGGGATGGCGATTAAGATATTACCGGAGTACTTCCGCAGTCAACGCCAGCTGATTATTGACACCGAGGCCCTATTAGCCGAGCAAGAGCAGCTGCATCCGCAGGCGTTTCGCAAACGCGCCGAGGGTTTAGCCTATGAACAGAATTTGCTGCGCATGCGCTACGGCCGCTTTCTCGGCGAAGAGGATTCGGAAGTGGAGCATTCTAGCGCAGAGAGCGAGGAGCACGATGATAAAGAGGAGTCCGAACACGGCCATAGCCACGATCATACAGAACAAGGTGAGCACCAGGCACATGGCGAAGAAAATGCCACTCCCTTTTCACAGCGAGACTCCCATTTCCAACAGGCAGAGCGCATAGCTGCCTCTGCCGGACACCGGCATGACAGCTCAGAGCATGCCACCCTGTTCGACCTCCAAACCAAGGAGCTACTGCGCAACGCGCTGAATGCCATGTGGAGTTCCTGGCGCGACCTGTCGGTTATAGAGCCCCAAGCCTCCCTGCCCCACCAGCACCGGGCTCTGCGCTTTATCAAGGAAGTACAGCAGGCTTCGCGTATTTACTTACAAAGAGTCGGCTTCGAGGCGCCCCCCATAGACGAAAGCCGCCGGCTTAGCGGTGAACGGGAAGATGTAGCGCCCGAAACTGTCGACAGTGCCTTTGAACAAAAACAAAGAGCACAGGTACTCACCCTAATGGCCCAGGTAGACGCAGGTGCCGAACTCGATACCGATCTACTGGTGCAGATAAATAAGCTAGCCGCAGAGCAATCACTAGATCTCGGCCTGGAGCTGTCCAAACAGCTGCGTTTATACCAGCAGCGCCACCAACAACCGAACTGTGTTGATTGCACAAACTCCCTGAACCAGCTGCTCTATCAGCTACTGCCAGCACCGAAGTCTGCGCCTTCACTGCCTTTGCAAGCTGAGGCCGACAGCCATTTCAGCCGTTGGCTACACCAGCAAGGGGAGAAATCATTGTGATTGATTTCTTGATACCCGGCCTGTGCCTGTTGGCTTGCTTAGCATCATTGGTACTGTTGCGCCGCCGAGGCGCCAAGCCGTTCGACTATGGCCTGCAACTGGCGATTTGGTTAAGTGCCTGGATGCTCTGGCAGCCGCCAGCAATCATTCCCGCCGAGCGCAATATCTCTATCGACAGCAAACAGCTGGCGAGCTCAAATCCAATAAATCTCAATGGTGTGGAAAATATCTCCCTCAATGGGGAGCCACTCGGCCGCGACAAACTGCGGGACCTGGCACCAGTGCGTCTGGAGTTATCGAAGATCCAGGAATCTGATAGCCGCTGGGAATTCGACTGGCAGCGGCAAATTACCCTGGGTGATTCTTTAAAGTTAAAGGTTCACAACAACCAGCCACTGACTGAAAACCTACGAATTAGTCTGCTCAATCCCTATGGCCATATTGAAGACAGTCTTGAGCTGAAAGTGGGAGAAGTAATTCAGGCACAACTCACTGCCACTCCAAAACTCGCAGGCCCCCAGCTATACCGAGTACGGACGGAAAGCGAAGCCGGCGAAACCCATACAGATCCCTTACCCATACTGGTGCGAGAACCGCTCCAACCCAAGTTATTAATGTGGCTGGCACGCCCCTCTTTTGAGACAGCCGCCCTCTCTCGCTGGCTGCGCCAATCCGGTGTAACAGCACAAGTGATGACCCAGTTGGCACCTGAAATCATAAGAAAAGAAACTTTCAACGGCCTTCCACTTACCGAGTCTGCGGATTTATTCACGAATGAAAGTCCCTTCGATTTAGTGATACTCGACAGCAGTTTGTGGCCACAATTTTCCGTTCTGCAAAAGCGTCAGCTCAACGAGCTGGCCACTACAAAGTCACTATTATGGTTAGTCAGTGACGATAGCTCTGAAGAGTTTCTCCAATACGCTGCTAGCCATTCCATGCCTCTGCAAAGGGGAGAAGCACCCCATTTACACTCTGGCTTTGGCTACCAAAAAGCGGACAATGCGGAAATTCCCCCACTTCGCAATCCTGGCCTTATAGCCTTGCAGCCCGGCTCCAGAGACTACTTACTGGGTAATGAAGAAACCCCGCTTTTTTGGGGGCGTTCATCCCAGAGACAACACCTGGGTTTGATCCTATTTAGCGACAGCCACCGCTGGCTGACCAGTGGGTTTGCTACTGAATTCGCTAGCCTGTGGAAGTCGATTATTGATTACCAACTCAAACACTTGGGAAGTCAGCAGCCAGTAACCCTCTCCGATCAGTTACCGCGTACTCAGGAACGCATCACCCTATGCAGCCCACTTTTTTCTGATCAGAGTCCATTCTTATCAGAATTTCACGATAACTCCCGCTCTACCAGAGGAATCGCCACAAGCAATAGTTCCCAGGGTCAGTGCTACAGCTTCTGGCCCCAAAATTCAGGTTGGCACCAGCTTTGGACTGAATTGGAAGGGGAGTCGGTACTAGACTTCTATATCTTTGCCAAAGAGGACTGGCCCCTATGGCAGCAGTCCCTGAATGCCAGGGAAACCCAACTAATGGCTGCCGCACGTTTGGGGCCAGAAGCAAATAATCACGCAAACAGAGTACTGCTGGGGCGCCAATGGCCGGCTCTGATTTTGCTGATATTGGTATGCACAAGCTGGTGGAGGGAGCGCAGAACCTTGAACAGACTATTATCTTGAAAACTGTGCCGAGGGCTTATCGCCCGGCTGCGCTTCCTGCTTGGGGAATATCAGCTGATCGACGGGATAACCCATCACCTTGGCTTTCTGTATAAACTGCTCCAGTACATCCTTTGGCATAGTTGGGGTGCGGGACAATATCCACAAATAGGATTTGTCATATCCAGACACCATCGCATATTTATAATCATCTGCCAGGGCAATCACGATATAGGAAGAGTAAAAGGGACCAAGGAAAGAAACTTTCAGGTGGCCTACATCTCTGGGGCCGACAAACTCAGCCCGTCCCTCTGCCAGCTGCCAGGCATCCCGCGATTTCGAATAGCCGGTATTAACCACCGCAACAGACCCATCCGGATTGAGCGTGTAATCTGCAGTTACGAGTGTCAGCCCCCTCTCAAAAGAGTGATCCAATCGAGCTATCTCATACCAGTGACCTAAATATCGCTGTAGTTGGAAGTTCTGGACAGGCTCAACCCCCTCCGGCACCCGTGTACAGGCACCCAACCAGAAAAAGGAAAGCAGTAATACACCCAGTGAAAACAGCTTCATCTCGCCACTCCCAGCAAGCTCCCCCTCAAGTCAGAATAGAAGGCAGGGGTTTCACAAGATCAGGATAGTTTCGGGAATCTGTATTTCACCCATAAAAAAACCACCGCGAGGGTGGTTTTTTTATGGGTGGACTGGCCAACTTATTTTTCGACGAAAGCCCGCTCTATCACATACTCGTGAGGCACACCTGCGCGGGTCTCCTTGAATCCCCAGTCATCGAGGATATTGGTGAGATCCTTCAGCATTGCCGGGCTGCCGCACAGCATAAAGCGATCTTCCTCAACACTCGGCTTGGGCACATCCAGATCGGTAAAAAGCTTTCCGGACAACATGAGATCAGTCAGGCGGCCGGTATTGCGATAGGGCTCACGGGTCACGGTTGGGTAGTAAAGTAGTTGCTCGCGCACCATCTCGCCAAAGTACTCGTGCTCTGGCAATTCGTTCTCGATCTGCTCCTGGTAAGCCAGCTCAGAAACATAGCGAACACCGTGGGTGAGGATTACCTGGTCAAAGCGTTCATATACGGTGGGATCTTTGATAATGCTCATGAACGGCGCCAAGCCGGTACCGGTGGAGAGCAGCCACAGGCGCTTGCCCGGCAGCAAATGATCCGCCACTAAAGTCCCCGTGGGCTTTTGGCTCACATAGATTTCATCCCCCGGCTTGATCTTTTGCAAACGGGAAGTCAGAGGACCATCCGGCACCTTGATACTGAAGAACTCCAGCTCATCTTCGTAGTTGGCACTGGCAATAGAGTAGGCGCGCAGCAGCGGACGGCCATTGTCCTGCTGCAAACCGATCATCGTGAAATGTCCGTTCTCAAAGCGAAAACCCGAATCCCGGGTGGTCTTGAAGCTAAACAGTGTGTCGTTCCAGTGATGGACTTCCAACACCTTCTCTATATTCAATTTGGACATAAACTTAAAACCGGTTATTCCACGAGTCTCTTGATAATTGAATTTTAGCCCTAGAAGATCTATTGGCAAAGTGGGATATTTCGATATTCCTTATCTATTTTAACGATCAACTGGAGATATCCCTTTGCGCTACACGCTCCGCCAGTTAGAGGTGTTCCTTGCCTGTGCCCATCACGAGAATGTCAGTCGTGCTGCGGAGAGCCTGAGTATGTCCCAGTCCGCCGCCTCCACAGCGCTGAAAGAGTTTGAACAGCAGTTTGAGTTGCGCCTGTTCGAGCGCACCGGTAAGCGGCTGCGCCTCAATGAGCTGGGACGGCAGTTGTGGCCAAGGGCGGAAGAACTCCTTGAACGGGCCCAGGAACTTGAGCAGACACTGGCCACTCACCGGGAGTTAGGAAGCCTGAAGATTGGAGCCACCCTTACCATTGGCAACTACCTGGCAGCCAGCGTGATGGCTCGTTATATGGAAGAGCAGCCCGGTACTCAGGTTCAGCTGGAAGTTGCCAATACCGCAGCAATTGCCGAGAGGGTACGCAATTTTGAATTGGACCTGGGATTAATTGAAGGAGAGATCAATCACCCGGATTTGGAAATCATTCCCTGGCGCCATGATGAGCTGGTTGTTTTCTGTGCACCCAACCACCCTCTGGCAAGCCGCAAGCGCCTCGCCGATAAAGACCTGATCGGTGCGACCTGGATCACCCGGGAATCGGGCTCTGGAACGCGACAGACTTTTGAGAGAGCCATGGCAGGGCTATTGCCACAACTACATATCCTATTGGAATTGCAACATACAGAAGCGATCAAGCGAGCCGTAGAAGCGGGGCTGGGAATCAGCTGCCTTTCCCGTGTTTCATTAACTGATGCTTTAAAGCGCGGCTCACTTATTGAACTACCCGTACCACATAGAGACTTTCATCGAGAGTTCTATTTTGTCCTGCATCGACAAAAATACAGAAGCGCCGGAATTAAGCGATGGATGGAATTATGTGACTCAGCAGGATAAAAAAAGATTAATTATTTGAGAAAATTTGTATTTAAATCATAGAGTTATCTAGTTTGCTTAAAATCAGTAAAATTACACCAATCCAGCCTATAAGCCGTATGGGCTAACCCTGAGTTTTGCATATGATGAATTCTCATCCACCTCTATCATCAATCCGAGATCTACTACCCACCTACTTATTTTGGTAAATTAGGCAACCTTCCCAACTTATAGTTTTATCTATGGTTATTTAAGTGGTCTGCTCCTTACTTACAAAGAGGTTATATGAAGATTAAAGGAATTTTATTGTTTGGTGCTGTTTTCAGCCTCTCACTATCCGCTTACGGAAATGGCCTGATTTCCATCAATAAAAAAGCCGAATATCATGATGAAGAATTAATTGCATCCAATATAGTTAAAGAGTGTAATAACCTTGGTTATCAATTTTCTAGGTCAACCAAAAAATTTCTTGGAAAGCATGGATTTGCCAGTTCACTAGACCCAGAGCTGGATATTCAACCAGAGGGATACAGTCTTAAATTGACAATTCTCAATGCGCATAGTGCAAGATATATTTCAGGTGCACATAAAAAATCAGTCTCTATTGAGGCTGAACTCTACAAAAACGGCGACTTGATAGATAGCCTCAAGACCACCAGAAATTCAAGTGGAGGCTTATTTTATAAATTCAAAAGCTCCTGCAGCGTTCTTGAACGTTGTGTTCACACCCTTGGCAATGACGTAGCCAAGTGGATCTCTAGAAACCATAAAATTTAGCTTCACTCCAATAAGGAAACTTCATGAATTATATTATTAAATCTATATCTATTGCAGCCTTTGCATTAATAGTATCTGGCTGTACAAGCAATCCGATCATGAATATCGAAAGTAGACTAATTCCCGATCGTCTTGACGGGTCAGCTCAAACTCAAGATTCAATTAAAACATCAATTATTGCAGGGTGTATCGCGAGAAACTGGACTTGCCAACAAGTTGCTCCAGGGAAAATATTAGCCACTATTAACGTTCGCAAGCATCATGCTGAAGCAGATATTATATATAACCTTAATAATTATAGTATCACCTATAAAGACAGCGGTATGCTTGATTACAGTGAAAAATATTACACCATTCACAGAAACTACAATCGCTGGGTTAGAAACTTAAATGACGCGATTATAAAAGAACTATCCATTTGATAGCTTTTATATCCCCGGTAGCTGTGACTACTGGGGAACTATCTTAACTTGAAATCAGATTTTCATACCCAAATTAATAACAAATGGAACATCTATTCCATCATTATCACTAAACAAGTTGGCGTTGGAGAAGTGTTTCCAGGAAACCATTAACACCAGATCTTCTTTCCCTCTCCAGTTAATTCGCGCAGCATATCCAACCTGTGCCTGGAAAGAAAAGTTATTATCCTGACGACGGTTTCCCAATTGGTTTCTGGAAATATAGCTAGGACCCAACGCTCTAACAAAGAAATAAGGTTGCCCCCAACTTCTTTGCCTGGGATATAGATTTAATTGAGGGTAGATGGAAAACGCTCTTATACGTTTATTTTCATCGGCATCAGTAGTTAGCTCAGTATAGCTAACACCTATATCAATATGCTGACGGTAACTCTTTTCAAATGTTTTAAAGGAGTAATCTATCCCGTAGGTTTTATTATTCTGACTTGAATCAGGCTGCGGGCCACCGCCAAAACTCACTAAGAGTTCATCAGCAATAACTGGCTGAGCCAAAAGAATTGTCGAAACTACAGCCAGTACCCACTTCATATGCTATCCCTAGGTTAAAGCTCTCTGAGACGAAAATTAAATACGTCTTTTAAATATTAAAGAAGTATTGATTCCGCCAAAGGCAAAATTATTACTCATCACATACTCAGTATCGATGTCCTTTCCACTGCCCTGGATATAATCCAATTCCGCACAGTCAGAATCAATCTCAGCCAAATTAATCGTGGGATGGAACCAACCGTTACGCATCATCTGAATGCTTGCCCAAGCCTCCAGTGCGCCACAAGCACCCAGCGTATGACCGGTATAGCTCTTAAGAGAGCTTATGGGTACTGCACGCCCAAATGCATTACGGGTTGCGTGGCTTTCCGCAATATCGCCTCGTTCCGTAGCTGTGCCATGCGCACTGACATAACCTATTTCGCTAGTCTCTACCCCAGCCTGTGCTAGTGCCTGTTGCAATGCCACCTGCATAGTTGCCGATTGAGGTTGGGTGACGTGGCTGCCATCAGAGTTGGTTCCAAACCCTACGACCTCTGCATAAATCCTGGCTCCACGGGCAATCGCGTGCTCATACTCTTCCAAGATAAGTGTGCCGGCGCCTTCGCCGATAACTAATCCATCCCGGTTGCGGTCGAAGGGACGTGGAGACAATTCAGGGGTATCGTTCTTTGTTGAAGTCGCATATAAGGTGTCAAACACCGCAGCCTCGGTTGCACACAACTCCTCTGCACCACCGGCCACCATAATGGTTTGGCTACCATTGCGAATCGCCTCATAGGCATACCCAATCCCCTGGCTTCCAGAGGTACAAGCAGAACTGGTGGTATAAACCCGTCCACACAAACCGAAAAATACCCCGATATTAACCGCCGCCGTATGCGACATCATTTTTATATAACTGGTCGCATTTAGGCCGTCGGTGCGGTGATTTAGAAGCATATTGCCAAAATCGGCTATTGCAGCTGGAGTTCCCGCAGATGATCCATAAGCGACACCAACAGCACCACTTTTGAGAATGGGGTCATCCAACAATCCCGCATCCTCAAGCGCAATCTCACTGGCACGAACCGCCATTAATGAGACGCGCCCCATACTGCGCACACGTTTACGGTTGTAGTGTGCCGGTTTTTCGAAGCCCTTTACCGGCGCGCCCAGTCGGGTTTCAAGCCCCTCATACTTATCCCAATCTTCCATGTAGGAAATGCCTGAAAGACCGCTCTGTAAAGCCTGACTAACCGAGTCCCAACCCTGGCCGATAGGAGATATTCCGGCCATTCCTGTAACAACCACGCGCTTCATTAGCAGAGACCACCATTTACTGAAATAACTTGACGGGTGATGTAAGCAGCACGTTCATGCATCAGGAACGCTACAGTTGCCGCCACTTCTTCTGGTTTACCCATTCTGCGAGCAGGCACCATTTTTAAAATTTCTTCAACGGGCAAGTCCTCATCCAACATATCGGTGTCAATGAGGCCCGGAGCAACACAATTCACAGTAATTTTTCGCTTGGCTAACTCCAACGCCAATGCCTTACTCGCACCGATCAAACCCGCTTTGGATGCGGAGTAATTTACCTGACCGCGATTTCCAGCAATGCCGGATACAGAAGTCATCACAATAATACGGCCGGGCGCTCGGCGCCTGACCATTGGCATGGTTAAGGGGTGTAAAACATTGTAGAAACCATCCAGATTGGTGTGCACAACAGAATCCCAATCTTCAGCAGGCATCGCAGGAAAAGCATTGTCGGCAGTAACACCAGCATTACACACAATGCCGTAGTAACAGCCATTACTCTCGACATCTTCCAATAAGACATCTCGTGCTTGCTCCCGGTCGGCAATATCAAACTGCAAAATTCTGCTTTTTTGACCTAACTTAGCGATCTCTTCTGCAGTTTCCTCTGCTTGATCATGGCGGCTGCGGCAATGTAAAACAATATCGTAGCCATCTTCAGCTAACTGAAGTGCAATCGCCCGACCAATACCACGACTGGAACCGGTAACTAAAACCCACTCTGACATTTAGTTTCTTTCCTTCAAATACTGTTCTACGTTATCCGGCTGATAAACATTAAGCCGCGCGCTCTGCTCGATAGATGAGCCGGTTATCACACACTCAAATGTCGCCATGCCATTTTCAGCCTGGAGAATGCGCTGGACATCAATTGTTAATTCTTCACCGCAGCAATAACTCTCGATATTTGACAGGAACTTGCGAGTACCCAGTAAAAAACCCAGGCGAACGTCTTTACCCTGCTCTTTTGCATGATATCCGGAGAAAGCTGCGATGGATTGGGCCATATATTCAATGCCCACGTAAGCGGGAACACGACCGTTGCGGGAAAATATTCCATCATCACGAACTCGCAACTTTGCCTGTAGCTGCTCCTCGCCTACAGAGATCACTTCATCGAGAAGTGACATATTTCCACTGTGTGGAACCAGTTCTTCAGCAGTATATTTGTGCATCTATTTTACCTCTGACTGCCCAAGATTACCGAGCAATTACTCCCACCAAAGGCAAAAGAGTTACTCATTACATAGCGCAATTTTCCAGGAGCCTCGTGGCCTTGATACAGGTTCAGTCGCACTATCTCCGGATCATAGTGGCCATCATACTGATGGCGGGGAAGTTGATCATATTGTAAGGCAAGCCAACAAAAAGCCGCTTCAAGAGCGCCTGCAGCACCTAGTGTGTGCCCGGTGTAAGGTTTTGTGGAAGAACACGGTAGCTGGCTTCCAAACACTCTTTCAACGGCTAGAGCCTCCATAGAGTCGTTATGTGGCGTTCCCGTACCATGAAGATTCAGGTAATCAATGTCGGCAGTATCCAAGCCAGCATTCTCCAGAGCCCCGCGCATACAGGCTTCCGCACCACGTCCTTCTGGATCTGGGGCCGACATATGGTGGGCATCAGACGTGGCAGCAACACCAGATAGAACCACAGGACCTGGCTCTTTGCTCATCACAAACATTGCTCCAGCTTCCCCGAGGTTAATACCATCCCGATTAACGCTGAAAGGATTGGTCTGGCCGGCACTAAGTGCCCCCAGGCTATGAAACCCCCGAACTGTCATGCCACAGAGGGAGTCCACACCGCCAACAACAACGGCATCACAAGTATCAGTTGAGATAAGGCGTCGGGCACTGGCAAAAGCATTGGCACTGGACGAGCAAGCTGTGGAGACGGTGAGCTGAACGCCTTGGATTCCCAGGTACTTCGCAACAAAGGTACTCAAACCAGCCATTTGCTGTTGAAGCCGATAATTATATCCGGTCTCTTTCTCACCACTTAAGTAGGCCTCACCTGAGTCTATTCCCGAGGTTGAGGTTCCCATCACAACGCCAACTCGGCCCGCACCATGTTTTTCTATTAGTACAGCGACTGCACTTTCAATTTGAGTCAGCACAGCCATAGCCAGCTGGTTATTGCGGCAGTTGTAATCTTGCAACGAACTCGGTAAATCAGGCAGCTTCCCCTGCACAATACCCAGATTCCCTCTGTATTGTGGCAAATAGGTTTCATCGACCTGCATATGAGAACTCTCATCACCGAACAAGGAATTAGCTACTGCCTCAGCAGTATTTCCCAGGGTGCAGATGATCCCCATATGATTAAGATAGAAATTTTTCATACTTAGAAATTCCTAATGCTTAACCTATAACCCAGTAGTTTGTGCTCCAGCTCAATTTGGGCCATCCAAATATCTTTACTGCTATAGTGAGCCACTGAATTCACTTCACCATTGCGTGAGAGTTTTCGCGTGTAAATTCCCTCGACAATAGCCTCGTCCAAATTCCAGCCTACGGGCAATACTTCACGAAGCTGGGCAATTGGCCAGTATACAAACTGGATATCTGCCAGCAATTTCTCTGGTGGCACTCTCTCTGCTCTACTCATGTGGTAATGGGTACTGACCTCATTACCATCGTATGTAACATCCAGCAGGCTTATTCCTTCGGGGCTAAGAAGAGATATCTTTAAACTCTCCGCAGAGTGGAAAGTAGCTGCCATCAATTCATACTCATCGCCTTGAAAAGCAATGCGTAAATGTTGGTTGAGCTGGCGCGGTCCCTCGCTCAATAGCGGGGCCAAAGACCAACTTTGCAGCTCTTCTTTCCTCCCCCCTGTGGACATACATCCCACCAGAGTAAGAAAACTCAAAAACAGTATTACTTGGCGGAACATATTTCTACCAGTGTATTCAATCGACGCTCAGCAGCGGCAACAAACGGATTTTTTTTATCCCATGCATAACCAGCCAAGATTGAGGAAATCATGCCTTTTATTTCTTTTTGATCGGTTTGATAAAAAATTACATCCTGAAAACGACCGTCATACCATGCTTTGACATAGGTTTTAAAAACTTCCACACCATGCTTCAGGGGTTCAACAAACTCTTCATCCCAATCAACCGCTTCCCCTGAGAGCTGGCGATGCAGGCACTCAACTGCTAACTCTGAGGATTTCATTGCAATGGTAACACCGGATGAAAATACCGGGTCTAGAAACTCTCCGGCATTCCCCAAAAGCGCAAAACCAGGACCGGCCAGTTTGGTCACATCACTGGAATATCCGCGAATACGTTGTATTTCCGTATCGAATTTGGCATTGCGCAGAGTTTTTGCCAACTCGGGGGCGGAGGCAATAGCCCCTTTCAATATCTGTTCCGGATCCTGCCCCCAGGTCGAAATCTTTTCTTTCTCACCTACAACTCCAATAGAAGCTCTTCCATCTGCAAAGGGAATCAACCAATACCAAATATCCCGCTCACTGGGATGCACAGTGATTAAGATTTTATCCCGGTCAAAATGGCTATCATCAATATTATCTTCAACATGTGTAAACACGGATTCTCGAACAGGAAATTCTGACGGACGATCGAGATCAAGTAATCGCGGTAAAACTCTGCCAAAGCCACTGGCGTCCAATACAAAGCGCGCCTGGAAAGCCAGGTTTTCTCCATCATTCTCGGCGATTAACTTTGCGTTATTCTCGGCAATATCAACTGACACTACAGAATGGCGATAATAGACCTTAACACCTTGGCGCTGCGCTTCATCAGCCAGGATTTTATCAAACTTAGCTCGCTGTACCTGGAAGGTGGTGCCATGCCCAGGGGAGAACTTCTCCCGGAAATCAAATGATGTACGAGCACCATCCCACTCAAAAGCAGCACCATTTTTATATTGAAAGCCCGCTGATTTCACAGCTTCTAACATATCTGCTTTTTCTAGATACTCAATACATTGAGCCAGTAGGCTTTCGCCAATAGAAAAGCGAGGAAATTCTTCCCGCTCAATTATCGAAACTTGCCAACCTTTTTTAGCCAATAACGCACCTGCGATAGCTCCGGCAGGACCGGCACCAATAATAACAACGTCAGACTTAATTTCTTTCATTGGCTAATATCCCTTACCCCGTGTACAAAAAAATAAAAATGCCAACAACAAAGTTAATACTGTGCCCACAGCCAGGACTAACCCAAAATTTGCTATCGCCGGTGTGCCAGACAATGCTAACAAACCAAACCCTAAAAAAGTTGTTAACCCAGCCATGGCTATCGCCATCAGGGTATAATGCTGCTCTGCCTTTCTGCTTGTATGGCTAAATATTGCGTAATCTATCCCAATACCAAAGACAAGTAATAAAGCCGCAACATGAAATAAATTAATTGGTGATCCCTGTAAAATCACTATCGCCAGGGTACCTAGTACTGCGCTGGATGGAAGTGCAACTATACTTAAGGCTTGCTTTATTCCTGTTTTAGTTGCAGTTACCAGAAATACAACAATGAATATTAATGGCAGTAATTGCAGCAACAGATCACGCTGTTGTGACATAACATTAGAGATACTTCTGGTAGTATCGACATAGGTTACTCCAGGCAGTAACTCTAAAGATGACAAATCTTCTTTTAAGCCATAAATACGAACCACAGAATAACAGTGATTATTTTCACAACCCAACCATAGTCCTTTATATTGCCGACCTACAACTGGCAACCATTCAGAGAAGTTAAAGGTATTGAATGGCTGTACTTTAGAACTTAATTGCTGGTTAATATCTTGTGCAGAATAACCTAACTGCTGATAGAAAGATCTGACAGCATCCCCACTGTAGAACTTCGACAATAACTTCCAATCAGCTTCTTGAACTTCTTTTGGAGGTATCCGGTTAGTTACCCCCTGAAAACCACTAATAATTTCCTTTTCTACTAAATAGCCCAGTTGATTTCTAAGTTCCCATTCTCGAGTTAATACTTGTTGTTCATCTTCACCAAAAACCAAAAAGTAACGGGAGTCTGGCCGGGATTTAATCAGAAAATTTAGATCTATTTCATCTTGTGTAAGAAATTCTGGAGGCTGGTAAAACAATTTCAGCTCATCATTGAATTGTATTTTCTGAAGTGTCGCAGCTCCAAAAATCAATAGCCCAACCAACGGAAACAGGTAGTACCTAATATTGAGTTTAGGAAACTGGCTGGAAAATGATAAAGACCTATGCTTAATATTAATCCAGCCTGGGAATAGCAAGATTACAGTTAACCAAGCCCCTATTAATCCACAGCCGACAAAAACCCCTATTTGTTGTAAAAGCGGAAAAGGTGTTAATGCAAGAGAGAAAAATGCCAAGCAGCTTGATATTAAGCCCAGCAATAGCCCAGGCAATATATCCTTATCTTTTGGCTTGCCCAGCCTCAATCTATTACAAATAAAGTGAAATGCGTAATCGATTGCCAATCCAGAAACC
This sequence comes from Microbulbifer sp. GL-2, assembly GCF_007183175.1. Classification (NCBI taxonomy): domain Bacteria; kingdom Pseudomonadati; phylum Pseudomonadota; class Gammaproteobacteria; order Cellvibrionales; family Microbulbiferaceae; genus Microbulbifer; species Microbulbifer sp. GL-2. Next base: position 1,445,935 of record NZ_AP019807.1, read on the forward strand.
GTTGTACCAAATACAAAAGCCAGTATATGAATTTGGCCTAAAATGATAATAACACCAGATATACCACTGGCCACGCCACATAGAATTGCGAATGTACAGGCTAGTAGAGGTTTTAATGAGCGAAAGACAACAATACATAGACAGCAAATAGCAAGGATCGAAAGGGAGCCAATCAGGCGTATTTCATCCTGTGCCATAGCAGCAGCATACTCTGTATGCAGGGGGGCTCCAGCTACCAGCAGCGAATAACCATTTTTTTGAGCCCATTGCTTTAATTCTGACTGTAAAGAAAGAAGTGATATATCGCTCTCTCCAGTCAAATCAACTGGTGCGGCCAGCGTATAAAGTAGGGTAAAAACTTTATGTCCCTCTGTATGTACCGGGATTCCATCAAAGACTTGTGGAGTAACTCCAATATCAGCGGTAAAGTAATTGCGAAAAGTTGAGAAAGTATCTTTCTCCAAATCAATTCCAGCACCGTCAGGCCCGTATAACTTACTCAATTGACGCTGTATAAGTTCCTCTGGCTTAGCATCTAATAACGTCCTATCTTCAGAGCTGAGTAGCTGTTGGCGCATAGGAAAGAGCAGCTCCCACTCCTCTTTATAGCTTTCAGAATCAGCCCAACGATATTCAACAGACTCTAAAGATTTACTGGCATTTAGTTTCTGCGCCAATTCTTGGGTATGCCTGGCCAGACGTTGTTCTTCTTTTCCCTCAGAAACTAAAACCCAAATTAAACTTCCCTGTAATTGCTGACTGACTTTTTTCTGGATGCCAGCACTACTTAGCGAGTCGGAGTTATTATCAGCTAATAACAAAATATCTGTTTGCAGCCAGCTAGATTGATAGCGTAATACAGTTATCCCAAGAATTACACTAACAAAGGAAATCCAAATAACAACTCGACGTGACATGAGATTATTTCTGGTTATCTTCTGAGAATTCACTCAGCAGTTGACTGTTATTAGCTTCAACTGAATGTAAATTCATAATATCTATTTCAGTAATTGCCATGTTGGCTTCAGCTAGTACTATTTTCCGAATCTTTTTGTCTCCCACGACTTCTATCGATTCAATAACCTTTCTAAAAGCCTCTTGCTTGGGAATTAAGTTAAGTCGCCATTGCTCTTCTGCGATCTGTGGTCCCACCGTAAAAGTCTGATCCAGCTCACTAAAATCACCACTGATAATCTTTAATAGAGGATCAGCCACATGACTTCCTACAATATTGCTATTGACCCGTTTTCCGGAATCAGCATCATCTAGTTTAAATATTCGATGGGATTCTATTGGATTCTCTATTCGCCAGCTTAATCCTAACTCTTCAGAAATAGCCAGGACGCCTGAAGAAACCAGAGGCCTGGGCAACTGGGGCAGCCTCTTTGTCTGGGAAAAAGTGCCAAGCATCTGTGGAGATGACACAATATTTTTCTCTATCTCCCGTAAAACCGCCTGCTGCTCCGAAGTCAAAGCAGAAGTTACTGTGGAAAATAGAAAACAAATAAAAAATAAAACCAAACGCTTGGCAGTCATCACTAATTTACCCCCAATTTTTCCAGCAAAATTGGAGGCGATGCAAACAGCATTTCGGCACTGCTTATTTCGACAGCTACCTGTACGGTATGTCCTTTTGTTAAGCGTACACCGGTATCTCTATCTGTTATCGTATAATTGATCTTAAACCGATTTTCATATTCAGAAACCTCAGCTCGAACAACGATCCACTGCTGAAATCGCAAAGGCTTTGCATATCGTACGCGCAAATCTATGACCGGCCAGGCAAAACCTGATTCCTTCATCTGTTGGTAGTTATATTCCAGCTGGTCAAACAATGTACAGCGGGCGATTTCAAAGTACTTTACATAATGCCCATGCCAGGCTATTTCCATCATATCCACATCGTGGAAAGGAATTTGTAATTCAACTTGCGCCATCCATTTTTCAGGGCGCATAGGTTTATTAGTTTTCATATAAGCGCCAATGTCTTTGCTGAATTAATGAAACGAATTTTCTCAATGGCTGCTCAAGCTCTCTATCTTCCTCCAGAAAAGAAAATTCATCTCCTATCTGCCTGATTGTGGTATTAAGAGCGGTAGACAATTTTTCCAAATCCACTCCCCCACTACGAACTCGAAGCTGAATGCCCTGCCAAGCAACCATCAGTGCCGCTGCGGTTGTTTGCTCCGTTAACTGTAATACCCTGATACAGTCCCTGGCAGCAATGGTGCCCATACTAACCTTATCCTGGTTATGACACTCCGTTGATCTGGAAAAAACACTTGCTGGCATGGTCTGCTTTAGTGCTTCAGCAGTCCAGGCACTCGCACCAATTTGAACAGCCTTAAAGCCATGGTTAATCGATCTTCGAGGCCCGGTTACACCTGATAGGTTTGCCGGGAGCCCATTATTGAACTTAACGTCTACCAGTTGGGCTATTTGTCGATCCAGTAAATCAGAGAGGTTTGCTACCGCATTCTTCAGGCTATCCATAGCGAAGGCTATATGCCCACCATAGAAGTGCCCACCATGAAGCACCCTCTCGTTTTCACCATCAATGATCGGGTTATCATTGGCACTGTTTAGTTCGTTATGAATAAACTGCTGGAGCCAGGGCAGAGAGTCCTGTAATACACCCACTACATGGGGAGCGCACCGAAGTGAATAGCGATCCTGCAATCGGCTATTTTGTCTTGGAGCGGCACCAACATTGAGATCGTCATGAATCCACTTTGCAATCTGGTTTTGACCGGGGTGAGGCTTCACTGCAAAAAGCGCGCTATCGAAATGATAGGCATTGCCATCCAACGCAACGCTCATCATGGAGGTAATACGAGCACTCAGCTGTGCTAGATACTCTGCCCGTTTGTAGGCTAAGCACGCCAAGCCAGTCATTGCGGCGGTGCCATTCATTATCGCCAAACCCTCTTTTGGGTATAGCTTCAATGGCTCAATCTGTAATTCATCGAATACCTCAGCAGTATCTCTCTGGTGGCCTCGGTACCAAACTTTGCGCTCCCCGCACAAAACCGCAGCAACATAAGACAGTGGGGTCAAGTCGCCACTGGCTCCCACAGAACCCTCTTGGGGAATTACCGGAATAATGTCTTTCTGAAGTAACAGAACCAATTGCTGCAACAGCCGATATCGGACCCCTGAACTGCCCTTTGCGAGGCTGGCAATCCGGGCAGCAACAATCGCTCTACTCTGCTCAAGAGTAAAGACTTCCCCCATTCCACAACCATGGAAGGTAAATAATCGATGAGGTAACTCTTCCACCAGGTCTGCAGGAATACTTTCGGTACAGGAATCACCATATCCAGTGGTTACTCCGTAGATCACACCTTCCTTCTGCCAAAGGCTATCTAGGAACTCGGCACCGCGATTTATCCTTGCGACAAAGTCCTCTTCATCAGATAGAGAAATATCCCCACGGCCAGCTGCAATGGTGTTTACCTGATCAATAGATAGATCTGTGCCATCAAAGACTATTTGGGTTCGTTGTAGTACTGCTGAATTCATTTTTGCTGATCCCAGAACGGGTAAAAGTTATACCATTGCAAAGGTGCTATATGACAATAGCGTTCCAACCGTCGCGCAAACTCCTCGACAAGAGAGCGAATATGTCCCTCTCTGTCACCGCGTTTCATCACAACGCGATCGCAGAGTTTTTCCATATAAATATCGTATCCGGAAGTACTGCGCAGACAGAAAAGTGTGTACACCGGGCATTTGAGCAGCGCAGCAAGAATATAAGGCCCCTGGGGAAAAGGCGCTTTTCGCCCTAGGAATTCTGCCTCGCAGGTGCGCCCCATAGAGTTAATAGGTGTTCTATCACCGACAATAACAACCAGCTCCCCAGCCTCAACAGCCTCGGAGAGTCGCATCGCTAAAGCGGGAGTTACTTCTGTTACCTGGATAAGCCGTACTTGACTCAGGGGATTGAGCATCTTCATCATGCGATTAAATTTCACCGCATGCTTTGTATGCACCAACACATTTACCCGTACCTTTGTCAGGCTGCCAAGCGCTCTGCAAACCTCCAGATTCCCGAGATGAGAGCCAATTATTAATCCACCCTGGCCACTAGCCGCCAACTGGTGAAGACCCGCTCTTTTTGGGAAATTTACCTGACTATCCGGGATACCCACAAACCAGGCTTCAAGCTTTTCTCTAGCGCTGTTAGCAAAATTAAGAAAAATTCTAAATCCGGTTTTCCAATTCGGTTCTATACCACTAGATGGGTAGCGTTTGGCGAATAATTCCAAGTACTCACGGATCGAATTGCGGCCACTCTGATTTTTTAGGTAATAGCATAAAACTACCGGGTATACCGCAACTTTAAAGGCAATCGGACCCAACCAGTGATGCAACCAGAATAAGAACTTGATACCCAGGAAAAAGCCTTGTTCCCGGTATTTTGACCAGTGTAAATTACTCACGCTCTTCGCCCTGCTGTCGAAATACGCAGAGTTCTGGCCAACATGCCAAAAAATAGACGGGTGTGCATTGCCGATATAAGGAAGTTATCCTCAAATCCCCGGAAATGGGAAACGCCATCTATCGGGTAGCTCACATTAACAGGTACCTGGCAGAGACCACCTTTGCTCCAATACCACCGTACCAAGATCTCTGGATCAAAATCCATTCGATCACCGGTATACTCGTTATCTAACAAATCTACAGTCCGAGATAAGGGATAACAACGCAACCCACACATGGAATCCTTAATCTCCAGAGAAAGAGTATTAATCCAGATCCATACATGAGTTAGATAACGTCCCCACAAACGAACTTTAGGCACTGATTTATCGTATTGCGGATAGCCACAAATCAGTGAGTTAGGGCACTTTCTGCTTTTCTCAAAGAATTGAGGTATATCAGCGGGGCTGTGTTGACCATCGGCATCGACTTGAATTCCATGACTATATCCAATCTCTTTCGCAGCTCGCAGACCACTTTTTACCGCGGCACCTTTTCCTCCATTAGCCTGGCGAACAACCAAGTGAACCCGGGGACCATAGCTCTGTTCTAAGCGTTGTAGTTCAATTCTACAGGGTTCATCACAGCCATCATCTACCAGAATGTATGGCAGGTTAAAGTCATCCAGAGATGCCAGCGTCTCTGCGATCGCCCCCTCATGATTATAAACGGGTATTACAAAACAAAAGTTAGACATGGCTGAAGCACAACCTACCACTGCTATATTCTATATTGCCATCTTGAGTGTTCCGAAAAGAATAATTTAATTTGTTCTTTTCCTGGCTGAACTCCAAAGATAAAGTGACAGCATCACCAGGCATCATTAATTGCTTAAATTTAATCACTTCCATTTGGGTAAACGTACTGCCGGCTTTTACAAGTGGGCGGCCAAAATGCATAGCCCAATCCAGCTGTACAACCCCTGGCACTACCGGTGAGCCTTCAAAATGACCATCCAAGCAAGACAGATCGCCATTAACCGTAAAATTAATTTCACGAGTATTATTTAATATTTCGCTGCTAATAATCTGTGGCACCATTGCTTCCGGAATTTCATCAAAAAGTTGCATTAGCAGGTCTCTCGTTATTTTTCCCTGTAAGTTAGTGGGGATTTCATCAACAAAACGCCAAGAACGTGGTACAGCCACGCCATCTAGATCCTTGGCCAGGGTTTCTCTAAGTTTACGAACAAGAGAAGCCTTTCCTTTCTTTTGCAATAGTTCTTTCCCGGATTCCGTTAGTGTGGCAACAGCGGCAACTATTTTTCTTTTACGCTCCAGGACAAGTGCATTGGCTTTTACAATATATGAGCTACCAACTAGTAGGGACTCAACTTGTGTAAGAGAAATTCTTTTTTCTTCAATCTTAACAATGCGATCAGCCCGCCCCTTAAGTTCGAACATACCGTTTGTACTTATTTGTACTTTGTCCTGACAAATAAACTCCTTGGGCAACCACGGAGAAGAGACTTTGAGTAACCCATCGCTGTTTTTTGCAATGTTCACTCCTTTTAGTGGACTCCAACTTTTCTGACGCAATTGATTACGCCAGGCAATCCCCCCGGTTTCAGTGCTTCCATAGACCTCTATGGGCTGGATTCCACACAACTGATCAATCGCCTTTGCATCTCCTTCCAGTAAAGGCCCCCCAGAAGAAAAGATATCCACTAAGGACTTTCCTAACTCCCATGGCCAGGAAGAAATACGGCGGCTTAACTGTGCAGGGCTTGCAACCCACACGGCAGGCCCCCATTTCCGGGCGTCTTGGAGTAATCCCACTATATCTACATAAGTCTTACTAACAAATCGACGCCCGCTGACTAGTGGCCACAGTAATTTAAACAGTAAGCCATATATATGCTGGTGGCTTACTGTTGCCAAAGTAGTTGTATTAACCATCCGGGATGACCACTTCAGATTATGGGCCTTAATCTCATTGAGCAATTGATATAAGGTTTTATCAACGGTTTGTGGTTCACCACTGGTTCCTGATGTGAATAATTGAATACCAGCATCAAAATAACTGGGAACAGAAAGCTCTTCGCTATATCGATCCAGAATATTTATACTAAATGTCGAGCTATCTTCCCAGCTGCCCAGTAATAGGGTTTGCTCACCAAGTTTTTGCTGAGTAAATCGTTTGTTATTTGCCGGAATAACAACGATTTCACAACAGGACATAGCGGCAAAAAAGAGTAAACTAAACTCGTAACTATCTTCACAGAAAATGGCAGCTCTTTTGACCCCAGCTTCGTTTAGGGATTTTTTAAGCTTTCGCTCAACAAATGCCAATTCACGCTTAAATTGTGCGAATGAAATTTCCCCACGACTTGAATAGCTAACTACTGCTTGGTCATTCGAGTAACCAAACACCTGTTCAAACTGTACTTTGTCCACGGCCTTAACTCACACCTTATTTTGGACGCGACGACGCAGTAGCCATTCACCACCCATCATAATTCCCATTAACACATATGAAACAAGGCCATTGTAAAGAGTCCAGACTTTCATATCGCCGTTTAAAATAGTTGCCAGTGCGAGGCTTCCATTAATTAAAAAGAATAGACACCATGCCTTGGTAACCTTTCGTGTATATAGAATACCTTCAGGTGGTAAATCTGGAGTCGTAAGGCGAGCAAGCCGTTCTACTAATGTTTGCGGTTGACTCAAACTGTATAAAAACAGTGAAAATAGAATCAGGTTACAAAGTACTGGATACCAAAGAAGTCCGTTTGAATCGCCCCTTAACCAGGAAACCCCAACAACAAAAGCCAAGGCCACGGCCATTAACTTGGTGCCAATCGACTTATTCGCGCCGCCAAACAATACCCTTAAAACCGCAACTATCAACAGCAGTAACAGAATACTACTTAAAGACAAGTATTCTATGCCAAAGTAAATTGCCATAGGGTACAGTGTCAGAATAATGACCAATATTAGCTGCGCGAATCGACTCACTTCTCTGCCATTACCTTTTCAATTGCACCAACTACATCTCCAACAGTTCTTACACTTTTGAACTCTTCAGGTGCAATTTTCTTTCCTGTTACTTCTTTCAAGCGAACAATTAGGTCCACAGCATCAATACTATCTATATCAAGATCATCAGAGAGGTGGGCTTCTTCTGTTATATCCGCCTCATCGACCTCAAACATTTCAACCAAAATTTCGGTCAGTTTTAGTAAAATTTCTTCTCTGCTATTCAACATAAATACCTCTATTATGCACGGCTGCTGCTGACAAAATTTGCCAGGCTATTCACATTAGCAAAATGCGATTTTGTATCTTCACTTTCTGCATCTATTGATATGTTGTATTTTTTTTGCAGAGCAAGACCTAACTCAAGTGCATCAATAGAATCCAGCCCCAGGCCCTCTCCAAAAAGGGGCTCATCTGCTACGATTTCTTCAGGAGTAATATCTTCCAGATTTAATACATCAATAATCAGAATTTTAAGTTCTTCAACTAACTCTTTCACGCAGCGCACTCCTCAATAAAAAATGTTTTTAATTTTTGTGTTACTTGCCTTGCAACTAATGGGCTCTCAACTTTTTCTTTTACCTCGAGAAAGTCCTTGGATTCGGAAATATCAAATTCAAAGTGGGGCCTCGAATGAGGGATGCGATACCATGGTATATTCTTCATTAACATGGGTGGATTACAGCGTATGGTTACAAGTGTTGGGCTTACACCAGAGCGAAGCGCCATATAAGCCGCTCCACGCTGAAACTTGAAAGGCTTACCAGGTACGGAGCGAGTTCCCTCAGGAAATAAAACTACCGACTCACCGTTTTCTAAAGACTCAGAGGCAAGTTCTATAATCCTTTCAGGGTCATCATTGGGTATGTAGCCCGCAGTCACGACTGCTCCACGCATAAATGGATTTCGAAATAAACTAGCCTTTACGATACAATTTGCGTTGGGAATCCTGGATATCAGGAATACGACATCAATTAGCGATGGGTGATTGGCTAAAATAAGCTGGCCAGGTTTCATCAGTTTAGCTTCATCGCTAAATTTGTATGTGTAAATCCCAGTTTTATACATAAAACCAATAAATAAACGAAAAGCATGATGTATTATCAATCTTGCTTTACACTTACGAATTTCCGCATCCAAATATATTACTCTAAGAGGAGGAAACAAGATAAATCTTAATATCAATCCTCCCAGACCAAATAGACTAAATGCTGTTGCGGTCGCCAACAATCTTAGGCAATAGTGGTTTCTGCGACCCGTTGTTATAAATTTAGTTAGCATGGATAAGTAATTCCCAACCTGGTGCCACGGAGATTGTTCCCGATTTATCTAACAACGCGGAAACTATAGGTAATTGATAGTCAGGAGACATAAATGCCGATTGAACTTCAGCTCCTATTGAAGGTACCAGTGCGACTTTCGTCCCACTGCTTTCTTCATCCGGCTGTTTAAGAAGCAAGGCAGTAGCACAAATACCGGATGGGCTTTTTGCACTAGAATTATACAATTCAGGTAATGGCTCTTCACAAAACAATAAAAGCAGTTCTTTTACACCTTCATGCAATATACCTGCTGCTTCAGTAAAACCTGCCTGTAATGGATAGTCACCTCCAGCCAAAGCCAGGGTAGGAGATCGTACTTTTGCAGCTATTGATAACTGACCAATAACTGCGTTATGAACGGAAAGTCCAAATGCGGTCGGCGATAAATCCTCATCCGTTGCAACACCTTGCAATAGAGAGTATGTCCTCTTCGCCTCTCCATGTACGGAACAACACAGCATGGGAATATCTCGCTTTGAAAGAAGCGGATACGCAGTATTAAATACAGCTTTAGACAATGGACCTAGGCGACGGCGCTGCATCGCAGGAAGAAAGGAGACATCGGCCAGGGCATCTCCATCCGGTTTTTTCTCACCATCGCGCCAACTCTGCCAGTCCGCCAGCTTCGAGATCCCCGAATACCACGCTTGCCACTCGGAAACTATGAATTCAATAGACAAACCACTCATATGGAGCAGTGCTCCATCCCCCAATATCAATTCTCTGTAACCGACCACCCGTCATTGTTTTTAGCTTAATTTTGGGCTTTGCATGACCGGCAACAGGGCGGGAATGGTACACAAAATGATCAATCCTCGCTAGCAAAAGAACCTCTATTTTCGATCTGTCGGCCCTCTCAATTACAGTCAGGTACAAGGTCTTTTCTTAGCAAATACTCTTTCGTACTATCGTTCAAATTTGTGCTGACAAAATGATTATCGAATGACTTAAATATGGCTCAACGAGCTTGCTGTAATACAAACCAAAGCCACTATTTCCCTTTGTAACCTTAAACGCTAAAAAATTAATCTAATCATTGTCTACTTACTGCCAAATCATAAGAACTGAGCGAGAAAACCTTTTATTGATTGGAAGCAGCTGGTTCAATCTCGGTGCTACCAGGTAATATCTGCGCCTCTCTTAGGCGTCAAGTTGGGAAGAGGTCTGCTATTGTTTTTGGCAGTCATTAAACTGAATAGCTGCCTAGGCAATAAAGGCTTTATGTTTCATTTTACCTGCTCATCATTCAGAAGTTGGGCTGCGGACTGGCAGTCAACATCGATATTAATGCTTGACAGTGAAGAACTTGCCCGCCTGAAGGGATTTCAGAGCTCCAGACGTAAGATGCAATTTCTAGCTGGGAGGCTACTTGCTCGAACTCTTATAGCAGAACAAGTCGGCTGCTCTCCCCACGAGCTGGTGTTTGATGCTGAACGGCCAACAATAGCCTACTGTGATGGGATCCCTCTTCTAAACCTCTCAATCAGTCATACTTCAGACTTTGTCACTGCTGCAATAGGGAAGGCCCCTGTTGGCATAGATTACGAGAAAAATCACCCACTTAGAGATTGGCTGGCAATTGCTCAAAATTACTTCAGCAGCTACGAGGTTTCCTGGCTCAGGAATCAAACCGCCCATCTTCTGGCAGAGGAGTTCATACGCATCTGGACTGCCAAAGAAGCTCTGGCTAAATGCTGCGGGGAAGAACTGGGTAAATTACTAGCGATCCCCACGCCTGTGGGCGAGCTGGCTACCTGGCCTGAGCCCTACAGCAAGTACCGCTGCTGGGGGGGCAGCCCGCAGCAGGACACTTATGTCTGCTTAGTAGGCGAGTCCTCCACTAAATTCAGTCCGATCGAATTAAGCGGCACATACAGAGTTGATTTCAATGGCGCAGCAAGTCGAGAAGTTCAGCTCCGATCCTTTCACGCTGAAGGCAGGCTTCCATAAAACCCTTTAATCACCGTAGATCAAAGGGCTCACTGGCAATCATTCTTGCTTCGACTCAGTCCTGACCAAACAAGTCCCCAAAGAAATCCCCCCCATACCAAGAGGGTTTACCCTCGGCATCCGCCACCTCTCTGGCAATCAGGTAATTCACTTCGGTAAACTGCTTGGCCGCCACATAATTAATTCCCGCATCGGGAGCATCACCAGGTTTATGGTAGCTCTCCTGCAGGAAAGCCACCTGCATAGCGGTGCCATCGATATCCGGGTCCTGAGCCTCACGGCCAGTGATCAGATAAATTGAAGGAACGCCGCGGCGTACGAAATTGTAGTGGTCACTACGCACAAAAATAACTTCTTCTGGCATGGGGTCCGGGCTGAGTTTAAGCCCGCTGCGACTAGCGGCGTGTTTAGCGATCTGCCCTAAAGAGGAGTGCTCAGCGCCGAAGGCAATAATGTCACGAAATGGATAAAGCAGCATCGGCATATCCAGATTGATATTAGCCACAATGGACTGCAGAGGCACAGTGGGATATTCGGCAAAGTAGTCAGAGCCCAGTAACCCCTTTTCCTCGCCGGTAACCGCAACAAATAGCAGGGACCGTCGAGGTGACTGACCAGACTCTATAAACAGGCGTGCAGTTTCCAGCATTACCGCAATCCCGGCAGCATTATCCTGCGCACCATAGTAAATCTGGCCATCATCCTTTTTACCGATGTGGTCCAGATGCGCAGAGAAAACTACATATTCATCTTTTAGCAATGGATCGCTGCCAGGCAGAACAGCCACAACATTAGGACTGGTTATTGCCTCGTGCTTGGAGTTCGTATTCAACTCGGCGCGATATGGTAAGGCAAAACCTTTAGGGTTTTTCCCATTTTCCATATCCTCGAATACGCCTTGCAGACTTCGCTGGGCACCAACAAACAGCTTGCCCGCAGCATCGCTATTGAGCATGGCACCGGGGTGCAGTCCGGGAGTGGCACTGCCCGGCTTGCCTTTCCGGTTGACCCAATCGAAAGTATCATCGTGGCGATGTTCAGCATAGCGTGCAAAAGGGCGGCGCTTTTCGCGCTCAGGGGTATATAAGGTGATATAGCCCACTGCGCCGTTACGGGCTGCGGTTTCGCGCTTATTACGGCTGGACGCATAATGGGCTCCAACTTCGCTGGGCAGGCTGTCCGGGCGACCACTCAGTATCACTGCAATCTTGCCTTTCACATCCAGGTTTGCGTAGTCGTTGAGACCATAGTCCAGGGCTTCAATACCGTATCCAACAAATACCAGATCCGCTTCCAGGCTACTGCGCTCGTTAACTGCGGAGGGAGCAGCAATAAACTCCTCTCCGAAAGTGAAGGTGGTCTCACTATTACTCCCTTTCAGTACAAGACTGGGCTCTGTGTTATCCCAGCTGGCGCGACGGAAGGGCACCTCCTGGAAAAAACCCTGCTCTCCGGCTGGAGCCAGTCCCATACGTTCGAACTGTTGAGCCACATACTGCGCCGCCTTGCGGTAACCCTCACTACCGGTATCACGACCAGCCAATTCAGCTGATGCCAGATAATCTACATCCCTGCGAATGTGGTCAGTACTGGCGCTGGGAACAAAGCTCGAGGGGACAGTGGTGCAGGCCACCAACAGTGCCGTCAGCAGGGCACTGAACAGGATGTTGCTTCTCATGGGAGTTCTACTTCTCAATCAACTATCGCGACTGGATAACGCCGCCTATTAAAGGGGCGCAAGCTTACCATGATCCACAGCGGCTGGAACCGGAATAGCGTAAGTGGTTACTCACATTTGAAATCTGGTCTGCCTTGGAGTCGAAACTCACCTTCAAGCCGCTTTGCCGATACCGGCGAATGCCTGGTCCACGGCGGTAGTAACTTTTTCATGGGCACGATCTGGACAAAACTCTCCATGGGCGCCCAACAGGTGCATGAAACGCAGTTGCATCAGGCGTTTGAAGTCTTCCAGTAAATAATGCCTGGGGTCATGGCCCCCTGGAGTCATACGCACACGCCAGGCCGGTGGAACCTGCATACCGCGGCGCAGGCCGGAAAAGCGCAGGAGATTCCGGCCAATCCAGTTACAGCCGCGCCAACTACCCCAGTACTGCAGTGCATCGCAACTTATTAACAACCCCCCATTGAACGGCAACCAAAGTACAGCCTCGGGGAAGCGACTATGGGAAAACTCCAGAAAGCGACCACCGGGTACCGGGCAGTCCCCGGCTTCCCTGATCGGCCGGTCGGCTCCTGGTGGGTAGAAGTCCGAGCCAGTCTGCCGCCAAAAAATCAGGTCGAAATGATCGCGATAGTAGAGGTCATCCTGACCGTGATGGTAGCCGAGACGCACAGCATGGCTAATCCTACCAAGATCCCACAGCTTCTCCTCCAACTGTGGGCGCAGGCGCACCGGATTGACCAGGGTGAGATCCTCTCCCCAGCGCACTATGGCCATATTGCGGTTGATGGTTACACCCGGAGCCAGTTTTACGGTTCCCGGGACACAGAATAAATCCGGCAACAGCTGGCGAATTTCTCCGTGTGGTTGTGGCGGTGGGTAATTGATTTGCACTATAAGTGGCTCAGGTGTAGTGAACCCGATTACTGATACCCCGCAGTAGCTGCAAGGCACGTTCGGCGCTGTCTTCAGGGACGAATATATGATCATGGCGCAGTGCAGTCACGACATTGGCCACGATACCAGCCTCCGCCAGCTCCTTGGTAATAGTCGCGGTTAACCCCACTGCGCTGAGGCTGGAAAATACCTGTAGGGTAATCTGTCGAAATGGTGCGCTGGAGGCGATACCGTATTGCTGTGCCAGATGCAGTGGCAGAATTGCGCTCATACCCTCCCCTTCGCGGAAGATGCACAGGCTTTCCGCCAATACTTCTTCAAGCCGGGCATCCGACACCTGACAAAATACGAAGATTTCCTCCTGTAATTTCGGGCACATATTGCGCAAGATCTTAGCGAGGGACACTTTTGCATTCATACCCTGTTGCCATCTTGAAGACCTTTAGCGATTTACCACCGACAGCCGCTTGATATTCAAAAATTGCTGAGTGTATTTGAAAGTGCTAACAGGACTTGCTGGTTACCTTGCACTTTCCCCAGCACTCCCAGCGCCTGAACGGCTTTTTATTTTAATTTCGCCTGCGCCGTTTCACGCCTTTTTTTCCTGCTTCTTTTAATACCTCTCCGTCAAACTCCGGTTCGCCTGGAGCCGGGGTGGTATCTACCTCCAATTCCGGTGACTCATCCTTCTCCCAGCTATGCAGAGCCTTGTCGATGTCCTTTTCCAAACCCAGGCTGGGGAATTCCGGGCACGGAGCATCTCGCTCAGGATCGTGCCAGGCTGAGAGTGGTGCAACAAAAACCACCAGTGATTTGTGCAGTCGGTTACGACCTATACTCACTTCGGTCCATGTAGTCTGCCAAGCGAACTTGCCCCGTACCGCATAGTCACTTTCGTAGGATTTTAAGGTGAGGAAATAGGGATATATTTTACCGCGACGACAAATAATTCTGCGGCCGGTTTTGATATTTGCCATCTGCGTAAAGGGATCAAAATACCAGTGTATATCGTACCCAAACGCAAACTGCATTTTACCGTTGCTCGGCAGGAAGGCATAGGAGCGACCTGTGCCGTCGGGCTTCAAGCTCCAAACATGCCGGGCTTCACCATCCCTGGAAATTAACCAGGCACCAACCCACTGGTCGGCATCAAGTTCTGACTCTGCCTGCCAACCTTCCGTTTGGCTTTTTTCCTGCTTCTCTTTGATTTCCTGTTTAGCGAATGCTGTAGCGCAGTTAAGCAAAAATACCAGAGTAATTGCCAGAAGCCTCTGCGACACAACAGTTCTCCGGGGTCGTGCAAACTCCTCCCTGAGTGGAATATCCATGCCTGTGATATTGAGGGCCGGTAGCAACACGCGGGGGCTCAGCTGGCAATATCTGGACAACTACTGCCTGCCTTCGGAGTATTCCAGCTACTGAGTCGGCGCTGGAAGCTCAACAGACCACCGCCTGCCTGCAGCCAGTGACGACCGTCAATTACGGCAAACAGCAAGGTGGATCTACTCCAGCCACGAAAAGCGACTGACACCACTCCGCCCTTGCAATGCAACGAGGCACCGGTGCGAACCCGTACACGATCGCCATCCAATTGCCAGTTAATTGCAAAACCATGGGTCAGGCGCCCTCCGGAATTAAAGCCATAGGCGTAGCCGGAACCATCGGCATTCAGCTGCCAGACCAACTGGTCATCACCTTCACTGACCACCAGCCAGTTGCCGGCCCATTTCTGTTGCGCCGACTCCGCAGCTGCGGCCAGTGGCAACAATAGGAAAAGTACCAGGACTACGGCGAAGGTCTGCAGGAAGGAAGCCAGGACACGATTCGATAGGGAATTACGCAAATACTTCATGCGTTGCTCTACTGTGTCTGCCCGCGGAAGTCACCGCAGGTTGGGGTTGCTGCGAACGGCGGCGAGGGCTGCCGCCAGTTTTCCTGTCCGGTTGCAGCCTTGGCGACCGGCGTGAAAAATTGCTTAGGCGCTCTTTTTCACATCCTTTGCTTAGTAAGGCTAGACGCAAAATCCCACAGTGGCATTAGAAGCATTAAAAATATTTATTGAGACGCCAGAGTAATTCTGGGAATAGATAGATTTGCCTGATGAATGGAATAATTGTGTTTATTTTGTATGTGCATCAGACAGATTTTTATCCGCTCGCCAGACACGATATTTGAGCTGTACACCATCTGGCAGGTACACCACCAACGGCAGGCTGCTGTTATAAGGCAGTACCAGGCCGTCCCCACGCACACTGATGAACCGTCGCGACTCAGACCCAGGGGCACATACCTTTTGCGTACCAGGCGTTGGTTTCAACTCAGACAGGACATAGTAGGGATAACCCCAGCCTGGTAACTGCTGCCGCTGCAAAGGCGCGGAAAAACTTCGCAGGTTACAATCAGCAACTTCGCTCTTTCCCGGCACCAACTCCACCATAAAGCGGCTTTCATCGACCACTTTTGGCAGCTGGATAATGTGGCGCTGCTTTCCCGCCAAATCCTCGGGAAAGGCGTCCAGGGGCTCCGCAGCCTGTACCGAAATTGCACTGAAAACAACAAGTGACGTTACGAAGGATCTTGCCATGGCGACTTCCTCACTTCAGGATCTCTGACCTGGCGCTCAAACCTTTTTACAGTCTAGACAGCTTTCGTCTCCGCAACGCCCACCACAGAGCCACCCCCAGTGCCAGAGCCAGGGCAAAGAGCAGCGCCGCCCAAAGGTATTCGTATCCGCCACCGACAGTGGGCCCGAGTCGGGCCTGTGCCGATACCAGCATTGCACGCAAATCTTGAAAAGAGGCGATCACTTCGGCATTGGGCGCACCACTTAACAGTTCACTACGCAACTGTTGCCACCGCGCCTGCAATTGGGTCGTCAAGACCTGATCCCTCATCGCAATTTGTGCGCGCAGTGGCAGGTAGCCCTCGCGATAGGCAAGCATCAACTTGTGATAGGCCCCAGCCCTGTCCCCAGCCCGATAGTCAGTTTGCGCCAGTTGCAACAAGCCGTCGGCTCGCGCCAAAGGAGGCTCCAGGGCACGCACAAGGTGTGGATGAGCTCGCCACCACATAAGGGCGCTCGAGGCATCAGCCGGCAGCTCCACCGGGCGGGTGACCGCCATTCCAGGCAAACCCACCAATGCAGGGTAATGTTCAGCTAGGTCAGCGGAAGGGGGCAACTGGTCATTTACCGAAAAGGCGGCCACTGTCACCGCCAGGGCCCAGCGCTGCCAGACAGTCAGGTTGCCATCCACATTTTCCCCATGCACACCATTCACAGTAGGGTTCAGGGTATTGTAAAGATCGTAGAGGCTGAAGCTGGCCATGCGGGAGGTATCGCGCAGATCAGGCACGTCCTCTCCACCCTCACCCTGTCCACCGTGGCAACTGGAGCAACGCTGTCGGTACAGGGGCATGGCGAGGCTGGCTTCTGGCAGGGTGTGGGCCGGTGACCTCTGCATCTGGTAGAGTGCCGCCATACGATCGGCCAATTCATTCGCACGGCGACGTACCGTCTCACCACCCTCCTTGCGTTCAATTGCCTCGCCCAGTTCGCCGAGACCTTTTTGCAGGGATGCACGGCCGGGCCGATCCGGTAACTGAAGTACCAGCTGCCGGGCCTGGACAGCATGTTGTAGCTGCAGCCGATAGAGTTCGGTATCCAGCACTTTACCGTTATCCACAGCATCCCCGTAATCCACTGCAAGATAGGAAAGCAGGTTGCTGGCCCGCGCGGCCAGTCTGTCATTCTCTGGGGCTAATTGCGCCCATAGAAATTCTGGAGATAGGGCCAGGAAGCAGAGACAGAGCCAGATCCATTTGTATCTCATGGAATACTTCCCAATATAGGGATATCGGCCAGAAGGCGCCGCGGTGACAAAAGTCTGGCCCAAAATTATGAGCCAGAGAAGCTGGATATAAAAAACCCCGCTCGGGGCGGGGTTTGGCTCGACAGGTTAATTAACCGCGATCGGCGCGTTCCTTAGCGATCAGGTAATCAGCTACCTGCAGCATCACTTCCTGACTGTTACTCTTGCCTTTATAACCCGGCAAGGAGGAGCTGATGCGATACTTTCCAGCTACTACTACTTCCGGAGTGCCAGTCATTTTATAAGCACGCTGGTTGGCCATGCCCTGCTTCACTTTACTGTTGATCGCGAAGGAGTTCATCAGCTTGGCCGCCTTGGCACCATCGGCACCATGCTGGTTAAACAGGGCCTCGATTGCTTTTAGGTCCGGCTTCCAGTTACGACCCTCGCGAATAGCCAACATTTGGCGCTGGTTGTAGATGGTGTTGAACAGCGGAGTATGCATTTTTTCCAAAACGCCCATGGTGTCAGCCACATAGAACAGGCGCGCGTGTACATCCATAACTGGCTGCCATATAGCGGGCAACTTCTGCAGGGATACATCGCTGGGCATCTTCTCTTTCCAGCTGTCCAGTGTCGGTTCGAAGTGGTAGCAGTGTGCGCAGCCGTACCAGAACATCTCGGTTACTTCGATCTTGCTGTTGTTCTTCTGCGCAACCGCTTGCGGCAGTACCTGGTAGTGTTGACCGGCCTTAAACTCACCGCTTTCTTGGGCACAGGCGACCAGACTGAACAATACAGCCATTACCATCGTTATTGGGGCGAGAACTGCTCTCATAATAAGTCTTCTCCAACTTGTACATTCGTGGTTCGATTACCGGTTTGCGACTGGCTGTCGGACCACTGAGGACACAATAGACAACTCAGATTATTTAAGTTCCCGTTGCCACAGGCAAGGAAACGCCGCAAAAGATGCACTACTTTACCCAATTCTCGTGCCGGTAAGCGAGCCTCAGATACAAAAAAGGCCGGTGTGTGACCGGCCTCTCGTAACTGTGACTGACAGGTTTACTCTGTCAGGCCAGCAATGTAATTGGCGACAGCCTTGATCTCAGCATCGGAGAGTTGCTTGGCCACAGTACGCATAGTACGGGTATCGCCGTCATTATTGCGACTACCTGCGCGGAAAGCCTTCAGCTGAGCCTCGATATACTCAGGGAATTGCCCGGACAGACGCGGGTAGCCGGCAGGCGCATTGCCCTGCCCGGTGGGAGAGTGACAGCCCATGCAAGCCGGCACACCGGTTTCCATATTGCCTGCACGGTACAGCTTGCGCCCAAAGGCCAGACCGTCAACACTATCACCACTGTTCAATGTAATGGCGATGGCCTCAGAACCGGACAGCTGCATTGGCTGGGAGGCGAAATAAGCGGCGATATCCTGCAGATCCTGGTCTTTGAAACTATCCAACTGACCAATCATCTGCGGCACATCACGGGTTTTGTCTTTGATATCCTTGAGCTGCTTATACAGGTACTTCTCACCGAGCCCGGCGATTTTTGGGAAGGCCGGGGCCAGGCTGTTGCCATCAGTACCGTGACAAGCGGCGCACTGGGCAGCTTTTGTCTTGCCCGCAGCAGCATCGCCCGAGGCCATTGCAAAGGGTATGGCCCCCAGGCCAATAACCAAACCGAGTGCCAGAGCAGTGTTCTTAATAATGCTGTTCATACGTCGTCCCGTTGCGCGCTGAGATATGGCGTTTCGTGCCGCCCCCAATAGTCCTGCGACGCGAAAACCGCGGCATTATATACTTGCGCGCCAAGCGAGTGTACCGGATCAACAGACTTAAACCATGTCAATTACCAAATTTGAAGCCCAACCACAGAAACTGAACTTTCGTTCCATACAATTTCTCACCAGTGCCCCCACCCTGACTGAGTGTCCGGAGGACTCAGGTGCCGAGGTGGCTTTTGCCGGCCGCTCCAACGCAGGCAAATCCAGCGCCATCAATGCCCTAACCGGCAACAACAAGCTTGCACGTACCTCCAAGACCCCTGGGCGTACACAGTTAATCAATTTCTTTAGCCTTTCCGAACAACAGCGGCTGGTGGACCTGCCGGGATACGGCTACGCCAAGGTGGCCCGAGCCATGAAGGATGAATGGCAACGCCACCTGGCCGAGTACCTGGAGCAACGCACCTGCCTGCGTGGCTTGGTATTGTTGATGGATATCCGCCAACCTCTCAAGGAGTTCGACCTGCATATGCTGACCTGGGCCGTTGAGGCGGGGCTACCAGTGCATATCCTTCTCACTAAGGCAGACAAATTGAAAAATGGCCCCGCTAACAATGCACGATTTGCCGTGGAGAAAGCCATCAAAGAGCAGGGACTGGATCGCGGGGTTACCGTGCAGACTTTTTCTTCCACCAAGAAGGCAGGCCTGGACAAGCTGGAGCGCAAGCTGAACGTATGGCTAGCTCCCCGGGAGGAAGAAGCTCCCGCAGCGGAGTAATCGCATAAATTGAACGAGCCCTAATCCAGGGGACAAATTCCTGGAGCGGGCTCTTCACAACCGCAGCTTCCCTGGCTGGCTTTGCAGCGCTTTAAGATTATTTAAAAGGTCGTGAGAAGAGATCGTGGACTCAATGGCCAACAAGTCCATACGAGACCACAGTTTTTACCCTCGCTTTGCAACAGGTAACAGGGCACGCAAAAGAATCTGTCGTAACTGTTGGTGCGCCCTCGGGGTTGGACAGTACAGCTCCTCAGCACAAAGATGACGCTGTGCGAGCAAGCTAACCAGAGTCTCTTCGCTAATTGCAACGGTTAACAGGCGCGAGGACCCAGCAGAATTTGAATGGGCCATTTCCTCAGTGCAGGCGCTGGCTTGCTCCGCCACCCGTGAGGCGTTTACCCCCGGCAACTGCTGACACGTGCTCTCCGGTACCATTTGGATAGAGGGCACTGATACAGTCAGCGGCAACCCGCTGTTTATCCCTATCTCCCAGCTGGCGGGCGAGTACCGAGCTGGCTCCGGCGAGGATGTAATGGTGTAGTTTTTCATCGCCCTGCTCCCGGTAGGATTGCATTAAGCCAGCAGCGCTCTCGCTGAAACGCTGCGCCGATTCGGTATAGCTGGGCCACTGGCGCGTCAGCAACATACCCGCCACATCAAAAGCACACCCTAAATACGGGATTGCTTCAGAGTGATTGCCCTCCTCCGCCAGGAGCTTGCCTCGCTCAATCCAGTCCAACCACGCCATTTCTGCACGATCCTTGTTATCAACTAACCACTGGCGATGATTAGCACATAGGTAACGTAAATTCACGGTAACCCCCTTGTTAGCATTCGATTAACAATAATGCGAACTATTATCATTTGCAAGTAAGGCAAGAAGCTTTTTGCGCAAACCTGCAGAACATTTTCAAATGATAAAAAAAGCCGGCAGATGGGGACTGCCGGCTAGGGGTCAGTGCCCTTGGGGTTGGGCACTTGCAGGCGCATCCAGGGGGACGGGTACGCCTGAGGGTTCCTCTCGATAACAAACTCTTCGTACAGTTGAAGATTAGGCTGGCGCCGGGAGCATTCCCAACCACCAATCTACACCATCGAAAGAACGTGAATATTATGCTCACAATCATTTTTATACCGGAAATAGATTCCAATCGCGCCAACAAATAGGAAACCAATTGAAAAAAATTCCGCAAAAAATATGGCAGGCAAAAAAAACCCCGGAGTTGGGGACAATCCGGGGTTAAAAAGCTGAACGCTTTGGGGTTAGGGAGCAACAATGATCTGTACTTTTTGATACACCGGTGCCCCCGTTTGTTCCCAGGGTTTAAGTAAATAAATGTAAACGGCGGGCTATTTGTAGAAAATTACGCCAGCAATTCAGCGGGGTGGCCGCCAACATCACACTTGGCCCTATTTTCAACATCCCGAGACTATCAGATGGTCAACTCGCTTACCGGTCCAGAATCGTGCAGACGGCGAATCGCCTCAGCAATCAACGGAGCACAATCCAGTAGTTCAAAATTCCCAGACAAATTTTCCTGAGGTAATGAATTGGTCACCGCTATGCACTCTACGGGCAGCCTCGCCAGATCTGCCTGCGCATTGCCACTGAACTGGCCGTGACTGATAAGTGCCAGTAATCGTTCCGCCCCGGCATTCTGTGCCGCGCGTACGGCGTGACATAGAGTCGCGCCACTGGCAATCAGGTCATCCACGATCACTACTACAGCACCGGAAACCGCGCCAACCAAGGTGCCGCCACTCAATTGTTCTCCTCGCCGGTATTTCTCCACAAATGCCCTGCCGATCGGACGCTGCAAGCGCTCACCCAGTACCTTACGCAACTTTTCCGCCCTCTTGATACCTCCTTCATCCGGTGACAACACCACAATTGGCCGCTTTTCAGAGGACAGGCGCACCGCAGCAAAATCCAGCATTAATGGCTCAGCCAATAAATGTACAGTGCGGCAGCGAAAGGCATTCTCAAAAGTAGACAGATTGTGGGCATCCAGGGTCACCACTGTGTCGGTGCCCACCGCCTCCAGCAGACTGGCCAGGTATCGAGTGGGCAGCGCATCGCGCAGTTTGGTGCGCCTGTCCTTGCGCCCATAACAAAGGTAGGGCATCACGGCAGTAACGCGCTCGGCACCAGCATCTCGCAGAGCGCCAATGAAAAACAGACTGCGCAGCAGTTTCTCATCCACGCTGCTCTTAGAATCTACATATAAGGATTGCACCAGGAATACGTCGGCCCCCTCCACATCATCCAAAGGGCGCAGCTTATGCTCGCCATCGGCGAAGTAGCACTCCTCATGTTGAGCCAGGGGTTCCCCCAGGGCCGCTGCAACGCGCCCGCCGAAATCGGCACCGACATCCAGGCTGAAGAGTTTTAGACGGCTCATAGCAGGTTCGTACGAAACCAGCGAATAGTAAGGTGTACCACCTCTTCCATGGCCCCAGGCTCCTCAAACAGATGACCGGCATGGGGAATAATTTGCAGTCGGGGACCATTTACCATGTGGGTCAAGGCCTCTTTATTTACTTCCAGCACCTGTTTGTCATCGCCACCAACCATCAACAGTGTCGGGGCCTTTACCAGTGGCAAGTCTGTTCCAGCCAGATCCGGTCGACCACCACGGGAAACCACAGCGCCCACCAGTGATGGTCGCTCAGCAGCTGCGACCAGAGCAGCCGCAGCTCCGGTACTGGCACCAAAAAGGCCTATCGTCAGGTGCCCAGTACTCTCTTCCCGCGCGGCCCAGTCGAGAACATCCACCAGGCGCCGAGCGCTCAGGTCAATATCAAAGCGATACTCGCAGGTGGAGGCATCGGCACGACTTTCATCGGCGCTCAACAGATCAAATAGCAAGGTGGCAAAACCGGCATCATTCAGCCGGCTGGCTACGGTCAGATTACGCGGACTGGTCCGGTTGCTGCCACTGCCATGGGCAAATACCACCAGTGCCTGCGCGCCCTGGGGCAGGGTGAGCGAGGCGCCCAAAGTGATATCCTCCGCGGCCAGCGCTATGGCTCGGCTCTGCATCCATTGCCCTCCCGGCGGACAGTTGGCCCGGCCCAGGTCGCACCGCCTCCAGGGGATCAGCGTATCTCAGGGAGAGAGTGCCAGCGGGAACCAGAACGAATAAATTCTCTGTAGTGCTCAGACTAGACCAGTTGAACGCCAGCGGGTCCGCTAGCCAAAGTCATGTCGCTTAAACCATGGAGAATTCCGCAGAGCAGGGGAAGAGGGAGGGGAAAACGTATATCTCTAAGGGCAAAAAAAATGCCCCGGACTTGGGGGAGTACCGGGGCAAACATCTGACTTCCTTGGGGGATGATGACGCATTCCAACGATCTTGCCTTTTTAGAGAGGCTGTCGCCGGAACAGTTCCACGAATTTGCGTAAAGATCGTAAAAACGTCGATCAAAATACGAAAATTGGCGCCATATTCGTCAAAAAACCCCTGCTGCAACCGTTCAGCTAAAAACGGGCGCAGCAATGAGCCGAACCCATGGCGTTAAAGTGATTTTCACCAACAATTAGTGGGCTTCATCCCAACTCTTGCCCCGGCCGAGATCAACTATCAGAGGCACATGTAACTTTGCAGCGCCCTGCATCAGGTCCACCAGACCATTAGCCACAACTTCAATTTCTTCTTTGGGCACTTCAAGCACCAATTCATCGTGCACCTGCATAATTAACTTACTGGTCAGTTTCTGTTCTATAAGCCAAGCATCCACGGCGATCATGGCGCGCTTGATAATGTCCGCGGCAGTACCCTGCATAGGCGCATTAATCGCGGTGCGCTCGGCTGCCTGGCGCTGCATACCATTGCGCGAATTAATTTCCGGAAGATACAGACGGCGGCCGAACAAGGTTTCCACATAGCCTTTTTCCGCAGCCTGAGCCCGAGTATCTTCCATATAACGCAATACACCGGGATAGCGCTCAAAATAACGATCGATATAAGTCTGTGCATCGGCGCGTGGGATATCCAGCTGCTTTGCCAGGCCAAAAGCCGACATACCATAGATCAGGCCAAAGTTGATGGCTTTGGCGCGACGGCGCTGTTCATCGCTGACTTCACCCTGTGGCACCTCAAATACCTCTGCAGCCGTGGCCCGGTGGATATCTGCGCCGTGGGCAAATGCATCAACCAGCCCCGTGTCGCCGGACAAATGCGCCATGATGCGCAGTTCAATCTGCGAATAGTCTGCGGCAATTATCTCACTGCCACCATTAACACGCGGGTCGGCAGTAAAAGCGCAGCGAATTCGGCGCCCCTCATCGGTGCGGATGGGGATATTCTGCAGATTGGGATCACTGGAAGACAGGCGTCCAGTCGCCGCCACCGCTTGATGGTAGGAAGTGTGTACGCGGCCGCTAGCCGGGTCTATCATCTTCGGTAGCTTGTCGGTATAGGTATTTTTCAACTTGGCCAGACCGCGGTACTGCATGATAAGGGCCGGCAGCTCGTGCTTGTGGGCCAGCTCCTGCAACACCGCTTCCGCTGTAGAAGGTGCGCCTTTGGGAGTCTTTTTAATCACCGGGATCTGCAGTTTCTCAAACAGGATGGCGCCCAATTGCTTGGTGGAGCCCAGGTTGAATTCCTCACCGGCCACCTCGTAGGCTTTCTGCTCCAGTGCACGCATTTTCTGTTCAAGCTCAGTGCTTTGCTCCGCGAGCATTTTAGCGTCTATGTAGGCGCCGTTGCGTTCCATTCGCGCAAGTACCGGCAGCAGTGGCATCTCGATCTCATCAAGCACTTTTACCAAGGTCGGTTCCCGCTCCAGGCGCGCACTCAGTTCATTGTGCAGACGCAAGGTAATATCGGCATCCTCGGCAGCGTAGGGACCAGCCTTGTCCATTTCAATCTGATTGAAAGTGAGCTGCTTGACACCTTTTCCAGCGATATCCTCGAAGTGCACCGTGTGCTCTCCTAAGTATTTAACCGCCAGGCTATCCATATCGTGGCGGCTGCCGGTGCTGTCGAGTACATAGGACTCCAACATGGTATCCCGTGCGATTCCGCGTAATTCAATACCGTAATTGGCCAGAATATGGCTGTCATATTTCAGGTTCTGCCCCACCTTTTTCTGCTTGTCATCCTCCAGCAGTGGCTTCAGCTTCTGCAGCACCTGTTCAAATGGCAACTGCTCCGGTGCACCCATATAGTCATGGGCCAAAGGCACATAGGCGGCCAGGTAGGGCTCTACAGCGAAAGACACCCCCACCAGTTTTGCCTGCATGTAGTTGAGACTGGTGGTCTCGGTATCAAAAGCAAAGATATCCGCGTCTTTCAGTTGCTGCAGCCAGGCATCAAATTCCGACATCTCTGTCACTATGACGTAATCCCGCTCGACGGCCTCGGCCATAGCCTCGTCAGCCTCTTCAGTGGTCAGCTCTTCCAGCCAGCCGCGGAATTCATTTTGCGTAAACAGCTCAATCAACGCTTCGATATTAGGCTCAGCATTGTGCAGATCCTGGGGGTGGTAAGGCATTTCCACATCGGTTTTGATAGTGGCAAGTTTGTAGGAAAGTTCTGCCGCATCGCGGTGTTCAGCCATTTTCTTGCCGAGGGTCTTAGACCCGCGGAAACCGAGAGGCGCTATAGTATCCAGATCTGTATAGATTTCCTTAAGGCTACCGAGATTCTGCAGCAGCGCCAGCGCGGTCTTTTCACCCACACCCGGAACCCCGGGAATGTTGTCCGACTTGTCGCCCATCAGGGCGAGAAAGTCGATAATCAATTCCGGCCCAACACCAAACTTCTTTACCACTCCTTCGCTATCCATCTCGGTATTGGACATAGTATTGACCAAGGTGACTCCGGGCCGTACCAACTGCGCCATATCCTTGTCACCGGTGGAAATAATCACTTCCTTGCCCTTACGCTGGGCCTCAAGAGCCAGGGTGCCGATAACATCATCCGCCTCAACACCATCCACCACCAGGCGTGGTAACCCCATGGCATCAATAATGTCGTGGATAGGCTGGATCTGCTCGCGCAGGTCATCGGGCATTGGTGGGCGATGGGATTTATATTCGGCAAACATTTCATCGCGAAAAGTCTTGCCCTTGGCATCAAACACCACTACCACAGGGCTGTCCGGGTGCTCCTTCAAGTGACGGCGCAACATACTGATCACCCCGCGTACCGCACCAGTGGGTCTGCCCTGGCTGGTGGTCAGTGGCGGCAGGGCGTGAAAAGCGCGGTAAAGGTAGGAGGAGCCATCCACCAGGATCAGCGGAGCGGCATTGGTGTCTTTTTTACTCATAGATTACGGAATTCTTGCTTAGTTGGGCGCTCAACGCGCGGGGCAGGCCGATAGGATAACGCCCTTCACGCATTTTTTCCGCCTATCAAAATCCTGCATGGTTAATTGCTATCGCTGGGCCCGATTTCGGGCACTTTGCACTAAAGCCAACTCACCTTAACGCCGTGCCGATAACTATCGGCGCAGCAACCACACCAAACCTTCAGGCTTGTCTACGCTTGCCGGTAGCGACTTCACCATTCGCTTACTCCCCGGGAACCTTCAGTGACTGGCTGCCCCCAGGCAGCACAGGGCCCTTTTTATCCCGGAAACAGTACCCATCAGATGTTTAAAGGAAGGATTCTAACTATGAGAGGAGTGATGTACGCCGCTCTTGTGCTTGCCGCCCACACCCTGGCTACCCCGGCTGGTGCGGTTTCGGCCTGTGAAACAGAGAAGGCCCAAAAGACAAACTCTGCCGCAGCGGTCTTTTCGCACTCGCCTAACCACGAATTAATGCTGGAGGAAGCGACAAAGGAACAGGAAAAAACCCTACTCAAACGCCAGATGCGCCAACTGGAAAAATTACGCGAACAGGCAGAACGCGAAGCAGTACGTGCGGAAAAATTACAACAACTAAAAAGCAATACCAGTAGTGCTGGTTAATCGCCGCCGGTAACATCCCCCGCCCAGTGGACTTTCCGTTGGGCGGGTTGTCCTGGCAACGCTCTGAATCCAAAAACACCAGACTATTATCAACCGGGCACTTGGCTACCATCGGTATCGGGAATTTGACTCAGACACCTGCGCGCCTGGGCTAACAGGGATTCAATCAGATCCCGATAGCTGGCATCTGCAGCCAGCTGCTCTCCCAGCGGGTCCAGCGCCGCGTAATCTAGCCCCAAGTGCTCAGCTAACTGCCTGTCGCGATCGTTTTCGGGCACACCGCCAAACAGGCAGCCCTTGCCCATCCCCGCTAGATTGAGCATTGAACGGGCACCGTGGCCG
This sequence comes from Microbulbifer sp. GL-2, assembly GCF_007183175.1. Classification (NCBI taxonomy): domain Bacteria; kingdom Pseudomonadati; phylum Pseudomonadota; class Gammaproteobacteria; order Cellvibrionales; family Microbulbiferaceae; genus Microbulbifer; species Microbulbifer sp. GL-2. The sequence goes on from NZ_AP019807.1 coordinate 1,472,835, forward strand.
CCGTTATTGCCACTACTCAGAGCCCGGGTATCAACCCCAGAGGAACCGAAGAAATGTCCATAAGCATCGTGGGTCACCACTACGGGCACATTGCGATAACCCCATAGTGCTCGGTCCAGCACCTTCTGCAGGTTAGCCATAGACTTGGAGAAATCCCGCGCACGCGCCCGATAAACTTCAGCCTGCTGCGGTTGCAGCTCAGCCAGGCGTTCTGCTATCTCGGCCGCCGCAATCGCCGCATTGCGCGGGCGTAACCAGATGTGTGGATCTGAGCTATTGGCCCCCTGAAATTCATAATCAGCGGCGCCAAGCAATTGCAGCTGCCTCTCAGTAGGTAACGAAGCAGCCTGCTTAGCGAGAACCGCCTCCATCTGCGGGCCAAGCCATACCAGTAACAGCGCACGCTCCAATAGGGCCCGCTCTGTGATACTGGGTGCATAGTAATGTGGATCCCCCCCCTGAATCAGCACCCGAACAGGCACTTCCTCTCCAGCAATTTCTCGGGCGATCAGTGCCAACGGGCGCACACTCACCACCAGTTCTGCCCTTTCGGCAGGTTGCGGCTGACCACAAGCAAACAGGCAAAAACTCAGCAAAATCAATGCAGAAGAAAACAAAACACGTGAAGAGGGGGACATGGAAGACATTTAACGACACAAAACTGCGATATAATCATAAGCGGCCTTCAGCCGCCAATTCGATTGGCCACGGACGTGCCCGGTGAGCGCGCATCTAAAGGCCTCCAAACATAATACTATTTTTTCCCCCCGCAAACCCCGGAGATTTCACCCTGAGCCCTTCCGCGCCGCTAATCACCGCCGATGGCATCGGTCTGCAACTTGCCGGCCGGCAACTGCTCAAGGACGTAACCCTAGAGCTAACACAAGGTGAAATTGTTACCCTGATCGGCCCAAATGGTGCCGGCAAGACCACGCTACTGCGGTTACTTTTGGGTTTGACCAAACCCAGCAGCGGGAATATCTGGCGCGACCCGGGACTGCGTATCGGCTATATGCCGCAACGCCTGCATATCGATAGCTCAATGCCGATGTCCGTTGAACGCTTCCTGCTGTTGGGGCAGTCCGGCATGCAATCCCGTCAAGCACAAGCAGCACTGGACCGGGTCGGAGCCGGGAATTTACTCAAAGCCACTCTTGCCAACCTCTCCGGCGGGGAAATGCAACGAGTCCTGCTCGCCCGCGCCGCATCCCGCAAACCGCAATTGCTGGTACTCGACGAACCCACCCAAGGAGTGGATGTGGGTGGGCAGAGCGAGCTGTACCAGCTGATTGCGACACTCCGCGACGAACTAGATTGCGGCGTATTATTGGTTTCCCACGACCTGCACCTGGTCATGGCTGCTACTGACCGGGTGCTGTGCCTCAACCAGCACATTTGTTGCCACGGTCACCCGGAACAGGTGAGCCGGGATCCCGCTTATCTAGAGCTCTTCGGTGACAAGGTCGCCCCCTACACCCATCAACATAATCACCAACACCAACTGAGTGGCGATATCGCGAGTGCGGGGAACTGCACACATAACCACTCCAGCGCAGCATCCAGCGACAAGAAAAGAGAGCAAAAATAAGTGGTCGATTTCGGCGAATTACTGCACAGCCAATTTCTTTGGTACGCCCTCAGTGCCGGACTGTTGGTGGCTGTAGTGAGTGGTCCACTGGGCTGCTTTGCTGTATGGCGACGCATGGCTTACTTCGGTGACACCCTGGCTCATTCCGCTTTGCTCGGTGTCACCCTGGGGTTTGTCCTGCATATCATGCCGACCCTGGCAGTAGGAGCTACCTGCTGCCTGCTGGCAGTGTTGTTAATGTATCTGCAGCGCCGCCAGAAGCTGGCAGTGGATACCCTGCTGGGCATCTTATCCCACTCAATGCTGGCCCTCGGCATCGTGACAGTGAGCCTGTTCAAGATAAAAGTTGACTTACTTTCTTTGTTACTCGGCGACCTGCTCGCTGTTGGCAGCCAAGATCTGATACTGATGTCTATCACAGTGGTGGGAATTCTCACCCTGCTTTATTTTCTTTGGGATAAGCTCCTGGCTTTCACCCTGCACGAAGAGTTAGCCTCCGTCGAAGGTGTATCGGTGGAGCGGGTACGCATGGCGCTGATGCTTATGTTGGCGCTATTAATAGCTATCGCGATGAAGGTAGTCGGTGTCTTGCTGATCACCGCATTATTGATTATTCCCGCCGCCGCCGCGCGTAAACTCTCTCGCACACCAGAGCAGATGGCTCTGCTGGCTTCAATAACCGGCTGCCTGGCCGTCGTGTTTGGTCTTCTTGCTTCAATACTATGGAACACCCCAGCCGGCCCCTCTATTGTCCTGGCCGCTGCAATGTTCTTTCTTACTTGTCAGTTAAGCCCATCAGGAAGTAAATGACGCCAAGAAAATGCTCTTTTTCATCTCTACCGGCAGGTGCTATTTATTGCACTTTGGCGCCTAAATTCACCTTAAAAAGCGATCTATATCACCTATCTTCTCAATAAGTTTGCACTCCGCCTCCAGCCAATTGTTTCAATTTTCCGCCGTTGCTAGTGTTGCCCGACGACCAGCCAATTTGGGCCAGTCACGGACTATGACAATAAAAAAGTTGAGCAAGAAACATGGAAAATTTCACTCTCCGTCGTAATGTATTGGCCAGCGCCATATTGGCTGCAGCCGCAGCATCAACCCCTCAAACTCTCTTCGCCGCCGAGGAAGGTGCGATTGAGGAAGTTTCCGTAGTGGGTTCGCGCATCAGCCGCAACTCCGAATTTGAGAATGCCACTCCTGTCCAAGTAATGGATCGCGATAGCATCGAGAAATCCGGCTATACAAACCTGCAGCAACTGTTTGAGAAAAACCCTGCCGCCGGTAACGGCACCTTCTCTACCCGCGGCAACAATCAGGACTCCACCGCCAATGGTGCAGCTGCGGTTAGTTTGCGCGGTATGGGTGCCGACGCTACCTTGGTATTAGTGAACGGCAGGCGCGTTGCAATAAGTGCATTTGCCGAAGGCATCACGACCAACTTCGTCGATATCAACAGTATTCCTCTAGCGGCAGTTGAGCGTGTGGAAGTGCTGAAGGACGGCGCTTCTGCAATATACGGTTCCGATGCCGTTGCGGGCGTGGTCAACTTGGTACTGCGCAAAGATTTTGAAGGCACCGAAGTATCCATGGATTACGGAAGTGCAGACGGCTATGACGAAGAGTCTTTTTCCGCGGTTTGGGGAGTTAACGGGGAGAACTCCAATTTTACCGTCATTTTTGACCATCATAAAAACAGCCGCCTGGCCAGCACAGAGCGTAGCGGATTAGACACCGCTAACCAATCTGGGCGTGGCGGGATGGATTTCCGTTCCTCTCGCGGTTACCCAGGTAGCTTTACTCTGAGCGATGGGACTATTCTGCCCGACCCTAATTGCCCAGAAGATCGCGATACCGGTGAAGTCTGTGTATATGATTACGGTCCCTGGACACTGATTACTCCGGAATCTGAACGCACTGGCCTGTTAATGCTGGGACACACAGACCTGAGCGAAAATATTGAGTTTTTCAGTGAAATTGCCGTTCAACATAACACTTCTGTAGCTCAGGGAGCACCAACTCCATTGGACGGTGACGCCGGTCTCTATGTCCTTGCCGACCACCCCAACAATCCCTTTGGTGAAGATGTGGATATCTTCCGCTATCGCACGGTAGATGCGGGTGCTCGCCAATGGAGTATCGAAACTGACAACCTCCGCGGTGTCTTTGGTCTGCGCGGCAGTATTTCGGAATGGAATTGGGAGGCTTCAGTCCAACGTTCTCGCAGCGAGTCGACTCAGACCGGAGACAGATCCCAAGGTTGGGTGCGAACTGACTTGCTTCAACAAGAAATCAATGCAGGACGCTACAACCCGTTTGGCGGCGTTCAGAATCCAGATTCAGTAATCAATGACATTACCACCAGCCTAGTGCGTCAGGGCAAGTCTAATCTGACCGCTTATGATTTCTCGATCAATGGTGATTTGTTTGATACCACCAACGGCGTTATCGCTATGGCCGCGGGCCTAGAATATCGCGAGGAAAAAGCCTCCGATATTCCCGATGACCAATTTCAGCGTGGACTGATTTTTGGCACTGAGTCCGTTTCAGCAAAGGCCAGTAGGGATATCTCCTCTGCCTATGTGGAGTTTGCTATTCCCTTGCCCGCCAATTTTGATCTGAGCCTAGCCGGCCGCTATGACGACTACAGTGACTTTGGCAGTACTACCAACCCTATGGCCAATCTGCTGTGGACCGCTAACGATATGCTCTCGCTCCGTGCATCCTGGGGTACCGGTTTCCGTGCTCCCTCCCTGGCCCAGGTCGGCCTTGGAGATTCTCAGGAATCCCTGTTCTTCGTCGACACCTATGGCTGTGAGGTTAACAATACTTACTGTAATCAGACTGATTACACCATTATTTACTCAGGTAACCCTGACCTTGAGGCGGAGGAATCCGAATCCTTCAATATCGGTGGGGTACTTGAACCTCTGGAAGGTTTGCAGTTATCACTCGACTACTGGAATATCACTCAGGAAGGTAAGATTGATGAAGTACCCTTTGGCTACCTGTATAGCAAGCACTGCGGTGAACAGAGCAGTACAATCTGCCGTCGGGACACTCCAGTAGGTGGCCAATCTTTGGGAGCACTTCAATCCATCCGCAGTGGTTTTACCAATATTGGTGAACAAGAAGTATCAGGCGTAGATTTGAGTGTTGTATATAGTGGCTTTGAGCTGGCAGGCGGCGAACTCGGAGTACGCCTGGATTATTCCTATTTAGCAGAGTTTGAGAGAGTTGAACTGAATTCTGATGGCGATTCTTTCCTGACTCGAGACTTGGCCGGAGAGTATGAGTATCCACAGCACCGATGGAATGCCACTGCCGACTGGACTTTTGATCGCTTTGGCTTCAGTGCCGGACTCAACTATATCGGTGAATTTGAGGATACGCCAGATATCGATTTTGACGGCACCCTTGATTACGACACCAATAGCTCCCGCACAGTAGATTCATTTATGACAATGAACCTGCAAGCTCGATTCACCGGCTTTGAGAACATGATCCTGAGCTTGGGTGCCGATAACGTTTTTGATGAAGAACCTCCCTTCGCCATCGGTGATGGCAATTCTGATTTATATGGTTATGTGCAATCACAACACGACCCTCGTGGCCGCTTTATCTACGGTAAGATGACTTATACCTTTTAAGTAGGGAACAGTCTTTCAACATAAAGTGGGGAAGCTTTTAGCCTCCCCATTTTCTCTTCTATATAAGTAGAATCACCCCATTTAAACAATGGTGAAGAAAACAAAGTATCAAATTAATCCCCCTCCTGCTTTTTCTTTACCGGCTCTGATCCCACCTTATGAAATTCATACACGGTCATGACGACGCCAATCAGTAAACAGATAAATACACCAACCCCAATTGCCAAAATAAATGAATCAGACACATTTAGCCTCGGCGCGCAAGTATTGCAGATACTTTAAAATAGATACCAAAAGCGAGTATGCTCGGCACCCATAAGGCGGTAAAAATACCTTGTTCTTTATAACCATTGAACCACAGATATCCAGACAGAAAAAAGGATATAAGAACCGCCAACATAATAAAAAAGTCTGACACTTTAAACATTTACTACCCTTTCTTCCTAGTCATAATCCCAAAATCCAATAGCGGCAACTAACAACCCAATAATTGTGATGCTGGCAGGAATACGTATCCCTGAAATACCAAAAACTTGAAGCATTGATGGAACAAGCCCCAATAAGCCAAGCAGACCCCAAATGAAAAATGGCGTAGCAATTAGCAGGCCTAGCCACCCGATAAACACTCGGACCTTCCTTAATCGATTAGTAATGTCGGTCGATTTCTTCAATAGAGGCTCTTTTCCACTACAGCAATTACTATCATAAATGGATAATGACAGCATAGTTTACACACTATCCTTTACCACAATCTCAACCATTTTGTGGAGTGGCATAATCTTCATTAATTTCCCAAATACGTAAAAGATTCCCGCCTAGGATTTTTTTAATGTCTTCTTTGCTATAACCGCGTTCTAATAGACCACGAACCAAGTTTGGATAGCTGGAAACATCTTTCAGGCCGGCGGGCAAACTGTCTCCTACGCCATCAAAATCTGAACCTATCCCGATATGATCAACACCTACCAAGTCACGAATATGATCAAAGTGGTCTAGCACATCATTAAGATCAGCATAAACAAATTTCTCTCTTCTTAGTTTCTCTGCAAACTTCTTAGCCTCTTCACTTTCCATTGTGAGGTTTCTTGTCTGGATGAATCTATCGATAGAAGCATCAATTTCAGCAGAGGAGCGCCGCGATTCAACACTAATAAAAGTTGAACCAAAATTAATCATAATCATCCCTCCCTGGTCAGCAAGAGCCCTAATCATTTTGTCACTCATATTACGCTCAAAACCTGGAGTAAAATGCCGGGCCGATGAATGAGAGGCAATAACAGGTACCGAGGAAAGCTCTAATACCTGCCAAAAAGCTTCATCTGAAATATGGGATACATCTACCATAATACCTAGCGTATTCATTTCACGAACTAACCGCTTGCCAAATTCACTGAGTCCCTGCCATGGACGCTTCTCATCATAAGAAGAGTCTGAAATATGATTACTCTTGGAATGAGTGAGTGTGATATAACGCACTCCACGAGCATAGAAGTGTCGAAGGTTTTCAAAGCTGCCATCTATAGCAGCACCATTTTCCATTCCCAATGGCAAAGAGAGCTTACCCTGATCAACCTGTATTTTTAGTTGGCTTAAGCTCATAGGAATAGCAAATTTATCCGGGTGTGCTTCCACCATCTGTTCAACGCTGTCAATCAAGTGGTCTGCATAGTCCTTGGCAGTACCATCCTCTTCTTTTTCAGCCGGGATATAGATAGACATAAAAGGTGCGTTTAAACCACCACTTTTAGCTCTGGGAAAATCAAAATCTCCTCCTTCAGTCATTAATCCAACATCCACACTTTCCTTTGTAAGCCTATACGGAACATCGATATGCCCATCGACCAAAATATTTTCCCGAACCAGACTCTCAGCCAACTCTTGGTAATCGTACTTAACTTGTCTTTCACAGGAAGCCAAAATTACTATTGATAAAATAAAAATTCTTTTCATGAAATACGTCTCTAATTCAAACCATAAAAAATTTTATGGTGCTATTTTGATGAACTGTAATGCGATTATCCTGCTATAAAATATTTCATCTTTCTAGCTAGGCAGTGGATACGGAAGAGTAAACATATGAAGCAGGTTAACTCCCCAATGAGCTAACACACAGAGCCAAAAATTACTACGCATAAACCAAAGCATCGCATAGCATAGTGAAGCTATACCGAGTAGAAAAATAGCTGCGGATCCGGCCGACCAACCTACATGTAGAAATGCAAATACAAAAGCAACGATTGGTACCGATAACCACTGCCAGTTACTAAGAATCTCCGCAATACCTCTTTGGAATATCCAGCGGAAAAAGCCTTCCTCACTGATACAAACAACTAATAAGTTAATTAAAGCCGCCAGTGCAATCGTCGGATCTAGCTTTAATGAAGGACCATATAGGAAGAAACCACTAGCCACTGGAATAAGAATTGCGAGAAATAAAAAAGGTAAATCAGCTATTCGTATCGTTTGCCGTAATCGCAACATAAAAGCCAATAATGCAATAGCTATGATCGCCTTACCGCTATTGAAGCTGGCATATATCAGGTTTCCATCACTGTCAGTATAGGGTGCTACAAGCTGAAGGCGATCACTACCCGGAATTACATTGAAACCAGCCAGAAGCATTAGAAAAGCACAGACGATAAATAATACGCCTCGCTTCCAACCATTGTTCAGTTCTATGCCGGTTAAAGCAAGCCAGGTTGCTGGTGCCAACAAACCTGCCCAACCAAAAGGGATCACACACAGCGATAAAAGAACAGGTGCCCCCCAGGGAATACCAGATATACTATTTAAAGATCCCGATTTAGCCGTATCATTTTGCATCTTTAACTCTGGGGGAAAGACAGAAGGATTCCAGTAACACCCTGAAATTGATTTTGTATCAAGAAAATTTATTCTTTAAACGTGGCACGAAGCGATCGATAAGTTAATTTCATTTTTGCGGGATCCAAGGGGGCCTTGAAGAAAGCATGGTAATGCCCAAGAGGATTTATAAGTACTACTTGAGTTCCATGATCCATGGTATAGCTTTCCTCATTCAGGATTACTTTATTGAAAGGAATATTAAGCTGGCTGGCAAAGCGTTTAATTTCAATAAAGTCACCGGTGAGACCTCGAAAATCACTATTAAAATAGCGTATATAATCATGCAGTATTTTTGGTGAATCTCTACTTGGATCAACAGATACCAGGATAATATTGGTTTCCTCCTGAGTATTCTCATCAAGCATCTGATAGAAGCTATTCAAACTAGATAAGGTCGTAGGGCAAACATCCGGGCAGTGAGTAAAACCGAAAAATACCAAGGTCCATTGACCACGCATGTTTTCTGTTTGGAATACTTCTCCAGTATCTGACACTAGTTGAAAGTTATCCAATATTCTTGCACGCTGCAATTTCACAGTACCATTTAATCGCAGTTCAGAATCAGTAATTATCCTAGGCTGGCTCAGCCTATGAACAAAACCTACTAAAACAGTTACTATAAATATCAATAGAATAGCAATTGTTATGCGAATACCGCGTTTCTGTCGTTGTTGAGTTAACATTACAGCGGCCTGAATTTCACTATTATTCATCTTCTTATACCGCTATCAAGTAGTGATCTAATAACATAATACAAAATAGTGCCATCAAATAAATGATGGAGTACTTAAAGGTCTCAATTCCCGCATTTGGATCACGTCCACGTAGCATTACCAAGCTCCAGTAGACAAAACCCAGACCGAGTACCACTGCCCCCAGTAGATAAAGCCAACCCAACATAGCTGTAGCAAAAGGTAGGAGGCTCACTGCAAATAAAATTAATGTATAGAGTAGGATATGCAGGTTGGTATAGGGTACACCATGAGTGACAGGAAGCATGGGAACATTAGCTCTGGCATAATCATCCTTTCTATGCACAGCAAGCGCCCAAAAATGCGGCGGAGTCCAGGCAAAGATAATAAGTACAAGCAACAGAGCATGTCCATGGATTTCACCTGTAACTGCTGTCCAACCCAATAAAGGTGGTGCCGCTCCAGCCAGACCGCCAATTACAATATTCTGTGGCGTAGCGTGCTTCAAAAACATGGTGTAGATCACTGCATAGCCTAGCAATGATATGAGAGTCAGCCATGCTGTTAACACATTTACAAACACCATAAGAACAGTCATGCCAAGGATACCAAGCACCAAGGCAAATATTAGGGCTTTACGGGGTTCCAACCTGCCTTTCGCCACAGGACGGTTACTGGTACGCGCCATTTTTTTGTCAATATACCGATCAACCAGATGATTAACCGTTGCTGCACTACCGGCACAAAGTGCAATACCTATATTCCCCAGTAATAGAATATCAAGGGGCACCATACCCGGTACTGCTAGTAACATACCGATTACCGAGGTAAGTATCATCAACATCACTACCCGGGGTTTGGTTAGTTCGTAATAATCGCGCCAGCTTGTCGAGCTTACTTCGGCAGTTTGTATCGTCATATTTTTTTCGTTCCTATATCTTCCTTGATATCAAGCTTGGTTTAGTTACTGTTCGCCGGTCATTACCGCGCCTGGTAATACAGGGTCGATTTTTATAGTTTTCTCTTCAACTTCTATCGGTTGAGCAACCTGTATTCGATAGCAAAAAGTAAAAATAGTTAATAGTAACAAGGCAGCACCTGCATTGTGTGCCACAGCGATAGGTAGAGGCAGAAACATAATGACATTTGCGATCCCCAGCCCCACCTGTATCATCAAAACTCCACTCAATACCATTGCCCATCGCCTCCAGCCCAGCTTCCAGGTTAACAGTGCCAAGTAAATCACCATTAATGTCACAAATAGCGCACCAATACGATGACTTAGGTGGATAGCTGTACGCGCATCACTCTCCAAAGCCCCGCCCAGATAGTTAGGACCTATTTTTTGAACAAAGTTAAATCCAGCCTGAAAGTCGGCTTGCGGCCACCATTTTCCATGGCACGTGGGAAAGTCTGGACATGCAAGTGCTGCATAGTTAGAGCTGGTCCACCCACCCAAAGCGATTTGCAGTACTACAACTGTTACTGTCAGAAAGGCAAGGGGCCGTAAGTTCTGTAAAGCGCGGTATTTTTTTGTAGAAACATAATTAGTCCTACTATTCATACGCTCTGCGAGTAGCCATAACATGGAAAGGGTGGCCATGCCCCCCAGTAAATGTGCGGTGACTACCTGTGGCCAAAGTTTCAGAGTTACGGTCCACATACCAAAAGCTGCTTGTAAAACTATCAGTGCCAATAAGATATGTGTTTGTTTGAAAGTGCGCTGATCGGGGTTACGCCATGAAAGATAAGTTAAAGTGGCAACCAGTAACAACAAGACGCCGGCAAAATAACGATGTACCATCTCTGGCCATGTTTTGCTGACATCAACAGGAGCATCCGGAAAGGCGCTATTGGCTGTTTGAATTTCATGAACTTCATCTGGCCAAGTCAAATGCCCGTAGCAACCAGGCCAGTCCGGGCAACCCAGACCTGCATCCACTAACCTGGTGAATGCTCCTAAAACAACCACCACCACAGCGAGGATACACCCACCTACTGCCAATCTGAAACGCCAGCCATAGCTTGGCCGTTGATTATTTTCCCGATGCATATCATTCTCCCTATTTTTCATAGGAGTACTTCAGCAAGCGTTTAATATCTTTCAGTAACTGGTTACCACTATGATGATTATCGTAAGCCATCATTGCGAACCCCTCTTGATCGATCAGTATCGCTCTAACTGCTGCCACATCTTGATGAGCCGTCAGTTCCTGTAAAGTTCTGATGTTTTCTTCACTTAACTCCAAAATTTTTAGGCGCGGATGTTCAATCTTAATTTTTTCCTGTTTATCTACAGGCATTGGAGCACCTGTAATCAGGAGCCGTTCGACACGATTTGCTTTCTCCCCAAGACGAATATGTACCTGCCGGCTTGTATACAAGAGTTTTTCACATTCTTCTTTGCATCCAGATTCGCTTAGAATCAGGTATCGCCACTTTGGTGATGTATTACTTAACAGGTTTGTTTCTTCACCCTGATAGTTAATTTTAAGTTCATTAATTTTTACAGGCGGTTGCAGTAAATTTCCCTGGTTAATGGTCCCAGAAGGAACTCCCATACCGGTATAAAAAACGATATATGCTGCAACCATTGGCAACAGAACAGAGGCCATAATAGAAACACCCTGAAATTTTCTGGAACTCAAAGGTGCCCTATCTCCACTGGTACTTTCAGTAATGGAGGCCTGCTCTTTTTTTTCCATAACAACAATCCCTCAATTATTTTTACTTATTATATTTCTGGTGATCCTGGCAAAATTAGTAGCAGTAAACATCCACAGCATTACTAGGACTATTGCCATGGCAAACCACTGCATCGAATATGCTCTGTGGCGTTCTGCACTGCTACTGATTAAATTCCACTCTGTTAAAAACACTGAAATTGAATCTGAACTGAGTCTGACACTCCAGTGATCCTCATACAGATCTAATTCTTTGGTGAACTGACTGTCAAGAGATTGTATTCGCTGACCGCCTTTTTTTTCTTGGCGTTTTCCTGAATTAATTTTGTTAACCGGGTAGAGAAATCCTATGATTCTAATTACTTCCTTTGGATAGGTAATTTCTGGAAAAATTTCTCGATCTTCAGCCAATGGAATCCAACCTCGATTAACTAACCACCGCTTATTGTCGGAAGTAAAAACCTGTAATACTTCATAACCCGCTCTTCCATTTCGAGTGCGATTATCCAGGAAGTAATATTCGTCCATATATTTCCCAGTCAAACCTATCGGCATAAAGCGTTTAAAGTCCAAATCTTCATCAGGAGTAACAGGTTGTGACGACAACCTGGTATCGATCTCAACAAGAATATCATCTTTAATTTCAGCTCGTTCTAACTGCCAAAAACCCAGCGAGATTAAGACGGGAAAAATTCCTACAGAAAAGAGGGTTATAGGCCAGTTACGAATCAGTGGTACACTGTTTTTTTTCGCAGAAACTGATGGTATCTCTACTCTCATGCGCTACTACATCACTGATGGTAAATAATAATATGTGGCTGAAAATCGTTATTGTGGCACTATTCATTGCAGTACTGGTCAGCCTTTCCAGTGCTTTGTTTTTCCTGCTTCGGGATATGGGGACCCCTCAATCAAAGCGAACTCTTTATGCTCTAGGGATCCGAATTTCACTCGCAGTCTTGCTTTTGTTGGCTATATGGTATGGATTCGAAAGTGGCATCCTGGTCAAAAGCGCACCATGGGCAGACAAATATTGATTTTTTGACCCACCCCAAATAATTTATCGCGGTGGGTCGTAAATAATTATTTATTAAGCACCAAGAACATATACAAATATAAAGAGACCGACCCAAACAACATCTACAAAGTGCCAGTACCAACTTGCTGCTTCAAAACCAAAGTGATCGTCAGGCTTAAAATGTTGTGCGATAACGGATCGCAACAACATAATTAGCAACATGATGGTTCCCAAGGTCACGTGAACACCATGGAAACCTGTCAGCATAAAAAAGGTGGTACCGTAAATTCCTGACTCCAGGGTAAGCCCTAAATGCTGATAAGCTTCATAGTATTCCTTAGCCTGAAGATATAGGAATACACCGCCAAGAACTACAGTGCCACCTAACCACATATTGAATTTTCTGCGCTCTCCTTTTTTTAGGAAAACATGGGCAAAATGAACTGTAACACTGGAAGTTAGCAGGATGATTGTATTCCATAATGGAAGGTGCCAAGGATCAATAACATCTTTTGGACCAATAAATTTTGCCGTATCACCGTGGGCTGCTGCATCTGGTGTTACATAGAGAGGCCAGGAATTTTCGAATCCTTCCCATAACATATTGGAAATTCCATTATCTCCTTCTCCTGCTAACCATGGCACGGAGAAGTTCCTTATGTAGTACAGTGCTCCAAAGAATGCTGCAAAAAACATAACTTCTGAGAAAATAAACCATCCCATTCCCCAAACATATGATCGCTTCAACTGCTCACTGTTCAGGCCAGCCATATTTTCCTTAATAACTGCAGCAAACCAAAACCACAATACGGCGGACAGGGTGAGCGCTCCGATAAAGAAAATGTAGGAGCTTCCACCATTGATCCAATTCGCAGCACCAAAGGCAATCAAAAACAAACCGATGGTGGCAAATATCGGCAGCTTAGATTGTTCTGGTACATAATAACTGCTTTCGGTAGCCATATGTTTATCCCTCTCGAGCGGGTTCGGCATTATTCTTATCGATATTTTTAGAGATTCTTTCCGTAACATCGAACAGCGTATAGGAAAGGGTTATGGTATTAACATTTTTTGGAATATCTGGGTCGACAATAAATCTCAGCGGTAAATCTGCTTTCTCTCCCGCCTTAAGAACCTGCTGATTAAAACAAAAACACTCAGTTTTGTGGAAATATTCAGCAGCCTTGAATGGCACAAGGCTCGGAATAGCCTGACCAATCATATCTCTTTCTGTAGGGTTGAAGGCCAAAAATACAGTGTCCATGACCTCACCTGGGTGTACCTCTACCGACATTACGCTGGGAGAAAACTTCCATGGCATATTGTCATTATTACTCGCTACAAATTGGACGGTGATGAATCTACTGGTATCAATTGCAGCGGGTACCGCCTCATAACGCGCGCCGGTTTTTCCGTTAAGTCCAGTAATTTCACAGAAAGCATCATACAAAGGCGGCATCACGAAAATTGCGAATACCAACATGCTGGCGGCTAGCGCCAGCAATTTAGTTGTTATCTTGATGTTTTCACTAATTTTCATCAGTTATTCAACTGTCAACGGACAACTGGAGGTGTGCTGAATGTGTGGTAGGGGGCTGGTGACGGTACTGTCCATTCCAATCCCTGAGGATTTTCCCAAACTTGCTCAGTCGCCTTTTTGCCTCCCATTACCGTACGAACTACGTTAAACAGGAAGACCACCTGTGCGGCACCAAAAAGGAAAGCTCCCATACTGGCCATCTGATTAAAATCGGCAAACTGCAAGGCATAATCTGGAATTCTTCTGGGCATACCGGCAAGCCCTACAAAATGCATTGGGAAGAATGTCAGATTCAAACCAATAAACGCCAACCAGAAGTGAACCTTCCCCATGGTTTCGTTGTACATATTTCCAGTCCATTTAGGCAGCCAGTAATATACAGCCGCTGTAATGGAGAAAATCGCACCAGGAACCAGTACATAATGGAAATGAGCCACCACAAAATAGGTGTCGTGGTATTGGAAGTCCGCCGGAGCGATTGCCAACATCAGACCCGAGAAACCTCCAATCGCAAATAATATGATAAATGCGATTGCAAATAACATCGGGGTTTCAAAGGTCATAGACCCACGGAACATTGTGGAGACCCAGTTGAAAATCTTCACTCCAGTGGGCACGGAAATGAGCATAGTGGCATACATAAAGAACAGCTCTCCAGCAATCGGCATGCCCACTGTAAACATATGGTGCGCCCACACGATCATGCTCAGAAAAGCAATCGCTGCCGTGGCATATACCATTGAGCTATAGCCAAACAATGGCTTGCGAGCAAAGGTCGGAATAATCGCGGAGATAATACCGAATGCCGGTAAAATCATAATGTACACTTCGGGATGCCCAAAGAACCAGAATACATGCTGGAACAAAACCGGATCTCCACCACCGGCAGCACTAAAGAAGCTGGTACCAAAGTGAATATCCATCAGCATCATGGTGACCACACCGGCTAGCACGGGCATCACCGCGATTAAAAGGTAGGCTGTGATCAGCCATGTCCATACGAACAACGGCATTTTCATCAACGTCATACCAGGTGCACGCATATTCAAAATTGTGGCAATAATATTGATTGCCCCCATGATTGATGAAGCACCGAGGATATGCACCGAAAAAATAAAAAATGTCACACTCGGAGGCGCATATTCGGTGGATAGTGGAGCGTAAAAAGTCCAACCAAAATTTGGGGCGCCTCCTTCCATAAATAGTGTGGATATAAGCATCGCGAAGCCAAATGGCAATATCCAGAAACTCCAGTTATTCATTCTCGGCAAAGCCATATCTGGAGCGCCGATCATCATCGGAACCATCCAGTTGGCAAGCCCCACAAATGCAGGCATAACTGCACCAAACACCATGATCAGGCCATGCATTGTGGTCATTTGATTAAAGAATTCCGGCTGCACAATCTGCAGGCCGGGCTCAAACAGTTCGGCGCGAATCACCAGCGCCATACACCCGCCCAGTAAAAACATTGCAAAACTAAACCACAGGTACAAAGTACCGATGTCTTTATGATTTGTGGTGTAAAGCCACCGCTTTAATCCAGCTTGAGGACCATGTGCCATGCTAAATTTCCTCCGGACGCTTACTGCTTATTCTTGAAGTTGAGGATGTCAACGGGCTGAACCGTGTCGCCCATTTCGTTGCCGAAGGCATTGCGTTGATAAGTAATTACCGCCGCAAGATCTACTTCAGACAACTGCTCTCCAAATGCCTGCATGGCCGGGTTTACCTGAGAACCGTCAATAACGATGTTCAGATGGCTATTCAGCGGGCCTGTTGCGATTTTTGATCCAGCTATGGCCGGGAATACACCGGGTACACCCTTCCCATTCGCTTGATGACAGGCAGCACAGGCACGGTTGTATACCTTTTCCCCCTGGGCAAACAGTTCGTCAAAGGTAAAGTTTTTCTCGGTCAGCTTGCGCATTTTTGCTGCCGCTGCCGCCCGACTGCCGAGCCAGGCGGTGTACTCCGCCTCCGGTACCGCCTTGATAACTATCGGCATAAACCCATGGTCTTTGCCGCACAATTCTGCGCATTGCCCGCGGTAAATGCCCGGTTCCTCAATACGTGTCCAGGATTCATTGATAAATCCCGGTATCGCATCCTTTTTGACTGCCAGATCCGGCACCCACCAGGCATGGATTACGTCATTAGCGGTGATCAGGAAGCGAATTTTTTTCTTGATGGGAACTACCAGGGGCTCATCCACTTCAAGTAAGTAGTTGGGTCCCTTGGGTTGCTCGTTATTGATCTGTGCACGGGGCGTGGATAGGTTGGAAAAGAAAGAGACATCTGAGCCTAGATAGTCGTACTTCCACTTCCACTGGTACCCGGTAATCATGATATCCAGGTCTGACTTGTCCGTATCATAAATATCGTACAAGGTTTTGGTGGCCGGAATTGCCATCAGGATCAGAATAACGGTGGGAATGATCGTCCACACCAGCTCGACTGCAGTACTCTCATGAAATTGCGCAGCCTGGTACCCTTTATTTTTGCGGTGCCGCCACATGCTATAAAACATGACGCCAAACACCAGGACACCTATGACTACACATATCCAAAAGATCAGCATGTGCAGTTCATAAGTGCTTTGGGCAACTTCCGTTACCCCTTTGGGCATATTGACCCCCCAGCGCTCAACAGCCTCATCTTCCGCCAGTACAGATTGGGCGGTCAGCGAAGCAGCCAGCAAGGCGAACAGCCGATCGAAGCCTCTCAACATCGCCTACAGATCTCCGTGGTTGCGGGCTTCACTGGGAAACCCGTAATTTTATTTTGGCCGCCGGCCTTCACGGATAACTGAAATATCCTCGTACCGCATAGCGGTACAAGATTAATTCCACACAAAAATTGTGGACATACTGTAGTAACACAAGACTACTTACACTGGGTAGAGAGATATCTCTACATTACCGCTGTCAGTGCAACTTGTTATTCTTAGTAAAAGATTTTTTTACTTCAGATGTCGTCGTCCGGAAGGTACAACCAACAACCTGTGTTTCTTATTTGTCGCAACTACTGCAGGTACAACAGGAACATATTGCTAGCGAAAAGTCAATTGGCCCTTATAGCGAAAAATTATGCTCAAACTTACGGACTTAGTAGGGAATTACGAATAAATTTCATCAATTTATTGAGATGGCTTTACTAAAAAACGGCTCAGGTAAAGAGCCTTTGTCACAAGGCGATTTATTTGGCTAAATTTAACAATTACCCAGAGTCCTATCTCACAGTAAAATCTCTCAAGTGAACTGCATCAATCACCCGCTGAAAGCAATAATAAATATTTCAGAGTTTTTTCAATCAGGTAGCTCTAAGCCCTTAAGTTATAATCGACAGTTTAGTAACAAATGATTTACGCGTCATTTTGGTCTACTGTATTATCGATACTTCTCATGCCCCAGCATTGACACTGTCAATGAAGTTCGTACCGGAATCCTCTATCCATCATGCCGTTCACTTATCGCTGCTGATTCCTGTGCGTTTTCATTCCTCATTGTTGGATCAAGCTATCGACGTACTTTCAGCTACTAAACACGCGATATTCGAGTAGTTTCCCATATCGAAAAATAGTATTTTTTTGTGGTTTCCCTATGCAGCACTCTCAACTCGATAAACAACCATTGCGCAGAGTATGGAGCCTGGCCTGGCCAATGATCCTGAGCAATATCTCTGTTCCTCTTCTCGGGGTTGTGGACACTGCAATTCTCGGTCACTTGCCCTCAGCAGAGTATCTATCCGGTGTCGCGGTAGGGGCGAGTGTGATGTCGATGCTCTTGTGGGCTTTTGGCTTTCTTCGTATGGGTACTACCGGTTTGGTGGCCCGCAGCCAGGAGGGGGGTATTGAATGGCTTCTGCGAGCACTGTTGTTGGCGCTTTGTTTGGGTGTTTTACTCCAGTTACTCGCCTTTCCACTATTGGGTCACATCGTCTACTGGATGAATACCAGCCCTGAGGCCGGCCCCCATGCGCTATCTTACTTGCAAATCCGCCTCATCAGTGCTCCCCTGGTACTAGCCAACTTCGCCATATTGGGGTTCTTTATTGGCAGGCAGGATAGCCGAGCGCCACTGTATATCCTGCTCGCTGCAAATATTCTCAATATTGGTTTGGATTTTTTCTTGATTCTCGGCCTTGGTCTGGGCGCAAAAGGGGCAGCCGCGGCAACTGTAAGTGCAGATATATTCGCCTTCGCTCTAGGTCTATATTTACTTCGCCGAATTGATCGCGGTATCTGGACTGGCATATCGGATCAACTGCGTAAACACAAGCTCCTTCCATGGGCCGATCCAAAGCCCTGGATTGAATTGTTACATATCAACTCAGATCTATTTATTAGAACCTGCCTGCTGTTATTAACCCTAACTTTTTTTACTGCCCAAGGCGCAGCACAGGGAGATACTATTCTGGCTGCCAATGCGATTTTGCTTCAGTTGTTAATGGTGACATCCTACGCGCTGGATGGATTTGCACACGCTACTGAGGCTCTGGTAGGAGAGTCCATCTCGAAAAAATCCAACAAACTCTTCCACTCAACTGTATACAGCGCCGGGATTTGGTCTCTGGGTAGCGCACTCGGACTTACTTTTATCCTGCTTACCGGTCAAACTGTTATTCTATCCCTGTTTACCGATATCAACTCAGTTATTGAGCAGGCTGGCCGAGTTTACTGGTGGTTGTGTGCCCTACCACTGTTGGCAGTATGGAGCTACCAACTAGACGGTGTTTTTATAGGTGCTGGCAAAAGCCAAAAAATGCGCGATACCATGTTTATTGCCACCATTCTAGTTTTCTTTCCAAGTTGGTGGTTAACCCGGGATTGGGGTAACCATGGCATATGGTTCAGCCTATTTTTGTGGATTGGCGCACGTTCCTTGGGGCTTGTTTTTTATTATCGATACTACACTGTAACCGACTCTTGGATACAAAAAGGCACTGGTAAACAGGGTAAAAAGGCCGTCACATGAGCTTTTAAGGGGTATGTCAAATAATTAATTCACCTAAAAGCCAATCAATTAAGCTTTGATACACCACTGATTAATGAATTGTAATGAAGATTATAAAAACGATAAACTCAGGATGGTAAAAACTGAGCGGGCATAATAATGTTCTAAAACCCGCTCACTATTTTTTAGTAGTCAGCCACTGGTATCTGCTTGCGAGCAACTATCTGGCTATAGTTGGCAAAAAATTCTCCTTCTCCCTGCAGGATCGCCCGGTTCAGGTTCTCAATTTCTGACCTGAGCTTAGGGTCATAGAAATACAGACTGCCATTACGTACTGTATACCCTCTAGGGTTTTCTGCCATCAATCGATAGAATCCTGAAACCCTTTCAAGATAAACTTCTGAATTTTTCAGAGAAAAATTTCCCTTTTGGTAAAACTCAAGCACCTCGGAATTAATTTGATTCCAGATTAGCTCTCTTTCTTCATCTGGGAAGCGGTAAGCCCTCAATTTAATATTTATATCATTATGCAAATCTCTTAAGTATCTGTCCGCAGCATGGGCAGACTCCTTAAGTGCACCGATTATTTTCTTACGTTTACGTAGGGATGCTTTTTGCTTAAACGTCCTGGAATCAGACATTTCAGCTGACGCCAGTTCCCCGAGAGGACGAAATATCGTAATATGCTGCAGGTTTGTATTCCTGGTCAGCTTCTCACAGATGTCAAGTGCATACTCCCAAGAATTAAATGACGGCCCTTCAAGAATCTTTTTCGGTAGCGCTGCGATTTTCTCATTGAGCTCTCTCTGCTGATCAAGATAATAGTTTGGATGCTTTCTCCAATCATTTGCCTGTAACCGAAACAGGCTCAGGATCCCCTGATTTACGCAACTGGCTAGCAGGTGAGCGCTCTGCTCCTGCTGATGCCTCTTTATTTCACGATAATGGTTAAGGCCGTACAAACTTGCAAAAATTATGACAAGCAGAACGAAAAACAACAAATATATCTTTTTCACTTTTTATTTTTTTTTGTGGGCTGAATGAGTTTTACCGGTTCCTCATGTACTTCTTTTTTCTGTGCGGCACTGACTCTGGTCAGTAATTCCGTTGGCGCAGACTGCAAGCGGATCTCATCCTTAAATCCACAGGAAACACACTCTCGGTAATTTTTACCATTCTCCTGGTAATTTACAATCCGGTCCATCTCACTGCAGCGTGGACATACCGCGCCAGCAATAAAACGTTTTTTCAGTGCTTTTTTACCCGCATCAGGCTTCTCTGTATTCATCATGACTACTACTCATTCTTTCATGACTTAAAAGGCTCACTCAAGCCGGACTGATATTCAGTTCCTGTTGTTCAATACCCGAATGTCGCAACAAGGCATCAATCTGAGGCTCTCGGCCGCGAAACTCAGTGAACAATTCAAGGGCATCACGGCTACCACCCTGCTCCAGAATACTGTGCAGGAAGTGCTTACCTGTGGACTCATCAAATATGCCCTTATCTTCAAACAATGAAAAGGCATCCGCGGAAAGTACTTCCGCCCATTTATAACTGTAATAACCTGCCGCATAGCCACCGGCAAAAATATGGCTAAATCCATGTTGGAATCGATTCTGCTCAGCTACGGGTACAACCGCAACCTCTGAGCGTACTTCATTCAGTATCTGCTGGATTTTCCCTGCGGATGGGCCGTCTTCGCAACAGTGCAGACGGAAGTCAAATATAGCGAACTCCAGCTGGCGTACGGTAAACATGGCAGACTGGAAGTTTTTCGCTGCTAACATTTTATCCAGTAATTTCTCAGGCAGTGCCTCACCGGTTTCAAAATGTGCAGAGAGCATGGCTATCGCCTGAGGTTGCCAGCACCAGTTTTCAAGGAATTGGCTGGGCATTTCAACAGCATCCCATGCTACACCGTTGATCCCCGAAACCGCCGCCACATCAATCTCGGTAAGCATATGGTGTAAGCCGTGGCCAAATTCATGGAACAGCGTGGTCACCTCATTGTGCGTCAATAGCGAGGGCATATCACCAGCGGCCGGACTGAAGTTGCAAACCAGGTAGGCGATAGGCAACTGTAGCCCCTGTTTTGTCTGGCGGCGTGTCGCCACTGTATCCATCCAGGCGCCACCGCGCTTCTTCTCCCTGGCAAACGCATCCAAATAGAAGCCTGCGATACGCTCACTATTTCTTTGTAACCAAAAAAACTGCACATCGTCATGCCAGGTCGCAACCGAGGCATCTTCCTGCACGGTAACTCCGAAAAGCTTTTCCACAACCGCAAAGAGTCCCTCAACTACTTTTGCATAGGGAAAGTAGGGACGCAGTTCCTCCTGGCTGATAGCGTAGCGCTGTTGTTTGAGCTTTTCCGCAACCCAGGTAATATCCCAGGGCTGCAATTCTTCCAGTCCATATTCAGTACTGGCAAATTCGTGCAGCTCTTTCATTTCCTTTTCTGCCGCCGGCTTCGCCCGCTTGGCAAGGTCATTGAGAAACTCCAATACGCGCTCGTTACTCGGCGCCATCTTGCTGGCCAGGGATAACTCAGAATAATTAGCCATACCCAGCAGATCGGCTTGCTCTGCGCGCAGGGCCAAAATTGATTCCATTACCTCAGAGTTATCAAACTCACCGGCGTTGGGACCAACTTCAGAGGCTCGACTGACAAATGCCAGATGGACCTGACGGCGCAGCTCACGGTTATCCGCATGGGTCATTACCGCCAGATAGCTGGGCCCCTCCAGGGTAATTAGCCATCCATCCCGGTCCTTGCTCTGAGCAGCACTGCGCGCTGCAGCCAGTGCAGTTTGCGGCAAGCCCGCTAACTCAGCTTCATCTTCGGTGTGCCATGTCCAGGCATTGGTGGCATCCAAAACATTATTAGCAAACTGACTGGACAGCTCTGCCAGACGGCGACTGTTGGCTGCGAACTGTTCACGCGCCTTTCCCTGCAGTCCGACACCACTTAGCTCAAAGTCCCGCAACCCCAGCTCCACCGCCTTTTTACGCGGTTGTGGCCAGTTTTCAAATTCCGCACTTGCGGCCAACTGCTGGTAAACATCATAAAGCTCACGGTTTTGCCCCAACTCGGTCCAATAGGCAGTGACCTGCGCAAGCGCTGCTTCATAGGGTGAGCGCCACTGGCCGCTCAATACGCTGTTAAGGTGGCTAACCGGGGAGAAAGCGCGACTCAGTTGATCCTGGGCCTGCTCAAGAGGAACCAGGGTGTTGTCCCAGCTGGGGTTCTTGAGCCCCAGCTTTAATTGTTGCTGGCAATTAACGATTAACTCTGAGATTGCCGGCTCGACCTGCGATGGCTGCAACTGGTCAAAAGCGGGTAGTAACGGGATATTCAGCAATGGATTGGACATACGGGACCCTGTGCTCAAAATAGGATACAGCTATGATAGAGGATTCATTGTACAGGAGCTTCTTTATGTCCCCACTGCGCAGCCACAACGACTCAACCAGTGAGAAAGTCCCGCAAATCGGTAGTGGTGTATATATCGATCCACAGTCGGCTGTGATCGGTGATGTCACCCTCGGGGACGATTGCTCCGTATGGCCGATGGCCGTTGTGCGCGGCGATATGCATCGTATTCAGATAGGTGCGCGCACCAGTGTACAGGACGGAGCCATATTACATATTACCCATGCGGGTCCTTTCAATGCCGACGGCTGGCCCCTGACCATTGGTGAAGACGTTACCATCGGCCATAAGGCCTGCCTGCACGGCTGCACTGTGGGCAACCGTGTGCTGATCGGAATTGGGGCCATTGTGTTGGACGGTGCAACAATTGAAGATGAAGTTGTGCTGGCTGCGGGAGCGCTGGTGCCGCCGGGAAAAATTCTGGAGAGCGGTTATCTCTATGTTGGGGCGCCATGTAAAAAAGCTCGCCCACTGTCCGATAAGGAAAAAGCTTTTTTCCGCTACTCTGCCGAGAACTATGTAAAGCTCAAAGAGCAGTACCTGCTGCAGGAAGAGTATTAAATATCCCTGAATTAAGCGATGGCCATGCTCAATCTCAATATGGATCAGCTGCATATTTTTGTGCGCTCCTGTGAAGCAGAATCCTTCTCTGCAGTTGCCAGGGAGCTGGGCCGTGCCCAGTCTTCGGTGAGCACCACGATTCAAAACCTGGAGCTCGACTTGGGTCTGGTATTGTTTGATCGCAGTGGAAAGTATCCACAACCTACTGCAGCAGCCCTGGCCCTGTTGCCACTGGCTCGCCAGGCCGTGGGGCAACTGCATCGCTTTCAGCAGGCAGCTGATTCCTACCAGTGCGGTGAAGAACCCCTACTGCGAGTCCAGTTTGAGGAGCTGGTTATGCCAGATCGCCTCAATGACATGCTGGCAACATTCAGTGAGCGTTTTCCGCACACCCAACTGCAATTGAGTAGTGCTGACAATGAGCAAGCCGTACGCAGTATCGCCCAGGGCGCGGTGGATTTTGCCTTCGTAACGGCCCGGCAGAATTACCCTGACGCACTGGACTTCAGCACACTCGGCCGACAGGCTGTTCTTTGCCTAGCCAGCCCAGATCACCCACTCGCCCAGCAGGAGAGTAGCTGTCTCAGCGAGGCTGCCCGGCATAGGCAAATTATTACCGCATCGGTGGCCAGTCAGCACCGCTGGCAATTGTCAGCGCAGACCTGGGTTTGTGACTCCCTGCTACAAGCCCTGGACCTAGCCTGCAAGGGTGTCGGCTGGGTCAATGCACCCTATGAGCTGGCGCGCCCTTTCCTAAAGAGTGGAAAGTTGGTGGAACTGAATCTGACCAGCGCGCTCAGCAGCTGGAGCCTGGATGTGGACCTGCTGTGGTCCGCCAGGACTGCCCAAGGCCAGGCGGCACTCTGGTTTGCGCGCGAGGCCAGGCGTTTATATGGCAATTATTACAGCCCACCTATCGAAAATGCCGATAGCACCTAATTTCTTTCCAACAGAAAAACCGATAAGACTCTTCTGCAGGACCCGCTGGGTTCAATTTTCTAATATCGACAACCGGGAGCCCTAGACATGAACGAACAGCAGCGCCTGCAAGAGATGGACGCCTTTTCCGACAAATATCGCTACGATATGGACTACCTCAAGGAGTTTCTGCGAAGCTCCCCTAAAGGCTATGAAAAGTTCGCTAATTTCCAACCCCTGTCGATGCACAGGGAGTTCCTGCCACTGGATATATTCTGGGTCAGTAAACTGGCTGCCATGCAGGTGGCTGACTGCGGTGCCTGCCTGCAGCTGAATGTGCGTATGGCCCTGGAGGCGGATGTGGATCCAACGGTAGTCAAAGCCTGTATCCAAGGCGGTAGCAACCTGCCTGAAACACTGAAGGACATTTTTGATTTCTCTACGGCGTTGGCGAGTTACAAGAATATTGACCCAGTGCTTGATGAGCGTATCAGTGTCCAGCTGGACACGAAGCAGAGAATAGAGCTGGGGGTCAGCGTCGCTACCGCCTCGGTCTATCCAGCCATCAAGCGCGCCATGGGCCACACCCAGAGTTGCAGCCTGATCGAGATTGAGTTCGAAGCTTAAGTATCATGCCGGCCAGTAAGGCCGGCATTTATCTTATTATTTACCCTGAATGCGCAACAACCCGGAAGCGGCAATACCACCAATAGCACAAGCCAGGATAATCACCACCGGTGTCAGGTGCCCAAGCATAAAAGCACCGTAGTCGTAACCACGTTGAGGCAGCAAGTAGAGCAACATCAAGCCCGCAGGTACCAGCGAAAGGAGTGCACCGCGTAAGAGCCAGGCATTTCGCCACGGTAGTAAAAACAGTAGGCCACAGAGGCCACCCCAGACAATGCGCTGGTACAAATAGGTATTGCTCAAGCGCGGTGCCAGGTCCACTCCCAACCATTGAGTAAAGCCGTATTGCCCCATAGCCCACAGGCCCAGGGCATAACAGAGGCCGCCAAAACATCCAACGGCAAAACATACGGATAAATTACGTGCCAGTTCACGCACAGTCAGTTCCTCTAGTTATTGTTATTCTTCAGTTCCTGGCGCAACAGCGACATCACAGGAGCGACTTGAGGGCGAACACCGCGCCATAGGAAAAAAGATTCTGCTGCCTGCCCGACCAGCATACCCAAGCCGTCTGCCGCCTCAACGCCAAGGGAATGGGCCCAATGCACAAAGGGAGTAGATCCAGCGGCGTACATCATGTCGTAGGCTTTACCATCTTGGGTAAAAAGGTGGTCAGGCAGTGGCGGCAATTCGTTATCCAGACTGGCAGAACTGGCATTGATCACCAGGTCAAAGCTGCCACACAATCCTTCCAGCCCACCAGCACTAAGGGCACCGTAGTGGGAAAATTCATCCGCCAATTGTTCAGCCCTGGCAGCCGTGCGATTGGCCACATGCAAATGGGCAGGTTGCTCTGCCAACAGCGGTAACAAGGCCCCGCGTGCAGCACCTCCAGCACCCAGCAACAACACACGTTTGCCGTGAATTAACCAGCCCAGATTATCGCGAATATCGGCCACCAGGCCCGCGCCGTCAGTATTATCGCCCAGCAGTTGACCTCCCTGGCGAAGCATCAGAGTATTCACAGCTCCAGCAGCGGCAGCCCGTTCGGTGAGTTCATCAGCCAGGTCGCGGGCCTCCAGTTTGAACGGCACAGTGACATTGAGCCCGCAACCACCTTGACTGAAAAATGCCTGCACAATGTCGGCAAATCCATCCAACGGCGCCAGCAGTTTGCTGTACTTGAGGTCCTCGCCTGTCTGCACAGCAAAGGCCGCATGAATTTGCGGAGATAGGGAGTGAGCAATGGGATTGCCTACCACCGCGTAGCGATCACTCATTGGAGGGCGGCCTCTTGCGTGCCTTGACCGCCTCACGGATTTTTGCGCTTTCGTCGACAATAATCAGGCCATCAATTCTGAGCCCCTGCTCTGTCCCCGTTAACAGGTAACGGGTGTGAGAGCTGTAAAGCTCCATCGTCTTTTCATTCCCTTTGGGATGTAACAGCGTCCAGCGCACACTGGCCAAACTGCTGTAGTTATTCAACTCAATGACCTCTGTAACCGTGCCGAGAATTTGGCAGACGCCCAGGCGACGGTAGGCATTCAGCAGCTTATTCACCTGTAGTACAAAGGCACCGCGATCAATTGCGGCCTTGTTGCCGTCCTCGCGATAGTAATGCAGAGGAAAACGGTAGAAGTCGGCTATCTGCTCGGCATCTCCTGTTTCAAAATGACGCCGATAGTCCAGAAACAGTGAATTGATGCTTTCCAGTCGCGTTTGATGCACGGCATACCTCCGTTGTGCTATTCCCTCTGGCTTACACCCATTCCCGGTGCGGCAGGAAATCGGTGTAGAGCTTCTCTTCCGCAGAGCCCGGCTCCGGCTGCCAATCGTATTTCCAACTGACCAGTGAAGGTAGTGACATCAGGATCGACTCAGTGCGACCGCCACTTTGCAGTCCAAACAATGTACCGCGATCAAACACGAGGTTAAATTCCACATAGCGACCACGGCGGTAGAGTTGGAACTCCCGCTCCCGCTCGCCAAAGGAAGTGTCTTTACGTTTTTGCACTATAGGCAAATAGGCTTCCAAATAGCTGTCACCCACTACACGGGTAAAGCCGAAGGCATTATCGAAACCGCCTTCATTAAAATCATCAAAAAACAACCCCCCGACTCCGCGGGCCTCATCGCGATGTTTCAGGTAAAAGTACTTGTCGCACCATTGTTTAAAACGTGGATAAACCTCATCGCCAAACGGTTCACAGGCTTGCTTGGCTGTGCTGTGCCAATGCACAACATCCTCTTCAAAACCGTAGTAGGGAGTGAGATCGTAACCTCCACCGAACCACCAGATAGGTTCAGCACCGGGCTTCTTGGCAACAAACAGGCGCACATTGGCATGGCTGGTGGGTATGTAGGGGTTACGCGGGTGAATCACCAGGGACACGCCCATGGCCTCAAAAGAACATCCCGCTAACTCTGGACGGCTAGCAGTTGCCGAAGGCGGCAGGCCTTCGCCATAAACATGGGAGAAATTCACCCCACCCTTTTCAATCAGGTTACCGCCCTCCAGCACGCGGGTTCTTCCACCGCCACCACCGGGCCTCTCCCATGCATCCTCATGAAACTCACGGCCATCCTCAGCGCCCAGCGCGTCACAGATGCGATCCTGCAGACCCAATAAGTAGGTCTTTACTTCCTTGGTATCTATATCACTCATGGGGAAATACTGCTTTTGCTTGTCTGAAATCAACCGCCCGGACGCATCAACCTTCCGCTGATCAGATCGCGGATCTCACTGGGTGCGCTGCGGCCGCCAGTGGCACCGCCACCAACAAAATTGAGCGCATCGCCGAAGTAACGCAAAACCTGGTACTTATGTCGAGCGGGCTGACACCCCGCTGGATTGGCGGACGTGGATACAATAGCACCGCCGAAGGCGCGTGTTAATGCTGCGGTGAACGGGTGGTCAGTACAGCGCAAGGCGACTGACGAGTGGGCACCACAAACCCAATAGGGTACGCGGTTTAAATGGGGAACCAACCAGGTAACAGGTCCCGGCCAGGTGTCGCGCATTTGTCGGCGCTGCTCATCACTGAGGGTACCAAGCAATTCACTAAAGCTATCCTCTTCACCGGAAACCAGGATCAGCCCCTTTTCCAGCGGTCGGTTCTTCAGCTGCAACAAGCGCCGAACTGCCTGCAAATTATTTGGATCACAGGCCAGTCCCCACACGGATTCCGTGGGGTGAGCAATTACACCGCCCGCAGCCAGGGCGCGGGCGGCCTGCTGTACAGCGAGCGGTGAATACAACATAGTAGCGAGTTACTAGGCTTTGCGCTGCTGCAGGTCTTTTTGCAGCTGCTCATCCTTGGCGATAATCGCTTCAGCATTGGCACGACGCTCATCCACCAGTTTTTGGTGCATTTCAGCATCGGAGGAACCGATAATCTGTGCAGCCAGGTAGGCAGCGTTCTTGGCGCCTGCCTTGCCAATTGCCACCGTTGCTACCGGAATGCCACCAGGCATCTGTACGGTAGACAGCAGGGCATCCAGGCCATCCAGAGAAGCATTAATCGGCACACCAATTACCGGCTTCAAGGTGGTGGCGGATACGGCACCAGCCAGGTGTGCGGCCATACCTGCAGCGCAGATGAACGCAGCACAACCACGCTTATCAGCATCAGTGACGTAGTTGTGGGTGGCTTCTGGGGTGCGGTGGGCGGAAGTGACTTTCACCTCAAAAGGAATGTCAAACTTCTCCAATATGCCGAAAGCGGCTTCCATAACTGGCAGATCGGAGTCGGAACCCATCAGAATTGCTACAAAAGGCTTGCTCATTTCAACTCTCTTTACTGTCGAAGCGGGGGGAAGCGCGGCAATCTAGCCGATTGCGCAGCCGGGCACAAGATATTGCCGCTGCCAACCAGTTTAATCGTTCAAAATTCAAACACTCCTGCTTGGCCAATATTAGCTGCTTCCATTTTTCCCGCGTAGGGACCATGCTCAGATTCACAGGTACCACCACCATGTCCATGGCCTTATGCTTTCTGAGCGTCTAACTCTTCCAGCCGGGAGGACTGGCTTTATATCTCCTAACCCAAGAGTATCCAACTTTCTCCGGTAACGTTTTTGATCCTCGTTAGCCGCCGAAAGGGTCAAGGCCTGCCGAAAGCTATTTCGGTAGCCATTATCACCAACCTTTAACCGAGCCATTCCTAGGAGAAAGTGAAAGCGGTGATCCCCCCTTTCCAGGGAAATCGCGTCTTTTGCCCCCTCAACTGCCAATTCAAAATGCTCCTGCTTATAAGCTGCCAGGGCAATGCCATACCAGTAGTAGGGATTTTGTTCTCGATACCTCTGTATCCGCTTAAAGAGAATATCCGCCAAAGCAAAATCACCACGGTTTCTAAGTGCGCCCTCCAGATTACTCAGCGCGATCATATTGTTGCTATCTAATGCAAGGGAAACCCCATAGGCGTCAATTGCCTGATCTGCATGACCTGCAGAGCGATATATTGCGCCCAAATTATTCCAAAGATCTGCAGTATCGGGCGATAAAGATAGGGCTTTGCGTAGATAGAGAAATGCTTGAGCGATATTCCGCTGCGAAAGAAAATCCATTGCCAGATTGCTATAAAACCTGGCAAACGCGTCAACATCTTCCAGCGTTTTTTGTCGATATACTGGATTGTAATCAACAAAGTTGAAATCCAGGACACGCTGCTCACTACCGAGATCAGCAATGACATTGATATGTTGGTAAACAAAGGTATGCTGACCTTCAAAATACCGGGTTTCTGGAATAAATACTTGGTTAAACTTGATCTCAAGACCAAGTCCTCGAGCCATGGCAACCATAAAAGCTCTAAATGCCATACAGTTACCCCGCTGCTCCTCAAACACTTCAGAGGCATCCAAAGTGGCATCGGCATCATAAAAAATTGAGAAATTTTTGCTTTGTAAACTTTTCACCAAGGCATCAAAGTGATCACTATCGGACCCACCATCGACCGACGCCAAAAATGATCGCATCTCACTATTCACTCCCAGAATATCTATATTGGGAAGATCAACATCTGTTACCGGGTGCCCCAAAATAACAGCACCAGAAAGTAAATGTTCTTTTGAAAACTCCTGTGGTGGCAGAGAAGCTGTGACTGAGGGCTGTAACGCGCATCCAGCCAACCCTGCAATCATTATTAAAAGGGAAATTATTCTTATTTTTTGCATTATCATAAACCGTCCTTGCTATGTATTTTTAAAATACAACATTTATGAAATACACTTTTATCACAAAAGTCAGGATGGGTTTTTGCTGAGATAAAATAAATTTCAACTACTGACTATGACCTTGCCCATCCTTCGACCTATCCAGAAAGGATTTTGAAGATTTCAATCGGGCAGAACGGCTCCGTTCCATTACTTAAAAATACCCTTACGCAACTTTGTTATTCGGAGCGTGGCCTGAGTAAGTTACTAGAAAGTCTGATAGTTATTGCTTAAGTTTGGTCTTTCTCAGCCAACCTGCAACAAGCTGCCCCACGGGTAGTCAGCTGATATCCTCCAGGTAGTTGGCCCAGAAGCCCTTCCAGCTCCAACTGTAACAGTAAGGCCATCAGTTCCCCGGAACCTTCCCCTGTATCCCGCGCCAGCTGCTCGATACTGCGGGGACCACCAGCCAGGGCATCCACCAATGCCTGTTGGCGAATATCCAATACGACTTGCGCAGTTTCCCTGGTAACGGGCTCTGACAGCAGCCCCCCCAGTTCAGGGGCAATGTCATTGCTGGTTTCTACCAGGGTCGCCCCCTGCCGGATAAGGTGATGACAACCTTTGGCCATCGGGTTATGAATTGAACCGGGAATGGCAAATACTTCGCGATTTTGCTCCAACGCCAAGCGCGCAGTTATCAGTGAGCCAGAGCGCAGCGCCGCTTCCACCAATAACACCCCCAAAGAGAGCCCGCTGATAATGCGATTGCGACGCGGGAAGTTTTTGGCCTCTGCACTGCTACCTAAGGGCAGTTCACTGATAATTGCCCCTCCACTGCTGAGAATTTCCTCGGCAAGATCCCTGTTGTGCATGGGATAGATAAGATCGACTCCACTGCCCAATACCGCAATAGTTACGCCCCCTCCTTGCAGAGCCCCCCGATGCGCGGCCGCATCCACGCCCAAGGCGAGCCCGGAGGTAATAGCAAAACCAGCACCAGCAAGCTCTGCGGCAAAAGCGCGGGCGTTGTCCAGACCTGCAGTGGTGGCGCGACGTGCACCTACGATGGCAATCTGTGGCAGCCGCAGGCTCTCTATACAGCCGCGAAGATAGAGCACGGGTGGCGGGCGGGAAATCTCAGCGAGTAGAATTGGGTAATCGGCATCACTGCAACACAGGAGTCGAACCCCGATCTCTGCACAGCGTGCACGCTCTTCTTCCACCCAGCTGACCAGTGTACTTTGCGCCTGCAGGCGGATGAATTCATACCACTGGGACTGGGCTCGGGCCGGCAGTTTTGATAGCAGGGTATTGGGGAGCTGCTGCAATGCCTGTACCGGGCAGCCGAAGTTCTCCAGCAATTGCCAATAGCGGGCGGGGCCTATGCCCTCCAGTCGCAGCAGGGCCATGCTAGCGGTTAACGCCTCCATGCAGCTTACCGTTATCTCTGTTTTTATTTATTGAGCGGCGGCCCAAACAGCAAGATCCGCCGCAGTATATTTAAGGATGAGAGGCTATCAGGGGTTACGCACCAGATCCATCACGGCCAGAGGGCGCTCCGCCTCGAGTACCAGAGCGAGGCTCATCTTCTCAAATGTGCGAAACACCATCATTTCGCCTGCACGCTCGTCGGGCAGTTTTACACTGTCCCCGGCAATACGATCGCGAACAACGGATCCGCGCTTGTAAACAGCCATAACATTGCCTGGCACTATGCCGTCACGATCCCCGAGGTTAAGGATAACCACGTCGAACTTCCCGACCTGGGTCACTCCCTCGTCCACTCCAACAATCAATCCATCCACAGGCACGACAGGGGCACTAGGATGGAACAGCGCATCGATTGAGCGTTCCTCTACCGGCATCAGGCGATCTTCCAGGCGAATTTCACGGGCCGTATTGGCCACGCCCAGAGTTGCAACGGAAAAGCCCGGCAGGTTGTCCGGGTCCAGCTGCAACAAGTCCACCTCACCCACACCCAGCGCCTGGCGCCCCAGGGTTTCACTGCTGACGGGGTCAACATAAACCGGGCCGGGACGGTAGAGGCCGTAAGAGGCCAGAGGAGTATCGAAGTCACCGCGGGCGTAGATAGTATCGCCAGCACCCATCAGGATATGGTTATCTGAGCCAGAGACCACATAAGGCGTGCCTTCAAAAGCACTCGGCTCAACAATACGAGTGCGCGACAGGAAGGCGTTGATTGCATCCAGGGGGATCGCCGGGATTGCATCCTCGACTGACTCACGACGGATTTGCGGCGCCAGGCGGTTGCCCTTCCCTCCCGGTGACAGTTGGTATGCGCGCGGGCCTCGCTGTAACTGCAATTGCGGCTGGCCATCCACATATACCAGGCGTAGGCTGTCGCCGGGATAGATCAAGTGCGGGTTTTCCACTTGTGGGTTCACCTGCCAGATCTCCGGCCAGTACCAGGGCTGCACCAGGAACTCGCTGGAGATATCCCACAGGGTATCTCCCTTTTGCACTACATAAGCATCGGGATGACTGGGGTTCAGGCGTACCTGATCCTGCGCTTCGGTGCCCAGGGCTACCGCCAGCATCGATACAGCGGCCAGGATTATTTTTTTCATGGAAGCATTCCTATGCTCTTTATCGCTATAATTCTCAGCGCCGGGCCACCCTCTGGTGGAAAGTAGCCGGACCCAGGCGCAGGGCGCCAACGAAAATCAGGGGTCCACTCGGTAAATATTGAGCGCGATCATAATGTTATCAGCGCACGTTCAACGAATACTAGAAGTTTGTCACAGGTGTTATGGCTAAACTCGAGATACTGGAATTTCCTGATCCGCGTCTGCGTGAGGTCGCAAAACCCGTCGCTGATGTGACCGATACACACCGGCAGCTGCTGGACGACATGTTCGAAACCATGTATGCCGCGCCCGGTATCGGCCTCGCCGCTATTCAGGTTAATGTGCAGGAGCGCGTTGTCGTGGTGGATATCTCCGAGGATGGGAGCGAACCACTGGGCTTTATTAATCCTGAAATCGAGGTACTGGAAGAGGAAATCCACCAGTACGATGAGGGCTGTCTGTCGGTGCCCGGTTTCTACGAAACCGTAGAACGCCCACGAAAAGTGCGGATAAAGGCCCTTGATCGCAACGGTGAGCCTTTTGCCATTGAGGCAGAGGGGCTTTTGGCTGTTTGTATTCAACACGAAGTTGACCACCTGGATGGCAAACTGTTCGTGGATTACATCTCCCCACTCAAGCGCAACCGCATTCGCTCGAAGCTGGAGAAATCCCAGCGCCGACGCGCCTGATACAGAAAACTGGCTGCCGGCATGTCCGGCGCCATCTCTGCCCCGACCTGAGAATTAACCAGTGAATATCATCTTTGCCGGCACGCCGGACTTTGCCGCCGTGCACCTGCAAGCTCTGCTCGCCAGCGAGCACACTGTCATCGCCGTTTACACCCAGCCAGACAGGCCTGCGGGGCGCGGCAAAAAACTGCTGGCCAGCCCGGTCAAACAACTGGCGCTTTCCCACGATATTCCTGTGTACCAACCCCTCAGTCTGCGTGACGAGGACGCCCAGGCAGAGTTTGCAGCCCTGGGTGCAGACATTATGGTGGTTGTGGCTTATGGCCTGATTTTGCCCCAAAAAGTTTTAGACACCCCCCGATTGGGCTGTATCAACGTGCACGCTTCCCTATTGCCCCGATGGCGCGGTGCCGCACCGATCCAGCGCGCAGTAGAGGCTGGCGACAGTGAGAGTGGTGTGGCCATCATGCAGATGGAGGCCGGACTGGATACGGGACCTGTACTGGTCGAGAAGCGCTGCTCCATTGGACAGAGTGAAACCGGTGGAAGCCTGCACAATAAACTGGCCGAGCTCGGCGGCCCAGCCTTGATCGAAGCCCTGGCGCAGCTGGCAGCAGGCACCGCCAAGCCTGAAACCCAGGATCACACGCTGGCCAACTATGCGAATAAGATTTCCAAGGAGGAGGCTCGGCTTGACTGGCAGCGTCCCGCAGAGGAACTACAGCGGCAGATCCGCGCCTTCAATCCATTCCCGGTTTGCTGGACCACCTATCGCGAAAAAAAGGGCGAACAACGCCTGCGCATTTTCAGCGCCGTACTTGAGCTTGGGTGCCACAACGGTGCTCCCGGCACCATCTTAGCCAGCGATGACGAAGGTATCCTCGTTGCCTGTGGCCACCAGGCCCTGCGACTGCAATTATTACAACTGCCCGGCAAAAAAGCCCTGCCCACGGCGGAAATCCTCAAAGGCTACCGGGACCTGTTCGCTCTCGGCACACTGCTGGGTGAAAAAGTATTATGAGTAAAGATGTACGCGCCGAGGCGGCTCGAGTTGTCGCCGTCCTGCTGGAGGAGCAAGGCTCTCTGGCACGACTGTTACCCAAAGCCGAGGACAAAGTCGAAGAGCGTGACCGCGCCCTGTTGCGCGAGCTGTGCTACGGCAGCGCACGCTACGCACCTCGCCTGCAATTAATCGCCGCTAAATTACTGCGCAAAAAGCCTGGCGATACCCTGGTCAGCGCTTTGATTATGTTGGGTCTGTACCAATTGGAATACACTCGCATCCCCGATCATGCAGCCATTTCCGCTACAGTAAATGCCGCACGCAGCCTTGGCCTCGATCGAGCCACGGGTGTCATCAATGGTGTATTGCGCAATGCTCTGCGCAACAGCGATCAACTACAACGCAAGCTGTCCGGTAATCCCCAGTTCAGCTCCATGCATCCGGCCTGGTTACAGCAACGTATCAAGGCCGCCTGGCCCGAACAGGCATCAGACATCTTTCGTGCCAACAACCTAAATCCGTCTATGACCCTGCGGGTAAACACCTCCAAGATTTCCCGCGCGGACTATTTGCAACAACTCGACGAAACAGGCCTATCTGCTGAGCCCTGTGCCATATCGCCGGTGGGTATCACCCTGGTTGAGCCGGTATCAGTAGGTGTTCTGCCAGGCTTCTCTGAGGGGCTGGTGAGCGTGCAGGATGAATCCGCACAACTGGCAGCCCAGATTCTGGCTCCACAGCAGGGCGAACGAGTGCTGGATGCCTGTGCAGCTCCGGGCGGTAAAAGCTGCCACCTGCTGGAACAGCAGCCCACTATCGCGTTGAGCGCTTTGGATATTGAGGAAAATCGCCTTGACCGCGTACAGGAAAATCTCGACCGTTGTGGCCTGAGCGCAAAATTGATTTGCGCCGACGCCGTCGCGCCGGAAGCCTGGTGGGACGGCCAGCATTTCGACCGTATCCTACTCGACGCGCCCTGCTCCGCCACAGGTGTTATCCGCCGTAATCCGGATATCAAGCTGTTGCGTCGCGATGACGATATTCCCGAGCTGGCCCAACTGCAGGGGGATATGTTGCGTGCCATCTGGCCGCTGCTGAAACCCGGTGGCAGCCTGGTTTATGCTACCTGTTCAGTGCTGCCCACAGAAAACAGTGAAGTTGTCACAACCTTCATTGCGGAGACCGAGGATGCGAGCGACAATACTCCCGAACTGCTTAACGACAAGCCTTGGGGAGAGAAGCAGGCTGCGGGTATGCAACTGTTGCCCAGGACCGATGGCGGTGACGGTTTCTACTACGCTCTGCTGAGCAAGGCCGAATAATAGCGGCTTGAGCCGCGAGTCTCACTCGATATGAAAATTGTCATTCTCGGCGCCGGCCAGGTGGGCGGCTCACTGGCTGAGGCCCTGGCCTCCGAGCGCAATGATATTGTCCTGGTGGACAGCGACGAGAAAACCTTGCGCGAACTCCGTGATCGCATCGATATCGGTGTGGTGTTAGGTCACGCCTCCCATCCCGACATACTGATGGAGGCCGGCATCGAGGATGCCGACATCCTGGTGGCAGTGACCAATAACGATGAAACCAATATGGCAGCCTGCCAAATTGCCCATTCACTGTTCCGTGTGCCCACCAAAATCGCGCGGGTACGCGCTTCCTCCTACCTGCAGTATCCAGAGCTTTTCGATAACCAGGCCATCCCCATCGATGTCCTGATCAGTCCCGAACAATTGGTATCGGAATATATCGCGCGCCTGATGGAACACCCCGGTGCGCTGCAGGTATTGGATTTCGCCGGCGGTCGCGTACAGCTGGTCACCGTGTTAGCGGTACAGGGCGGCCCACTGGTCGGGCATCAGTTACGCTACCTGCGCGAACATATGCCCAAGGTGGATACTCGCGTGGCGGCTATTTATCGTCGCAACCGCCCGATAATTCCCCAGGGTGATACGGTCATTGAAGCCGGCGATGAAGTCTTCTTTATCGCCGCACGGGCCGATATTCGCGCGGTAATGAGCGAACTACGTCGCCTGGAACACGGCTATAAGCGCGTGGTGATCGCCGGCGGTGGCAATATTGGCCTGCGCCTCGCCACCAAGCTGGAGAATCGCTACTCGGTAAAGATTATTGAGCAGAGCCACGAGCGTTGTGTGTTCTTGTCCGAAGAACTTTCACACACCATTATTTTGCATGGTAATGCCTCCGATCAGGAGCTGCTGCTGGAGGAAAATATCGAGGATACCGATGTGTTCCTCGCCCTAACCAATGATGACGAAGCTAATATCATGTCATCACTACTGGCCAAGCGCCTTGGGGCGCGCAAGGTAATGACCCTGATCAACAATCGCGCTTACGTCGACTTGGTTCAGGGGGTGAGATCGATATTGCGATTTCCCCGCAGCAAAATACTATCGGCAGTCTGCTTACCCATGTACGCCGCGGCGATATGGTCAATGTTCACTCCCTGCGCCGCGGTGCAGCTGAAGCCATTGAAGTTGTCGCCCATGGTGATGAGCGCACCTCCAAGGTGGTGGGAAAGAAAATTGAGGATATCGATCTGCCCGAGGGCGCCTCAATTGGCGCCATTGTGCGCGAAACGGAAAATGGCAGCGAAGTTTTGATGGCTCATGACGACGTGATTGTGCAAAGTGACGATCACGTGATTGTATTCTTGGTAGATCGCCGCCAGACACGCCATGTGGAACAGTTGTTCCAGGTAGGTTTTGGCTTTTTCTAGAAGCAAACCCTATTTATAACCTGGGCGATTACTGTCCCCGCCGTCCATATAAAGAAACTACAGATAACAGGCTGATAGGCGCCAATGCGAATTGCGGTAATTGCGCGAGTTTTTGGAATTCTCCTGACGGTGTTCAGCCTGACACTGCTGCCGCCGATCGTGGTATCGCTGTGGTATAGCGACGATACGCACAGCGCCTTTGTCGCAGCTTTTGTAATTACCCTGATTACCGGCTTATTTATGTGGCTGCCGGTGCACGATCTGCGCCAGGACCTGCGCACCCGCGACGGCTTTGTAGTGACCTCGCTGTTCTGGCTGATCCTCGGCAGTTTCGGTGCCCTGCCTTTTATAATCAGCCCACAGCCGGACCTGAGTATTACCGACTCTATTTTTGAGTCCATCTCCGGTCTCACCACCACTGGTGCTACGGTAATTACCGGTCTGGACTCCCTGCCCCCGGCAATTCTCTATTACCGTCAGCAATTACAGTGGTTTGGTGGAATAGGCGTGATTGTAATTGCCCTGGCCATCCTGCCTATGCTGGGTATCGGCGGTATGCAGTTATACAAGGCGGAAATTCCAGGGCCGGTAAAAGATACCAAATTGACACCACGTATCGCCGAAACTGCGCGTGCGCTGATCGTGATTTATGTGATTCTCACCATTCTATGTGGCATTGGCTACTGGTGGGCTGGCATGACGGTTTTCGACGCAGTGGGCCACGCCTTTTCCACCGTGGCTAACGGTGGTTTCTCCACCCATGATGCCAGTATGGGCTTCTATGCCCACAATCGAGCAATCATGGTGATCTGCATCATTTTCATGTTCACTGCGGCAATCAACTTCGGCCTGCATTTTTACGCTTTTCGCAATAAAACCCTGAAGCATTACTGGCGCGATTCCGAATTTCGTTTTTATTTGATGCTGATTTTAGGCGCCGGCTTACTGATCAGTTGTTACCTGTGGATATTGAATATTTTCTCTCCTGGCAACAGCCTGCTGCACGGCTTTTTCCAGGTTGTCTCAATCAGCACCACTGCCGGTTTTGCTTCTGAAAATTTTTCCGCCTGGCCGGTATTCCTGCCCTATGCATTATTACTTCTGGGTATTCTTGGCGCCTGCGCTGGTTCGACTTCCGGAGGCATCAAGGCTGTGCGCGGTATGTTGATTATGAAGTCGGGTATGCGTGAACTGAACCGGCTGGTGCACGCCAATGCGGTAATACCTATCAAGATCAATCGCAAGATAGTGCCAGACCGGGTGACCGATGCTGTCTGGGGATTTTTCGCCGTCTATGTCCTGTCGTTTTTTATCCTCTCCATTATTGTGATCGCCACCGGCGAGGATTTTGTCACCGCCGTCACCACGGTTGCCTCCTGCCTGAGTAATATTGGACCTGCCCTGGGCGATGCGGCCTCTCACTACGGCTCAGTCAATGAAGTGGCCAAGTGGTTTCTGATCCTCGCCATGCTGATGGGGCGGTTGGAAATTTTTACCTTGTTGGTACTGCTAACTCCCGCTTTCTGGCGCCATTAAACTCTCAGACCTCCCCTGTCCGATATCGCATAGCAATATTTTTTAGTTTCTGCCAAAGTTGTCTTCTACAGGAAGTGACTAATAAGAACATGGCGGTATGAGCAGAAACACCAGTGAGCTGCTCGGTCAGTTGAAAATTGACCGGGATGCGGTTCCAGAAGCACCTACATCATCTCGAAAAACCTGGCTGGCGGCCTCTATAGGCACCGCTGCCGGCTTGGTTATGGGGTTTGCCGCTGCCACACTATTGGCAGGGGAGCAGTCCTCAGTAGCATCAACAGAAACCCTTCCCGCCAAGTCTACTATCCCAGCACCCGCTGTCCGCGAGCGAACCGAAACTGTGCTCAACGCCTCTGGTTACATCACTGCGCGCCGCATGGCCACTGTATCTGCCGAGGTAATGGGCCTGATCAGCAGTGTGGATGTTGAGGAGGGTATGCATGTAAGTGAGGGGCAAGTGCTGGCACGCCTCGATGATGCCAAGGCGCGGGTCAGCCTGGATTTTGCCCTCGCACAGGTCGAGGTACTGCAAGCCCAGGAAGCAAGCATCAGTGCCAAACTCAAGGAAGCGGAACGCCAGTACCGGCGTTTCGCCGGACTGCGCGATAAAAACTATTCTAGCAAGGCTCAGCTCACACAGAGCCAGGCCAGCGCCGAAGGACTCAGGGCCGACTTAAGAAGTGCCCGCGCCAATATCGAGGTGGCCAAACTGGAGGCCAAACGCCAACAGGAACGGCTCGAAGATCATATTATTCGCGCCCCCTTCTCCGGCATCGTCACTCAGAAAAATGCCCAACCAGGAGAAATTGTCGCGCCCAGCTCTGCCGGAGGCGGCTTCACGCGCACCGGTATCTGCACCATCGTGGACATGAATTCCCTGGAAATTGAAGTGGATGTGAACGAGGCATTTATTGGCCGGGTCTCTGCGGGGCAGAGGGTAAATGCCAACCTCGACGCCTACCCGGAATGGGATATTCCAGCCTCCGTAGTCGCCATTATTCCTACTGCCGATCGTGCCAAAGCCACTGTACGCGTACGTATCGGCATCGACGATAAAGATCCGCGTATCCTGCCGGACATGGGAGTTAAAGTCGGGTTCCTGGCCGAGGAGGAAACGGCTCTCTAGTGCCCCGGTGACAACACGGTTGATTTTATTCTTATAAGAGGAATTTCAAGATGTCAGAAGATGTGTTGTTTCAATTAAAAGGTGTCAGTAAGAGCTTTATTAAAGGGAAGGAAAAAATCTCTATTTTTGACGATCTCAATATGGATATTGAGCGGGGGGATTTCGTTGCCATTATGGGGCCTTCGGGCTCGGGCAAAACCACCCTCCTGAATATGCTCGGCGGCGTTGACCAACCCAGCGGCGGTGAAGTCTGGTTTGATGGCACACGCATCGACTCCCTGAGCGAGAGTGCCCTGACTCGCTGGCGGGCAGAAAACATCGGTTTTATTTTTCAGTTCTATAACCTGATGCCAATGCTGAATGCACAGCGCAATGTAGAATTGCCACTGCTACTGACCAAGTTATCTAAATCACAACGGCGCAAAAACGTAGAAACCGCACTCGCCCTGGTGGGTCTCAGCGACCGCGCCAAACATATGTCCAGTGAAATGTCCGGCGGTCAGCAGCAACGGGTTGCTATCGCCCGTGCGATTGTCTCCGATCCCAAGTTGATTCTTTGTGACGAGCCTACTGGAGACCTGGACCGCGCCACCGCGGATGAAATCCTGGAAATGCTGCAACTGCTGAACCGCGACCACGGCAAGACCATAGTGATGGTAACCCACGACCCTGCCGCGGCTAAATACGCCAAGCGCACCCTGCATCTCGACAAGGGGCAATTTGTGCAGAGGGAAATCGTGGTATGAACGAACTTTACTTAATCTATAAAAACATGACAAGGAAACCCCTGCGGTTATTCCTGACCTGTTTTGCCATCTTTATTGCCTTCCTGATTTTCGGTGCAGTAACCAGTTTGAAAACCGCGCTGAATTCCAGTGTGGAGCTTTCAGCAGATAATCGCCTGGTTGTATTTAACCGGATCAATTTCACTAAATCCCTGCCCATCGCCTACTACCAAAAAGTCGCTGCGGTAGAGGGTGTTAAGGATGTCACCCACCTGAACTGGTTTGGTGGCTACTACCAGGAGCCGACCAAACAAATTGTCTCTATGGCCGTAGAGCCGGAATCTTACCTTCGCGTATACGAAGAAGTTGTTGTCCCCGAAGACCAGAAAGCATCCTGGTTTAATAACCGCCAGGGTGCACTTGTTGGTGAGAAACTCGCACAGATTTACGGCTGGAAAGTGGGCGATAAAATCCCACTATCATCCACTATTTTTACCCACAAAGATGGCGGATATACCTGGGAGTTTGTTGTCTCCGGAATTTTTAAAGGGGATACCGAGCAATATGATACCCGCCAAATGCTGTTTCACTATAAGTATTTTATGGAAACCCAAACATTTGGTGGAGACTGGATCGGCTGGATGGCACTGACCACTAATGACTCCTCCCTGAATGAAAAAGTGGCGAAAACCATCGACGACTCTTTTGCCAACTCCCAAAATGAGACTGATACAAGTACTGAGAAAGCTTTTAATAAAGCCTTTATTGAGCAAATAGGCAATATTGGTCTGATTATTTTCTCTGTAGTATTTACCGCTTTTTTTACCATCCTGATTGTTGTTGGTAATACCATGGCCCTGGCTATTCGTGAACGTACAGGAGAAATTGCTGTACTGAAAACCCTGGGTTTTTCCAGCCCAAGAATTTTCCGAATGGTTTTGTCGGAGTCCATGTTAATTGCCTTTATTGGCGGTATCTCTGGTCTTGCCGCCGCCTGGCTGCTTGTAGAAGGCATTAAAACTTTTCTCGCCAGATTTCTACCCAATTTGATTTTGGATAGTAACATTGCACTACAGGCGCTGGTATTTATGCTGCTATTGGGAATAATTACCGGTTTGTTGCCGGCTTTTAACGCTTTGCGGCTGAATATCGTCACAGCATTTAATCGCCAGCAATAAGACGGTTGGAATTCTACCCGGTTGTAACCTCTTGCAATCAGGTATGACAACAAACTCCGAAACGGAGGAATAAGAATGGGTTCTCTAATTGCACAAATAGTTTCGGTAACCCTGATGAACCTGGGCAGCTTGCGCCGACGCCTGTGGATGTCACTGGCAATGGTTTTGGCTTCAGCTGTAGTGGTAGCAATATTACTGGCATTTCTCGCCATGGCTAAAGGCTTTGAGGAGACCATGCGCGGGGCCGGCTCCAACCAAGTCGCTATCCTGATGCGTGAAGGTTCCTCCACCGAACTCAATTCGGTGATTACACAGGATCAGGTTAACTTGATTGGCGAGTCTGCAGGTATCGCCCACGATGCCAACGGTCCCCTGATATCCCCTGAGCTCTATGTAATTGTCGATGGCATCAAGAAATCATCTGGTACCGAAGCCAATATCCCACTGCGTGGTCTCAATAAAACCGGCATGGATATGCGCACTAATATGCGTCTGGTAGAAGGACGCATGTTCACACCAGGCACGAATGAAATGGTCGTAGGACAAGGAGTGTTAAGGGAATTTGACGGCTTTGAAATCGGCAAGGAAGTCCGCTTTGGCAAAAACCTGTGGACCGTGGTTGGTGTTTTTTCCACAGGGGGTAATATTTTTGAAAGTGAGTTGTGGGCAGATATCAAAATTATCCAGAGCCATTACAATCGCGGAAACAGCTATCAGTCGATCCGTGCAAAATTAGACAAAGACGGTGATCTGGGCCCAGTAAAGGAAACCATTGAACGGGAGCCACGCCTGAACCTGGATGCCCAGACTGAGCGTGAATACTTCGCCAGCCAGGGCAAACAATTACAGTACATTGCCACTTTTGGTTGGATTATCAGCGCAGTAATGGCTCTCGGTGCCCTCGCAGGAGCACTCAACACCATGTATACCTCTGTCGCGGATCGCGCCAAGGAAATTGCCACTCTGCGCGCGCTGGGTTTCAGTAACTTTTCTGCCTTCTGCGGCACTATTGCCGAAGCTATGGTACTGGCAGCGGCAGGCGGGCTATTAGGCTCGTTGGCGGCATTTATGTTCTTCGACGGGCTCAACACTTCTACCTTGGGCGGCAGCTTTACCCAGGTGGTATTCAGCTTCGAGATGTCAGCGGACCTATTCCTGCAAGGCGCAATATTGGCGCTGGTAATAGGCTTTATCAGCGGTTTTTTCCCCGCCTGGCGCGCTGCGCGTATGCCAGTGATAGTGGCTTTTCGCTACGCGGCTTAAAACCACTGCTGCACGAAACGGACAAGGGCCACAATAAGGTGGCCTTATTTTTTCTTACGGTAAATCTTACTTTTACCTTCCGGCTGTTTGCGAAAGCGCTTGTACTCCCATTGATACTGCTCCGGCGCCTGGGCTATGCATGCCTCCACACCGCGATTCATCGCCGCCAGGGAAACCTTCTGCTCCTCGCTGTGAATAGCTTTTTCTGCCGGCAGGAAAACCAGCTCAAAACCACCCTCCACCCGCTTGCCAAAGCCGAATACTACATGGCACTTGGTGCGTTGCAGCAGGTTGTGTGCGAGCGTCATGGTCAGGGCCGGTCGGCCGAAAAAGGGGGCGAAATCGCCACCCATATCCGGTTCCTGATCCGGTAATACCATAGCGACATGGCCGGCCTTCAGGCACTTGAGCAGTGAGCGCACCCCATGAATATTAGTGGGTACCATTTTTGCGCCAGTCTTTTCACGGCCGCTGCGTATCACCGGGTCCAACTCGGCAATTTTCGGCGGCTGGTACAGGGCCATGGAGGGGCCCATGGCCGCCAGGTACATGCCAAAAATTTCCCAGTTGCCCGTGTGTGGCATAAGCACCAAGGTTCCACGGCCATCCTTTTCCCCCTGAAACAGTAAATGCTGGTTGCGCACCTGCACTATGGCCTTTTCATTGGTGGCCCAGGAATGGTGCCAGATACTAGCCATTTCGAAACCGTTGATGGCAGTGTTCATCACACTTTCACGCGCCAGCCTCTCCCGCTTTTTCGGGTCCATTGCCGGGTAGCATTGCGCCAGGTTGATCCTACTCAGACGCAGACCCTCAGAACGGACTAATATCGCCAGTCTACCGGCGAAACGCCCCAGGCGTCGGGACCAAGGCAATGACAGCCTGCCAATCAGTTTCAGTGCACCTGCAGCCAGGTACCCCTTAATATCCAAAACAACAACTTCCTTTCCAAAAACACCGCCGATAGGCGGCCCTAATGCCAAGTATGGCGATTCAAATCATTGGCGTGGTCACAGCGCTTTAAGCGCAGTAGCCGCTGCCGCTATAATTGCGTCCCTTTGCCCACAGCAGATACTGATCTGGAGATAGCGGTGTCCAAGCAATACGATCTCAGTACCTTTCAGGGACTTATTTTTGCCCTGCAGGATTATTGGGCGCGCCAAGGGTGCGTCATTCTACAGCCTCTGGATATGGAAGTGGGCGCTGGCACCTTTCATCCAGCTACCTTCCTGCGCGCCATAGGCCCGGAAAACTGGAATGCGGCCTATGTGCAACCCTGCCGCCGCCCCACCGACGGCCGCTACGGCGAGAACCCTAACCGCCTGCAGCACTACTACCAATACCAGGTGGTAATGAAACCGTCCCCGGACAACATTCAGGAATTGTACCTCGACAGCCTTCGCGCCATGGGCGTAGATCCGGCGATC
This sequence comes from Microbulbifer sp. GL-2, assembly GCF_007183175.1. Classification (NCBI taxonomy): domain Bacteria; kingdom Pseudomonadati; phylum Pseudomonadota; class Gammaproteobacteria; order Cellvibrionales; family Microbulbiferaceae; genus Microbulbifer; species Microbulbifer sp. GL-2. The sequence goes on from NZ_AP019807.1 coordinate 1,516,801, forward strand.
CACGATATTCGTTTTGTCGAGGACAACTGGGAATCCCCGACCCTCGGAGCCTGGGGGCTCGGTTGGGAGGTTTGGCTGAACGGTATGGAAGTGACCCAGTTCACCTACTTCCAGCAGGTGGGCGGCATCGAATGCTACCCGGTTACCGGCGAGATCACTTATGGCCTGGAGCGAATCGCTATGTACCTGCAGGGTGTCGAATCCATTTACGACCTGGTGTGGACTCGCAACTTGGATGGCAGCCCTGTCACCTATGGCGATGTTTTCCACCAAAATGAAGTGGAGATGTCCCGTTACAACTTTGAACACGCCGATGTGGAGTTCCTGTTCGCCACCTTCGATCACTGCGAGCGCGAGAGCTCCCGCCTGATCGAGCTGGGCCTGCCGCTACCCGCCTACGAGCAGGTGATGAAGGCCTCCCACGCCTTCAACCTGCTGGATGCGCGCCACGCCATTTCGGTGACTGAGCGTCAGCGCTATATCCTGCGTGTACGCACCCTGGCCCGAGCAGTGGCGCAGGCTTATTACGATGCGCGCCGCGCGCTGGGGTTCCCCCTGGCGGATGAGGCACTGCGTGCGGATATTCTGGCGGAAGACGTCGAGCAAGAGGAGAAGCAGTAATGGCTCAGGATTTTCTGGTAGAGCTGGGCACCGAAGAGCTGCCACCAAAAGCACTGCACAAGCTGATGAACGCCTTCGCCGATGGCATCACCCAGGGCCTGAAGGGCGCCGAGCTGTCATTTGGCGAGGTTAAAGCCTACGCAGCTCCCCGCCGCCTGGCAGTGGCCGTTTTCGGCCTGGCGGACAAGCAGCAGGATAAACAAATTGAAAAGCTGGGCCCCGCAATCAAAGCAGCCTTCGATAATGAAGGCAAGCCCAGTAAAGCCGCCGAAGGCTTCGCCCGCAGTAACGGTGTGACCGTTGAGGAACTGGAACGCAAAGAGACTGACAAAGGCGAACGCCTGGCCTTTATCACTGAACAGCAAGGTGCCGAGAGCAAATCTCTACTGGCGGGAATTGTCGAGAAGTCTCTGGCACAGCTGCCCATCCCCAAGCGCATGCGCTGGGGTCTGCGCCGCGAGGAATTCGTGCGCCCGGTCCATTGGCTGGTAATGTTGTTTGGCAACCAAGTAGTGGATGGTGAAGTGCTCGGCCTCAAGGCCGGAAAAACCAGCCGCGGCCACCGTTTCCACTGCAACCGCGAATTGGAAATTCACTCTGCCCACGACTATGCACAGGTACTGCGCGAACCGGGCTATGTGATGGCCGACTTTGCCGAGCGCCGCGAGACTATCCGCGCTCAAGTGGTCGCCGAAGCCAATAATGTCAACGGCGAGGCTGTGATTGACGATGACCTGCTCGACGAAGTCACCGCCCTGGTGGAGTGGCCCGTAGCGCTCACCGGCCGTTTTGAGGAACGCTTCCTGGAAGTACCCGCAGAAGCCCTGATCTCCTCGATGAAGGAGCACCAGAAATACTTCCACGTGGTGAATGAAGACGGCCAGTTGCTGCCTTTCTTTATCACTGTGTCCAACATCGAGAGCCAGGATGCCGCACAGGTTATCCACGGCAACGAGCGGGTTATCCGCCCGCGTCTGGCCGATGCCGCCTTCTTCTTCGAAACCGATAAGAAAACCAGTCTGGAATCTCGCCGCGAGAAGCTGCGCCAAATTGTATTTCAACAGCACCTGGGCAGTGTTTACGACAAGACTGAACGTGTTTCATCCCTGGCGCGCACCATCGCCGAAAAAACCGGTAGTAACGGCGACTGGGCCGAGCGCGCTGGCCGCCTGTGCAAATCGGATCTGGTCACCGAAATGGTGTTCGAATTTGCCGATATGCAGGGCATCGCCGGTTACTACTATGCAGAGAACGATGGTGAGCCTCTGGATGTGGCCAAGGCCATGTATGAGCAGTACATGCCCAAGTTTGCCGGCGACGAACTGCCCGTCAGCGACACCGGTACCGTGATTGCACTGGCAGACCGCCTGGATACTCTGGTTGGTATCTTCGGTATCGGCCAGCCTCCCAGCGGCTCCCGCGACCCCTTTGCCCTGCGCCGCGCCAGCCTCGGTATTATCCGTATTCTGGTAGAAAAGCGTCTCGACCTGGACTTGCATGAACTGCTGCAGCTGGCCCGCGACAACTACCCGCGCACCGCCCTGGGTGAGTACGACAAGGTCATAGAGCAGACCCTGCAATATGTTCTGGAGCGCTTCCGCGCCCGGTACGAGGACCAGGGCATTGCCACTGAGGTATTTATGGCGGTTGCCGCGCGTAAGTTGTCGCGCCCACTGGATATCGACAACCGCGTCCACGCTGTAAATGCTTTTAGCCAGTTGCCCGAGTCCGGTGCCCTGGCTGCGGCCAACAAACGCGTCTCCAATATTCTCGCCAAGCTGGATACCGCTGTACCGGGCCATGTCGATGAGGTATTGCTGCAGGAAGAGGCGGAGAAGGCGCTGTTCGCCGCCGTACAGGTTGCCCGCTCCGAAGTGGCACCACTGTATAGCGATGCGCTGTTCGCCGAGGGCCTCGCCGGCCTGGCGGGGCTTCGCGAAACCGTGGACAACTTCTTTGACCATGTGATGGTGATGAGCGACGACGAGCAACTGCGTAATAACCGCCTGGCCCTATTGGCCCAGTTGCGTGCGCTATTCCTTGAGGTTGCCGACATTTCCTTGCTGGTACCAACCAAGTAACGGCAATTTGAACCGGGGTATCAAACCCCGGTTCAAGAATAAAGAGCCAGTCACCATGCCAATTATCATTCTTGAGCGCGACGGGGTAATCAACGACAACTCCGACCCCTGCGTTAGATCCGCCACAGAATGGCACCCCCTTCCCGGCAGTATCGAAGCACTGGCGGCCCTCAGCCATGCCGGTTACCAACTGGTGATCGCCACCAACCAGAGCGGTCTGGCACTCGGCCAGTTCGACCTCGACGACCTGGAGGCTATACACTCGAAAATGCGCACCCTGGTGGAGGACGCCGGCGGTGAAGTCGCTGCAATTTTCTACTGTCCCCACGGCCCTAAGGATAATTGTCGTTGTCGCAAGCCCCAAGCGGGCCTGCTTGATGCTATCGAGGCGGAGTTCGATACCAGCCTGCACGACTGCTATCTGGTCGGCAACAAGCTGGCGGACCTGCAGCTGGCGCTGGAAAAAGGCTGCCAACCAGTATTGGTACAATCCGGCGAAGGTGTACTCACCCTTCAACAGTTAGTGGAAAACCCGGATCCTAGGCTGGCAGAGACTAAAGTTTTTAAGGACCTAAAACAGTTCAGTCAATTTGTGCTGGCTTAAAAGCGCCACTATCCATGAGCTTTCCCAGGTTACGAGCTTCCCCCAGCCCCTTTTTTAAATACTAAATTTTCGTAAGCTGGACGCCAATCCCATCACAGTGCACAGCGGGCCAATATGCCGTATTTGTCGGAGATTCCGCCTCAACTTCGGCCCCCACGCAATTTACTTTCGACCTCTCCGGCAACGATGGTAATACCCTACTTACGCACCCTCTCAGGCTCAAATTAACAATCTGTGTAAAGTTAACCTTGAGTTGAGGGGCTTCACCCCCGGTACCCGCACCCTGGGCCCCCTTAGTCACGGCAACGGAGAACAAGTTATTACTGAGGCCGAAGTTATGGTGTGTCCCCAAAAGAAAATAATTCTCTTTGCTGAGAATCGATGAGAATTAAGCTTTTAGAAACCAGTCAACGTCTTCTGCCTTAGCCTTTTTTATTCACAAGACAATCAGCTTATATGGCAAACAAAGATAATGGCTACACCCATGGATATAATAGCTGCAGTGTTCATAAATTCAGCAAGATACCCTTTTTTTGGGAGTTAAATTTAATTACAACATTATTGTTAATTTTCTATTTTAAAAATTGAAAATTTGGACTTACCTATCGGACTTTAATGTCTTTACTGTCTTTCTATTACAGCCTTCGTATTTAAATAGAGATGGATCATTAAATTCAGAACCTCCGCATTGAATTACACGCCATTTTCCTTTAAAAGCTGATAGCAGGACGGGAGTGTCTCTCCTGGTTTTTGAAATATCCAGCAGGCCAGAAATGGACACAGCTTAAAAAATTAACTTCCACCACCTTAATTAAAAAAATATTTTTTTAATTAAGCAGCTGAAGACAACTTTTATTCAAAAAGACCCGCCCTGATAGAAAAATAAAATGGTAATTACAATGAAAAGAACAATTATTTCCTCGCTTCTTGCGGGAATGTTGGCCTCGGCTGGCAGCTTCGCCGACGCTACCAGCGATACCCCCTCTCCCAACCAGGAAAAACGAAAAAAAGTTTTTATTGTTCAACTGGATGGAGAACCGCTGTCTGCCTACCGCGGCACTATCCCTGGCCTCTCAGCCACCAAGCCGGCTTTGCAGCGCAAACTGGATCCGCGTAGTAGCAGCTACCGCCACTATGCCAACTTCCTGAAAACCCGCCGCCAGCGCGTGCTCTCCGCTGTTCCCAGCGCGCGCAAGGTACACGAGTATGAGGCAGCCTTTAATGGCTTTGCCGCGGTTATGAGTGAGAAGGAAGCTGAGGCCCTGCGCAGCCACAAAGATGTAAAAGGTATTTGGGAAGACCGCCTGCTCAAGATGCACACGGATTCCACCGCAGACTTCCTCGGTCTGACACGCATCCCCAGCCCCTGGCTCTGGGGCATCACCGGCGAAGATATTGTTATTGGCGTAATTGATTCAGGTATCCACCCGGAGCACCCGAGCCTTGCAGATAGCCCAACCCCCCGCCGGGGCAATCGTGGAGCTGATATTGCCTACGGACCGGTTCCCGAATCCTTTATCGGCGAGGGTTGTGACTTTGGTAATACCGGATTCAACCCGGATGATGCCGCCTTTACCTGTAATAACAAACTGATCAAAGCTAAAGCCTTCAATACTTCCTTTCTCACCAACAATACACTGGCAGACTACGAGTTTATGTCCGCCCGGGATGCAGACGGGCACGGCACCCATACTGCAACCACTGCTGGTGGTAACTACGGAGTGGTAACGCCAGATGGCCAAACTCTCACTGGCATGGCGCCGCGTGCTCGTATTGCCGCTTATAAAGTTTGTTGGGATGCGCCAGATCCGGATGACAGCGGCTGTTTCTCTTCAGATTCTATGGCAGCTATTGACGAAGCAGTAGCCGATGGAGTGGACGTAATCAACTTCTCCGTGGGCGGTGAAAGCACTGTATTTACCAGTGCTCGTGACATGTCCTTCCTGTTTGCCGCCGATGCGGGCGTGTTTGTCGCAACTTCCGCAGGTAATGACGGCCCCGGCCCGCGCACTATGGGCACACCCTCCGGCGTTCCCTGGATCACTGCCGTGGCTGCATCTGAGGACGACCAAAGCTTCGGAAATGCTCTGCAAGTAGATGCACCCAAGGCTATTGCCGGTAACTACGATTTTCTGGAGGGAGGTGGTCCTGTCTCCCTGAAGGATAGCGGCCTGTTATCCGGACCTATCGCTGTCAGCGAGCCACTGGAAGCCTGCTCGGCGCTGGAAAACCCCGAAGCAATGGAAGGCAAGATTGCCTTGGTAAAACGCGGCGGTTGTTCCTTTACGAGTAAATACAACAATGCCGCTGAAGCCGGCGCCACAGCAATCGTAGTGTATAACGATGGCGCCGATGAAGGCCGTATGTTCCCGATCACGATGTCGGCCCCTGATACCACAATTCCTGGTGTGATGATCAGCTATGCAGACGGTGCCCTGATTGGCGCCAGCTCTGGGATTAGCGGAACACTTGATCCGGAGCTGCAAATCTCCCGTGAAGACCGTATTGCCGAATTCTCCTCACGCGGCCACAATGTTGGCGCACCCGATATTATCAAACCGGATGTAGCAGCTCCGGGAGTCGGTATCCTCGCTGGAACCTCGCCAGTATTGAGCGGTGGTAGCCTGTTTGAATCCCTGAACGGTACCTCCATGGCGAGCCCCCATGTCGCCGGCATTATGGCACTGCTCAAGCAAGCCCGCCCTGACTGGTCTCCGGCGATGGCCAAGTCCGCACTGATGACCACCGCACGCACCGACCTGCTGAAGTCCTTCGGCCCTGAAGCTGCAGATCCGTTTGATTTTGGTGCTGGCGCAATCGTACCTTCCGCCGCCTTCCGTCCAGGTCTGGTTTACGATGCCGGTTTAAATGACTACCTGGCATTCCTGTGTGGCGCCGAGTACCAGCGACAGATTCTCGAGCCCGCAACCTGCGAGGAGCTGGTATCCCTGGGCTACTCCCTCGACTCCAGTGATCTCAACTTACCCTCTATCGGTATAGGTGAGTTGGTCGGCACTCAGACAATCAAACGCCGGGTGACCAGTGTGGCTCCAGGTAAAAGGTGGTACTGGGCCACGGTAAATGCACCGGAAGGCGTTGATGTGAGCGTCCACCCCAAGATCCTGCACCTTAGGAAGGGAGAGAGCGCGGAGTTCGAGGTTACCTTCACCGCGACTGACACTGCCGCTATAAACAAGTGGGCCTTCGGCGATTTAACTTGGAAGTCTGTGGGTGCCCGACAGGAAGTACGCAGTCCGATCGCTGTGCGTCCTGTTCCCCTATCTACTTCCGACCTGGTGAATGTAGAGGGCACTGATGGTGTCCTGGACCTGGGAATGGTATTTGGCTATAGCGGTAACTTCCAAGTCAGCATTAGCGGCTTGGCTGAGGCTGAGGCCGTAGCCAGCAGTATTGAAGACCAAGCTAGTCAAGTGATCTATTTCGATATCCCAGAAGGTACCGAGATGGCACGTATAGCCCTCTTTGATACGGATGTTGGTGACGGTAGCGGCAGCGACGATCTTGATATAACAGTGTATGGTCCCGGTCCTAATGGTCCAGAAGTAGGCGACAGCACATCTTCCACTTCCAACGAGTCTGTCAATATGATGAATCCTGCCGCAGGTCAATATGAAGTGCATGTGGTGGACTATTCCTCTGCCGCGGGCCCCACGCCATTTACCCTGTTCAACTTCAATCTGAGCGGCGACAACGGCAATACTCAGTTGACAGCTCCTTCCCAGGCGCAAGTGGGTAGCAATGACACTGTCAAACTAGAGTGGATGGGTCTTGCACCTGGTACCCGTGCTCTGGGAATCCTTAGCCACGGCAACGGTGAACAGGTTTTTGCTGAGACCGAGGTGATGGTAAATACCCAATAGAAAATAATTCTCTTCGCAGAGAAGCGGTGTGAATTATGCTTTTAGAAACCGGTCAACGCCTTGCGCCTTGGCCGGTTTTTGATTCACATGGAGGCTATACACCCCACCCGGTAAATAAAGACACCGGTTATATTCACAATACATGGCTATCAACCCTTCCCCCGCACCAAATGAGTGCTGCAATATTCAATAATTTATCGCAGATCCTTAAATTTCTTTTAAAAAATGATGTTAAAGGGAACTGGCGCCACAGGCAGGTTTAGCTCACTCAAATGTTAAAGAACCCACAAACATATATGACTTAATTGTATTTCTTTCTAATTCTTTTGTATTTAAATTTGAGTTAAGCATTAAATTCAGTGTCAGCTCATTGAGTTACGCGACATATTCCTTTAAAAGCATATAGCTGGGCGGGCCTGTCCATCTTGGCTTGGGGGAATACCATCAAACCAAAAATGTACATCGCTTGGAGGCAATACTTTGCAGTACCGCATATAACAAAATATATTTTGTTTATACCTGCGGATAGTCCCTACTTCATGCTAAATCCCGCCTGCTACTAAAAATAAAAACGGGACATATCGATGAATAGAAAAATAATTTCCACCCTTCTGGCAGGGATACTGACCTCGGCCAACAGCTTTGCAGAAGCGCCCAAAGACACGCTCTCCCCCAACCTGGAAAAACAAAGGAAAGTGTTTATCGTCCAGCTGGACGGCGAGCCACTTTCTTCCTATAGCGGAACTATTCCAGGACTATCTGCTACCAAATCGGAGGTGCGGCGCAAGCTGGATCCGCTCAGCAGCAGCTATCGCCACTATGCCGACTTTCTAAAAAGCCGCCGCGAACGCGTGCTGTCCGCTATTCCAAGTGCTCGCAGAGTACACGAATACGAAGCGGCCTTTAATGGCTTCGCAGCAGTCATGAGTGAGAAGGAAGCTGAAGCGCTTCGTAGTCACAAAGATGTGAAGGGTGTTTGGGAGGACCGCCTGCTTAAGATGCACACGGATTCCACCGCGGACTTTCTCGGCCTTACCCGTATCCCCAGCCCCTGGCTGTGGGGAATCACTGGTGAGGATGTAATAGTAGGTGTCATCGATTCCGGTATCCATCCTGAGCACCCAAGTCTCGCCGATATCCCGACCCCGCGTCAGGGGAATCGTGGCAGAAATATTGCCTATGGACCCGTACCTGCATCCTTTATCGGTGAGGGTTGTGAATTTGGCAATAGCGAATTCAATCCGGAAGACGCTGCCTTTACCTGTAACAACAAGCTGATTAAGGCCAAATCGTTCTCCGATGCCTTCCTCACAAATAATACCCTGGCCGATTATGAGTTCCTATCTGCGCGCGATGCGGACGGACACGGCACTCACACCGCCACTACCGCTGCCGGTAACTACGGCGTGGTAACACCAGACGGTGAGACCCTCACCGGAATGGCACCGCGCGCTCGGGTAGCCGCGTACAAGGTATGCTGGGATGCACCAAATCCCGATGACAGTGGCTGCTCCTCGGCGGACTCCATGGCAGCCATTGATGAAGCCGTCGCCGACGGTGTCGACGTGATCAACTATTCCGTAGGCGGTTCCAGCACAGTTTTCACCGGTGCTGACGATATTGCCTTCCTTTTCGCCGCTGATGCGGGTGTGTTTGTTGCGACTTCCGCTGGCAACAGCGGACCTGCTCCTGAGACTCTCGGAACCCCTTCTGGCGTACCCTGGATCACCGCGGTAGCCGCAGCGGAGGATGACCAGAGCTTTGGCACCGCCCTGCAAGTGGATGCTCCGGAAGCGGTCTCCGGCACCTATGATGCCCTTGAAGGCGGCGGCCCGGTATCCATGGAGGATACAGGTCTACTGTCTGCCTCCCTAGTGGTGGGGGCACCTCTCGAGGCTTGCTCCGAACTTACAAACTCCGAGGAAATGGAAGGCAAAATCGCCCTGGTGCAACGCGGAGGTTGCTCCTTCACCGATAAGTACAACAATGCCGCCAATGCGGGGGCAGTGGCTATTGTTGTTTATAACGATGGTACCGCCGTGGACCGCATGGACCCCATCGTGATGTCCGCACCGGACACCACTATTCCAGGGGTGATGATTCGCCACACCGATGGTGCCATGTTGGTTGAGCACGCCGGGGCCACAGGTACTCTAGATCCTGAGTTGAAAATCTCCAGGGAAGACCGCATAGCCAGCTTCTCCTCCCGCGGTCACAACGTTGGCGCGCCGGATATTATCAAGCCGGATGTGGCAGCACCTGGTGTTGGCATCCTCGCAGGTACTTCTCCGGTACTAAGTGGCGGCAATCTGTTTGGCACCAAGAGCGGCACTTCTATGGCGAGCCCTCATGTCGCTGGTATTATGGCCCTGTTGAAACAAGCACATCCGGACTGGAGCCCGGCGATGGCCAAGTCTGCATTGATGAGCACAGCTCGCACCGACCTGCTGAAGTCCTTTGGTCCGGCATCTGCAGATCCATTTGATATTGGTGCCGGTGCAATCGTACCCGCCGCCGCCTTCCGTCCGGGCCTGGTCTACGATGCCGGTTTTAACGACTACCTGGCGTTTTTGTGTGGCGCTGAGAATCAGCCGCAAATTATCGATTCCGCCACTTGTGCAGGATTACTTTCTCAGGGGTATTCACTGGATTCCAGCGATCTCAACCTACCCTCAATCGGCATCGGTGATCTTGTCGGCACTCAGACTATCAAGCGCCGTGTCACCAGCGTTGGCCGTGGCCAGAAATGGTACTGGGCTTCAATAAATGCCCCGCAGGGAGTAGAGGTAAGCGTAAACCCGAAAGTCTTGCGCCTGCGCGAGGGAGAAAGTGCCGAGTTCGAGGTTACCTTTACAGTTACTGGAGAAGCGGCTCTGAACGAGTGGGCCTTTGGCGAACTGACCTGGAAATCCGTTGGCGTCCGTCAGGATGTACGCAGCCCGATCGCTGTGCGCCCGGTACCTCTGTCCACTTCCAAGCAGGTTAGTGTCCAGGGCACCGATGGTGCCTTGGACCTGGGCGTAGCATTCGGCTATAGCGGTGAGTACCAAGTGGACATCCAAGGCTTGGCTGAAGGCGTGGCCTTTCCAGGCAGTGTCGAGGATGGCGATAACCAGCTGATTTTCTTTGATATCCCCGAGGGCACCAAGCTCGCCCGTGTAGCTCTGTTTGATGCTGACGTAGGTGATGGCAGCGGCAGCGATGACCTGGATCTGCAAGTCTTCGGTCCCGGTCCAGGCTTCCCGGAAGTGGGGACCAGTGGCTCACCGACTTCCGCCGAGTCGGTCGACCTAATAAACCCCACATCTGGGCAGTATGCGGTATTCGTGGTGGATTATGCTTCTGCGCAAGGCCCCACGCCGTTCACTCTGTTTAACTTCAATCTGAACGGTGACACTGGCAATACTCAATTGACCGCTCCTTCCCAAGCGCAGATGAACAGCAGTGGCAACGTCAATCTGGAGTGGATGGGTCTAGCTCCGGGTACCCGTGCCCTGGGCATTCTCAGTCATGGCAACGGTGACGAGGTATTTGCCGAAACCGAAATTATGGTGAATACACAGTAGAAAATATTCTACTCCGGCAATCTGACGGAGAGAGTTATGTTTTACAAAACCGGCCATCGCTTTTTGCCCTGGCCGGTTTTTTTATTCACAATCCAGCTCGCTTCGCTGACGAATAAAGGCAGTTGCGATATCCAAGGAAACACTGCCAAAATCCCAAAAGACTTCCGTTTTTCGATTGGTATTCACTGCCACAGACAAGTTGTAATCCGGCATAACCATCAGCCAACTTTGACTTCCGCGGCTAACACCGCCGTGATTAGCGAAACGCAATAGCCCCACCCCGGGTATTTCTTTTTCGCGAATACGCCAACCAAGTGCATAGTTCTGCTCATTCACTTCGCCGCTGGCAAGCTTTTGTGGGGTCCAAAATATTTTGCGTGTTTCAGGGCTTAAGTAACTATTATCAAGGTAAAGAGCACCAAGTTTTACCAGATCACTAGGTGTAGAGATAAACCCACCTCCAGGGAGGCGATGGCTTAAATCCACGGGACGCCATTCGCGGAGGCGTAGTTTATTTCCAGACAAATCATTACTCTTGTAGAACAGGGCAATATTTCGCTCCGGGTTTCCATTTTGCGGTGAGACCTCTGTGTTATTCATGGAAGCAGGAACAAAAACCTCTTGCTCCATGACATGCAGATAGCTTTTCTTTTCAGCTCCAGCCAAAACTGCTCCCAGTAGAACAGTACCCAAGGTACTGTAGTAAAAATCTGTTCCAGGCTGGAATAACAATTGACTATCATCAAAAATCTCAAGGGCTCGATACATATTGTCGTAGTGACTGTTAAGCGCCAAGGTTTTGTACAATCCAACCCAATCAGTATTTCTCTTGTAGTGGGGCAAGCCAGACATATGGGAGGCCAGCTGGCGAGGGGTTATCGTCTGCCAGGCCGGATTGGGCAGAGGTTCCAAGTAGTTTGAAATTGAATTATCCAGATTGATACTTCCGTCCTGTACCAGGCGGGCCAGAGCTGTTCCTGTCAGGGCCTTGGAAGTACTGCCGATACGAAAGCGGGTCTCGGGGGAAGCGGGAACTCTCTCCTCTAAATCCTGCCAGCCAGATGCGCCGGCCCAGACAACTTTGCCACAAGCTGAAACTGCCGCGGAAATTGCTGGAGCGCCAATCTCCGCCCGGTGCTTTTCTATTGCCGCAAGTGACTGTTGTGCCGCCTGCTGAAGTCCATTGTCATAAAGCTTCTGTGTAGACGGAGCCTTATCAGGTAGGGCTATCCAACCAAGGGGGCTGAGTGGTAGAGAGCCTAGCGACCAGGCATAGAATTGGTAGACAGGCCACAGCAGGTAGCCAACAAAGGCCAGTACTAATATGCTACCCAGCCAAATTTTTTTATTATTCATAGCACTTTTCCACAGATTATATCGACAGACGGCAGTAATTTTGAGCAGCTATCCAAGAAAAAAGTCTTACATAGAAACTAAAGTTGTAAGGGACGTAGTTACGACGAATACTGACATTATGGAGATGTCCAATTACCCACTTGATGGTGTGGTCACAATATTGTCCTGGCACCTACAGAGCAAACTTCAGACTTTAAACTGCAATCTTTTTACAGCCCAATATTTCATTTATTATTTTATGGTTGACACTTCCATCCTAACATCCACAGGTCAAGTGCCTCCCTTTAAAAATTCCTTTATCACCGTGCGAAGATGGATTAATTTTAACTTTAAGTTCAAGGATAATTAATTTTTCTAAAATTAAATATCCTTCTTGAATACGTAGATTCCAATCTATGGATTTCCGTTTTATCACGAATAATTTAACTGCTAAATCTAATTTTAAATCGCTCAAGAACTATTTTGTTAAAATAACTTCCTGGTAAATGCTAAATTAATCAGCGTGTTGATACTTCAAATCTAATGAAAGCGCCGGCGGAATTCACCGGGAAGTATGCCCTTGTGCCTGCGAAAAGTACGTCGCAATTGCTCCTGGGATTGGAAGCCACAAAGCCAAGCTACTTTTTCCTGTGAAAGGTTCTGCTCGGAAAGCAATTGGCAGGCCTTTTCCACCCGAATACTCTCAACAAAACGCGCTGGAGTTACCCCCAACTCCCGTGAAAAGCAGCGGGCGAAATTACGGGGGCTCATAGCGGACTCCTGCGCAAGTTTTTCTACCGTAAGAGGCTCTTGCAGATTTTTATAGATCCATTCCACTAACCCTGAAAATCGATCACTTTGCAGTTGGTTCATCAAGTAGCTACTGTACTGCTGTTGTCCTCCATCGCGCTTTAAGTAGAGCACCATAATCCGCGCGATCGCCAACGCCAGACTACGCCCGTGATCTTCTTCGACCAGCGCCAAGGCGAGATCTATACCAGCGGTTACCCCTGCTGATGTGTAAATTTTATCGTCGCGTACGTAAATCGCATCCGGGTCCACTTGGATGCCTGGATACTTTTGTAATGCAGCTGTGTCTGCCCAGTGAGTGGTAGCGCGATGACCATCCAATAAACCCGCTTTGGCCAGGATCATCGCACCAGTACAAATGGAACCGAGCCTTTCTACGCGTGGTTCCTGATCAACCAGCCATTGCATAAACTCTGTATTGTTACGCAGTACATCGTAACTTGTCGGGGGACCACCGCTCAGTAACAAGGTGTGGATACCTTCTACCTCCTGAAATCCATAGTCCGCATAAAGCTTTACTCCCGAAGCCGTGCCCACAGGACCTGCACTCTCGGCAAGGATCTGGGTAGAGTAAAAGTCATTGGTGTAGCGCCCCTCCTCGCGCAGCTGGTGGTTAGCCAGGGAAAAGACCTCCAGTGGACCCGTCACATCGAGACTCGATGCTCCGGGGTAAATAACCATGGCGACTTTTAGAGAATGATCCTTAGGGAATTTCATGGGGGGTCCACAATACCAATTAGGCAAAAAATGACTTGCTGGCGGGAAATTCTGCCGTCTACCTGGGAATTTACCAGTAATTCATCGGGATTAAATACCGTGTAACCAATAACCTGATTGGAACCCGCTGACCATACGTTAATAACTACTCTTAAGTAAGTAGTCACATACTCTGTTATTCCTTTCCTTGCTATTGCTTTTATTTCTACTTATCCACAATCGCAAGTTTTATCAGGCCACCCTCTTGGGTCTGTGGACAACTTTTTTCACCTAGCTGTCAACAGTCTTATTCCCAGGGTATCGACTAATACTTGACCTGGGATGCTGACCGCGCAAAATTGCTCACCAATTTGTACAGTCCTATGGAGATTCCCTTGCTGGAGTTAATACTGAATCGCGGCGCTGAACGCCGCCTAAAGCGCGGCCACCTATGGATTTACAGTAATGAAGTGGATACCAAGCGCTCTCCTCTCAAGGGAATGGAGCCCGGTAGTCTCTGTCAGGTACGCGACAACCAGGGAAAACTTCTTGGTACCGCTTTTGTGAACCCCAGCCAATTGATCTGTGGACGCCTCGTCAGTCGCCAATCCACCTTCACTAGCAACGATATAAGTGAGCGCTTACTTTCTGCATTGGAACAGCGCCAGCGCTACTTCGATCATCCCAGCTACCGATTGGTATATGGAGATTCGGATGGCCTGCCAGGCTTAGTTGTGGATAGGTTTAGCGATTACCTGACTGTTCAGGTGAGTAACTGGGGCATGCAACAGTTCCAGCAGCAGGTTGTGGATAAGTTAGTGGAACTGGTTCAACCAAAAGGCATACTGCTTAGAAATGACCACCAAGGCCGTGCAATGGAGGGAATGCCGTTGATCAAGGAGGTTGCCTTTGGCGAAGTCCCTGAAATGGTGCCTTTCGAGGAGAATGGTGTCCCCTTGCTATCACCGGTACATCAAGGGCAAAAAACCGGCTGGTTCTATGACCATCGCGAAAACCGCAGGCTGCTCAACCGCTGGGTAAAAGGCAAGCGGGTATTGGACCTGTTTTCCTATGCCGGAGGCTGGGGTATCCAAGCCCTGGCCAGTGGAGCCATCAGCGCCACTTGTGTGGATGCTTCGCAGCAGGCTCTAGGTTGGTGCCAGGTCAATGCCGATCACAACGGCCTTGTGGATAAACTCAGTACTGTCCACGGCAAGGCGCTGGATGTGCTCAAAGCCATGGTCGCCGATGGAGAAAAGTTCGATGTGATTGTGCTGGATCCACCGGCCTTTATTAAAAGACGTAAAGACCACAAGGCCGGCCTGGCTGCCTACCGCCATATCAACGAGCTGGCTATGCGCTTACTGGCGAGGGATGGACTGTTAGTAAGTGCTTCCTGCTCCATGCATCTACAATCCGATGAACTGCTCGACTGTATTCGCGGCGCCGCACACAAGCTCGGGCGGCGGGCAGCCATTCTCGGCAGTGGTGGCCAGGGGGCGGACCACCCGGTACATCCGGCAATTGCAGAGACCAACTACCTCAAGGCCCACTTTGTCCATCTGGGCGGTGAGCGCTGGTAACCTGATATCCCCACAAAAAGAACCCCGGTGTAAGCCGGGGTTCTTTATTTTATCGCCTTGTCACCAGATGAAGTTAGAAGACGTACTTCATCCCCACAGTGGCTGTACGAGGCCGGTTGGCACGGGCACCATCTGGACTGCGGCTGATAATCACCTGCTCATCGAACAGGTTATCCACTTTAAGATAACCGCTCAGGTCCGCACTGAAATCGTAGTGCGCGGCGGCATCCACCACCCACAGGGATTCTGTGTAATCGAAGCGATCCGAGTTGTCACTGCGGTTACATTCATAGTTCACGCACATCTCATCTTGATAAGCCGCAGTCAGGTTCAGACGCCAGGCCGCGCCGCTGTCCAGGCCTGTGGATACAGCAAATACGTTTTCCGGCAGATCCTGCAGGTTATCCCCTGCTAGCAAGTCACCATCATCGCTATCTTCAGTAATTTCTGCATCTGTGAATGTATAGGTAGCCCGTACTGGTATGGTCCATCCGTTAGCGAGTGTCCACTGACTACCAAAGGAGGCCTCCAGCCCTTGAATCTCGGCTTCACCCAGCTGGTAAGTGCCGCTTTCATCACCATTTGCGCATGGCACCGCTATGGAGCAGTTCTGTACCGCATTTTCATAGTCGCTATAGAAGGCGATGAGCTCAGCATTCAGACTCCCATTATCGAAGCGTGCGCCCCATTCGTAGTTTGTGGATAACTCTGGCCCCTGACCATCCGCTGCACCGGCACCGGGAGGGGCGAAGCCGCGATGTACTCCTGCCAACAGACTCCACTGTTCACTTAACTGATATACCAGGCCCAGGCCTGGCAGCCATTCATCCACCTGATTGGAGCGGTAGCTGTCGTTCTCGGTACGCTCAGCATCGTTATAACGCTGCTGCTCGGTCTCCACATCCTCATAGCGCAGAACGGCAGTCAGCGTCAGTTTGTCACTTAACTGGATATCATCGTAAACAAAGAAGGATGTGGCATCAGCCTCTTCAATACGGTTATTGCTTGAGCTTGGGAGATCAACACTATCAAATACAAGTTGGCCATCAACCTGATTATAAATTTCCACTGGTTGGAATCTATCCACCTCGTCCTGATGCTGGCGCACCCCAAAGGTCAATTCGTGATTAACTGAGCCGGTATTAAACAGCCAATCGGCACTGATCTGGATTCCCTTGGACTCATATTCGCGATTATTGTGTTTGATACCAAATGTGTAGTCCTCAACCCCGTCCAACACCGCCTGGGGGTCTTTAACTCCATCAATGCTTTGCCCAGTATTAACCGCTTCGATAAGATCACCCTCGCTGACCTTAAACCAGTCACGCTTGAACTTGTTGTAATAAGCCTGGGTGTGCAGGGTAAAGCTCTGGCTCAGTTCAATGCTGTGGTTCAGCTGGATAGTACTGTGGCGGTTCTGCATTTCGTCCAAAGCGCTGATACCGTAGCGACGATTGGGATCGTCATTAAAGTCGGCATCGGTCAGTCCCAGATAGCTCATGCCAGACTCCTCTTCGGAGTACTGGAGTTTGATATCCAGCTGCTGGCGATAGGTTGCATCCGCATCGGAGCTCAAACGCCCCTTTAATAGATAATCTTCTTTATTGATATCTGCGCTGCCAGCGCGATCAATTTCACGGAACCCATCAGCATACTGCTGCTGGGTTTCCAGCAACCAGCCAGTATTTTCTGTACTGGTGCCATAGTGGGCATGCACACGGGTTTCACCGTACTCACCAGCTTCCAGCTGCACCATCCCCTGGCTGGAAGAAGGAATAGGTGTGCTCAGCATATTGACCGCGCCACCCACGGTGAATGGGCCGTACTGTAAGGCAGCCGGGCCTTTTAGCACCTCAATGGCGTCCATACGACCTGCGCTGGGAAAATAGTAAGCCTCTGGCGCAGAGTAAGGTGCAGGGGCAACCAACACACCATCTTCCATCAGTGAAATCTTGGCAGAACGGCCACCCTGGGCGCCGCGAATGCCAATATTCGGACGCAGGCCGTAGCCATCTTCCTCCAGGATGTAGACACCCGGTACCGAGCGCATCATGCGGTTGATGTCCACAAATTCGAACTCAGCCAGCTCGTCTGCATCGACTAAGTGCGCTGAACCCGGCAACTTGGAAATGGACTCAGAGTCGCCGATAACGGAGATAGTCTCCAGACGCTGTTCAGCCAGACTGGGTACTGCGGTAAGTGCTGCCAGGGCAAAGGCCAATGGCGACAGGGAAAACCTTTTCATAAACCCCTCATTAATTTTTCGTAACTGTGTTTATTAATAAGAATGATTGTATTTTACCATTACTGTTCGTATTAGTTTACAGAACTATTTCTTGCCTTTTGGCGTCTTTTGGGGGAAAAATGGCTATATATTTGGTTTCTGTCCTAACAATTGGATGTTTTCTAGGATCTATCCTTTGGTCTGACTAGCATTGGCCTTATGTATCCGCTTCGGGGGTGCCCATGATCCGAAAAGCAGAATTCAAGGAACTGGATAGGCTCGAGCAACTTTGGCTGCATGCTGCTGCCAACTCACACCCCTCCCTGCCCCGTCAGTTCTGGATTGATCATGTGGTCCAGTTTCGCCGGGATTTTCGTCAGGCCAGTCTCAGCCTTGTCTTTACAGGCCGCCATAGTGCTGTAGCCGAGGCATTTATCGCGCTATTGGGACAGGACAGAATCGCGTATTTGTGTGTTAGCCCGTTATTTTCCGGCTGTGGTATTGGCGCCAGCCTGATCACCGCTGCCGGCCGTGGTAAACCCCTGTTGCAAGCACAGGTACTGCGGGAAAATCTTCGCACCCGTTATTTCCTACAAAAGCACGGGTTTGTGGAAACCGAACGCAGCTATAACACCGAATACGGCCAACACCTGATTCAGATGTGCTGTGAACTGGACTCCAAGTAACTGTTTATGCCCGCTTCCCTAGTAAAATGGATTTACTTATAACTGATACTTATTGATTCACTTCTTTTTATTGTTTCTACGTGACAAATTAACCGGGTAGCATGCCTCTATCCTAATTTTCCTATGCGCTGATTTTTTATGGGACATATCGCTTCCACTAATGCCCTGCGGTCTCTTTCTGACCGCTTCTTCCACCACGGTGCTGATCTGGCATCGCTGAACGAGACTTTTGCCGGGGCTAAACCCAGTGAAGTTATGCAGTTCACCATGGAAAAGGCGCAGAATCCGGTGGTTTTCACCAATTTCCGCCCTCTCGCGGTGGCTTTCCTACACCTGGTAACCAGGGCCAAGTCTGATATCCCGGTTATCTGGGTGGACCATGGCTACAACACGCCGGAAACCTATCGGCATATTGAGAGGGTGGTTAATACGCTGAATCTGAATCTGCGTACCTATTCACCCAAGATGTCGGCGGCACACTATAACGCGGTCTATGGCGGTATCCCCCAGCTCGATACCCCCGAACACGACTTCTTCTCGCGCACGGTTAAGCTCGAGCCCTTTAACCGCGCGATGCAAGAGCTACAACCGGATGTGTGGTTGAACGGCATTCGCCACGATCAAAATGCCCACCGTAAAAACCTGGATGTATTTACCCAGGGCAATCACGGCACTATTCGTGTGGCTCCCATGTTCCACTTGAGAGAAATCGATGTGGAAGAGTATGTTTACGAAAATGAGCTGCCAGATAACGATGTGTACTTCGATCCCACCAAGGGCGAAGAGCATCGGGAGTGTGGGTTGTTACTGGAAAAATAATCCTTACTTACTATCTAGCTACACAGGGAAATTTGTTGGCACAAAGCTGGATTATTGCCGCCTGCGTTGTGCCTAATCTATTTCTTTAAAAAATTTACATCCTATTGGTAGAGTTCACTAATAGCTCACCTTCGGCATAGAGTTCACAGCGATCTTTTACTTGATACTGCTCTCTCTGCTCCTCGCAGGTCTGAAGAGCATTCTGATTTGCATCAGCCTGGTTGATGCCCTCTTCATTAAATCCCACGACAAATGCGCCACGGTAGTCCATAGCTATGGCCAGTGCTTTAGTGCCAGGGTACTCTCGGTACGCAGACATTAATTGCCCCAATCCACTCACTTCGGACTCAAGCTCAAAGTCCAGTTCCTCTCCTTTCCCAAGATCAATCAACATTGACTGTAGCTGCGCACGGGGTTCCTCTTTGCTTATTTGCATAAAAAGTGGCTGGGAAACATTAGCAAATAGATCTCGGTCGCGATTTAGATAGAGTTCCATGGCATACCACCAGGCAATACCTGTTTCTCTCGGCGCGCGCAAATATGCCTGCTTCAGTATTTCCATGTACTTCTGCCGTGGGTAACCTAATACTTGCATGGTAATTGCTAACTCATGCCAATAAGCTGGTACCTCTCCACCGGCGTTCACCAATTGGACATACTGATCGCGAATTTTTTTTAACTTCCCGGGATTAATCACCTCCTCTTCTTCCAAGGCCGCATATAGTTCATTTTTTGCTTGGGCTTCCAGATACCAGGTTTCCCCATGATAGTCAGCTGGAATTGTCTCTAATATCTTCCCCGCTTCGGTGTAGTTTCTCTCACCCGTGAGGGCTATCGCTAGAGCTGATTTTAGTGATGGGCTGGAAACCTGCTTCTTTTCTGCATAGGCAATAAATTTTTCTAATGCTTCTGAGCCCTTCTCTGAAATCGCCATAAAATGGGCCAATTCAGCGACAGCTTCACTGCTCGCCATCAACTGAATGGAAGGACTCTCAATTACACTACGATCGGAAAACTCATCAGTGAAGTAATTAAACTGGCTTTTCGATAATTTTTTATAGTGCTCATTGAGTTCTTCAAAAGTCATCCCTAGAGCCTTGGGTAGGCTTGTAATCGGGTCCGCGCCAGCATTGTAGGATTCTAAATATTCCTCCAAGGCTTTACTTCTATCGGTATCAAAGAGCATCCAATGGGTTAGCATCCAACCACTGGCATAGAGGGCCTCGGTATCTCTAACATTTAGTGAGCCCCTTTTTGCGGAAAGCAGCTTATCCAGCGGCATCTCTCTGCTCCGATAAAGACTGATTGCACGATCAATGGGTATCTTCCCAAAGTGGTACTTGTTATTCTCACCGAAATCGACAGTGGAAAAGACCTCCGCAATGCCCTCACTAAACCAATAGGGATATAACTGCTTGCTTTCACTGTAAGTTAAAAAGTGTGTATATTCATGGAATAGTGTCTGGCGGGCAGGATTATCTGGTAGAAAACGATTTCCATTAAGATTGAGCAACACATAACTTCCATAGGAAGTGTTATGAAACTGTCCAATTGTATTTTGTGCAGATTCACGACCACTGACCCCCTCAAAGCTGAGTCGATCATTCAACGCATATAAAGTCAGCTTCTGTTGGTCGGGTGAACTAAAGAAATCACTTTGCAAAACCCGAAAGCGCTCTAAGTCTACAGCGAGTTTTTTTATTTGCTTAGGGTTATCATTGGTAACGATTCGAAAATGATCAGTTTTAATTTCGTACCATTTTGAATTCACGAGCTTTTGTGTGCTGGTGCAACCATAAAAAAATAATAAAAAAACACCAATAACCCACATTAGCTGACGCACTCTACCGCTAATATAATGAATTAGTTTCCCCATTTTTTTGGTCCGTATTTTTTAGTTTTAAATTAAGACGGTTTAATTAGCAGAATATATAGATATTTTACGTTTTAAAAAAAATAATTATGTGGCTTTTCTAGTTTTAAATTGTAGTTTTTTATCGTTTTTCGTTAATTAATTTGAAGCTAGTATTGTGTGTACTGGGATCAGTAACTTCAGGGGTGTGTGGCACTGTTTGGTGGGCGGTTACATGTGCCGAATTTTGTACAACGCTTCTGCAGGTGAGGAAAATGCCGCACAGTAATTTCCCAACTTTAATTATGTAGTAAATTACTGTGCAGTTGTCGAAGATAGGCTTGCGCCAATTAAACGTCTAAGTTCTCCACCGCCAGAGCATTACTTTCAATAAAGTCACGGCGAGGTTCAACCTGATCGCCCATCAGCGTGGTAAAGATCTGGTCAGCAGCAATGGCATCCTCAACCGTTACCTGCAGCATACGGCGGCTCTCGGGGTCCATAGTGGTATCCCATAGCTGCTCCGGATTCATCTCTCCCAGACCTTTATAACGCTGAATACCATAGCCTCGTCGACTCTCATTCATCAGCCAGTCCATTACTTCCGGGAAGCTATCGACAGCGTATTGCTTTTCGCCCCGCTGGATAAAGGCGCCCTCTTCCAGAAGGCCCACCATTTTTTCCCCCAGCGTGTAGATGGAGGTGTACTCCGCGGAGTCGAAGAATTCATGGTTGATCAGATAGTCGCTACCAACTCCATGGGCCACTATGTGAATGTGCGGTAGGAACAGGCCACGCTCGGTGTTCTCTTGTACGGTCACTTCATGGCGACGGGTACCGCCGCTCTCTTCGTCGGCGAGCTTCTCCTGCAATTGAGCACACCAGGCTGTCACCTTCTCCTTGGACAGCAGATCTTCTTGGGACAGTTTCGGCAGGTAAATCATGCTACGCAGCACTTCTTCGGGGTAGAGCCGCGAAAGGCGGTCGATAGTGGCCAGTACACCACGGTATTCCCCCACCAGACTTTCCAGGGAGGCTCCAGATAAACCTGGCGCATCAGGATTTACGAACAGTGTGGCGCCTTCCAGGGCGGCATTGGTGAGGAACTGGGTCAGGGCCGCCTCGTCCTTCAGGTATTGCTCCTGCTTACCTTTGGAGATTTTGTATAGCGGCGGCTGGGCAATGTAAATATGACCGCGCTCAATCAGTTCCGGCATCTGACGGAAGAAGAAGGTAAGCAGCAGTGTGCGGATATGAGCTCCATCTACGTCCGCATCGGTCATGATAATAATGCTGTGATAGCGCAGCTTGTCTGGATTGAACTCGCTCTTGCCGATACCACAACCCAGTGCGGTAATCAGGGTGCCAACTTCGGCACTGGAGAGCATCTTATCGAAGCGCGCTTTTTCCACATTCAGGATCTTGCCCTTCAGCGGCAGAATTGCCTGGGTACGCCGATCGCGGCCCTGTTTGGCAGAACCGCCGGCGGAATCACCCTCCACCAGGTAGATTTCGGACAGTGCCGGGTCTTTCTGCTGGCAATCCGCCAGTTTGCCGGGCAGGCCAGCGATATCCAGGGCGCCCTTGCGACGGGTCATTTCACGCGCTTTGCGCGCCGCCTCGCGGGCCTTAGCCGCATCGATCATCTTGGTAACAACAGACTTGGCTTCCTGTGGGTTTTCCATCAGGTAGTCGTTGAAGTGATGGCCCATCTCCTGCTCGACAGCTGGTTTCACCTCGGAGGAAACCAGTTTGTCCTTGGTCTGGGAGGAGAACTTGGGGTCAGGGACTTTCACGGAAATAATCGCGGTAAGGCCTTCACGGGCATCGTCGCCAGTGGTATTCACCTTGTCCTTCTTGCCCAATCCTTCACGTTCTATATAGCTATTCAGGCCGCGTGTCAGAGCGGCGCGGAAACCCGCCAAATGAGTACCGCCATCGCGCTGGGGGATATTGTTGGTGTAGCAGAAGATGTTTTCCTGGAAGCTGTCGTTCCATTGCAGTGCGACTTCCACCGCGGTGCCATCTTCGCGTTGACTACTAAAGTGAAGTACCTTATTGACTGGTGTTTTGTTCTGATTGAGGAACTCAACGAAGGCACTCAGGCCGCCTTCGTATTCATAAATCTCCTCTTTACCAGTGCGCTCATCTTTCAGCACGATACGTACACCGGAGTTCAAAAAGGACAACTCGCGCAGGCGCTTAGCCAAGATATCGAAGTGGAACTCGATATTATTAAAGGTTTCAGCGGAGGGCTTAAAATGTACCGTAGTCCCGCTGATATCGCTATCACCCACGATTTCCAACGGTGCCTGCGGTACACCATGGTGATAAATCTGCTCGTGGATTTTACCCCCACGGCGGATAGTCAGCTTTAGTTCCCTGGAGAGAGCATTTACCACCGAGACACCTACACCGTGCAGGCCACCAGATACCTTATAGGTGTTATCGTCAAACTTACCGCCGGCATGGAGCACGGTCATAATCACTTCCGCTGCGGAAACACCCTCTTCCGAGTGAATCTCTGTTGGAATACCGCGACCATTATCAGATACCGATATCGACTCATCTGGATGGATGGTTACACGGATCTCATCACAGTGACCGGCCAGCGCTTCATCGATAGAGTTGTCGACCACCTCGAACACCATATGGTGCAGGCCCGTACCATCGTCCGTATCGCCGATATACATTCCGGGGCGCTTGCGCACCGCATCCAGGCCTTTTAATACCTTGATACTGCTCGAGTCATAGCTTTGCTGCTCTGACATTTATTCGCTCCATTCAACTTATTGTGCAGCCGATGCTTCGGCGCTGATATTCCCATGTTCCACGTGGAACACTTTCGGACAATTCCAGGGGGCCTCAAGTCGTCGCCAGGGGCGGCTCGTGATGCCCTCTTCAATTCCTGTGACAAGTACCTGACTTGCGCAACGGCTGACCCAGTGCGCAAATACCTGTTGATTGTTTTCATCCAACTCCGCCGGTAGGTCGTCCACCAGGAACACCGGTTTCTCACGGTGACGGCAAACCAACTGCGCCATAGCCGTGCGCATGGCGCACACCAGCATCTTCTGCTGGCCGCGGGATAAAATATTGTGTGCGGGTTCACCCGCGACAGTAAATCGAACATCGGCTCGATGGGGCCCTATACGTGTGTGCCCCTGTGAGAGGTCCCCTACCCGGGATTCTCTCAGTGCTTCTCCGAGAGCCTGCTCTTTGCGCCAGCCACGTCGATAGCTGATATCCACACGCCCAAGTAAGCTTTCAGGTAATTCAGCCAGCAGGGCCAACACAGCAGCCTGTAACTCGATAAAACTGGCCTGACGTAAGGTATCCACCTTTTCACCACTCACCGCGAGCTGCTCTTCCCAGGCACTGATGACATCCGCATCGATTTTACCACGACGCAACAATGCATTTCGCTGTCGAAGTGCTATTTGGTAGTTTTTCCATTCCTGAGCAAAAATATGTTCCACGTGGAACACTGTCCAGTCTAAAAGTCGCCGACGAACACCGGGACCACCATCCAGGGCAGAGAAACTCTCACTGTTAATCAATTGAAGTGGCAGACAGCTGGCAAGCTGTGAGCTGGATTCAGCCGTCGCCTGGTTTATCCTGACTCGGCCACTTCCATCAGTGAGACGCTCAACCCCCAATGTGATTCCACTATCCAACTGTGAAAATACAGTTAACCCTCGATTCTCATACTGGATAACAGATTTATGTTGACGCGATCGAAATGAGCGGCCGGTAGCCAACATATGCACGGCTTCCAAAATGGAGGTCTTGCCACTGCCATTGGCACCACAAAATAAATTCACCCCCGTACCCAGGGCGAGATCAGCTTGAGAAATATTGCGAAAATTGGAAATGAGGAGACGGGTCAGTGCCATAGACACTTTCCCTTACTGGGCAGAGAAATACCAGCAGCGAGATTCAAAAAAAATAAAGGGACCGCAGCGCGGTTGGTCAGGGCGGTCCCCACTCCATTATGAGCCAAGAGCCCGTAAACCTTACAGGCGCATCGGCATAATCACGTAAAGGGCATCCCCCTCCTCAGGCTGTTGCAACAACGCACTGCTGTTGGCATCTGCCAGGCTGATACGGATCTGGTCACTATGGATAGCGCCCGTAACGTCGAGGAGGTAAGACACGTTGAAGCCAATTTCCATGACCTCTCCCACGTAATCCACCAACATCTGCTCCTCTGCCTCCTCCTGTTCCGGGTTGTTAGCAACGATTTGCAATAGTCCTTCAGAAACCTGTAGACGCACACCGCGGTACTTCTCATTAGAGAGAATCGCCGCGCGGGAGAAGGCCTGGCGCAGACCCTGACGATCCGCGTATACAACATTGCCGGCACCCCGAGGTAATACTCGGTCGTAATCCGGAAACTTGCCGTCCACCAACTTGGAGGTAAAGGTAAACTGACCACTAACCACACGAATATGGTTGTTACCCAAAACAACCTGCGCCTGGGCATCAGAGTCCTCAAGCAGGCGTCCCAGCTCCAGCACACCCTTGCGCGGCACAATAGCCTGGATGGGCTCGGACACATTCAACCCTGGTGCATCACGATCACACAACGCTAAGCGGTGCCCGTCAGTTGCCACGGCGCGAAGCTGCTGTGGGCGACACTCCAACAGCAAGCCATTCAGGTAGTAGCGCACGTCCTGCTGTGCCATTGCGAAGCTGGTGGCTTCAATAAGGCGACGAATCTCACGCTGGGAAATATCGAAACGGGTCTGGGCACTGGCCTCTTCCTGGTTGGGGAAGTCCGCTGCGGGCAGGGTCGATAACTGAAAACGGCTGCGGCCGCTGCGCAGGACCAGGCGCTCGCCATCGCGTTCAAACTTTAATTCGGCACCATCAGGCAGTGAGCGACAGATATCCAGCAACTTGCGTGCGGGGACGGTGACTTCACCTTCCATTTCAACGCCGTCTACTGGCAGGCGGCCAACAATCTCGACCTCAAGGTCGGTACCGGTCAGGGACAATTCCTGACCTTGTAATTGCATCAATACATTGGCCAGGACCGGCAGAGTCTGGCGTTTTTCGACAACGCCGGCTACCAGTTGTAGCGGTTTCAGCAGGGCGTCCCGGCTAACATTGAATTTCATCGGTAGTTTCGCCTTGTTTGTCTGTTATTCGATTAAGTGGTCAACGACCGTGTCAGTAACTTTACGTCCTCGCGGATATCCGCGTCGGACTCCTGCAGTTCGCGGATTTTACGGCAGGCGTGCAGGACAGTTGTATGATCCCGCCCACCAAAGGCATCGCCGATCTCCGGCAAGCTGTGGTTGGTCAGCTCTTTAGCCAGTGACATGGCAACTTGGCGCGGCCGCGCCACCGAGCGGCTGCGTCGTTTCGAGAGCAGGTCCGCCACCTTTATTTTGTAGTACTCCGCTACCACCCGTTGGATATTATCCACACTCACCAGGCGATCCTGCAGGGCCAATAGATCCTTGAGGGCCTCGCGCACCAGCACATCGTCAATAGCGCGGCCAGTAAACTGGGCGTTGGCAATGACCCGGCGTAGAGCCCCCTCAAGCTCACGTACATTAGAGCGAATACGTTGGGCAATAAAGAAAGCTGAGTCATGGGGTAACTCCACTCCAAACTGTTCCGCCTTCTTCATTAATATCGCAACACGGGTCTCCAACTCTGGGGGTTCCACAGCTACCGTTAGTCCCCAACCAAAACGGGATTTGAGGCGCTCCTCTAGCCCGTCGATCTCCTTCGGGTAGCGATCACAGGTCAGGATGATCTGCTGCCCACCCTCGAGCAGGGCATTAAAGGTGTGGAAAAACTCTTCCTGGGAACGCTCCTTGCCGGCGAAAAACTGGATATCGTCAATCAACAACGCATCCACTGAGCGGTAGTAGCGCTTGAAATCACTGATCGCGTTGAGCTGCAATGCCTTCACCATATCCGCCACAAAGCGCTCGGAATGCAGGTAAACGACTTTGGCATTTGGGTTGCGAACCAACAGCGCATTGCCCACGGCATGCATTAAGTGAGTTTTACCCAGGCCAACACCGCCATATATAAAAAGGGGATTATAGGCGCCACCGGGATTGTCAGAGATCTGTTGCGCGGCGGCTAGCCCCAGCTGGTTGGACTTGCCCTCAACAAAAGATTTGAACGTGAAATTGCGGTTGAGTGAGCTGCCGTGTTTGATCGCACCCTCTACCTCAACCTGACGCACCGGCGGCTCCGGTATTGAGCGTGTCATCTCGTTCATAGCGGGTGAGCGCAGGTCTGTCAGTGCCAACTCTCCGGTGGTCATCTGGTCCGCCGTCGCTTCTTCCGCCACCGCAGGGTGGGGGGTGCCCCGCAAACCATGGCTAAAGGCACCAACAGGCATTGGCTGGGGCGGAACGGTCGAAGATGGCGATGGCTGGGCCGAGGCAGGCATTGCCAAACCCGGAGAGTTGTGCGATCCGCTCTGATTAGGTGCTACACCACTGTGGTGCATACCGGGCCTGTCCAGCGATGCAGCCGTGGCAGGCGACGGTGCTATAGGAACCGGCGGAGGCGTTTGTACTGGTGTATGTGGTGCAGGCTCTATAGCTGCGCGGTTGCGCTGGAAACGCGCAGGTCGGCGCGCCGTAATCTCCAGAGCCACCTGTAGTGGCTGGCTGGGAGAACACTGGTGCACCAGCTCACGGATACGATGCAGGAATTTACCGCCAACCCAGTCCAACACGAAGCGGTTCGGTGCGATCAGGCGCAATTCACCCTCAGCACACACGGGATTGACGCGCAGCGGCCTGATCCAGGTGTTGAACTGCTGCGATGGCAGCTCGTCCTGCAAACAACCAGCGCACTGCTTCCAAACGGATTCAGTCAAGAAACCCCCCAAAAACCCCAATATGGTAAGACCACGGAGAAACGGCAAGACCGGACAGGAAGCGTCCGAGGCCGTCAAATAAGATCGGCGCAGTATACCTTTCCAAGACCGGGTTATCCACAAGAAAGACTACCGCTGTTGAAAAAACTGCGCAAAAAAGTCCACACAATCAAGTGTTTGCACAACAATTAAACAATTGAACACTACTCTTGGGGAATCTTATCCACAGAGACCTGTGTATATCTTGGTATCAATCAGTGGGCATCGCGAGATACTTCAAGTACCTCAAGGGCTTGATGAAATGACGTAAAATGGCACCCGAAATTTGTTGGCAAACACAGCGAATTTCCCCGGTGAGTGCGTTGCTTTCACTGCTGCCTTTCTATACAATCCGCGGCCTTCGCAGCGCGTAGCTCCGTCTGACCCGGCTTTGTGCCGGACCGGAGTCCAGGCCGCGGCCGGGGATGGTCCCGAGAAATTTCGAACACAAAGTCTCAGGTAGCAAGACTATGAAACGCACATTTCAACCCAGCAACTTGAAGCGCAAGCGCACTCACGGTTTCCGCGCTCGCATGGCAACTAAAAACGGCCGTAAAATCCTGGCCCGCCGTCGCGCTAAAGGCCGCAAAGTACTGTCTGCATAAGATTTCTCCTCTTTTTTTAGAGATATCTATTTATGCAGCAGGCGCGCAGCAGCTTCGGATTTGCCAAGACGCTGCGCCTGCTGAATGCGGCGCAGTACAGCAAGGTTTTCAATGAAAACCTTGTGCGCGCCGCGCATCCTCATTTTCTGATCCTCGCCCGTCCCAATGGGTTGGAGCACCCGCGCCTCGGTTTGGTAATCGCCAAAAAGCATGTGCGCAATGCCACCGACCGCAATCAAATCAAACGCATTACCCGTGAGACCTTCCGCCTGCTGCAACATGAATTGCCGCCGCTGGATGCTGTGGTTCTCGCACGCCCGGGGGTCGCAGATCTGGATAAGGCCGCTCTGGCGAAGCAGCTCAACAAACTTTGGCGCAAACTGGCCAAGCGTGCGCAACAGCCACAGCAAAAGACATGAAGTGGCTGCTGATCAAGCTGATTCACGCATACCGCTACCTGGCCAGTCCTTGGGTAGGCAACCAGTGTCGCTTTTACCCAACATGTTCCCGATACTCCGAAGAGGCTATTGAAACCCACGGAGCTATAAAGGGGGGTTATTTAACGGTGCGTCGCCTTATAAAATGCCACCCCTGGCACCCTGGTGGGCTGGACCCGGTCCCCCCCGCCAGACACAAAAACACTCTCTAGGTATTAAGATGGATTGGCAACGCTATACGCTGGCTGGCGGAATCATCGCAGTTCTCCTGGCACTTATTTTCCAGTGGAACGCATTTCAAGAGCAGCACACTCCTGAACTAGACCGCGAAACCGTAGTGCAGACTGGCGGCGAAACCATCAGTCAACCTCCCACTGAGGCCGCCAGCAGTAGTAGCAGCGATATACCGCAACTACAAGCACAAGCGCCTAGTGCCACTGAAACACAGAGTAAACAGGGCCAGCTCGTCAGTGTGACCACCGATGTCTTCGATATCCTGATAAATCCCTTCGGCGGTGATATCGTCAAAGTCGCCCTGCGCGACTTCCAGGAGAAACTTGACACCCCGGATCAGCCACTCATCCTGTTAAACCAGACGCGCAACCACACCTACATCGCCCAAAGTGGTCTTATCGGCAGAAATGGAACTGATCGCAGCACTACCGACAGACCGCTCTTTAAAGTGGAAAAAACCGAATACGCGATGGTCGAGGGGGATGACACCTTGGTTGTGGACCTCACCCTGCAACAGGATGGTGCCAATATTACCAAGCGCTTCACATTCAAGCGCGGTGACTACCTAATACAGGTAGCCTATCTGGTGGATAACACCAGCGACAAGCCCTGGTCTGCCGCCCTATATGGTCAAATTAAACGCGATACCAGTGAGCCCGTCACCGACACCGGTTTTGGTATGTCGCCTTTCCTCGGCGCCGCGATGCGTACCAACGAACAAAATTACTTTAAGCAGGATTTCGAAGAGATTGCTGAGTCCCCCACCGACGAGAAAGTTGAAGGTGGTTGGGTCGCTATGGTGCAACACTACTTCCTCAGTGCTTGGGTCCCCCCCCAAAACGAACGCAACACCTTTCAGCTGAAAGAGCTATCCAATGGACTGTTTGGCATGAGCTTTACAACGCCAGCCAAACAAATCCCCGCCGCTACCCAGGGAGAGCTGACAGCTTCTTTCTATGCGGGTCCGAAAGATGTCTACCGACTGGAAGAAATCTCCCCCGGCCTCGACCTGACGGTCGACTACGGCTGGCTGTGGTGGATTGCCAAGCCGCTGTTCCGCGTACTGCACTTTATCCAAGAGCACATTGTCAGCAACTGGGGCTGGGCAATTATCCTACTCACCGTCTTTATCAAGACACTGTTGCTACCCCTGTCTGCTGCTGGCACTAAATCCATGGCGCGTATGCGCAAATTTGCACCGCAGATGAAAAAACTGCAGGAGCAGTACAAGGATAACCGACAGAAGCTGGCGGAAGAGACCATGAAGCTCTACCGCCGCGAGAAGATCAACCCGATGGGTGGCTGCCTGCCTATCCTGCTGCAGATGCCGGTCTTTATCGCCCTTTACTGGATGCTGACCGAGACCGTTGAGCTGCGACACGCACCCTGGATCTTCTGGATTCATGATCTGTCGGCAAAAGACCCTTACTTCATCCTGCCGGTTTTGATGGGTGCATCCATGTGGTTTATGCAAAAACTGAACCCCGCACCCACCGATCCGACCCAGGCGCGTATCATGCAGTTAATGCCGGTGATGATGACTGTGTTCTTCCTGTGGTTCCCAGCTGGCCTGGTACTTTACTGGATTGCCAATAACCTGATCACCATTAGCCAGACCTGGTATATCAACAAACAAGTGGATGCCGGAAAGTACTGATCAATCCGCAACAAGTACGATAAACAAAGGGCCGCAAAGCGGCCCTTTTCCGTTCCGTCGAGTAAACTCAGCCGATGACACAGCAAAGCCTCAATCGCGATACCATCGTCGCCGTCGCCACAGCACCTGGGCGCGGCGGTATTGGCGTAATCCGCCTATCAGGCAACAATGCCCAGCATATCGCCCAAAAGATCTGTGGAGAAAAGCCCCTCAAACCGCGCTATGCACACTACCGCGACTTTATCCACAAAGAGCAATTGATCGACCAGGGCCTGGCCCTGTTCTTCCCCAATCCCAACTCTTTTACCGGTGAGGATGTGGTAGAGATACAGGGTCATGGGGGCCCGGTAATTCTCGACCAACTGCTACACGCAGCCATTGAACTGGGAGCGCGCCAAGCGCGCCCCGGTGAGTTTTCCGAACGCGCCTTCCTAAACGACAAAATGGACCTGACCCAGGCCGAGGCTATCGCCGACCTGATTGATGCCGGCAGTGCCCAAGCGGCACTCAATGCCATGCGTTCGCTACAGGGGGCTTTTTCCGAAAAAATCGAAGATCTTGTAGAAAACCTCACTCACCTGCGAATTTTTGTAGAGGCGGCTATCGACTTCCCCGAAGAGGAAATCGACTTTCTTGCAGATGGCAAGGTTGCCTCAGATATCGAGACCCTGCAGGCACAAATGACCAGTGTGGAAGCTCAGGCCCGCCAAGGTGC
Organism: Microbulbifer sp. GL-2; assembly: GCF_007183175.1. Lineage (NCBI taxonomy): Bacteria > Pseudomonadati > Pseudomonadota > Gammaproteobacteria > Cellvibrionales > Microbulbiferaceae > Microbulbifer > Microbulbifer sp. GL-2. The sequence goes on from NZ_AP019807.1 coordinate 1,548,102, forward strand.
CATTATGCGCGAGGGGATGCGTGTGGCCATTGCCGGGCGCCCCAATGCCGGCAAATCCAGCCTGCTCAATGCCTTGGCCGGACATGAAGCCGCCATCGTCACGGACATCGCCGGTACTACCAGGGATGTGTTACGTGAACATATCCACATTGATGGCATGCCACTGCAATTCGCCGATACCGCAGGATTGCGCGATGCACCCGACAGGGTCGAGCAAATCGGCATAGAACGCGCCTGGGAGGAAATTCACCAAGCCGACCGGGTATTGCTGGTTATGGACGCCGAGCAACTGCACTCCCTGAATCCCGCTGAAGCCTGGCCAGAGTTTACCAGCCGTTTAGCGGATCAAAGTAAGCTCACCTTGGTGCTAAATAAAATTGATCTCACTGATTACAATGCCGGCTTACAGGCACATACCGAGGGTGTACCGGTGATCGCCATCAGTGCCAAAACCGGTGCAGGACTGGATGCCCTGAAACAACATTTAAAGCAGAGTATTGGTTTCAGTGGCGCATCAGAAGGTAACTTCAGTGCTAGACGCCGCCACCTAGAGGCGCTGAATCGCGCTCAAGCATTTATCGACCAGGGAGCGCAGCAATTACACGCCAACGGAGCCGGCGAATTGCTCGCTGAGGATCTACGCCGGGCCCAACAAGAGCTGGGGGAGATCACCGGCACCGTCAGTGCTGACGATTTACTGGGCAAGATCTTTGGCAGCTTCTGTATCGGAAAATAGATAACTATCAACTTATCGGCAGATTATTCAATATGGGGAGGTTTTTAAACGCTCCCCCACTTTTCCACTGGTTTACCCCTCCCCCATAGTTCAGCACAAGTTTCACACCCCCTGTACACAGGAAGAGCTCATATCTGTTAGAAAGCTCTACTTCCATCCCCAGCTTTCCAGACGTTTTTCCCCATTTACAACAGATCCTGTTGGGCTCAATTCCGGTCTCATCGAGTTTAATCCCATGAATTTTATACATGTCCACGGGGATTTCCCGTGGACAAATCTATTATTGCTAGCCCCACCGCAAACCCACACGACATTTACCTATATATACACAGTCTTATACATAACTTCTGATTACCCACAGGTATCCCCCAGGGAAACGGCTAACCACGCACAACTGTTAGCCAAAAAAATACCATTGTGGGCAAAAAAGGGGATAAGCGCCTGTAAAGCACAGCAATCTTATGATGATAACTTTGTTAAAAACTGGACTCATGCAAAGTTGTCCCAAGTTTCCACAGAGCCATACCGCACTTGCCCCCCTTCCACCAAGGGGTTCAAGGTGTGCTTATACTTATTCTAAATCATTGAAATTAAAGTACTTTTTCAATCTATACCGAATTTCGACGAAGCTAATAAAAACAATAGATTTAAATAACTCTATCTAAGAGATATATTCATTCATTAATAATGAACAATCAGTAACGGGCTTCAGATTAAAGAAAGTAACGAAAGCAGATTGAGGCGACAGCTGATAGGCTTAACTTGAATTGAAAGAGTCCAGAGACAGCTGAAGAAACAAAACGAAATTTGCTGTTCACAGGCAATTGCTGAGGAGCGTACACTGACTATAAAATGTGCGCCCAAAGTTGTAACCAGTAGCTGCCACCATGGATTTCCCAAAAACATATGACGTGATCGTGATCGGTGGAGGACATGCCGGTACAGAGGCCTCCCTCGCAGCCGCGCGTATGGGGGCTTCCACCCTGCTTTTGACGCACAATATCGAGACACTGGGACAAATGTCCTGCAACCCAGCCATCGGTGGTATTGGTAAGAGCCACCTGGTCAAGGAGGTCGATGCTCTTGGTGGCGCTATGGCCGAGGCAACGGATCTTGGCGGTATCCAGTTCCGCATACTTAATGCTCGCAAAGGTCCAGCTGTACGGGCCACCCGCGCCCAAGCCGACAGGGCCCTTTATCGTGCCGCGATCCGCTCCATTCTTGAGGAACAGGAAAACCTGGAGATCTTCCAGCAAGCTGCCGATGACCTGATCGTCGAGGGTGAAAGGGTCGCTGGTGTGGTCACTAATGCTGGAGTGCGCTTTCACGCCAAGACCGTGGTACTGACAGCTGGCACCTTCCTCGGTGGCCGAATTCATATCGGCCTGGATAACCATGCCGGTGGCCGTGCGGGAGATCCCCCCTCCATCGCATTGGCGGACCGCCTGCGCGAGTTACCTTTCCGTGTCGACCGCTTGAAAACGGGCACTCCGCCGCGTATCGATGCACGGTCGGTGGATTTTAGTGGGTTGGAGGAGCAATGGGGGGACAGCCCCACTCCTGTAATGTCCTACCTCGGTAACCGAGAACAACATCCACGTCAGGTCTGCTGCTGGATTACCCATACAAACTCCCGCACCCACGAAATTATCCAGGGTGGACTCGATCGCTCGCCTATGTATTCCGGAGTGATTGAGGGAATTGGTCCGCGCTATTGTCCGTCTATTGAAGACAAGGTGCACCGCTTTGCCGACAAGGACAGCCATCAGGTATTTGTCGAGCCCGAGGGACTGACCACCAACGAACTGTACCCCAATGGTATTTCCACCAGCCTGCCCTTCGATGTACAGATTGAACTGGTGCACTCTATCAAAGGGTTTGAGCAGGCTCATATCACCCGCCCGGGCTACGCGATCGAGTACGATTTCTTCGACCCGCGTGACCTTCTTTCCTCCCTGCAGACCAAATTTATCCAGGGACTCTACTTTGCCGGGCAGATCAATGGCACCACCGGTTATGAAGAAGCCGCCGCCCAGGGGCTCTTGGCTGGCGCCAATGCCGCCCTGCAAGCGCAAGAGCGTGAAGCCTGGTCACCGCGTCGGGATCAGGCCTATTTGGGCGTGCTGGTGGATGACCTGATCACAAGTGGCACCAAAGAACCCTACCGTATGTTTACCAGCCGTGCTGAATACCGCCTACTACTGCGGGAGGATAATGCCGACCTGCGCCTCACCGAGAAAGGCCGGGAGCTGGGCCTGGTGAACGATTTGCGCTGGGCCGCGTTTAGTGAAAAACAGGAGTCTATCGCCCGCGAAACACAGCGCTTACGGGATACTTGGGTGCACCCGAAAACACCACAGGCCGCTTCGGTGGAAGCCAAGCTGCCACAGCCGCTGGCGCGGGAGTACAGTCTTATGGACCTGCTGCGTCGCCCGGAGCTGGGTTATAGAGATGTGGCTGGTTTGAAGGGAGAGCCTGTAACTGACGAACAGGTTGCCGAGCAGGTGGAAATCTCGGCTAAATACGCCGGCTATATCGACCGCCAGCGAGAGGAAATTGAGAGGCTGCAGGCCTACGAAGACACCCCGATACCGGCAGATTTTGACTACAGCGATATTTCCGGTCTATCTAATGAGGTCAAGCAAAAGCTTGGAGAGACTCGCCCGGATACGCTGGCGCGTGCCTCGCGAATCCCCGGGGTCACTCCGGCCTCGATATCCCTGCTGCTGATCCAGTTGAAAAAGCGTGGGTTGCTCACTCGCAAGAAAGTGGTCTGATTGAATTGTCCACAGGGTGTCCCGCGAAGCCCTGTAGGGGCTTTTAGGTTTCGCGGTATTACTGGGGGAAGCAGTTATTTCTCTGCAAGTGGAACAGTTTCGCCCGCGCCTGTTGCAGGCCGCGGCGCAAATGTCAGTGGCGCTAGGTGAGAGTCAGCAGGACCGACTGCTGCAATATCTCGCACTCTTTGCCCGCTGGAACAGCGCTTACAATCTGTCGGCGATTCGTGACCCGTCACAGATGCTGGAGCGCCATATAATCGACAGTCTCAGTGTGGTAAACCTTTGTGGTGAGGGGGCTCTGATTGACGTCGGTAGTGGCGGCGGGCTGCCGGGTATCCCGCTGGCAATTATCCACCCAGAGCGATCAATTACTCTCTTGGACAGCAATGGCAAGAAAACCCGCTTTCTGTTCCAGGTGGCCAGCACCCTGCCGCTGCCCAATGTGACGGTAGTGAATGAGCGAGTTGAATCCTATGTACCGGAACAGCTCTTTACCGGCGTAGTATCCAGGGCTTTTGCCTCTATTGTGGATATGCTCGATGGCAGCGAACACATGCTGGCACCGGGTGGTCGCTTTTACGCAATGAAAGGCAAGCTCCCGGAGGATGAGTTGAGCGCTTTGCCAAAAGGCATTAAGGTCGAGCAGGTACACCAGTTACTGGTGCCGGGTTGTGATGCAGAGCGCCACCTGATTGAGCTCAGCCGCTCAGAATAAACGAACACTGGGCTGCTCTTGAGCAGTTCCAACCGCTTCCTGCGGAAATGCAATAGCCATTACTACCTGTGGGTACAGGCGTCGGGGCATAATCACCCGGAAACTATAAAGGACCAGAACCTTGAGCAAGATACTTGCTGTGGCCAACCAGAAAGGCGGTGTTGGTAAGACCACCACCTGCGTTAACCTGGCTGCATCTTTGGTTGCCAATAAACGGCGCGTACTGCTGATCGACCTGGATCCCCAAGGTAATGCCACTATGGGCAGTGGAGTGGATAAGAGCGGCTTGCAGGTGTCAGGCTACGATGTGCTTGCCGCCGAATTGCCGGTAGAACAGGCAATCGTAACCACCGAAAGCGGTTTTGACCTGATCCCCGGTAATGGAGATCTGTCCGCGGCTGAAGTGGAGTTGCTCAATCTGGAGGGGCGTGAGTCCCGCTTGCGCCGAGCGCTGGATCCGGTATCCGGCCGATACGACTATGTAATCATCGATTGCCCGCCCTCGCTGAATATGCTCACGGTCAACGCTCTCTGTGCCGCGCACGGTGTGCTGATTCCCATGCAGTGCGAGTATTATGCTTTAGAGGGGTTGTCGGCGTTGGTTGATACCATCACCCAGATCCAGCAGGCGGCCAACCCGGACCTTAAGATCGAGGGCATTTTGCGCACCATGTACGACCCGCGCAATAGTCTTACCAGTGAAGTGTCTGCGCAGTTACAGGAGTATTTCGGTGAACGTCTTTATCGAACCTGTATCCCACGTAATGTGCGCCTGGCGGAAGCCCCCAGCTTTGGCAAGCCGGCGCTGGACTACGATCGCCATTCCAAAGGTGCCATCGCCTATCTGGCACTGGCCTGCGAAATCAATCGCCGCCATCCCGCCAATCAATCTTCAAACAAGAAAAGCCGCCCTGTAGCGGAAGCGGTATAAGGGGTAATTATTATGGCCGCCAAACGCAAAGGACTGGGCCGTGGCTTATCGCACCTGATCAGCAATAACGCCGGTGGTACTATTGGTGCTGCAACAGGTGATGCGAGTACTGAAACGGTTGTTGATGGTGAGCTGAAAGAGCTGCCAATTGAGTTTCTGCAGCGTGGCCGCTACCAGCCGCGCCGGGATTTTCCTCAGGAATCCCTGCAGGAACTGGCGGACTCTATCCGTGCCCAGGGCATTATGCAGCCGATAGTGGTGCGCGGAATTGGCGAACAAAGCTATGAGATTATTGCCGGCGAACGTCGCTGGCGCGCTGCACAGTTGGCGGGACTCGACAAGGTGCCGGCGTTGCTGCGCAGCGTATCCGACGAAGCCGCCATCGCTATGGCGCTGATCGAGAACATCCAGCGGGAAGACCTGAACCCGGTAGAAGAGGCAGTGGCGCTGAAGCGCCTGCAGGATGAATTCAAACTGACCCAACAAGAGGTAGCCGATGCAGTAGGCAAGTCGCGCACAGCGGTAACCAATCTTCTGCGTTTGCTGAGCCTCAGTGAAGAGGTACGCACTTTTCTCGAGCGCGGTGACCTGGAGCTGGGGCACGCCAAGGCCCTGCTTGGTCTGTCCGGTGCGACCCAGCGTTCTGCTGCACGCCAGGTCGTCGAGCGCGGTCTTACCGTGCGCCAGACCGAGGCGCTGGTTCGCCGCCTGCAACAGCCGCAGGCTCCGGCAGCGGAAAAGGCCAAGCCCGATTCGAATATCCGCCGTCTCAGTGAGCGATTGGCAGAGAAAGTCGGAGTGCCAGTCTCGATTGATCACAATGAAAAAGGCAGCGGCCGCCTGGTGCTTAAATACACCAGCCTGGAAGAGCTGGATGGAATTCTCGCCCACCTGGGATATGCCGAAGATTGAGCTTTCGCAGAAAAGCGCGTCCTGGTGGCGCGCGCAATAACTGTTGGCAAATACTCACTGCGCGGATTAATTCCGTGCAAAACCTCCTGAAAATCAAATAAGTTGGCGACATTTGCCGGTTGAATCGGCGATGCTGTTGCTCCATAATTCGCACGCCCAAATTTTGGGCGGACAGCGCACAAAAAGTCGGCTTATCCCGTCTATGAGAAAACCCCCGGTATTACGAATTGCCGCGGTACAGCTTCTGCTGGTATCGGTGGCTGGTGCAGTATTGCACTTGAATGGCAATCCGGTGACTGCGCTCTCCGTAATGATCGGTGGTGCCCTGTGTGCGCTGCCTGGAGCATATTTTGGCTGGCGCGCTTTTCGCGATAGCGGAGCGCGCGCCGCCCAGCGCGTGGTAGGCAATTTCTATCGCGCCGAAACCGGCAAATTTATATTGACCCTGGCTGGGTTCGCGGCGGTGTTTACTGTCGTCAAGCCGCTGAATGCGGCGGCGCTTTTTATAAGCTACGGCCTCTGTGTAATCGTGCAGTGGGTATTCGTAGCGCGTACGGTGCGCTAGCCGGTACAGAAGAAGAATTCTTACTTTTACGATTGTTGAGGAATTATGGCAGGCGAAGCTCAAACCGCGACGGCGTATATCCAACACCACCTGCAAAATATGACTTACGGCAAGCTGCCGGCCGGTTACACCCGCGCCGATGGCACTGTCCTCGGTGAGTCTACGTGGACTATGGCGCACTCCTCCCAGGAAGCGACAGACATGGGCTTTTGGGCCTTGCATGTGGATACACTGGGTTGGGCTATCGGCCTCGGTCTTATTTTCTGTTTCCTGTTTGCCCGTGCGGCAAAGAAAGCCAGTGTGGACAGACCCACCGGTTTCCAGAGCTTTGTGGAGCTGGTGACTGAGTTTATCGACAAATTAGTGAGGGAGAGCTTCCCGCATCGCAACAGTATGGTGGCGCCTATGGCTCTCACCATCTTTGTGTGGGTGTTCCTGATGAACCTGATGGACCTGGTTCCGGTCGATTGGTTGCCGATGGCTGCCGCCAAGATTTCGGGCAATGACCATCTCTTCTTTAAAGTTGTACCCACGACGGACCCCAATGCCACTCTCGGTATGGCACTGGCAGTGTTCGTACTGATGATCTTTTTCAGTATCCGTGAAAAAGGCCCGCTCGGATTTATCAAAGAGCTGACCTTGCACCCCTTCCACACCGGTAAGTGGTTCTTCGATGTGTTGCTGATCCCGGTGAACTTTGTGCTGGAAGCGGTTTCCCTGATCGCCAAGCCGATTTCCCTAGGGCTGCGTTTATTCGGCAACCTGTACGCTGGCGAAATGATCTTTATTTTGATTGCAATTGTATTTGGCGTGGGCGTCCTCGGCTTTATTGGTGCGGGCTTGCTGCACATGGGCTGGGCAATTTTCCACGTATTAGTAATCACCCTGCAGGCGTTCGTATTCATGGTGTTGAGCACCGTGTACATGGCGATGGCACATCATCGCGACGACGAACACGAGCACGATCATTAAATTTTTAACAGTTAACCCTTTTACAACAACTCTTTAACTTTGATTTGGAGAACACAATGGAAGCATTAGGTCTGGTTTACATCGCAAGTGCACTGCTGATCGGTTTGGGCGCACTGGGCACCGCTATCGGTTTCGGTACCCTGGGTGGCAAGCTGCTGGAAGGTTCCGCACGCCAGCCTGAGCAAGCGCCAGCTCTGCAGGGCAAAATGTTCCTGATGGCCGGTCTGCTCGACGCGGTTCCGATGATCGGTGTTGGTATCGCTATGTACCTGATCTTCGCCGTAGCTCCTGGTCTGGTTTGATTACGCCGTTCCAATTGCCCTTAACCCTATTTAAAGAGCAAGAGGTGTCGGTGTGAATATCAACCTGACTCTAATCGGCCAGTCGATCACATTCCTGTTTTTCGTCTGGTTTTGCTGGAAGTTTGTTTGGCCACCGCTGCTGGGTGTGATGAAAGAGCGTGAGCAAAAAATTGCTGACGGTCTTGCAGACGCTGAGCACGCGCAGAAAGATCTGGAGCTGGCCAAGCGCAAGGCTGCTGAGCAGCTGAAAGAAGCCAAAGATCAGGCGACTGAGATTATCGAAGGTGCCAACAAGCGCGCCAACCAGATTATCGATGAAGCCAAGCAGGCTGCAAATGCTGAGGGCGACCGCCTGAAGGCTGCAGCTAAAGCGGAGATCGACCAGGAAGTGAACCGTGCCAAGGAGCAACTGCGCAGCCGTGTGGCAGCTCTTTCTGTTCTCGGTGCGGAGAAAATTCTTTCGGTCAATATCGACGCTAAGGCGCACGATGACCTGATCGACAAACTGGCAGCCGAGCTGTAAGCGAGGAACTCCATGGCGGAACTCAGCACACTGGCCCGGCCCTACGCTAAAGCCGCATTTACCTATGCGCAACAAGCCTCTGACCTCAACGGTTGGAGTGTTGCGCTGGCCACTGCGGCAGCTGTCAGCCAGAACGAAAAAGTGCGTGAGCTGCTGGACAATCCACAGCTCACCAGCGAAGAGCGCGCAGATAGTTTTCTGTCGATCTGCTCGGATCAACTCGGCGAACACGGGAAGAACTTCATCCGGTTGCTGGCGGAAAATCATCGCCTGCAGCTGCTGCCGGAAATTTCCGAATTGTTCGAAGAGTTGAAGGCTCAAGCGGAAGCCACCCTCGAGGTGGAAGTAGTTTCCGCACACGCTTTGAGCGATGCGCAGACGCAGGAACTGAGTGAGAAGCTCAGCAAAAAGTTTGAACGCGAAATACATCTGCACAGCTCGGTGGACGAGAACCTGCTGGGCGGCGCGATCATTCGCGCCGGTGACACAGTCATCGACGGCACAGTACGCGGCCGTCTGGCCAAGCTCGCCGAGGCGATGAACTCCTAAATTACTCTCCCCGACAGCGTCAGCTGCCGGGGGACTTGAGGAACAGAGCATGCAGCAACTGAATCCCTCTGAGATCAGTGAAATCATCAAGAGCCGCATCGAGAATCTCGATGTGAGCACTGAAGCCCAAAATGAGGGCACTATTGTTTCCGTATCCGACGGCATCATCCGCATCCACGGCCTGGCCGATGTGATGTACGGTGAGATGATCGAGTTCGAAGGCGGCGTTTACGGTATGGCGCTGAACCTGGAGCGTGACTCCGTTGGTGCTGTAATCCTGGGCGACTACAAAAGTCTGGCAGAAGGCCAGAAGTGTCGTTGTACCGGCCGTATCCTGGAAACCCCGGTTGGTCCCGAATTGCTCGGTCGCGTCGTAGATGCACTGGGTAACCCAATTGACGGCAAAGGTCCGCTCAACAACAAACTGACCGACGCGGTTGAAAAGGTAGCGCCAGGCGTTATCGCCCGTCAGTCTGTTGATCAGCCTGTACAAACCGGTTTGAAAGCGGTTGATACTATGATCCCGATCGGTCGTGGCCAGCGTGAGCTGATCATTGGCGACCGCCAGATCGGTAAGACTGCTGTGGCGATCGATGCCATCATCAACCAGAGAGGCACCGGCGTTAAGTGTATCTACGTTGCCGTGGGGCAGAAGCAGTCCTCTATTGCCAACGTAGTGCGCAAGCTCGAAGAGCACGGCGCTATGGATCACACCATCGTGGTAGCCGCTGGCGCCGCCGATCCTGCAGCGATGCAGTTCCTGGCTCCCTACGTTGGCTGTACCATGGGTGAGTACTTCCGCGACCGCGGTGAAGACGCTCTGATTGTATACGATGACCTGACCAAGCAGGCTTGGGCCTATCGTCAGATCTCCCTGCTGCTGAAGCGCCCGCCTGGACGTGAAGCTTACCCCGGTGATGTTTTCTACTTGCACTCCCGTCTGTTGGAGCGTGCAGCGCGTGTAAATGCTGACTACGTAGAGAAATTCACTAACGGTGAAGTGAAAGGCAAGACCGGCTCTTTAACCGCCCTGCCGATCATCGAAACCCAGGCCGGTGACGTATCCGCGTTCGTACCGACCAACGTGATTTCCATTACTGACGGCCAGATCTTCCTCGAGACCGATCTGTTCAACTCCGGTATCCGCCCTGCGATCAACCCGGGTATTTCTGTATCCCGTGTAGGTGGTGCAGCGCAGACCAAGGTGATCAAAAAGTTGTCTGGTGGTATCCGTACTGCTCTGGCCCAGTATCGTGAGCTGGCGGCGTTCTCCCAGTTTGCCTCTGACCTGGACGAAGCCACCAAGGCCCAGCTGGATCACGGTGAGCGCGTAACCGAGCTGATGAAGCAGAAACAGTACTCTCCGCTGTCTATTGCGGATATGGCTGTTTCCGTTTACGCCGCTGACAAGGGTTACCTGAAAGAAGTAGAAGTTGCCAAGGTTCTCGATTTCGAAGCCGCCCTGCTCGCTTATATGAACAGCGAACATGCAGAGCTGATGGAGAAAGTGAACAGCACTGGTAACTACAACGACGAAATCGACGCAGCTTTCAAAGCCGCTATCGAGAAGTTCGTCGCTACTAGCAGCTGGTAAGAACTCCCTGGAGAGCGCGAAAGAGTGGCGCTGCCACTCTTTCGGAATCTAACTTCCAGCGAACAAGGTAAATCACTATGGCAGGCGGAAAAGAAGTACGCACAAAAATTGCCAGCATCAAGAGCACACAGAAAATTACTGCCGCAATGGAAATGGTTGCGGCCAGTAAGATGCGCAGGGCTCAGGATCGCATGGCACTGGGGCGTCCCTACGCCCAGCGCATACGCGCAGTGATCGGCCACGTCGCCAACGCTTCGGCCGAGTACCAGCACATTTATCTGCAGGAGCGCGAGGCCAAGCGGGTCGGATTTATCCTGGTATCCACAGATCGCGGACTGTGTGGTGGCTTGAACGTCAATATGTTCAAAGCGGCCATTCGCGAGATGCAGGCTTGGTCCGAAAAAGGTGCAGATGTTGAGGTCTGTGCAGTAGGTAACAAAGCGGCCAGTTTTTTCAATGCCATCGGCAGCAAGGTTGTTGCAGCTGTACGCGACTTGGGCGATGCGCCCCAGGCCAACAAGCTGATTGGCTCAGTTAAGGTAATGCTGGACCGTTACGCAGAAGGCGATATCGATCGCCTGTTCTTGGTATCCAACGAGTTTATCAACACCATGTCGCAGAAGCCGCGGGTCGAGCAATTGCTGCCGCTGCCAAAGGACGAGGACGAAAAACTCATGCATGAGTGGGACTACCTCTACGAGCCGGATCCGGTTGAATTACTGGATGGATTACTAGCTCGCTACATTGAGTCCCAGGTATACCAGGCAGTAGTTGAAAACAAGGCCTGTGAACAGGCAGCGCGTATGATCGCGATGAAGAGCGCCACCGATAACGCCGGTGAGCTGATCGATCAGTTGCAGCTTGTCTACAACAAGGCGCGCCAGGCGGCCATTACCCAGGAGCTGTCCGAAATTGTCGGCGGCGCGGCGGCGGTTTAACCCGCTGCCAACACCTGAAATGGTCGGCCTAGAAAGAATTTAAAGCTGAGGATCCGGAAATGAGTAACGGGCAAATTGTGCAAGTGATCGGAGCGGTCATCGACGTGGAATTCCCACGCGATTCTGTTCCGAATGTATACGACGCACTCGTGGTAGAGGAAAAGAACCTCACCATGGAAGTGCAGCAGCAGTTGGGTGATGGCGTGGTACGCGCTATTGCCATGGGTTCATCCGAAGGTATCAGCCGCGGTCTGCCCGTGCGCAATACCGGTGCTCCGGTTTCTGTACCGGTTGGCCTGGAAACCCTCGGTCGCATCATGGACGTGCTCGGTAACCCGATTGACGAGTGTGGCCCTATTGGTGAGAAAGAGCGCTCCTCTATCCACCGCGCTGCACCGACTTATGAAGAGCAATCCAGCTCTACGGAACTGCTGGAAACTGGCATCAAGGTAATCGACCTGGTTTGTCCGTTCGCCAAGGGTGGCAAGGTTGGTCTGTTCGGTGGTGCCGGTGTAGGTAAAACCGTAAACATGATGGAGCTGATCAACAACATTGCTACCGAACACTCCGGTTTGTCCGTGTTCGCTGGTGTTGGTGAGCGTACTCGTGAAGGTAACGACTTCTACTACGAGATGGCTGAATCCGGCGTTGTCGATCTGGAAAACAAAGCCAACTCCAAAGTGGCGATGGTTTACGGCCAGATGAATGAGCCGCCCGGAAACCGTCTGCGTGTAGCCCTGACCGGCCTGACCATGGCGGAAAAATTCCGTGACGAAGGCAAAGACGTACTGCTGTTCGTTGATAATATCTACCGTTACACCCTGGCCGGTACCGAAGTATCTGCATTGCTGGGTCGTATGCCCTCTGCGGTAGGTTACCAGCCGACCCTGGCGGAAGAGATGGGCGTTCTGCAGGAACGTATTACTTCCACCAAGACCGGTTCTATCACCTCCATTCAAGCGGTATACGTACCGGCGGATGACTTGACCGACCCGTCTCCTGCGACCACCTTCGCGCACTTGGACTCCACCGTAGTACTGAGCCGTGATATCGCTGCTAAAGGTATCTACCCAGCTGTTGATCCGCTGGACTCCACCTCCCGTCAGCTGGATCCGCAGGTAATTGGCCAGGAGCACTACGAAGTAGCTCGCGGTGTACAGTCTGTACTGCAGCGCTATAAGGAGCTGAAGGACATCATCGCCATCCTCGGTATGGACGAGCTGTCTGAGGAAGATAAGCAGATTGTTGCTCGCGCACGTAAGATCGAGCGCTTCCTGTCCCAGCCTTTCCACGTGGCGGAAATCTTCACCGGTGCACCAGGTAAATATGTATCCCTGAAAGAAACCATCCGTGGCTTCCAGGGTATCCTGAACGGTGAATATGACCACATGCCAGAGCAGGCCTTCTACATGGTGGGAACCATCGACGAAGCTGTGGAAAAAGCCAACAAGACCAAAGGCTAAGCCAGAGAGGCATATACTATGGCCATGACAGTACATTGTGACATTGTCAGCGCCGAGCAGTCTCTCTTCTCCGGACTGGTGGAGATGGTGATCGTGAGCGGTATCGAGGGTGAGCTGGGTCTCTCCTATGGTCACGCTCAATTGCTCACTGCCCTGAAACCCGGTCCGGTACGCATCATCAAGCCCGGTGGTGAAGAGGAAGTACTGTTCGTCAGCGGTGGCTACGCCGAGGTACAGCCCAACATGGTGACTATCCTCGCCGATATAGCCGAACGCGAAATCGATGAAGAAGCCGCGCAGAAGGCCCGTGAAGAAGCGGAACACGCCCTGCACAAAGCGCCTTCCGAAGTCGACTATGCACGTATCTCTGCTCAGCTGGCCGAAGCTGAAGCACGCCTGCGCACTCTGCAGGCGATCCGCAAGGCAGCCGGTAAGTAAGCAGTTCTTACTTTCTGTAAGTCCTGCTTCCAGGCAAAAAAAGCAGCTTCGGCTGCTTTTTTTGTTTCTATAAGATGGCAATTATGATCGTAGTTTTTCAAGCCTAATTTGATATTTCTTGTAATTTTAAAATAACTAAAAGTCCCTTCGTTATTTTTTTAAAACCGATGGATTTAATACTTTTTCTCGACGTAAATTTACGTATTTTAAATTGCACGCTCATTACAAAGAACTTGTAATAGAAATAATTTGTCTTTTAGGCTTTTTACATTTCTCATTCTAAATTTCATGAGATCTGTTGCTTCTAGGTCAATAATAATAAAGTCCGCTGCCTAAATATAAATTTTTGCTGGGACAGAAAGCGATAGCACTACCACTACCAGCCTTTGCGATGCCAGGCATTTCCTTGTATCTGAGATAGATACCGTGTGCAAAAATAAAGTGATCTCGATTTAGGCCACTGTGGCTGAATACATCCATAAGCTTGCTGAAGCTGTTCTGCGGTGCTGGTAGGAGCAACCCGAGGTGTGATCGCGTAGGAAAACCTCCCCCTTTTGTACCATTTCTCAATTAGGCGCTTGCTATCTATATAGCCTTGCTCTGGCTTGTCCAGTAGATAGTCCGAGGCACCCCAGTCCATCAACACCTTACCTGCAATTAACCACATATTTTCCCGTTCTAGGACCTCAAACAGAGCATCAACCGACTCAGGATGGACAGTGCCGAGTACGAGTGCTGTGGTGGTTCCATTCTTTTTAATTGGTTGATAAAAAAACTGGCAACTTCTTTGGCATAGGCTTTGTCTGAGAACTGCTTCTCGGTAGGAAGGGTATACTCAATCAGCCATTCCAATAGCTGCTCACTGTGAGCACCAATCATCTAGATTTGCGGATAGTGAATAGGTGAGTCGATAAACCCCGGGGTGATCAGTTTTACACGCTAGTTTATTAACTCAGCTTTTGACCTATACTGATCGATTACACCCTCTGAGACTATATCTAGAGCTTTGCCCTCCTGAATAACCAGGCCGCCATTCTGGAAGTATTGATAGGTATTATCCTGATGGCTAGGGTCGACGGTAAAATGAAAGATGTCCGCCTGATAGGTTTTTATATCCGCCTTAGCTACGCCCGTCGAATGGGGTGAAAATAGAGTGAGGATTAAGGCTACTTGTTTTAGAGGTTTTATAGGTTTAATTAAATTATATTTTTTTTGACCAAGGGTTCATATACTAAAAAAATTTAAGCGTCACTAAATAGCAATCATTTACTAGGGACATAATTTTTTAGGCGTGAGGTTGTGTTAATTAAGAATATTAAAAGATAGTTTTATGAACATATGTTAGTGCAATCTTGTATATGATTAACACTGGTGGAATATCTACCCTTATTCTTTGATAAATTAGTAATTTACAATGCTAAAGTATTAGATCGATCAATGAGAGGATAATTGGCAATGTTGATGCATCCAGACCATGTCACTATTGTGGTTACTGATCTTCAGGAGAGTTTAAAATTTTTTCAGCTGCTGAATTTTGAACTGGAAGTTACAGACCTGATTTCAGGAGAAAAGATATCTAAGTACTTACAGGTCGAGGATGTAGAAGCTGATCACTTAACATTGGTACTAAAGAACTCTAATCCGAGGTTTGAGATCCAATTGTTACACTACAGGAATCCCACTGTAAGATCTGATCCGTCCATTCTTAATTTAGCGAGACCTGGGTACAACCATTTATGCTTTACCGTAGATGATATACAGAAAACACTTAATTTCCTGACAGAGAATGGCATTCGCGCCCGAGGTGAAATACTAGAGTATCAAAAACGTAAGCTGGTTTATATTGAAGGCCCAGAATATATCACTATTGAGTTGGCGGAATGGTTGTAGAAATCGTGTGTTAGTACTTCTTTGCAACAAGCCAGTAAGTAATATTATGAAGGTCAATTTAGATAATTTGTCACGGGATTCTCTCGAGTGTTTGGCTTTTCAATCGATAAACTTCGCTAACATAACAGACAAGGAAGTGAAGCATGGCCAATCAGATAACATTCTACACTCATCCACAGTCTCGTGGCTGTATAGTACGTTGGATGCTAGAGGAACTCGGTGTTTCTTACAAAACGAATGTACTTGAATATGGTGAGCCCTTGAAGGCGCCTGACTATCTGGCGCTCAATCCAATGGGAAAGGTGCCCTCTCTCGTACACGATCAAAGAGTAGTCACCGAAGCAGCTGCAATATGTGTTTATCTTGCTCATGTATTTCCTGATACAGGCCTATCTCCACAAGATGATGATGAACGTGCCAGATATTATCGGTGGATGTTTTTCTCCGCTGGGCCTATGGAATCAGTCGTTGTAAATAAGACTATCTTTGGCGAGCAGGCAGCTGAGGATAAACAACAGATACAGGGGTATGGCAATTATCAACTTGTCTTGAATGCCCTTTCAGAAGCTATTATGTCTTATCCGTATATTGCCGGAGATCGTTTTACCGCCGCAGATGTCTATATTGGCACACAGTTAATGTGGAGGGTTGCAATTTGGGACTATAGAAAAGCGTGAAGAGTATAAGGGGTATGTTGCTCGCTTGACACAGAGGGTATCTTTCCAGCGTGCGAAGGCACTGGATGGGGCTCTACAAAAAGAGACTGGTGAAGCCTAAAATTTAGGCCAATTTTGCATAGATAGATAAACTTGGATCACCTACTCCCCGATATCACAATCTGAGATAAAACATGTAACAGAAATCTAATGACTGTCTTCTATAAAACTCTTAATTCGAAATTTTTTAAAAGATTGATTAATAAATTCCAGCTTTAATTTGTCGTAAAGTCCGGTTGAAACGGAAGCGATCGTTGCGATCAATAGACTTATTATCATCCATTATATATTCATAATCTTTTTCAACACTTTTCAAGTAATCCAAAGCATCAACCTTTTTCCCCTTCATTGCAATCAAGTAGGAGCGTGATAAACTCATACGAAATTTATAGGAATCGGATAGGTGCTTGCTGGGATACATGTCATGAAGTTTTAAGCATTCATCAAGTGTTGCATGAGTGAATGGATCATAATCTGCGATATATTTAGGGATAGGTTTTTTACATTTATACACCGAGCTCGAGAACACTTGTCCATACCAGTCAAAATATTCATTTAGATAACCCATGGTTATTTTTATCCATGGAAGCCGGTCAAAAAAGAAATCTTGATTTATAAAAAAAGATTTCCCCTCCATAAGATGTGGCATAAATTGAGTGGAAACATGCATGTTGAGCTGTCTGGTCTTACATACATCAACAAAGCAAATTTCAATTGGGTGATCAGACCATGAGTACTGATTAAAATCACCAATATTCAGTTCGACCAAGTCGCTATATGGAGAGATACTTTTCTTAAGGATTGGTAAAAAAGAATTACCAAACTGATAAACTAGGGAGCCACATTTCCAAAATCGATCAGTACCATTAGCGGGTTTCGGTAAAAAACCAAGTTCAAAACTACTGATAAGTTTCTTCTCACGGGTGTTAGATTGGCTGTCTGAATCTATCTTCAGATTACTCCGGTAACCATGGGCCAGAGAAACGACAGAAGCCCCCATAAAACTACCCGCATCAACAATAAAACCAGCTTGTTGATAATTGCTTGAGGATAAATTAAATAATAACTTTCTCTCCGCAACAGAAATCATACCGGGTATTTCTAAGATAGCTTGTGGGGTATGCGTGTCTAAAAATGATATTTCTGGATGTACATAACATCCATTCGAAAGTCTTTCAAATTCAAAAGAAAGCATCACCAATACCTAAGTAGATAAAAATATCTATTTTGCTGTAGCTACGCAGAATACAACATTCGTTTTAATTTCATCTAAGGTAATATCTGGAATTTCCTTTTTTATTCTATTTTCAATCTTGGGGGTTAAACGTTCTAATACCTTGTCATTAGATGGCCACAGTTCCCACTCTTCGATATTAAAATATTTATTAGTGATTGATTTCAATTTATCAATTCGAACACGATTTAGATCTGTATATAAATAATGGTCGCGTGGTAATTCCTTAATAAGATTAATATGTTTCCAATCACAGTATTTTAGATGTTCGGGGTTGTTTTCATCGAGAGCGGCTGGGGTATGGGGGGCATATGATGTCCGCTCCAGCCATAAAAGTTGTGATGCAAGAAAATGATTTTACCATCTCTGTTTAATAGATTTGTAATGTCTTCAAAAACATCCTCAATATCAACTAAATGTTCTGTTACATTGTGAAGGGAGATTGCATCAAATTTAATTGAACCCACTAGATCACGTGTGCTGCATTGATGTAGCTTGATATCTGGTACTGCTTCCATAATTTCTCGTGAGGACATTGGCGCATATACCCAGTTACGGATTCTTTTACTGCGTACCACTTTGGCATCCATAGACATTGCTGGGTCTATGCCCATGTAACTACTTGCCCCAGCACAGAGGTATCCCATGGCATGCCCACCAAAACGACAACCAACATCGAGAACATTACACCCACGTATATAGTTTTGTAATTTCCTTGGCCAGGTGCAATATCCAAGTTTAACCGCGCTGGAAATAAGCTCCGAATCGTAATTCTTGAGAGTGCGGCGTAAATTTCGACTATTGTAAAAAAAGGCAATCTTGGCTTGCAATTCATGATTATCCCAGTTTTCTACGGGCTTTACTTTACTTAATTGCTTTGCAGCTTTTGATTTCCGATAACTGGAAAATGCAGGGTGAGATCTCGGTGATTCAATCGCTAAAAGAGCGTCCCTGGCACTATTTTCTGCGCGTATTACTTGTATTTGTTCTTGTAATTTTAGAGCGCGCTGATGATTGGGGTTGAAATTTAGAGCAATCTTAAGGTCCTTTTCTGACTGATCTAGATTTCCCTTAGCAACATTCAATTTGGCAGATATGGTGCGCATTCCTGCATGATGTGGGTGTTTGGAAAGAAATGTCAGCGTGTACTTTTCACAATTAAGAATTGATCCTTTACTGGATTCTACATAGCAAAGAAAGTAAGCTGCAGGATGAAAAGGATTAAGATCTGCAATGGGGCGTAAAAGTTTTCTGGCCTGTTCTATTTCTCCCGCTAGGGCGGCTTTTTTACCTAACTCGAAATTATCCAATTGATCGATTTCTAAAGTTGACATTTAATTTCCCAAGTGAGAGTAACCAGGTGTTTTTGGCGTGAATATTAACCCGAATGGCGCAATAGGGTGCAGTTGCTCTTGGTGTAAATCAAATATAGTAAGATTACCGTTGATTGATTACATGCCAAGTAAATCAAAAAATCTCATTATTTATAGGTATCTTAATAAGTATAAAAAATTCTTCTGTCAAAGAATATTAAATTTATTTTTTCTGACCACAGTAATCAAGGCTTAGCCACAAAAATTTGGCGCAGATGCTAACTTGTATATCCAGTAATTCTCAGTCGTGTGTGTTATAAAATGTAAATTGTAGCATCTCATATTGTTGAATACGTATCTCAGATAACAATGCAATTCATAATCCATGAAAAGACTAGTTTATTGTGGCTAGTGAAAATATTATGGAGGTGGATCTTTGAAAATAGTAATAGTTGGAGGTGATGGATTTTGTGGTTGGCCAACCTCACTACATCTTAGTAATCTTGGGCATGATGTCATCATTGTTGATAATTTTTCCAGAAGAAAGATTGACGAAGAGCTCAATGTTCAGTCATTAACACCAATTTGTAAGCTGAATATTCGAATCAATACTTGGTTCGAGATAACGGGAAAATCTATTCGCTATGTAGAAATGGATGTTTCTAAAAACTACCAGGAACTTTTAAATTTACTGGAAGAGGAAAAACCGGACAGTATTGTACATTTCGGGGAACAGCGCGCCGCACCGTATTCAATGAAGAGTAGTGCTACAAAGAACTATACAGTTTCAAATAATATTTGCGGTACTCATAACATCCTAAATGCAATCGTAGATTCCCAGCTGGATATACATTTCATTCATTTGGGCACAATGGGTGTATATGGGTACGGTCATGAAGAACCAATTCCGATACCAGAGGGCTACCTCGATGTAAAAATCGATACCTTGGATGGTAGAGAAATTGCCGACACTATAGTTTACCCACCTAATCCGGGCTCTATTTACCATATGACCAAAACGATGGATGCCCAAATGTTCCAATATTATGCGAAGAATGACAAGATTCGTATAACTGACTTACATCAAGGTATTGTATGGGGAACTCAAACAGAGCTATCTAGCCTGGATGAAAGATTGATTAATCGTTTCGACTATGATGGTGACTATGGAACTGTCCTGAATAGATTCCTAATGCAGGCTGTTGTTGGTTATCCCCTTACTGTACATGGAACTGGAGGGCAAACGAGAGCTTTTATTCATATTTCTGATACCTGTAAATGCATTGAACAAGCACTTATGCATTCGCCTGTTTCAGGTGATCGACCAATGATATTGAACCAAATGGCAGAAACCCAGACGCTATCAGACTTGGCGATACTGATTCAGTCATTAACAAATTGTGAGATAAGCTATCTTCCAAACCCTAGAAGCGAAGCAGAAAGAAATGATTTAAATGTGCGAAATGACCTACTCCGCTCTTTTGGTTGGGAACCTACTCTTATAAAGGATAGCCTCCTAAAGGAAATCACAGATATAACTCAGCGCTACTGCGAAAGAGCAGATCACTCCAAAATTCCCTGTGTCTCCTACTGGACAAGAAGTAATAAAATTGCTGATGTTTCACATCAGATAAAAAGCAGTGAAGTTGCCGAACCCATTTCTTAGTTTCAGTAAGTGGCTTAATCTATGTTTAAACGCATCCTTATTACAGGCGGTTGTGGTTTCATTGGATCGAATTTGATCAATATTTTAACTAAATTACGTTTGTGTGATGAAATTTTGGTCTTGGACAATGAAACAACAGGAAATAATGCTTCATTATCCCAGTTTCCTCATCGCTTTATAAGGGGGATGTAAGGGATAAAGATATTGTAGATAAAGTTATGTGTAATGTTGATGCTGTTGTCCACTTAGCAGCAGATACTGGTGTTATCGATTCAATAAAAAATCCAGTCTATAACTTTGAGGTAAATGTTCATGGCACATTGAATGTTCTGGAAGCTATGCGTAAATACAGTGTCCGCTCTCTTGTTAACGCTTCAACAGGTGGAGCAATTATTGGAGATACTGTACCACCTGTACATGAATTAATGCCTGTTAATCCTGCATCAGCATATGGGGCATCCAAAGCAGCAGCTGAAGCATACTGTTCAGCTTATTCTCAAAGTTATGGACTTTCTATTACATCTCTGCGTTTTTCAAATGTTTATGGTCCACTTTCTTTACATAAGGGCAGTGTGATAGCTGCCTTTATGAAAAAAATTCTCAGAGGAGAGCCTTGTGAAATTTATGGAGATGGCAGTCAAACGAGAGATTTTATTTTTGTTGGAGATCTATGTCAGGGTATTATCCAAGCGCTAAGTAACGATCAAAGTGGAGTTTTCCAGCTTGGTAGTGGCAGACCAACTTCTGTGAATGAGATAATTACACTAGTGAGACAGGTCACAGGTAAAAATGAAAACCTGAATGTAATTTATCATGATTTTAGGGTTGGTGAAGTTCGCCATAATTTCACTAATATATCTAAAGCAAAAAAATATTTAGGTTTCGATCCAGAGACAAAGTTACTGAATGGTGTTAAAGCTACCTGGGACTACTTTATCAGTAAAGAGGATATTCTGATGGGTAGTTCTAATCAGAGGATCCTAGAGAATGCAGATTGATAAATTTGCAGTCGAGGCATTCCCTGACCTCAATATTTATGCAGGTATTGAGTCAGATAATAATCTTCGTGTTTGCATTGCGACGGAAGAGATTTTAGGTCCAGTTAGAAATGGTGGTATCGCATCAACCTATTACCACTTGGCAAAGGGACTGGCTGCTCATCGCCACGAGGTTCATGTTCTCTATTTAAAAGGTGAAACTGTTGAAAATGAAACTCCTGAATATTGGATAGAACATTTTGCCAGCTTTGGAGTTTCTCTTCACTATTTGGTACATGCACAAGAGACAATTGTAGGCCCCTCACAAAATTGGCAACGACGATATAGCGCAGCTTATCGTTGGTTAATCGAGCAGGACTCTTTTGATGTTGTTCATACTTCTGAATGGCGAGGAGGGCTAATTTATGCGTTGATGGCAAAGAAACTCGGGCTCGCATTCCAGGATACGTTGTTCATCATTAAAACTTCCTCTCCGCATCTTTGGAATCGTCATTATCAGATGCAGCCTTTCGCAAAAAGAGAACTTCTACCTGCAAGTTTTGCCGAGCAGAAGTGTGTTGAATTAGGTGATATGGTTATTGGTGGCAGTGCTCATCTGCTATGTTTTATGCGTTATATTGGCTACAACCTGCCTGATAAAACTTATGTACAACCAAATATTCTAGATTTTTCTGAAGTACATGTTGATGATAAACGTCCGAACCGGCAGCCAGGTGATCTTGTCAACACACAGGAGCTTACATTTTTTGGTCGCCTTGAAATGCGTAAGGGTATTGAACTTTTTTGCACAGCGCTTGATCTCCTTGAGCGTGCCGGAAGTCCACCAAACAGAGTGAATTTTCTCGGTAAATATGGTGAGTCTCTTCCCAATCAAAAAAATGAGAAAGTTGCGGACTATATTAATCGAAAATCTTCAGCATGGAGTTTTGAAGTAAATTGTATAACAGACTGCAATCAGCCGGAGGCTCTTTCCTTTCTCTGTTCGCGAGATATGGTAGCTGTAATGCCTTCACTAATTGAAAACTCAACGATGGCGGTATATGAGACATTGGAAAATAATATACCGTTTGTCGCAACACGTGTAGGAGGAACCCCGGAACTTATTGCGAAAGAAGATCATGATGCCTGCCTTATTGCCCCATTCGCTTACGAACTTGCAGAGCGATTGAAAAAAGTACTTAATGAAGGTCATAGAATCGCCCATTCAAATTTTGATAACAGTCATAATTTAAAAGTTTGGTATGGTTTCCACGCTTATCTAGCTGACCTTTTTTCGAAATATCAGGGGCGAGTAGCAGTTAGAGAACTTCTAGAAAAAAAAGACATAGTACCAACGGTTGATTCTGAGGAGTTAACCTCGAGATTAGAAGTTATTGTTTTATTACGAGAAATTAATAGTGTAATGGCATTCACAGATGCTTTAGCGCTCGAGCAACCGGATGCTGCCAAGTTCCTTATTACTGATCCAGCCCTGGAGAACACTGCATATCAAGCATGTAAATACCTTCAGGACTTTGGCGTGAAATCTGAAGTTGTTGACTTCATTGGATACCCTGCTGGAGTTGCATTTGATCGCAGTCTAAATGAAAGTCAGTTTGAAGCTTGCATATTATGTGATGGTACTGCCTCCCGATTTATTAACGGGTTTTGCTCTCAGTTGCGAATCGCACTAAAAGAAAATCAGTATAGTTTTATTACAAGCTTTATCTCCCTTCCAGATAATAAAATTATAATGCCAATGGGAAGTGATACCGTATCGGAAATTACATTTGGAAATTCAATAGGAGCAAATGTTGTCTGTATTCCAAAATCAGTATCAAGTAAAGTTGGCCACTTACTTCCCTATGATATTCGTTATGGTTTATTGCAGGAATATATTTTAAGAGCAAGTGCGGATTTAGGTTATGATTTAATGGTTATTCCTGAATGTTATCTGGAAAGTGAGTGCTACCTAGAAGAACTGGAAGATTCTCAAAGTAATGCTAATTCTTTATATTTGCGTTCGATGTCTTTGATAGAAAATAAAAATATCGCATATCGAAAGCTTGCGCTCCTTCCCACATTACAACATTCTGGGTCCAGATTAAAACCCGCACTCTATCGTGATAAGCAACGATTAGAACAAGATCCTGTTTGGCTCGTTCATGCAGACAGGCCTCGCAAGATGAAAAACAAGAATGCTAAAGTTGTTATCGGACTGGATGAAAAAAAATCTCATCTACTCTGCCTTGCGAAAGGAACCGGTAATAGACAATTAATTGTGAATGGCGAATTGCAGAAAATTTCTTTGATTGAAAACAATGACGATGTCACTCTACATGAATTTATAATTCCCGAAAATTGGGATGAAGGTGAAAAGTTTAATATTAAGTTTACCTTGAAATCTGATGATAAAACTCATACCCGATTCGTTCGTATTATAAAATTATCAAAAAATGTCTTTGCCGCTGTTTCTGGAAGCCCTGTTCTCAGCCGACAGTCGATTGAAGAGGTAATCAGTAAGAAAGCTAATTGGAGTGTGTTTTCAAAAAATGACAAATACGAATCTAGTGATCAAACAGATGATGAAATTGGCGAATCTGGAAGAGAAGATAACCCAACAATAAATATTGAAAATAATTATACAGAAGTTATAAGTTTTGAAAAAAAGTCAGACGAATTTCCAGAACCAGAATATGACTTCGCAAAAATTATTTTTGAACAGAATATAGCTACCGATAATGAAGTTAAGTCGCGAATTAATATCCAGACTCTGATACAAAAATCTGGTAGTACATTACAGCGTTTGATCAGGGGGTATTCGGGAACACCTATTAAAGGCTCAATTCCACCACGCGAACTTTTTGCCATTAATCCTCGTTATCTTGAGGGTTGGGCATGGGATCGTAGCAATATAACGAGAAATCTGGTTGTTGTTCTGGAGCTAAATGGTATTGATATAGAGGAGACTACGGCAAATCGTTATATTGAGCGCTTTGGCACAAGGAATCCAAAGCTTGCCTGGTATGGATTCAGGTTTCTACTAACTCCTGAAATGAAGAATGAAAACTCTGAGATTATCGTTCGTGTAAAAGAGAACGGGTTAATTTTAAAAAATGGTCGCCTACGTTACCTCAAGCAAATGTTAGTCGCGATGTAAGGTACCCTTTATAATGAAAGAGCTTCAGCATGATATAAACTTTGAAGCTGCCTTGAAACCTAAAAGTATCTGCATAATTACAGAAGATATTTTTGGACCGATCAGGAATGGTGGAATAGGAACTGCTTATTTTCATCTGGCTATCTTTTTGCAACGCACAGGCCATAAAGTAACAATTTGTTTTATAAATGGATTGGCAAAAAATCCTGTCAAAATGCAGAGTACTTTTAATTTTTATAAAAAACATAATATTAAGTTTTACAGCGTAGCTCCACAAATTCTTGCCAAGACGGCAATGGCTCGTACCATGGCGGTGCCATATGCGGCTTATGAATGGCTTAAACCTCGCGAAGATCAGTTCGATATCGTTCATGTTTCGGAGTGGCGAGGTCTGGGGTATATCGCTTTGCTGGCCAAGAAACTCGGTGTTGCATTTCAAAATTTACATTTTGTTGTAAAAGGCTCATCCCCAACGCTATGGTCTGCTGAAGGTAATCAGCAGTTCCTTAAAGAAGAGCGACAGCTCGGATGGGTCTTTATGGAGAGAAAAAGTGCAGAAATGGCTGACACCCTTATATGTGGTAGCAGCCACCTATTTCAATGGATGAAAAGCAATAAATATGAGCTTCCAGTACGTAGCTATTTCTGGCCAAATGTTTTCCTGGATGACTTAATGTTTAGCTGCAATGTCGTTAGTGCAGAAGTTACATCTGTTACTCGTGAGTGGGTTTTCTTCGGTCGTTTAGAGCCACGCAAAGGAATAATACTTTTTGTAAATGCTCTTAATGCTCTTGTCGCTAAAGGTATTAAGTTACCTGCTATTACCTTCTTGGGTGGCCATTCACACCGGTTTGATGCTTATAAATTTATAGATGAAAATCAACAGGACTGGTATACAGATATAACTTTCAAAAGTGATTTAAATGCGCTGGAAGCAGTAGAGTATTTAAGAGAGCCAGGACGCCTGGCAATCATTCCTGCACTTTTGGAGAATTCCCCGATAGCTGTATATGAGTGTTTGGCAGCCAAAATACCGTTTATTGCAGCAGATACTGGTGGTACGCGTGAATTAGTCGATAAGAGTACTAGTGATAGTATTCTTTTTAATCCAAATCATATAGCACTTGCTTGTAAATTGAAGCTTTATACGGAAAGATTACCTGTGCCTGGAAAGAAACACCAAAGGGTAAGGGATTCTTTACAGGTTTGGGAACATTGGCATGGGCAAGAGCATTCTATTCTTGTTAAAAAAAATAACTCAGATTCGTCCCACCCTCTTATTTCAATATGTGTAACCCATTTTGAGCGCCCAGATCTACTCATCCAGGCTCTTAAAAGCATTGATAGACAAACTTATAGAAATACAGAGGTTATCATCGTTGATGATGGCAGCCAATCAGTAGACGTACTAGAAACTCTCAGACTTATAGAGAATAGTTATACAGATAGGCAATGGAAATTCATATATCAAGAAAACAGCTATGTTGGTGCTGCTCGTAATACTGCTGCGAGTTATGCAAATGGAGATTACCTTCTTTTTTTTGATGATGACAATGTCATGATGCCGGAAATGGTGGAGAAGCTTGTAGATGCTGCGATCTTTGCAGATATTGATTGTCTGACCTGCAGTTCTATCCGTTTCAGTGGGGAAAATGAGCCAAATGCATTAGACAGTAAGATCGGAACCCAAATTCGTTTTATGGGGCCTGCCAGAGCTTGGGCAACAAAGGTGAATATAGTTGGAGATGCTACCTGTCTGATAAAGACAGAAATTTTCCGATCTCATGGAGGTTACACTGAAAGGTATAGAACAGGTAAGGATGATATTGAGTTTTATAACAAGCTTATTCTGGCCAGAGAAAAAATCTCTTATTATCCTGATCCTTTATATTTTTATCGAACCAGTGAGAACTCGATGAAGGCACGAAATCACCTTCAAGAGGAGGCGGATTTTCGTCAGATAAGCCCTTATTTGCAAGATCTGGATGTAGAGGAAAAAAGCCTGCTGTTGCTTAGGGAAAAGACAAAAGGACAAAATATACAAAAACAAAAAGTAAAAGTAGACGAATATAGGCCTGGAATACTGCAAAAAGGTTTACGTAGACTTCGAAAATTTGTCAGGGTAAAAGTTTGAAAATCATCAAGCATATTGAGGATGTAAATCAGGCTAATTATCCTTTGATTTGTATATTCCGTGATGAAATTGATATTTTTCCTGCTTTTCTTGACCACTATCGTTCGATAGGTGTTACCTGCTTTCACTTAGTAGATACAGGCAGCAAGGATGATTCCTGTAACTATCTATTAACTCAGGATGATGTTCAGCTTTATGCTGTAAATGGTGGTTATCCTCAAGCTAATGCAGGGGTTGATTGGGTAAACAGTATTGCCAATGAGTTTTGTCAAGGTAAATGGACCTTAGTTGTTGATGCTGATGAGTTTCTTTGGCTTCCGAAAATTAATGACGAATTATCTCTAGCTCATAAAACCAAGCTCATGCAGAATGAGTTAGCACTTGCACTTTATACGCCTTTAATTGACTTTTTTAGTGACGAACTTACAACTCACTCCGTTTCTGTAAAGAATCTCGATGAGTTAATAGCAGCAACACCCAATTATGTCTCCTATACAAAATTCAAGACTAAATGTATTCATTCTTTTCCTTTCTTTGAAATACGTTCAAAGGCGAGGGCAAAAATTTCTGGAGTTACGAATTATTTAGTTAAATCTTACAAGATACCGCTCGTATATTGGCGACCTGGTTTTCAATATATTCGCTCGACCCATATTTGTTCACCAGTACCTTTAAGTGATAGTTGTGGATACCTGCTTCACTTTAAGTTCCGATCTGGGTTTAAGAGAAAACTTGAAAAGGAGCTGGAAAACCCAGATCGGATGAATTCAGATGTTTACCATATCTCAAAGGCTATAATAAATAATCAGAAATTGATTCCCAGGCACACACTTGATTTAAGAGATAGCAGTGGGTTTCTGGAGAGCGATTGGTTATTAACTCCAGATTTTTTGAATGACTGGAAATCTAAAAATCGATCCAAGGCCTACTTTTTTCAATTACTTACGGACCAGAAAATTGCCTCTGAAAGTTATCTTGCTGATAATCTTAATCGTTTAACACGATCTTTTAGTTGGAGACTTAGCAGACCTTTGCGTGGTTATCTGTTTCATCGAGGAGTGTTAAGGCATGATCATTACCCAGAGAGACTGCAACATGATCATCCACTGGCCGATCAAACTATTGCCATCTATGAGTCCTTTTGGTGGCTTATAACTGGGATATTTCGACTACCTGTCGCCATTTATCGAGCAATTCTCTGGCATAAGTTGAGAGTCCGTCGCCGGGCTAAATAGTTTATCCAACGTATATGCTATGAGCGGACGTTTTCTATGGTTAGGACTTAGGTCGGAGAATGAGGAAATTTAATCCGATGTTTGGCAGTATTATAGGTGTGGGTAAAAATATCCTGAATATCTCAGTTGGCTATCTCGGAGAGAGGTGTTTCGGTGCGTGTGGTATTTGGGTGAAGGACTGCAAAAAAGAATCGAAGGCTGATTTTCATATTACTTATCTGCAACTTAAAAAGGCCTGGGGGATACAATCCCCAGGCCTTTTTATTAAGCTGCCTCTCACTTTAGAGTAGTGAGGCTAAAGAAGCCTCAGTGTACCCAGTGGTGGCGTTCCATTTTCTCCTGTACTGCTTCCGCAGTAGGAGCAGGCATTGCACTGATAGGCAGGCGTTCATGGAAGAACGCCAGGCGCTCACCAGCACCCACTTCATTCATGGTTTCCGCCTCAAAAACACGACCATTGATGACTGTGTAATTAATATTTTCTGAAAGGCGCAGATTGTCCAGCGGGTTGCCATCGATCACGATTAGGTCAGCCAGTTTACCGGCTTCGATACTGCCGATATCGCCGTCCATACCCAGATATCGCGCACCGTCGATGGTGCCGGCGCGGAAGGCTTCCCAAGGCGTAAAGCCGCCCTGCTCCATCATCCACATCTCCCAGTGGGCACCCAGTCCTTCACGTTGTCCGTGGGCGCCGATATGTACGGTAACCCCCTCATCGCGCAACTGCTTGGCCTGGCGGGCAACGTTAAAGTGATTGTAGTGGGCATCTGGCGCAGTGGGGCGACGGATGGAGCGGGGGTTGACGATAAAGTCCGGAGTAAAGCGGGTCAGGCGTTCGTTTTTCCACACCTCAGTGCGGTCATACCAGTACTCCTCACCCCAGAGACCGCCATAAGCCACCACGAAAGTCGGTGTATAACCCACTTGAGTTTGGCTCCACAGCTGCTCTACGTCGGCATAGACATTGGCGATAGGCAGGGAGTGCTCGATACCCGTATGCCCATCCACAATCATATTCATATTGTGCTGGTACTTACCACCGCCTTCGGGGACCACCATCATCTCGGCTTCGCGGGCAGCCTGTAGTACCTGCTGGCGCTGATCGCGGCGGGGTTGGTTATAGCTCTTTACCGAGATGGCACCCATTTCCTTAAGTCGGTTTACGTGGAACTGGGCATCTTCCAGTGAGTTGATCTTGGCTTTATAGCCTGGGCCTTTGGCGCCATAGAGAATGGTGCCGGTGGAGAAAATACGTGGTCCGGTAATCAGGCCGGCTTTCTGTAATTCCGCAGCGGAAAAGACCTCACTGCTGTCATTGGAAGGGTCGTGAATAGTAGTGACCCCGAATGCCAGGCTGGAGTACAGGTTCCAGTTTTGCTGCGGGATAATCTCCTCCCGCCCCTGGGCGCCGTGAGCATGGGCGTCGATAAGGCCCGGCAGTACAGTTTTCCCGGTTATGTCGATGCGCTTCGCTTCCATGGGAATTTCTATTTCAGCAGCTGGGCCAACTGCAACGATGCGGTTGCCGCGGAACAGAACCACGCCATCTTCGATAATTTCACGGGTGTTCTCAGCATCGCGCATGGTGACAACATTGCCGCCGACCAGTGCAGTAAGACTTGCATGGTTATCGAATGATTGCTTAAAGCTGAGGTTGATGCCTTCAGACACCGGCTCCGGCAGTTCCTCGGGGGCACCGGCAACAAAGCTGAAGGCATCTTTCAGTTCGCGCTCGAACAGCGTGGGTCCGTGGGCCCAGCCGAGGGTGTTGCTATCGGTGGACCAATGCAGGTTCTCACCGGCGCGCTTGGATACCTGGGTAACTTTAACCGCTTTGCTATTGGGGCCAATCACCTCGGACTTGCCTGTGTGCATAAAGGGCGCGACAAAGGCTTTAAAATCCTGGGTAAAGGCGACCCATTTACCGTCTGGAGACAAGCGGAAGGAGGTGATTTCGGAGCCGTGCAGATGCTCGCGCTCGTCTTTGCCTTCCAGGTTAGTACTTTTCAGAACCCGCTTGCCGCCGTCTGCGTGCTCGTATTCTGAGAAGTAAATACGCTCATCTGTGGCGCCAAAGTGGGGCTCGTAACCGGACTTAACCACCCGACGCTGCCAGTCGCCGTCGGTGTCAGCCAGATAGATGCCCGGCTCCAGGGAGTACTCTGGGCTAAGCAGGTAGCCGCCAGTAAAGCGGCGGTAAGCTACGGTATCACCGCTCGGGGAGAAGGTGGGCTCGACATACAGACCGGGCTGACTGGTGATATTCTTGCCGCGACCGTTGCGTGCGGAAACCACTCGCACGTGGCCGAGATTCTGGTCATCCCAAGAGACATATGTGATTTCACGTCCATCGCGGGACCAGCTTGGGTAAAATTCGAAATGGTCATTCTGGCGGGTCAGACGGCGTCGTTTGCCGCTGTCGATATCCTGGATATAAATCTTGCCAAGGGC
The DNA here is from genome assembly GCF_007183175.1 of Microbulbifer sp. GL-2. Lineage (NCBI taxonomy): Bacteria > Pseudomonadati > Pseudomonadota > Gammaproteobacteria > Cellvibrionales > Microbulbiferaceae > Microbulbifer > Microbulbifer sp. GL-2. The sequence goes on from NZ_AP019807.1 coordinate 1,578,299, forward strand.
CTGGAATGCCACTTGCTTACCGTTGGGGGATTTTTGCGCCCAGCGGATCATCTTCACATCAAAAGAATCCGGCGCCACATCCACTGGGAAGCGCACCGCATCGGCTACCTGCTTCTCGACTTTTACATGAGCTTCAATTGGTGCAACGCTGTCGCCATGTACGGAGATACGCAGGAACTTGCCACCAGTCCATACGATCAGGGACTCGCCATCGGGCATCCAATCGTATTGTACATAGTTGCCGTGCGGGCCAAAAATTTCCTGTAGATCGCGCTCAAGGCCGGAGTAAACGGGGGTTTCCAGGCCAGTGTCCAGATCTTTCAGAAATAGAGAGGTCTGGTTGTCCTGGCGGCGAATAAAGGCAAGTTTGCTGCCGTCTGGGGAAGGTACTGGTGCAACTGCACCACCGGGACCAGAGATAAAGGTCTCCTCTTCACCGTCCTGCAGATCGTAGCGGTTGATAGCAAAAATCTCCTGGGTGGAGTTTTTGTTGTACTTCCAAACGGTGCCGGGGGTGGTATCGATCGAGTAGTAGACGTAGCGACCATCTGGGGAGAAAGCCGGGTCGGCAATATTTTTCTGCGCGATTTCACCACCGATACGCTCTTTCAACTGGCGCCCTTCTCCACCACCGTAGTGGTACATCCAGATCTCGCCAGCGGGAATACTGCGACCAGACATAAAGCCTTTACGCGCCACCAGGTACTGGCCATCAGGGCTCCAGTTTGGTGAGTGCAGCAGATTCTCTTTCTCTGTGGTTAACTGGCGCAGGTTCTCGCCGTTGCGATCCATCAGCCAGATATTGTCGGCGCCGTCACGGTCGCTGATAAATACGATAGTTTTGCCGTCTGGGCTGAAGCGCGGCTGCATATTCCAGGCGATTTCATTGGTCAGGGCCACAGCCTCGCCACCGGCTATAGGCAAGGCATAAATATCGCCGAGCATATCAAACAGGATGGTTTTACCATCGGGGCTGATGTCCAGGTTGCTCCAGGTGGTTTCGCGGGTATCCAGCTGGATTGGTTTGAATTCGTAAGCCGGCTTGTTGATATCCCAAGACTGCTCTTCTTTTACCGCTTCCTGGCTATTGGCGTTTTCTGCTGTCGCTGCTATGGGCAGGGTCAGCGCCATTGCCGCTATTGCCAATAAGTGGTGCCGGTATTTGTTCTGCTTGAATGTGTTCATGGACAATTTTCCCCCCACCGCTTTGCGCTGCGGTGGCTCTAACTGTTCTGTTGTAGTGGGCAATATATTGATTTGCCGGTAGTAAATTACCGGGATCGCTGCCAGCCGGCAATCGCAATGCGCTCAGCGCCAACCAGCCGGGTTGGGTTGAGTTACCGGGTAGGACTGGCGACAATGCCCCCAAATTAGCGAATTTAGCGAGATTTCAAACCAAGATGACTATCGACGTTGTGATTTTGGCTGCGGGCAAAGGCTCCCGCATGCGCTCAGACCTGCCCAAAGTGCTGCATCCGATTGGCGGAATCCCCATGTTGGGACGTGTTATAGATACGGCGAGGCAACTGGGAGAAGTGGAAATCACGGTGGTGATCGGTCACGGTGCCGAGCTGGTGCAGGAGCGTTTCGCCGACAGTGGCGTCAAGTTTGTAGAGCAGACGGAGCAGCTGGGTACTGGTCATGCGGTGGCCCAGGCCATTCCAAACTTTCGTGAAGGCACGACGGTACTGGTGCTTTATGGCGACGTGCCTCTGGTGAAATCGGGCACGCTGCAGTCGCTGCTGTCGGCAGCGGACAAGGGGCCGGCACTACTGTCTGTGGAGATGGCCAACCCCGCCGGTTATGGACGCATTGTGCGCGATGAGGCGGGCCGGGTACTTGCCATCGTAGAGGAAAAGGACGCAGACGCGGATACCCTCGCTATCCGCGAAGTAAATACCGGTATATTAGCGGCGCCAGCAGAATTGCTGTCGCACTGGTTACCAGAACTCTCCTGTGATAATGCTCAGGGAGAATATTACCTGACCGATGTCATCGCCCGTTCAGTCAGCGAAGAGATAGCTGTAACCGGCGTACGTGCCAGCGATGTCCTGGAGGTCTCTGGGGTAAACAGCCGCGCTCAGCAGGCACAGATGGAGAGAGCTTTACAACATGGCCGCGCGTTGGCCCTGATGAATGCCGGTACCACCCTGCTCGATCCGGCACGTATCGATATCCGCGGCAGCCTTGAATGTGATACTGATGTTTCCATTGATATTAACTGTATCTTTGAGGGCAGTGTCACCCTTGGCAAAGGTGTGCAGATCGGCCCCAATTGTTTACTGAAGAACTGTCGTCTGGCAGACGGTACCCGCGTGGAGGCTAACTCCATGATTGAGGGTGCAGAGGTGGGTAAAGCCTGCACCATAGGTCCCTTCGCAAGGCTGCGCCCTGGCACTGAGCTGGCAGCTGGCGCCAAGGTCGGCAACTTTGTCGAAACCAAAAAGGTAAAAATTGGTGCCGGCAGCAAGATCAACCACCTTTCCTATGTGGGTGATGCGGAAGTAGGTGAGTCAGTGAATATCGGCGCTGGGACTATCACTTGTAATTATGACGGAGTGAATAAGTCGTTGACTGAAATAGGCGATGGCGCATTTATTGGCTCTAACACCGCGCTGGTGGCCCCGGTTAAAGTGGGTAGTGGGGCTACGGTAGGGGCGGGTTCCACCATTACCCGCGAAGTGGCTAGTGATGAACTGGCGGTGGCGCGAGGTAAACAACGCAATATCGGCGGCTGGCAACGCCCGGTCAAAAAAAGCTAGCCCCTAAGCTATCGGGAATTTTCGCAGGAATATCGAATTCCGGCGGGGGTTCCCTCCTCGCACACTCTGTGCCCAGACCTATCCATTAAACTTGCGCTTCGGGAATACAAGGAATGGCCCGATGCACAAGCCAAGAATGCAATTGCTCGCCAGTTTTGATATCGCCTCGCTACAGTATCTGGATGAGCGGGGTCAAACGACCCAGGCGCTGCCAGATTTTGCCACCCCGGACACGCTGACTGCTTTTTATCGGCAGATGTCATTGGCGCGGATGGTGGACGACCGCGCGGTAAAAATGCAGCGCACTGGCCAGCTCGGCACTTACCCATCCAGTCTCGGGCAGGAAGCTATAGGCGTCGGTGTCGGTGCCGCCATGTCCAAAGAGGATGTGTACTGCCCCAATTACCGCGAAACAGGTGCCCTCTTGGAGCGCGGTGTCACTATTCAGGAAATCTATGCTATCTGGGGTGGGGATGAACGTGGTCAAAACTTTCGCCACGCCCGCGAAGATTTGCCCCTGAGTGTTCCAATTGCCACGCAAATGTTACATGGAGCGGGGGTTGCTTTCGCCCTTAAGTACAAACATGAACAGCTGGATGAACCCATGCGTGTTGCCGTCACTACAGGTGGGGATGGTTCCACATCGCGGGGGGACTTTTACGAAGCTATCAACTTGGCGGGAGACTGGCAGCTGCCACTGGTGGTGGTGATCAACAATAACCAGTGGGCTATCTCCCTGCCCCGCTCTGGACAAACTGCGTGCAAAACCCTGGCGCAAAAGGCGATTGCCGCTGGCATCCCCAGTTTACAGGTGGATGGTAATGATGTGATTGCGGTACGTGAGGCAGTAGGGGATGCAGTGCAACGGGCCCGCAATAGTGACGGGCCATCACTCATAGAGGCAGTCAGCTATCGTTTATGCGATCACACTACTGCCGATGATGCCAGCCGCTACCAACCCAAAGAGGCCCTGAGTGACGCCTGGTCGCGGGAGCCATTGCTGCGCCTGCGCACTTATATGCAGGCCCAAGGATTCTGGGGAGATTCCCAGGAAGAAGAAATGCACCGGGAGCTGAACCAGGTTCTGGAAAAAGCTGTGCAGGAATATCGGGACACTCCCAGGGATACGGCCACCGCTATCTTTGACCATCTCTACGAAACTCTGCCTGAGGCCTTCCTGGAGCAGTACCAACAACTGCGGGGAGAAAGGTGATGGCCGAGATTACGTTGGTGGAAGCCGTTACCCAGGCACTCTCTTTCGAATTACAGGCAGACCAGAGGGTGGTTGTGTTTGGTGAGGATGTTGGGGTGAATGGCGGTGTCTTTCGCGCTACCGAGGGGTTGCAGGCAAGGTTCGGAAGTGCCCGGGTGCTTGATACACCGCTGGCAGAAACTATGATCGCAGGAATGGCTATCGGCATGGCCGCCCAGGGGTTGCGCCCAGTGGCGGAATTCCAGTTTATGGGATTTATCTACCCCGCCCTGGATCATATCCTCAGTCACGCCGGGCGATTCCGCAACCGTACCCGTGGGCGCTTGTCTTGCCCAATAGTGTATAGGGCACCCTACGGTGGTGGAATCCATGCGCCTGAACACCATTCGGAAAGTACCGAGGCCCTTTTTGCTCATATCCCGGGTCTGCGTTTGATTGTGCCCTCCTCCCCAGCCCGTGCTTATGGGTTACTGCTGGCAGCCATTCGCGACCCGGACCCGGTTATTTTCCTTGAGCCGAAGCGTATTTACCGTGCGGTGCGCCAGGAAGTACCGGATAGTGGTGAGGCGCTGCCGTTGGATCGGGCTTTTATTTTACGTGAGGGGAAAGATGTCACTCTGATCGCTTGGGGGGCCTCTCTCAAAGAAACTCTACAGGCTGCCGAGCAGCTGGCCGGCGAAGGCATAGAGGCGGAGGTGATTGATCCCGCCACCCTAAAGCCACTGGACATTCATACCGTAATCGACTCACTGGAAAAAACCCATCGCTGCGTGGTGGTGCACGAGGCTGCGCGATTTTGTGGGCTTGGGGCCGAAGTGGCTGCGCAGATTAACGAATATGCTTTCGACCTCTTGTATGCGCCGGTACAACGAGTTACCGGCTACGATACCGTGATGCCTTACTACCAACTGGAGGATGAGTATTTGCCGGGTGTGCCGCGTATTCTTTCTGCGGTGCGGCAAGTACTCGATTATGCCAATGGAGGAGCGGCATGAAAATTTTCACTTTGCCGGATCTCGGGGAGGGTTTACCTGATGCAGTAGTACGAGAGTGGCATATCAGTGAGGGAGACAGCATAGTCGCTCATGAAAGCCTGGTGACGGTGGAAACTGCCAAGGCGCTAGTGGAGGTGCCTGCCCCCTGGGGAGGCAAAATCGAGAAGCTGTTCGCGGCTGAGGACGAAACCGTCAATGTAGGCGAACCTTTGGTAGGGTTTGCTGCTGAGGGTGAGACAGCCGGGGCCGAGGAAGTACCATCCCCAAGTCCCGAAGTTACGCAAAGTGGAATTCAAGAGCCTCCCCAAGCTGTCGAAGAACACAGCTCCAGCCGCGATAGTGGCACGGTTGTCGGCAAGTTGGAGCAGGGGCAGGGTGTCCTGGGCGCTGAACAAGGAATCTCTGAGGGTCCCAGTCGGCTGGCAACACCTTCAGTACGCGCCCTCGCCCGCCGTTTGGGGGTGGATTTACAACGACTTTCAGAAAATGGCGCTTTGGTGACTGAAGCCCAGGTGCGTTCGGCAGCGGATTCCATGCCGAAGACTGCGGGAAAGCCTAACGCTACTGCCCCCTGTACCAGCCCTGCATCCCCATTTTCCTCTTCCACCCAAAGAACTGACTCACAAGTGATTATGTCGCCGGCGCGACGCGCCATGGGACTTTCCATGAGCCGTGCGCGGGACCAGGTGGCGCAGATTACCCTGTGCGACGATGCCGATATCTCCACTTGGTGGGGCAGTGAGCCGGCCTTATTACGCCTGATTCGCGCGGTGCAGACGGCATGTTTGACGGAACCAACGCTCAATGCCCTCTACCAGGAGGACCGGCTGGCCCCCCAACAGAGCGTGAATATTGGTTTGGCAGTAGATTCACCAAGAGGGCTATTTGTCCCGGTACTAAGGAACGTTGTGAAGCGCTCTGATAAAGAGTTGATGCAGCAGGTCGCCGACTACAAGCACCAAGCCAGGGAGACAGGCATCGCACAGAGCGATTTACAGGGAGCAACCATACTGTTGTCTAATTTCGGTGCTATCGCAGGCCGCTATGCCACTCCGGTAGTGTTGCCGCCAACTGTCGCGATTATTGGTGCTGGGCGGGTTTGCCAGGGGGTGGTAGTTGTAGACCGATGGCCAGCCATGCGCCCACTGTTGCCACTTTCCATCAGTGCTGATCATCGAGCCGTAACTGGCGGTGAGTTGGCGCGTTTTCTCCAGGCTATGTTGCAGGCACTTTCCAGCTGAACGACACCCCAGTACTTCCCTCTCGTATTAAATCCGGCGCCGCAAAAGAATAATTGCCACCAATAAAACTAATGTGGGAACTTACCTTTCGTTTTGCTATCTTTAAGTTTCGAAACGAAAGTTAACCATCCATGTCCAAACGTAATACACAACAACGTCGCCACGGCATTATGAGCCTGCTCAATGAGGCTGGTGAGGCCAGTGTTGAGCTGTTGGCGCGACGCTTCGAAACCTCTGAGGTTACGATTCGAAAGGATTTAACCGCGATGGAAAACCACGGCTTGCTACTGCGCCGCCGTGGCGGTGCTATTCCGGTACCGCGGGAATTGGTGGTGGAGGAAGGCCCCTCGGAGGTCAAGCGCGCAATTGGCCGTGCAGCGGCGGCACTTATTCCTGATCACCACCGCATTGTTATCGATTACGGCCGCACCACCGCGGCAATGATCCCCGAGTTGGAACGCAAGCGAGGCCTGGTTGTAATGACCAACTCCCTACATGTGGCTAACGCTTTGCGCGAGTTGGAAAACGAGCCCACGCTGCTGATGACCGGAGGTACCTGGGATCCCCACTTTGAGGCGTTTCAGGGCAAGGTGGCGGAACAGGTACTGCGGGATTACGACTTTGATCGCGCCTTTATCGGTGCCGATGGAATAGATCTGGAACGTGGCACCTGTACATTTAACGAACAGATTGGCTTGTCGCGCATAATGGCTGAAGTTGCCCGCGAGGTGGTGGTGTTAGCGGAATCCAGCAAAGTGGGTAGGCGTATCCCAAATCTGGAGCTGCCCTGGGAGCGAATAGATACCCTGGTAACTGATGCGGGCTTAAGTGACTGCGCCCAGGAACAAATTGAGACGCTGGGGATACAGGTAATTCGTGCAGATGCGACAGGCAGAGCCTAGCCAAGGTTAGGAAAAGAAATAAACATTGAAAATTGATTTACTAGGAGATCAACATGTGTGGAATTGTTGGCGCCCTTGCGCAGCGCAATGTAACTGAAATTCTGCTGGAGGGATTGCGTCGCCTCGAATATCGCGGCTACGACTCAGCGGGAGTCTGCCTGCGTAATGATGATGGCCAGCTGCAATTGCGCAAGAGCCTGGGCAAAGTGGCCGACCTGGAAGCCAAGCTTGAAGTGGACCCCGCCGAGGGCCACCAGGGCATCGCTCATACCCGGTGGGCTACACACGGGGTTCCATCCGATGAAAATGCGCACCCGCACATGTCCGGCCACATCGCTCTGGTACATAACGGCATTATTGAAAACCATCAGGTTTTACGTTCAGAGCTTCGGGAAAAAGGTTATCAATTTGCTTCAGATACCGACACAGAGGTGGTGGTGCATCTGATTCACTCCCTGAGCAAAGAAGGGCTCAGTTTGGTGGATGCTGTAGGTAAGGCCACACAAATGCTCGAAGGTGCTTATGCGCTCGCCGTCATCAGCAGAGAGGAGCCTGAAGTCCTGGCTTGCGCTCGTTATGGCAGCCCCCTGGTCTTGGGCGTTGGTATTGAGGAAAACTTTATTGCCTCAGATCCTATGGCCCTGCGCCAGGTTACCGACCGCTTTATCTTCCTTGAGGAAGGCGATGTTGCCGAGGTACGCCGCGGTGGTATTTCTGTGAGAGATAAACAGGGGCAAGAAGTCAGCCGCCCGGTTCATAAGCTGGATGGTGGTCACGATGTGGCTGACAAAGGGCGCTACCGCCACTATATGCAGAAAGAAATTTTTGAGCAGCCGGAAGTAGTAGCTGCGACCCTGGCTGGGCGTATTGGCGATCAATCTGTTTTGTCCCAGGCACTGGGCACCCGAGCTCAAGAAATACTGCCGCAGGTGCAACAGATACAGATTGTCGCTTGTGGAACCAGCTACCACGCAGGGATGGTGGCTCGCTATTGGTTGGAGGATTGGGCCGGAGTTCCTTGTTCGGTGGAAGTGGCTAGCGAGCTGCGTTATCGCAAAACAGTGGTGCGACCGGGCACCCTGTTTGTCACCATCTCCCAGTCTGGTGAAACTGCGGATACCCTGGCGGCCTTGCGCCAGGCGCGGGAGCTTGGCTACCTGGCATCCATGACTATCTGCAATGTGCCTAACAGTTCACTGGTGCGAGAATCTGAGCTTTCCCTGATGACCGAAGCCGGCCCTGAAATTGGTGTGGCCTCCACCAAGGCTTTCACCACCCAGTTAGTAGCCCTGCAACTGTTCTGTATCGCAATGGCCAAGGCCAATGGTCTCTCCTCTGAACGAGAAGCAGAACTGGTTGACGCTTTGCACAAATTACCGCAGTTGATGGAGGATTTTACTGCTCTCGATAAGGTGGTTCAGCACACCAGTGAGGCTTTCGCGGAAAAGAATCATGCATTGTTCCTCGGCCGCGGTGTCGAGTTCCCGATCGCTTTGGAAGGAGCCCTGAAGCTTAAGGAAATCTCCTATATCCATGCCGAAGCTTATCCGGCAGGGGAGCTCAAGCACGGTCCCCTGGCGCTGGTGGATGCGGACATGCCGGTGATCGTTGTGGCGCCAAACAATGAGTTGTTGGAAAAGCTCAAGTCCAACTTGCAGGAAGTGCGCGCGCGCGGTGGCCAGCTATTTGTATTTGCCAGCCCCACGGCCGGTTTTACCAGTGAGGAGGGAGTAACCGTAATAGAGGTACCGGACTCCCCAGAGAGCCTGGCACCGATTCTCTATACTGTGCCCTTACAGCTGCTCAGCTATCATGTGGCGGTACTGAAAGGCACCGATGTGGACCAGCCGAGGAACCTGGCTAAGTCGGTAACTGTAGAGTAAACCCCTTATAGCCAGGGATGGCTTATGAATAAACCTGCAGAGCGGTTTGCATTTACCACCTCAGATGGGGTGACTCTCAGATACCTGCAGGCGGGCTCGGGGCCGACTCTGTTGATTCTGCATGGTTGGTCCCAGGGAGCTGCTTTATTCAAGCACCAGCTCGCCGGATTGAGTGATCACTTGCAAGTGATCGCCCTGGATATGCGCGGCCACGGCCTCTCTGATAAACCCTCACATGGCTACCGCATTGCCCGCTTGGCTAAGGACCTGCAGGAACTGATTACTGTCCTCAGGCCATATCCACTCTACCTGCTTGGCCATTCGGCCGGTGCTTCGGTTATCTGGAGTTATCTGGAGATGTTCGGCGATTCCCAGGTTTCCAAGTTGGTTTTTATCGATGAGCCCGCGGCCCTACTCGCCGATCCTGGCTGGTCGGAAAAGCAGTGTTTAGATGCAGGGGCAATTATCACGCCCGACGGACTTTACCAGTTTACCAACCAATTGATCGGGCCCGACGCCGAGCGAACCACTCGGAATATCCTGGAGTCCATGGTGACCCCGGTGATGTCCCCTCAAGAGCGAGACGAGTTGCTAGCGATTAACCTGCAATTTCCCCGAACTCTGGCAGCGCGCCTGTTTATTGACAATGTCACCCGTGACTGGCGAGATTTTATACCCCGCATTCAAAAGCCCACCATGATCACCTTCGGCAGGGCCAGTCCCCACCCGGTGGAATGCCAGCAATGGATTCACAAGCAAATTCTAGGTTCGCGACTGGAAATTATTGAGGCTAGCGACGGGGGCAGTCACTTCCTGTTTCTGGAAGCAGCAAGAAGATTCAATGCACTTCTGCGCGATTTTTTGGGCTAGCTCCACAGAGTTTTCCACAGGCGTTGCTTCAATCAAGGCCGCATTATCCAGTGGGTAACTAGGCAGCAACTTACAGATAATCTGGTTTTTATCATATTTTTTGAAACACCTTACATATTGAGGCGGTTTTTCTTGTGAATAACAATGATTAGGATGGTTTTATCTTAATCACGCTGCTCACACAGGAAGTTTTATCATGATGAAGGCCGTAGGTTACCAACATTCTCTGCCTATCTCTGACCCCCAATCCCTGCAGGATATTTCCCTGCCGGTTCCCAAGGCGACTGGGCGAGATTTACTGGTTGAGGTGCGAGCAATATCGGTAAATCCTGTGGATACTAAAGTGCGCTCCAGATCTGTACCGGCTGTGGGGCAGTGGAAAGTCCTGGGGTGGGATGCCGTGGGGATCGTAAGAGAAGTGGGTCCCGAAGTCACAGAGTTCGCCGTCGGGGATCGTGTTTGGTATGCAGGTGATATTTCCCGCCCAGGCAGCAATGCCCAGTATCAGTTGGTGGATGAGCGCATCGTCGGCCGAGCGCCCTGTAATTTGTCTGATGCTGAGGCCGCCGCCCTGCCCCTGACTGCTATTACTGCCTGGGAACTGCTTTTTGATCGTTTACAAGTCGAGGTGGGTAAAGAGGACAAGAGCAAGTCTGTTTTGGTGATCGGTGCTGCGGGAGGCGTAGGCTCCATTCTCGTTCAGTTGGCCCGGCGCCTGACGAATCTCAGGGTTATTGGCACAGCCTCACGCCCAGAAACGAAGGCCTGGCTGGAACAGCTTGGTGCGCATCATGTGATTAATCACTGCAATCCCTTGAGTGAAGCATTGGCAGGCGCAGGCTTCGGTGAGATCGATTATGTCGTTAGCCTGACCAATACTGAGGATCACCAAGCTGAGATCGTAAAGAGCATAAAGCCCCAGGGTAAGTTTGCGTTAATTGATGATCCCCCGTCACTCGATGTATCTGCATTGAAGCAGAAAAGCATCTCTCTTCACTGGGAGTTTATGTTTACTCGCTCGCTATTTGAAACTGAAGATATGCGCGCGCAAAATCAACTACTCAGTGAATTGGCTGGCTTAATTGATAGCGGGTTAATAAAGACTACTCTTGGCCAATTTTTTGGAAAAATAAATGCAGAAAATCTGCGCAAGGCCCATGCCATGGTAGAGTCAAAGGCGACTAAAGGAAAAATTGTCCTGGAAGGGTTTGAATAACTCCCGGGAAAAAATTTCTTTTGGGTCCTATTTGCGGATTTATTTTTTCTCTTAAAAGAACGGGTTATAAATAAATGACTCATTTTTTTGGGGGGGGAATAAATATAACTGTTTTTGGCGTGGGAAAAATTACGGATTCTCCCCAAAGATATATCTCATTTAAAGACATGAAAGTCATTTCTTTGCAGAATATATAAAAAATAACTCTCACGTCTACACTCGCCGGACATTGATGTTACGTGTTATAACCGGATTTCGGAATTTTCCCTGTTAAAGAGGTCCGGCCGATGAGCACTGTAGAAACAACAAGAAAAAAAACAGGCATCGATGCAGCAGTTATGAATGGTGACATTAATATGTTGCTGGGAGACCCTCTATTACCACCGACACAGGTACGTGAAGAGCGCAAAAGAAAACTGACAGCTGCTTTTCGATTATTTGGAAAATTTGGCTACGATGAGGGAATTGCCGGCCACATTACTGTACGGGACCCTGAGTTTGAGGATCATTTTTGGGTAAATCCCATGGGAGTGGCGTTCCAGAAAATGCGCATGTCGCAGCTACTGTTGGTCAACCACAAAGGGGAGGTGGTAGAGGGCGACGGTTATTTAAATGGAGCCGCTTTTACCATTCACTCCCATATTCACCGGACCCGCCCGGAAATTGTAGCGGCGGCCCACGCGCACTCTCTATTTGGAAAAAGTTGGTCTACCCTGGGGCGTTTACTGGACCCAATTACCCAGGATGCCTGTGCTTTCTTTGATGACCATGGTTTGTTGGATACCTTTTCTGGTGTTGTGCTGGAAATGGGAGAAGGTGCGGCCCTGGCACAAGCGCTGAGCCATTACAAAGCGCTGATATTGCAGAACCACGGTCTGCTGACTGTGGGAAAAACTGTGGATGAAGCTGCCTGGTGGTATATCACGATGGAGCGCAGTTGCCAGGCGCAATTAATGGCTGAGGCGGCGGGAAAACCGGTTTTGATTGAACCAGAAGTAGCTATCCGTACACGTGCGGTAGTGGGTACGGAGTTGGCAGGGTTATTCAGCTTCCAGCCATTATACAGCGTGATCTGCGAGGAGCAGCCGGATATGTTTGATTAGCTAAGTACACTTATGGCATCCGCAGTTTCCTATACTGGCTGAAATGATTAACCCGATGCATGTCGGGTTAAATGCCACTGCGCGGCGGGCCTCATAAGGATCCTGAGCAAGCGATGCACTATCTCGTAATTGCACTACTGTTGCTGTTAGTGGTGGCTCTCAGCCTTATTGTCGCGCGTATTCTCCCTTTGCCTATTCCCCTGCCGTTACTTCAGATTGTCGGCGGTTTTCTCCTCGGCAGTATTTTTGGCATCAAGATACCGCTAGACCCTGAAATCTTCTTCCTGCTTTTTATCCCGCCGCTGTTATTTCTGGCCGGTTGGCGTATCCCCAAAGGAGCTTTTTTCAGGGATCTCGGGTTAATTGCCACTTTGGCCGTTGGTCTGGTGATCTTTACCGTTGTGGGCATGGGGTACTTTATCTATTGGCTGGTTCCGGTCATGCCTATTGCCGTGGCTTTTGCCGTAGCGGCGATACTGGCGCCCACAGATCCGGTCGCGGTTTCTGCTGTGCACGGTGGCAACGCCATGCCGGCGCGACTGGAGCATATTCTCGCTGGGGAATCTCTGTTTAACGATGCCTCGGGGCTGGATATCTTTCGTTTCGCGGTAGCGGCCGCGATGACCGGAAGCTTTTCCTTTTCACAGGCAGTAGGTGGTTTTGTCTGGGTTGCCGTGGGCGGCATTGCTATCGGCGCTGGCGTTGCGTTTATTTGTGGGTATCTGCTGCGTTTGCTGGTGCGAATTGGAGGTGAGGATTCAGTAATACAGATACTGGTGAGCCTGCTGGTGCCTTTTGCCGCCTACATGACGGGGCAGAGTCTCGAAGTCTCGGGCATCCTGGCGGCCGCAACAGCGGGTATAGCTACCCACTACACCAGTTTGCATGGCTCGGAAATGTCCACTACTCGTATGGATCGTCGCGCGGTCTGGAATACAGTACAAACAGTATTGGATGGGATTATCTTTGTATTACTGGGGGAGCAGTTGGTGCGCCTATCTGAGGTGGACCTAGTGGGTACCAGGCATACGGGCTTAGGCGTGGTGGCTCTATATATCCTGGCAATCTCACTGGCCCTGCTGTTACTGCGCTTCGTCTGGGTATGGGTGTCTCTCTACTTTTCCCGTTTTCGTCAAAGTATTCGCTCTCTCTCGGAGCATTTTACTTTGGTGAGTGTTTTGACTGTGGCTGGAGTGCGTGGCGCAATCACTTTGGCCGGTGCTTTCTCCTTGCCCCTGCTGTTGCACGACGGTTCGCCCTTGCCAGGGCGAGAGTTGGCACTGGCAATCGCTATGGGGGTTATCCTCTTTTCACTATTGCTGGCCAGCTTTGCTCTTCCACTTTTACTGAAGCATTTACCGGACACACCGCAACTGGCAGCGATTGGCGATGAGCGGGGCGCAAGAATGTCTGCGGCCAAGGCTGCAGAGCAGCGTTTGGTGGTACTGCGCAGCAGCATCAATGCGCATTGGGAGCATAAAGATGTTGCTTATGAGGTCGTCGATCATTTGCTTGAGGTATATCGTCGTCGTATCAGCACCGGCGACGATGAATGTGATGAACAGGTATGGGTGCGTGCGCGAGTGGAGCGTAATTTCCGCCTGGCGGCTCTCGCCGCCGAGCGCAAACAACTCCTTGCCTTACGGATACGCAGGGAAATCGATGATGAACTGCACCGCAAACTGGTATTGGAATTGGACCTGGTAGAGGCCAGCCTAATATCAAAAGGCTAGGCAGCCACTTCCTTTTTGAGCGCTAAGACTTCTCTGTCTCCGGCTGTGCCTCCTCCCAATAGTGATCCAGGTGCAGATCCTTATCGCGTCTGTCCTGTTGCAGAGCTTGCAACAGTTGCTCACGGTAGATGCGTGCCTGGGCGATATGCTGGGTTTCATCGCGCCAGTAAGGAAACAGCGCCTCCAGCATGCGCTCATCATGCTGTTTGAATTTTCGTGCAGCCCGCCGCGCCTGCAGGGGGCTGAGGCCAAGCAGTACCAAAGCTTTTTCGCCGATTGACAGCGCCGAGTCTACGGTCTCGCGGAAGATATACTTTACTCCGGCTTCCATCAGCGCGTATTGATGCATACGGTTGCGCGCCCTGGCGAGGATAGTCAGGTTGGGGAAGTGCTTTTGTAGCTGAGCGATGATTTCCAGGGAGGCAGCCTGGTCGCTCAAGGTCAGGATCACCAAGCGTGCACTCTTGGCGCCGGCTGCGCGCAGCAGGTCCTCTCGAGAGGCATCGCCATAATAGGCCTCAATACCGTAGCGACGTACCAGATCCAGCTGTTCTGCATTGCGTTCCAGCAGTGTGGTGCCGAAGCCACAGGCATTTAACAGGCGCCCGGTGATCTGCCCAAAGCGGCCGTACCCGATAATGATTACCGGCGAGCCATGGTCCACTGGTGAAGGGCTATCGGGCACCAGGGGGCCTTCCGGCCCAACCAGGAAGCGCGGCTGGATGAATTGTTCAAATACAAGTAGCAATACAGGTGTGAGCGCCATTGTCAGAGCGATTAGCGCCACCAGCAGGCTGCTTGCACCCGCATCCAATACCTGGATTTGGGTGGAAAAGGACACCAGTACGAAACCGAATTCCCCCGCTTGGGCCAGGGACAGGGCGAATAGCCAGTCCTCTCCTTTTGACAAGCGCATGACCCGCGCCAGGGCGAATAGGACGGCGAATTTCACCAAGACCAGAGCGATTACCAGCCCAAATAACAGCATCGGATTTTCTGCAATCTGGGCGAAGTTCAGACTGGCGCCCACGGCGATAAAAAAGAGCCCCAACAGCAGCCCTTTGAACGGTTGTATATCCGCCTCCAATTCGTGGCGAAATTCACTTTCCGCCAGCAGGACACCGGCGAGGAAGGTGCCCAGCGCAGGGGATAAATCCAACCAGCTCATGACCGCGGCGGCGGCGAACACAATAAGCAGGGAGGTGACAGTAAACATCTCGCGCACCTGGCTTCCCGCTACCAGGCGCAGTAATGGGCCGAGCAAGTAGCGGCCGGCAATTGCAAAAGCGGCGATGGTACCAATAACTGCGGCGGCATATTGCCATCCACTCAGGCCACTGGCATGTGCCTCGGCGGGGGTGCCGGCAAGGAGTGGCAGCAGAGCAAGGATGGGGATAACGGCGATATCCTGAAACAGCAGCACAGCAAAGGCGCTGCGTCCGCCCTGGGTTTTCAGCAACCCCTTTTCACTGAGGGATTGCAGCACGATAGCGGTGGATGACAGGGCTAAGATCAGACCGATAGCGATCCCGGACCGCCAACCCAGGTCGAATAAAAGCAGCGCCACTCCGGCAATTGCGGCGGCGGTTAACAGGAGTTGGGCGCTGCCAGTGCCAAGAATCGCACCGCGCATCTGCCAAAGTTTTTTCGGCTGTAATTCCAGGCCAATCAGGAACAGCATCAGCGCTACACCAAATTCAGCCACATGCATCTCATCGCTGGCATCG
Organism: Microbulbifer sp. GL-2; assembly: GCF_007183175.1. NCBI lineage: Bacteria > Pseudomonadati > Pseudomonadota > Gammaproteobacteria > Cellvibrionales > Microbulbiferaceae > Microbulbifer > Microbulbifer sp. GL-2. Next base: position 1,593,944 of record NZ_AP019807.1, read on the forward strand.
CCTACAAGTCCCAGGGCGCTGGGACCAATGGCTACACCGGCGAGCAGATATCCGAGCACTGAACCGAGGCCCAGGCGTGTGGCGATGGGCACGGCAATTACCGCTGCCCCCATAAAAATGACCGCCTCTAGGAGGAAGTTAGAGTGTTCCATCAATCAGTATTCGCTATTTGGCAGTTTGTCGTTGACTGGCTTCCACCGCGCTCTCCGGCTCGGCAAACTCCCGGCTGCGGCGGATTAATGGGGCTATGGTAGAGCCCTGCACCACGATAGAAAAGAGCACCACGCCATAGGTCATCACCACCCACAGGTAGCGCAGGTCTTGCCCCTGCACGAAGGCACTGCCGGAGGGAATAGACATAGCCAGGGCCAGGGCCAGGCCGCCCTTGAGGCCGCCCCAGATCAGTATCCGGCTGGTATAGGGGTGATAGCGCCGCCGTCTTTTCAGGTACACGAAGGGCACAGTCACTGCCATGACCCGCGCCAGCAATACGATAACAATGCCTACCACCATTAGCAGGTAGTCTGCCGGACGCAGGTCGATAGTGATCAGGAACAGACCCACCAACAGGAACAACAAGCCGTTGAGGAAGTCTTCAGTGATATTCCAGAAGTTATCCAGTTCATGCTGGCTAACCCGGGAAAATCCGCGTTCACGGGTAAAGTTGCCGATAATAATGCCGCTTACCACCATCGCCAGCGCGCCGGATACACCGAGAATATTGGCCAGTGAGAACCCTGCCGTAGGGATTACCAGAGTGAGCAACAATTCCAGGCTGTGGTCATCGGTGCAGCAGATTAACCAATGAAACAGTCCACCAATTATCAACCCCAGTAAAATGCCGCCTACAGCTTCTACGATGAATAGCTCTGCGACGGCGGGAACAGTCGGCTGGCCACCTTCAAATGCCACGGCATATATGACCGCAAATACTACGATACCGAAGCCATCGTTAAACAAGGATTCCCCTTCCACCTGGATGGAAACCTGCTCTGGTGCTTTCAGGTTCTTCATAATTGCCAGCACGGCGATGGGATCAGTGGGAGAGATAAGTGCG